>CAYYEX010000001.1:0-194698 GCA_964471165.1 uncultured Candidatus Saccharibacteria bacterium
TGCGTACACTGTGTCGCCTGTTTTTCTGCGGATGAGGTCCACGCCAGAAAGAATATTTCCCCACTGGTCGGATGCACCGATTTGCACATCGCAGCCGTGCGCCGTATGCAAATGCAGGTAGTCGTATGATTGCAAGAGCATGTAGGAAAATTCCGTGTACGAAATGCCCTGCTCCTGATTTTCGAGGCGCTCTTTTACGGAGTCACGCTGTAACATCGCGTTGACTGAGAAGTGTTTCCCGATGTCGCGCAAAAACTCTATGTAGTTGAGCCCACGAAGCCACTGCGCATTGTTCATCAGCGAAAATTCCATGCCGTTGAATAAGCGTGAGCCCTGTGCACCAATTGCCTCAGCATTCTTATCAATCGTGGCATCATCGAGAAGATTACGCTCTTCACTTTTGCCGGATGGGTCCCCAATCATGCCAGTGCCCCCGCCGATAAGGAGAATCACCTTGTGCCCGCTTTCAAGAAACCGGCGTAACACAAGCATTGCCTGAAGGTTTCCCACGTGGAGAGAATCGGCGCTCGGGTCGATGCCGAGATACACGGTGCGCTTTGGTCCATCAGTTAGCTCTTCCAGTGTTTCAGATGAGTGCTGGTGCACGTAGCCCCGCTCTATAAGTACTTCGGACAGTTTTGCCATGGCTGAAACTATAACAAAAAAAAGGAGGGTCAGCCCGACGGGCCGCCCTCCAGTAGCGGTGGTACCGATTGGGATCATCCTCGCAGCCGCGCAAGGTCAACCGGTTTCGACGCAACAGGGCAAATATATACCACACTCCTTCCCGGCGAAAGCGATGTGGACACTTTTGAGGACTCGGGCACCTCGAGACATGAGCGACAGAGAAAAATATATAACCCTGTTGATATTTTAACTCCTGTAAATTATCCAATTGGATGACGTACAGGAGTAACTCAGAAATGCGTCCTTACGACTGAGTCCGCTTTGATTCTCGTGTCCGTACCTCCTCTTCGTCCATGCCTAAATAGTGGGCGTATTCATGCCACACCGTGTCATCTACCACCTTGCGCACGCGCTCCAAAAACTCTTCATCGCTGGCATCAAGCGGACAATCTTCGTCGGCAGCGTCTAAAATTGGTTCTTTAAAAATAGTGATGACGTCTGGCATAACCATGCCGCCGTATTCTTCGCCACGCAGCGTTATCGGAACCCCTTGGTAGTGCCCCAGTAGCGTTTCATCGTGTGCGAGGTTGTTTTGCTCACGCGCCTCTTCACTCGGCTCATCCTCAATGAGGAGGGTTACATTGTCGGCCTTATTTCGAGCCCACTCGGGCAACTTTTCATATGCCTCTGCAACGAGCTGCTGGAACTCCTCATCCGTCATATGAGCTACGAAATGTCCTTCGGGCGCATGAGCGGGAAAATTTGTGTTTCGTGGGCAGGGCGGTTTTCGAGGAACGAGAAGAGTCGCTCCGAGCAACCAAATCCAAAACTCGGCGGCATGCCGTATTCCATGGCACGCACATAGTCTTCGTCGAGTCGTTGTGCCTCGTCGTCTCCCGCATCGCGAAGCTTCTGTTGGTCTTCAAATCGGGCGCGCTGGTCTTGTGGGTCGTTCAGTTCAGAAAAGCCCTTACCCATTTCAGAGCCCGCAAGCACCACCTGGAAGCGCTCAACAACGTCGGGGTTGCCCGCTACACGCTTTGCGAGCGGTTCCAGGTACACCGGCACTCCCACGAGGAATGCAGGTCCAGCAACGCCTTTGCGGATAAGTTTCCACAATCCATCTATCGCACGCGTTTTGTTTGGTGCATCACCAAACACAACACCTGCATTCTTTGCGGCCTGTATTGCCTCCTCTTCTGTGCATGAAATTGCATTCACGCCGTACTCTTTCTGAATCACTTCAACGAAATCGATGATGCTCCAGTTGTCTGCCAAATCTACCGTGTGATTATTGATTTCAAACGTGTACTTGCCATACACATTCTTTGCAATCGTGCGGTAGAGCTCCTGAACGAACTCCATGCCGTCGCGCATATCTTTAAACGCCTCGTAGGATTCCAGCTGCGTGTAATCCTGCAGGTGCTCGCGCGACTGGCCTTCATTTCGAAATATGCGACCGATTTCAAATACTTTTGGATAGCCTGCAACGAGCAAACGCTTAAGCCAAAGCTCGAGAGAAATACGAAGCGACACATCAATATCGAGCGCGTTGTGATGCGTTTCAAATGGTCGCGCATCGGCGCCTCCCGGCGTGCTTTCGAGCACTGGAGTTTCTACTTCTAAGAATCCTCGTTCAAGATAAAAATTACGGATAGTCTGCCAGAATTTCGAGCGGCGGATAAACATTGCCCGCACATCCTCGTTGAGCAGAATATCGAGATACCGCTGTCGCAGAATCAGTTCCTCATCCTTCAGTCCATACCAGCTGTCCGGAATCGGTAGGAGCGACTTTGCAATCATCCGCCACGAGCGCACTTTTATCGACTGCGCTCCCCGCTTGGTCGTGTACGCAGTGCCTGTGATTTCAATAAAGTCTCCCGTATCAACAACTGCTTCGTAGAGCGCGAAAAGCGCTTCATCCATGTCGTCTTTCTGGAGCACCGACTGTAAGCGCGCCGTTCCATCGTCGATATCGGCAAACATAATGCCGCCTTGGCCTCGTGAGGCCATCACACGACCAGCCACTGTTGCGGGAGAGCCTTCGGCTTCCCGCTCTGCAAATGTGCGGACAAACTCAGCGATTGTTGCAGTGGGTTCGGCTTTTGCCGGATACGGGTCCATCCCCGCTTCCTTTAGCGCCTGGATTTTTTTCAGCCTATCGGCTCGGATATCCGCCTCGGACATGAGCGGCATCATACCACGAGGGTGTTTGCGTCTAGTGGCTGTGACCGTGACTCGTTTCTCTTTTGACCATAGGTGCTCGTCCCCACAAAAAACGCACTGCAATGGCGGTGGTAATCGGTACCGCAAGCACAATGCCGATGGAGCCCACAATGGTACGCACTATCTCGGTGGCAAAAATTTCTCTGTTTATACTCATGAGCACGTCACCATCGCCGTACCCATAGAAAAGCAACAGGAGCGGAAGTGCAGCCCCCACGTACGCAATTGCCAGCGTGTTCACGAGCGCGCCAATGTGCTCTCGGCCGATGCGCAGCGCGCGCTTATAGACCTCGAGTCGCGAAAGATGTTTTCCGGCGGATACCAACTCCTCCACGGCAACCGATTGTCCAATCGCTGCGTCATACAAAACACCGAGCGTGCCGATAATCATGCTCCCTATCAGCAATCCAGCAATATTTAGAACCCCCCGTGTATTCATGTTCAGATACACCGTTTCGTCCGAGGAGAATCCACTCAGTTGAGCGAACGGAATTGCCACGTACGCGAGTATTCCCGTGAGCGAAACCGTGAGAATCATGCCGAACACGGCAACAGACGTCGTGCGCGTGAATCCGTGCGTGATATATGACGCTCCCACAATAATTATCGATGCCACACCGACAGCAACCAAAATCGGCGGGTACCCTTGCAGAATGCCCGGCAGCAGTAGAAACATTATGAAAAAGAGACTGCCCACGAGTGCAAGGAGCCCGCGCAGGCCCTGCATACCGCCAAATATCACAACCACTGCGATGAACAGCACGGTAAGGGCAAGGAGCGCTGGGAGTCGGTATGGTTCCGATACCGAATAGTATTCGCCCTCATTGAGCGCATCGGTTGTATGCATAAGATAAAACACCGTGCCTTGTTTTAGAACAAGGTAGTCATTTTCGACGGTGACAATTTTCCCCTTCTCCGGACCGTCCAACACCTCCACACTGATTGTTTGATATGTGCTTTGCACACCGGTGCCGGGGACTTCCTGCAGCTCTTGAGAGATAACCTCAAGCACTCGCGCTTTCATAGTTACCGTCGTGTCGTGCACAAGCTCCTGTGCACCTGCGCCAAATGGAACGAGACACAAAAACGCAATGACCGAGAAAAGTGCTCTGCTCAATTTCATTACAGGATTATACGCGGAATTGATCTTTTATCGTGAACAGCTAGTTGCAAGTCATTTGCATATATGTATACTCGCTACATGGACAACGCAGCAATACAGACTCGTCTTCGCTCCGCCGGCTTGCGGGCTACCCGACCCCGCATCGTTATCTTGCAGAAACTAGGCGCCGCAACAAGTCCATTATCTGTTGACGAAATCTTTCGCTCTCTCTCCCGTTCACCCATCGACCGCGTAACGATTTATCGTACGCTCGAGCATTTTATCCGGGTGCGACTCGTCCGTGCGGTTGACCTTAAACGTGACGCAAAGCTCTACGAGCTGCAGGACGAGCACGACCATCATCACTTGGTCTGTGTTGATTGCGGCACAACCGAAGACTTTACCGGTTGCAATATTGAGACGATTGCCCAGAAAGCGCTCAAAAAGAGCTCCCACTTTGCAGCAATCTCCGATCACTCTCTCGAGCTATTTGGCCGCTGCAATGCGTGCACGAGTGCATAATATTTATGGCTGCACTATTTTCAATTCTTGCAGGTGTTTGCGTAATGTTCGTGTCCCTCTCTGGAGTCATATTCACATCCAATCGATTCGGGCATTGGATGAAATCTCGTATCACCTACCTCGCCACGTTCTCTGCGGGGGTACTCTCCGTGCTCGCGTACCATCTTATCGGTGAAGCATTTGAGGGCGCCACGTCACTTCCCGTTGTTGCTGCTTGCATCGTCATTGGCGTTGTCGCGCTCGAAATTGTGCACGGGTTCATTCCCGACTCACACCACCACCACGAAGAAGCAAATCACTCACACTCACATGTCGATGGTCGTCGCGTTTTATTGTCGGACGCAGTGCACAATATTACCGATGGTTTTCTCATTGTCTCGGCGTTTCTCGCAGACTGGCGCATCGGAGTAGGAGCAACCGTCGGCATTATGCTGCATGAACTTGTGCAAGAAATCTCGGAGTTCTTCGTTCTGAAGCATGCAGGATATACCGACCGACAGGCGCTGACATATAACTTCCTCTCGTCCTCAACGGTGCTTGTTGGCATCGCTATATCTCTGATTTTCGCAACAACCGGAGGCACAGTATCAATTCTTGCGGCGCTCGCGGCCGGGGGCTTCCTCTCGGTGGTGATTCGCGACCTCATACCGCATGCAATAGAATCCGCTCGTGCCAAAGGTAAATGGATGCCGCATCTAGCAGCGGTCCTGATTGGCGCAACCGTAATGCTCGCAATTACAGCCGCAATCCCTGAGCACTCCGAGGAGCACGCCACGCTGCCCAGTGTCGCCCAGTACGCGTAGTAATTGATGCTTTTTACTCCGTCGATGTGACAGAATCCGCTTGTACTGCTTCCGGTGCGGGCTCGCTAGCAACTGGCTCCGACTCAGGCAACGCATCTGGCGCGTCGTCAGGTTCTGCATCCGGTTCGCTATCAGTCGCCTCGTCGATTTTTCTGTCGATAACAGGCGTTGTTGTACCGACCTCTGCATCCTCACCACTCGGTGTCGGTTCCGTCACGGCGTCCGTCGAAGTCGACGTTTCGTTGTCCGGCGTCGAACTCGCAACTTCAACCGTCGACGTCGCTTCCAAAATTGTCTCGGTGCTTGTTGCTGTTGTCGTTGCGATTGTCACTGCATCTGTGTCGATTACGGGTGTTTCAATGGTATATGTGAGTGATTCGGCGTCCGGTCCGTAGCCGATTGCTTTGACAGTGTTTTTATCGCGATAAATTACCTGGAAACCTTTTCCCTTTGGACTATCGTACACATTCACAGAAATGCTGTTGGAAGTGCTTGTGCCGAACTTTTCCAGAAAGTCTCCGGACTCGTACTCCGGCAATCGTTGTCTCTCTAAAATCTGCAGGTACTTTCCATTTTTTTCGTAGTGCTCAGATTGCGCAGCTACAACCGTTTGTATAGCTATATCAATGTCTGCTAGTGAAAGCGTTTCAACAACCTCATCGGTCTGAACCTCCGGCGCGCTCGTTGCCACATCTTCAGCAATAACGACCTCCTCAACTATTGGCGTACTCGTACTGGCCTCAACGGTTTCCTCAGATGAGGTTGCGACACTCTCCTCTGTAGCAGTAGCAATGCTCTCATCGGTAGGCGGAAGTGGCAGAATAGGGGTAGTTGTTGTTGCAAATATTTCTGCGTCGGAAGACGTTGATACTGATTGTCCGGTTGCAATAATCGGCATTGCAATGACTGCAAGAATGGTTCCGAGGGCAAAGACTCGACGTAACATATCTATCTATTCTATCACCGCGATTAATGATGGGATTAACATATAAAAGCTGTTGCGGATGCCATATGTTTACTCTAGTCAACGTTAAAAAACTTCGTCGTCGATGGAGTTTGAAATGGCTTTTTTATAAACACCGTGTCGTTAAAATCGTAAGGAATATAAATGTTTATTGTTCCAGTTTCACCATCAGCTAATTCCATTTGGATCGCATCTACTTTCTCATCTGTACGCGGATCGATAACCCCCACTGTGAAGCAGAGGCAGAGGGCCACTATCTCCCCCTCCTGCACCGTCTTTCGCAAGTCCTTTCGGATTACTTCTAATTGATCAGCGGCGTTCTCTGCGACGGGTTCATACATATGCACCTCTGGTCTACTGTGGCCTCTGCCGAGCGTAACAACAAAGGGAGCAACTTCCTCTCTTTTATTTAGCCTGACCTCAATTAGATCGAACGCGAGATTATATGTGGTTTCTAAGATTTCATTCATAGATCAAACGTCTACTTACTTTTTTTAATCTCATTCAAGTTTTTCCGAATAACTTCAATCTGGTTATTCAATTGCTTTATAGTGTTACTTAGTTGAGTTCTGTGGTCAATAATCAGCTGCATCTTGTAGGCAATCTTTTGCGCATGCGCATGAAAATCTCTAAGTTGAGCCGTCCATGCTTGATAGTTAGAATTCTTAACGTCACCAATTGTCTTGGCACTGTGGTCGAAAATATCGGGAATCCGGCTGGTGCCAGGCTTAGTTACGGACGGAATTTTTTCGGTGTTCTTAACTATCTCGGCTGCTTGTTCTCCGATGGCACCCGCTTTCTGATTTTTTGCCAATGAAGCTGCAGCTTCCCCAGCCTTTGCTGCGCGCAACGTAAGCCCCCCAATGGCTGGTACCCCAGGCAATGCCAGCGAAGTAGTGTCGAGTCCCACTGCCCCGAGATTTGACCAGCTCGGATTGGCAAAAAAGATTCCTACTGAAATTGAAAGCATCGCAAGATCGAATCCGCTTTCTATATAAGTTCCCTGTGGGTCTGAGAAGCGCATTGGGTTGCCTCTGCCGTACGAGTAGCTATTAAACTGTTGGGGATCGAGTAAGAAATATGGCTCACTATTTCCAGTTATGTTTTTTAACCTCTCAAGATCCCCAATTGCTAAGTGGATCGCATCCTGACTCAAGAACTGTCCGCGAGAGTTTTGTAGATACCTAGCATTTAGATAATTTAACCCGCTAGCGTCAGTGTATTGGCCGATGAATTGATGCTTTTCGTTTGTCTGACCAGTTGAGCTTGAATAACGAATACCACCGTACGGCAGGTAGTCGAGGACTTGAAACGGGGTGCCCGAGGCATTTGTAACCACGTTTGTGGAACCAAGATGATCTGAGTGAATGTATCTTGTCGTTGTTGACCTGCCGTCTGCGGCAACTGTCGCAAGTAGCGAGTCACCTAGGAATATGTACGAAGTGGAGGTTGCTCCTGATATGTCCCAATACTTGTGCGGATACAACGTTGTGGCAGTCCCGATTGTCTGTCGTACACGCTGATTTTGATAGTCGTAGGCATAGGTGCTCGTAGCTGTGCCAGTAGCAACCTGAGTCATTCGATTGCGGTAGTCCCACGTGTGGTTCCATGCCCCCGCATTCGTTTCGTTGCCATTGTTGTCGTAAGTAAACGTTGTCCCAAATACTGATGTCGGAGCGTGCGGATTGGCGTAGCCAGTTCCAGCGTATAGGTGCGTCGGAGTCGTTGTCGCACCACCGCTCGGGCTGTCTGTACTAAATGCTGGGTTATTTACAGCAGTTAAGTCGTTGGCACTTGCGGTGCTGTCTGCATATGATTGATTGAACTTGTAGTATGCGGCAAGTCCGGATTCCGCGCCGGTGAGCTGTGAGCCCCTATTTGTATTGATTTGCGATTGTGTACGTTTTACATTCCAGATTCGCACGTCGTCCAATAACCCATCATATCCGGCGCTCCCCGCCGAGCCATCCGAGCCATACGTCCCTATGCGAATTCTGAATGCGTCGTTCTGCGGGTCGTCAGCGAAAGTGCTCGTCGTACCCACAGACAGACCATTCAGGAAAAACTCTGCTTTGTTGGTGATTGCGTCATACACCACCGCAATGTGCGACCAGGTACTAGTGGCGAGACTACCGGAGACTGGCGTATCAAATCCCATAAGATTCGATGTAAAGCCAAAATGTGTCGGCTGATAAATGAGAAATGCGTACGCACTTGGATCTGCGCCACTTTCTCGTGTTTTGCTAACCACGCCGAAAACATCGTTCATTGATTCCGGCTTTACCCATGCCTCAATGGTCATGTCACCCGTTATATCGAATGCCGTAGCGTCGTTATGATACGTGTATTGCGCGGAGCCCACTTCCAAATCAAGCGAGCCAGTGTTTCCGTTTGATGGCGACGTTGTACCCATATACGTCATGTTGCCCAGTACGTCGTAGAGATAGTACTCGGAATACGGGGACGAAGAAGCATTTGTCATCGATGCCCCTGTAAGTCTATTCAGTCCGTCGTAGGAGTAGGAGACACTTTTTGCTGCTCCGGTTTGTGTCCAATCAGTTATCTGCGTGATGTTACTGGCCGCATCGTATGTGTAGTCGATTTTCTGAAGGAACGGACTTGATGTTGCGGTTTTGGACGTGTACTTGCTCGACAGTCTGTACAAATGTGCGGCATCGTAGGTATTGACTGTTCTCACACCATTCCAGAATGTGGTGGTGCCGACTTGACCAAGCGGCGAATAGCTTGTTGTCGATGCAACATTACTCCACACGGTATCTGATGGCGCCTTTTTCCGCACCGCATACACTTGCCCACCGGGGTTATAGATATATGAAACGAGTGTGCTGTTCGGATATGTGAGGTCCGTGATATTTCCAAGGCGGTCGTACGTGTACTGCATCATGTAGTTCGTACTAGACGCAGTCGTTGTAGCAAACCGCGTGAGCCCAAGTGCGTTGTATGCGTAGCTCGACGTTGCCGACGGTGTGGCTGCAATACAAAGTCGTGTTTTGCCATCCGTACAAGTGTCGTACGTATATGTAATTTCAGTACCGCCTGAGCCTGTGTAGTCCTCACTTGTAACCCGATTGAGTCCGTCGTAGACGAAGTTCACTGTCTGACTCTTGGGATCTACTTGTTGCGATACGTTGCCTGCGAAATCATATGTAAATTGCCACAGGCCGTACGTGGAATCTGCGGGAGCGTGCAGGTCTTGCGCCTGCGTTCGACGACCGAGTCCGTCATACACGAATCCGCGCACATTCCCAAGCGCATCCGTGGTCGTTGCGAGGCTACCGGTTAAGTCCCACGTGTAGGTAGTGGTCGCGAGCGTCGAGGCATTGTGTTCTACAACATTCGCTATATTTCCGAACGCATCCTTTGATACATCTTTCAAATTACCCATTGGGTCGGTGGTTGTAATCGCCCAGTTCGCGTACGAGTTTGATGTTGTTCCAACAGCGTTTCCTATTGCAGTGAGCCGACCAAGCGAATCGCGAAGCGACGTGGAGTAGAGCGCAGCTGTTGCTGTCGGCGCAGAACGAGCGGTGCCCGATGAGAAATACGGCAACGTTTCTCGCCAGTTGAATCCACTCGCGTCGTAACTCATATCTTTGACGGCGTACTGGTTGGTGGTTTCCGTGCTCGCACGGGTTTGAATCGTGCGTCCAAGGCCGTCAAGATATTCGTAGGCGTTTGTGCTTGATGCGGCGTTCAAGTTTGCTGTTCGCTGCACAGCAAACGCATTTGGCGTGTTCGTATATGTGTATTGTGTCTTTGTGACGAGCGTAGTGGGCGTCGTTTGGTCTGGCTGTTTTTCTTGCGTTGGCCGGTCAAGTGCATCGAAAATAGTTTGGAAGACTCTATTATTTTCGTCGGTCTTCTGTTTTACTTTCCCTGCTGAGTAGTCGTATTGATAACCCACAGTGTGACTGAGCGGATTCGTGCTGGTAGCGACATATAAGTTCAGGGAATCATATACAAAGCTCGTTGTGTTGCCTCGTGGGTCTTTTTCTTGAGTAGGCAGCCCGTACAAGTTGTATGCCTTTGTGGTACTTGCGTAGGTGGACCCAGAAATCCATTTTTCTGCCTTTGTGGGATTACCCAAATTCACCGACCCATACGTGGTGTTGTCGTATGTATATTTTTCAAGAGCAATCGTTGTACCCACTGTAGTCGTTGCAGTCGAGGACCCGCTTACTGACCATGTGCCACTTGTTGAAAACGTAAAGATGGTACTGGTTCCACTTGTCGTGCGCGAACCACCAGTCACTGTGTAAGCAGAAATGACGGACGTCGGTACTGAGATGATAACCGTCCCGTCACCACCCTTTCCACCAGCCGCGCCATCCTTACTTCCACCGCCACCCCCTCCGCGGCCATCTGTGCCTGGATTACCAGCCTGCGCTCCACCAGCACTACCACCTGCGCCACCACCACCAGTGCCGCCCGACTGGCCACCACCACTACAATTTGAGCCACCATTTCCACCACCACCCGCATATGTCACTGAAGAACCTGTAATCGAACTCGCTGAACCATTACCTCCTGCGGACCCATCAGTTGCGGCAGCCCCCGCACCTCCGCCTGAACCACCCTGATTACACGCGCCAGAATTTTTTCCGCCATTATTACCTTGACCCGCAGTACCGTTGCCCCCAGCGTTTGATGAGTATCCGCCGCCGCCAGAGGCACCTTGTGAACCTGTGGTTCCAAGCGCGGGCGCACCGCCACCGCCACCGTCGGAGGAGATACCGTTAAAGGTCGAAGTTGCTCCATGTGTACCATTTGAACTCGAGTTTGCCCCAGAACCTGCGCCACCTGCGCCGACAGTCACGGTGAATGAACCGGGTATTGTGAGTGTACTTGCACCAGACTTCATGCCGCCTGCACCGCCCCCTGCACCGCCAGAGTTAAACCAAGAACCGCCACCGCCTCCCCCGCCTCCAATGATTAAGTAGCTGTACGCAGTTGAAGTACTTGAGGTAACAGTTGTAGTTGCCGTGAAATCCAATTTTAGGGTGCGTTTTTCAGTTGGAACGCTCATGTTGACTGAACTGCTCGCTGCATAGAGAAAACTCGTGCCACGCTCATCGTCACCCACGTCAGTGTAAGTACCATCGTCAGCACCCTGGACCTCTCCGAATTCGTCAGACTCTATCAAGTCGCCATTTGTTGTTGATGCATACGTATATGCTTCTCCCACATCTTTATGAATAGACCCGCCATTAAACAACTGAACAAGCTTCCGTCCGAGGCCAATAAAAATGCTATTGCCGCGGTCTGCTGTATCCCAACGATAAAATGTTCGTTGAAATAGATTTCCCGATATATCCGAGACATCCTCTCTAAACGGACGATTAACTTGTGCAAACCCTTCAGTTTGTTCGCCACTCGTTGTTGCGGTTGCGTCTCCCTGGTTGAAATACGTCGTTACAACCGCATTCGGTTTTGTTTCTGTTGTTTTCCAAAAACCACCAAAGCGCTTGTCTCTAACCCCACGCGCGAGATACATCTTCCCGCCAGAATATGTGTACGTCGTCGCGGATGTGTTACCGAATCCGTCGTCTGTAGTTATCTTTGAAACCACCAAAAGAGAAACGGGTAGTTCGGGGTTTAAGCCTGTTTGCGCGGATTGCACATAGTTAATTGTTGTCGTACCACCGTACATGCTTCCGACGCGTTCGATGATGTCCTGCTGCTGCTGACCATTCCCCGACCAGTTTGCGTATTCGATATTTGCGAAGTGCCCGTCCCAGTTTGAAGTGCCGTCCACGATTACCTGCGTGATATAGCTCGGAAATGTGTATGCTGTGCTCGTAGCCCAACCGGAACCCGTATTGAGGTACACGATTTTAACGTCCGCAACCTCCGCTGGATTCATTCCAGCGGGTGCAATATTTATTGGCGCCTGATAAGCGCGGACAAAGTCCGCAAGCCCGTCGCCGTTGATATCCATGAATCTCATCCCGCGATCGTAATATTGCGAAGGCGACCCAGTTTTGTAATACGTCGGTGTTGCAATCGTCCACCGAGGGTCATCAAAAGTCTCCCAACCACGTGCGGTATTTAATCGCACCGTCGTTTTGACATCATCCGAATGAAACCAATCATCGAGACCGTCTCCATTCACATCTACGAGCTGAGAGTAGCTTGCCACCCCGCCACTGGGTCCCGGCAAGTCCATCGGCGCAGTGTATAAGGTCGTTGTACCTGTATCCCATGCCGATCCATTTCCCAAATACGCCTTCTTTGTTTCCCCAGCGGCTGCCAGGATAAAATCCGGAAGTCCGTCGCCATTAACCTCTGCAAACAACCCTGTGGTCAAGCCAGTGCCTGGAGAATTGATGGCGAAGTTTGGCACTTCTCCTGTATATGTAGTGCTCGCAACCCAACTGAAACCCGTAGATGTGGCATACGAGTTGAGATAGACACCTACGGTCGAACTTCCTGATTCGGAAAGGCCCTTCGCAACATCCACTTTTCCATCACCGTTTATGTCCACGTAGCGTACACCATATTCCTGCGGAATATTACTGCTATCTGCCCATATCCATGGGGGCGTGACACTCACAGCATTCGCTTGGTCAAGGGAAATTGAACCTTGGTATACCCCTGAGACTGATTTGAAAAGGGATATATCATTTAACCCGTTACCATTTACGTCACCGGGAACCATTGAGGCTTTATTGAGGATTAGGTCGGCAGAACTTGGCGAAACGTAGCGAGTACTCGTCGATATATACGTGAAATTAATGGGAGGCAGCGAGATTTGGGCCGCCGATTCGTCTTTTCCTGTTTGTTGAACCGATGAAAGCAGCGAACGCGAGCCGTTATTTCCCGTGGTGTACGAAAGCGCATACTTCTGAGTCCAGGAGCCTGAAACTTCGGCCAATATTTGGGTGACTCGGAATCGAGTGGTAACCCCAAATCCCTCTTTATAGCTCGTTAGCTGGTCTGCACGTGTCGATGTGGAGAACGTGATTGTCAGCGGACCGTCCGTAACGCCATTACCCGTGTAGAAAATCTTGTATGGATAAACTTGATTGAAATCCTTTACGTAGGTGTACTTTACGTAATTTCCGTTCGTATCTCGGACTTCTTGCAACATCCAGCGATATATAAGTGTTGGCGAGGATGTAGATTCTGTTCTGCCCGACGAATCCGAGCCGAACGTGTATTTAGTGCCTTTTTTATCGTAAACGGTCCACACATTGCCGGAAAGTGTGTATGAATTATATGCCCCTGTATCAATCTTTGCCCGGTATGGACTCGATGTTGCGGTTGTGGTGGTCGCAAGCTCTCCATCTATCGAAGAACTGTAAGTCGGTTGATTGTACAGGTTCTGTACCCCCGTTTTATTCAAGCGTTCAATATATGGGATTGATAGCGACCATCCGTATCCAACAATGCTGTTTTCTGTGCGCTGACTATTGTATTCGAGCGCTAGGTCGGGCTGCATGCCAAGGCGGCCGGGGGGAATCGACAGAGCGATTCGTTGTGTTAACGCCCCAGTTGAACCATCAACTTTTGCCTGACTACTCTGAGTAAAAACGTTTTGATTGGGAACAGAGGGCGCAGCGAGAGCGAAAGTTTTTACCGGCACCAGGGGTGCAACTACGAGAAAACAGAGAACAATAGAAATTGCCTTGTTGAAAACCGAGTCACGCAGAGAGAATACGTTCACGGAAAAGCCGTGGCGGTGCCACAGACTTTCTTAGCCTACCAATCAAAACATGATGAAGTTTACACATCTTCTGTGTATAACTTCACAAAATGATTATTAGGAGAGTGCGTGCTCGGGGTCGAAGATGAGTTTGAGGATGGCCATGCGGATGATGACACCGTAACCCACTTGTTTAAAGTAGACAGCATGTGGCGATTGGTCCACGTCTGGTGTGATTTCTCCCACGCGCGGGAGCGGGTGAATGATGATGGCTCCCTCTTTCATCGAATCCGCAAGTGGGCGGTTGATTACGTAGTGGCCTTTTGTGCGCTCATATGCTTCTGGCGAGAGGCGCTCTTTTTGAATGCGGGTTTGGTAAATCACATCGGCGTCCTTCATTGCGTCAGCGAGCGAGTCTGTCTCGTGATAGGTCACACCACTCGCCTTCAAGTGGTCTTTCAATTCGTCGGTCATCGTAAGCTCCGGCATGGAAACGCCGGTGATGGTTACATCTTTGTATTTACTCAAGAGGTATGAGAGCGAGCGCGCAGAACGGTAGTAACGCAAATCGCCGATGATTGCCACGTGTGCACCATCAATGCGGCCAAACTCTCGTTCAATCGTGTATAAATCCAACAGCGCCTGTGTGGGGTGTTGCCCCGCGCCATCGCCTGCGTTGATGATTGGCACACCCGAAACAGCGGCAGCTCGCTCTGCGGTGCCGATTTCTGGGTGGCGAATTACAATCGCGTCGGCGTAATTATTCAAAACCTGGATTGTGTCCTCGAGTGTTTCGCCCTTGATTGCGCTCGACATTTCGTTGGCGTTCTCAGCGGTGATTACCTGGCCACCCAAACGGAACATTGCGGACTCAAACGAAAAACGTGTGCGCGTGCTCGGTTCATAAAAAAGCGAGGCAAGTATTTTGCCGTGTAACGAATCATCCCGATGATTCTCCATCTTTGTCGCAATTGCGAACAACTCTTTTAAAGCGGCACGGTCAAACTGCTGGGTTTCAAGTAAGTGGTGCATCGAAAAGGATTATATACCTTTTTTTAAGGCATTTTATCGAATGGAGAGCGGACTGCCATCGAGCCTGAACCACCCGATAATACTCTCGAAGAACCCTTGTTTCTGCACGAGGGCGAGCGACTCGCTTACTGGTTGCGAATACCACCCCACAGTCTGCGACTCCAACACGCGAGTTCTTGTGTTAAATGTGCCATAGGCTTTCACTGTGTCCCCCGGCACCAAATTACTCAGATAGCCCTTGTTGCCGTTCATGGTCACAATAGAGCCCGCAGTAACCTGAATCGTCGATGTTCCTGTATTTGTTTGTACCAGCACATCGTCTGTCGCCACAGAAAGCACAACTCCCTCCAAGGACGTTCCCTCTTGTAGTATGCTCTCGTTCCACAGTGTGCCTGCACGCACCGACAGAGAGGCCGCTTGCATGTCGAGCAGTCCCGAGAAACCGATTTTATCTCCCACCTGCACATATGGCTGCTCAGCTGCTTGCTCGGGTTCAAAATTTGTCGCCCCGGTAACGTGAATAATCCATTCTACTTTTGCCGGACCCCACTTCGAAGTGGCCCGAATTTCGGCGCCTGTAACCGACGTTACCTGCGCACCGTGAACAATCGTTTGCCCGTTTGCCGCGATAGATACAGATGCCTGCGTGTCCGCATATGCCGTAAGAGCATTACCGAAATAGAGGACGCCAATTACCGCACCGATAATCGCCACGACCACGTGACGAAATGTACTGGATTTAAAAAAGTGCATACGACATATCAAAATACGACCTCTAGTAATTCACTGAGGTCGTATCATGACGCACGAATGCTGAATACACCGTGAAGCGCTATCCCAAATGTGCGTGGTCGTTGTATGTCCACAATCGCCACGAAGCATCCTGCTCAAAGCTCTCTTGGTATCGCAGGACTGTTATCCCCGTATTCTGCATGTCTGCAGAGCGTTGAATACTCTGATATGACTCCGGTGTAAGCATGTCTTTAAGGAGCACACGAGCCACGATTGTTCTGAGAAAAAAACCATGTGTCACAACAACGATCGCCGACTCCTGCCGATCACACAGATAGCTTAGTGCTTCGTCCGCACGGCGTACGAGATCTTCAAAATTCTCGCTATCCTCCACGCGCATTCCCGTCGTATAGAGACTCGTCTCCCACTGTCGCCAAATCACGTTGGCTGCCTCATCGGAATAGGGCTTACCGTTGATACTCGTCGGCTTGATGCGCTCGACAAATAGCTCCGAATACTCCGGAGATTTATTCGTTTTCTTAGCGATCATTTCTGCCGTTTCTCTTGCGCGCGTGAACGGGCTTGCAACGAGCGCATCAAACGAGATCTTACTAATTCGTTCCGCGATCAACGCTGCCTGTTCTCTTCCGGCCTCATTCAACGGCGAAGTCGGCTCCTGGAAAACAGGGGCCACATTGGCTTCGCTTTGTCCGTGTCGAACAAGGTAAACCGTCTTCATGCCGCTTTAGAGCGCAAACATCCCTTTCTTGTAGATAACCACCGTCTTTCCATTCTTGAGATGCGCGGTCACAGTGCGATCTGTGGTTGAGATCATATCGGTGTGTACAGAAGAATCATTGAAGCCAAGTTTCTGTGCCTCTTTGGTCGAGAGCTTGCTCACGTCGCCCGCATAGGTGTCGCGATACGACATACCCACAGCGATATGTGTGTTACCGAATGGCCCACCCATGTTCTCGTCGAAGAGCGTCTCTGCCATGAACTTGGTAATGCGTGAGTGGCGTTTGTCGGTGAGCGAGTACTCGCCCACTTTATTTGCGTCCTTGGTTGCAATCATTTCTTGCAGGAGCTTTTCGTTGGTCTTTGCTGTTGCTTTCACCACGAGGCCGTCTTTGAACCAAAGCTGAATGCCCGTTACCTTGCTGCCATAGCGATAGAGCGGTTGGTTGAAACGAATCCATCCGTTGGTTCCGCGCCAGTCCGGTGAGGTGAAAATTTCGAAGCTCGGAATGTTGCGGCCAGAGCCTGCCATCCATGAGCGCTTTTCGCCCAGTGTAATCCACAAATCCATGTCTTCTCCCACTGCATGGAGCTTGTCGATTTGAGGCGAGAGTTTATTGAGCTTGCCGCGGAACATATCGATTTCCTTGTATACCGATTTCCATTTTTTGATTGGGTCCTTTTCGTCGAGGAAGCACGCTTTGATTATCTGGTTCCAGTATTCCTTTTCTGAAATGCCGGCTTCTTTCGCCATTGCCGGTGTGCCGTACAAACAAATAGTCCAGGTGAACTTGTTGTTCCACTCTTTTTGATTGAGCCAATCCTTGTACGGCTTCATGGCAAGGCCGCGGCGCATTATCTTCTTCGGGTCCACACCTTTGAGCGCATGTGGGTCTGCGTCGGAGAAAATGTAGAGCGAGTGGTCAATTTGTTCCGCAATACCTTTCAAGTACGCCTTCGGAAAGAAATCGAGCTGGTGGTCCTTGGCGTTTTCGTAGAAAAAACGCGTAAAGCTTTCTGCACGGCGCTTGTCGCCTTGCTCGTCGTCAGGTGAGTAATTGGAGATTACGTGTCCACCGCTTTTTACTATTGCGTTGCAAATGGCCGCAAAAAGCGGCTTTCCTGATTCAGTCGCGGAAACACGCACGACTTCTCCTTTTTTAATTCCTTTGCCGCCGCCAAGGGCAAAGTTGACCATAACGTCAGCGTATTTTTCTAAAATTTCCTTTGATGGTGTGTAAGACATCTCGTGAGCGTACTTGCTCATGAGGAGTTTGTCTAGAAAGGGTTCTGGCGGTCCTACTGGTCCCCTCCGGTAGACGAACTAAACTCGGTAGCGAGTACCACATGCATGGCATCTACCAAGGCTCGTTGTGTCTCGAGCGAAAACGATTCGGTTGCTTCGACAGATGTCATCGGCTGAACACGATTGGAAACTGCCGCTTTCAATTCTGCTGAGTGTTTGGATGCAGCGAATGCGTACCAGGGGTACGACACTTCGACTCTTCCATCGATATATGTGCTAACCGTGATTTTCATTACGACCGAAACAAACTTAAGTACTTTTGCAGGCTGCGCATAGGTAATGCGCACGTGTGTGTCGGCGGTTTCTATAGATTGTATTTTGTTGTCCTCACGCATGAGTTCACGCGTATATGCAGAAAGCTCGGCCGCAGTCAGTGCTTCTACAGACATAGTCGACATGTCTTCTGCTGCTGTTGTTTTTGCCTGCATCATCATTCGAGTAGGAGCCGGCGCTTCGAGCGTGGGGTTGGCCTGCATCATGAGCGACGCTTCGGGCGCTGCCGGTGGCACAAAACTGGCATCGTCGTCGCCAAGAATTCCCCGAACCATGTTTCGCAAGCCCTGACCGAGGCCTCCACCGGAGTCCGCTTCAGCACTTGCAGAAGCTTCCGCACCCACTGTGGATTGTGCAGAAATAGCCCCTGCCCATCCGAGGACAGAAACGATAATGATGAGTGGAAGAATCGCCTGTTTTTTCATACTTCAAAAGTATACCCCGAAGGGTACCTTCATCTATGAGACGTGCCCAGAGGGCATGTCTTTCTTGCTAGTACGGGCCCGAACCGTGCGATTTGCGCAAACCAAGCGTTTTTGCAATTGCGTGCCCGGCACTATCTTCAGGTCCGTACATGTTGTCCCCGGGCGTGCCTTTCTTAGCAATGAGCCAGACGAGATACACAATGTTTATTCCCGGCACGAGCGTGAGCAGCGAAACGAATCCATCGTAGCCGATATCGTGCAGTCGGCGAATCTGCAGACCAGTTATCACTGCGTAGACAACTGAGATAACGAGAATCATTGCGTACATCGACGGAATGAATGCTGATGCTACGGAAACCAGCATAAACAGTGCGGCGGCGAGAACGAGTGACGCCACGAATCCAATGATGAAGTGTGTGCGATTCAATCGCCCCGCAAAGAAGTTGTAGAGCATTCCTTGTGGCACAGGCGTACCTGCAGCACGGCCGCCCACTGGGCTCAGTACATTGAACTGCTTCGCAATCACGCTCCCCGGCCAGCGTCGCACAAGAATTGGCACGAATACAAGCGTGAGAAGCATCGCAAACGAAAGACCGAAGAGAATTGCAAGCGCCAGCGGGCCGAACAGCGCCGAGGCAAACGTGAGCGGAATCATACCGATTACTGTTGTGAGCGTGGTGAGCACAATAGGGCGCAAGCGCGTTGTGGAAGCATCAGTCACAATCTCGGTAAAGCTTCTACCGTGGCTGTCTTTCATGCGTTTAATCATCGCATCCATGAGAATAATGGCGTGGTTGATGATAACGCCGGCGAGCGCAATGAGACCCATCATCGATGGGAACGAGAGCGGTTGAAACGCAATCGTGAGTCCGAAGAACACACCAATGAGTGAGAGCGGTACAATCGAAAGCAAGAATGATGTGAAACGGAACGAATCGAATGCGAGCACGAGAATCACGAACATGAGCGCGAGGCCCGCGACCAGTGAGAGACCCATTTCTGCGAATGACTTGTTAGTTTCTTCGTTCTCACCGCCTATGGACTCTGTGATTCCTGCTGGCAGGTTCTCTGTTGGGAACTTTTCGTGGAATGCCGCAAGTACTTCTGCCGGCGTATGACCTGCTTCAACGGCACTTGAGAGCGTTACAACACGCTGTCTATCCTCGTGTGCAATTGCTGCGTTCGACTGAGACACCCCTTCCGTAATCACCGAGCCAAGCAGCACAGATGTGCCACTTTGGGTTATGAGTGGAATCTGTCGCAGACTATCGATGGTTGTGTTGTTGGCATCGTGCGGGTCTGTGTAGTTTGGATTGAGATTGAGCGACACAACGATTTCAACATCTTTATCACCGCCTGTGAGTTTTGTGGCTGTCGCGCCAGAAACCGCAGTGCGCAGTGTTGCTGCAACTTGAGCCGGTGAGAGCCCGAGCGCGGCCAACTTGCCACGGTCAATCGTGAGTTCGTACTGTGTTCCATCAAACTTGTTCGACGAATCCACCGTTGTTGCACCCGGGGTTTGCTCCAGCTGTTCTCGCGCGTGACTAACCGTTGCGTTGAGCACTTCCTGGTCCTTTCCAAGATACTTGATGAGCACTGCTGCACCCACTGGCGGTCCACCAGATGGCTCACCCACTCGAATTTCTGCTGACTTAATATCTGCAACTTTCTTTTTAATTTCCGTAACAACTTCCGCAGATGTTTTCTCATGGCCCTCCACGAGGTTGATTGTGATGTTGGCAAAGCGCGCATCTGACTGCGGGCCCATACCGGTCGTATCCGAGAAAGAGCTCTGCGAGCCAACCGTTGTTACTAATGACTCCACGTCCTCCTGTTCGTAGAGGATTTCTTCGATGGTTCGTGCCACAAGGTCGGTCTGATTGAGTGCAGTTCCCGCAGGCTTTTCAATATCCACATAGACTACGTCGCCGTTTTCTCCAGGGAAAAAACTCACTTTCATAAGTCCGGTTACCGGCAACAGAATTGCGACAAACAAACCAACGAGCATCGTGGTAATAAACCAGTTCTGGAACCAACGGTTCTCAAGAATCTTCGTCAATCGTGCCGAGTACCACTGTCGAGCCTGCTCAGCGTAGTCATCCTGTCGTTTGGCAAGTTCGCTCTCGTGCGCTCCCTCAAACATGTTCGCGAGCGTTGGTACAAGACCGAGCGCCACGAAGATTGACGCCATAAGCACGAAGATGATGGTGAACGGAATGGATGCGATAAATTCCCCGACGATGCCGGAAATAAAGAAGAGTGGGAAGAATACTGCCACGGTTGTCATCGTGCCGCCGATGAGCGGCCACGCGTATTCGTGTAGCGACTCAATCGCGGCGCGCTTTTTGTCGTGATGCAGTCGCGTGCGCGTATGAATTGCCTCAACCATCACGATCCCCGCGTCAATCAAGATACCGATTGCGAGAATAAGTGCGAAAAGCGAAACGACGTTGAATGAGTTGCCAGTATACAAAAGGCCGACGAATGCAATGAAGAACGACAGCGGAATAGAAAGCCCTGCTACTACCGCCTCGCGCCAGCCAATCGTCGCAAAGAGAACAAGCATGATGAGCGCCACGGTCTCCAATCCAGTTCGCGTCAGTTCACTAAGGTTTTTACTAATCTCTTCGGAGAAGTCGAAAGAAACGACCACCTTGCTCCCGTCGAGCAACTGGTTTGGTTGTTGGAGTTCGGTCAACCGCGCTTTAACTGCTTTGGTCACAGTGGTAATGTCGTTTCCCTTTACCTTAAAAACATAGAGTGTCATTGCCTGCTCCGATGGTTCTCCCGCCATAGAAATACGCGAATATGAACGCGCGTCCTCCACGCCGTCTGTCACATCTGCGATGTCACGCAAATACACGACCTGCCCGTTCACGTTAAGCACTGCAATGCCAGCAATATCGGCAGTGTCGTCGATTGAGCCCTTGAAGTCGATTGCGTAGGAAACATCGTCCACCGTAATAGACCCGACTGGCAGCGATGCGTTTGATGCAGCAATAGCCCCTACGATTTGTGAGAGTGAAATATTGAGGCGCGCTATCTCTTCTTTACGAACCACAACTTGAATCTCTCGGTCGCGCACACCCGAGACGTCGACGCGATTGACTCCTTTTACAGCCTGCAGGTCGCTCTTGAGAGATTCCGCGAGTTCTGCAAACTGTGCAGGTGGCACGTCGGCTGAAACAGAAATAAATTGGATTGGCTGGTCCGAGAGATTTACATCGCTCACGACCGGAGTCGTGGCTTCCTCTGGCAAGTCCGGTACCACCTTATCGACTTCGTCCTTCAGTTTTTGGATTGATTTATCGAGGTCGGCATTCGCGTTGAACTCAACAACAATCACCGCGAGGCTTTCACGCGAGTTCGATGTGAGCTTGCTCATGTCGGGCAAATTCGCAAGACGCTCTTCTACCTTGTTTGTGATAAGACGCTCCACATCTTCCGGCGACGCTCCCGGCAACACAATAGAAACAACGCCAACCGGAATAGATACGTCGGGCGTGGATTCCTTTGTAATTTGGAATGCAGCGACGGCGCCCCACAAACTGAGTGCCAAAATCACGAGGATTGTGAACTGTCGTCGTTCAATGAAAAACTGCCAGAGGGGAACCATATGCTTAGAGAGTGGTCACGGCCTGCCCTTCGCGCAATCCTCTGGCATCGGTAACAATCTCCATATCTGGAGTGACACCCGAAGTAATCACTACGCGCTCACCGAGGAGCGGTCCCACTACGATTTCATGCGCAACAAGCGTCCCATCAGAGCCAACGGTGAACACCACTGTTTTATCGGCGCCAATCTTAATCGCGGAAATCGGTACAGAGATTTTGGAAATATTCGAGTTGATGCGCGTGTTTGCACGAGTAATTTCAATCGTTACCGACTGGCCGTTGACGAGTGCAGAATCTCCAGCAGAAACACCAATGCGCACCTCAATCTTTTTTGTAACAGGGTCGAGTGCTGGCGCCACGCGCGTAACTACCCCGGTCACATTTTCTTCAATTGATACCTTGCTACCTGCAGTGACGTCGCGAGCATCATTCTCTGTCACGTAGGCCACGATTTCGAGCGCACCGTTGTTCGCCACGGTGAGCACGGGCGCTGTCTGCTGCACATAGTCTCCGCGCTTGAGGGAAAACGAATTGATAGTGCCCGAAATTGGTGCCCGAATGTAGCTCTTTTCCAGATTTGCACGTGCTGCCGCCAAACCCCCCTGCGCCTGCTTAAGCCCCGCTTGTGCTGCTGCAATGTCTTCCGGCTGACCACCCGTCACACCTTGCTCAAGATTCTTTTCAGCAATTGTGAGTCCCTGACTTTTTGCAGAAAGATTTTCCTTAGCACCCGAAATAGCGGAGAGTGCTGCGTTGAGTGACGCGCGGGCGGCAATCGCATTTGCCTGATGAGTGGCGATGGTCGCAGAAGAAACATTTCCACTTGGTATAGCATTATTAAGTGCGCGAATAATCTGGTCGAAAAACGCTCGCGCGGCTCGCACTTCAGTTTCCGTACGGTCGAGTTCCCCATTGAGGTCGGAGGCTGTTGTTATTTGTTTCGAAACGCTTGCTTGCCGCTCCAGAACTGGCCCCATCGACAAACGAGTGTTGTTTATGTTCGTAACGAGTTGCGAATCCGCACTCGATACACTGAAAAAAGGATTTGTACTGTCTGGGTTAGAGAACATGCTGTCTCCGGTGCCTCGCACTGCACCATCAACCGTTGAATATGCAGAGAGCAACGCGTTTACGGCGCTGGATTTTGCAGAAACGTTGCCGGATTGTGCTGTTTGGAGTGAGGCTTCAAGAATGGCCTTCTGCTCTTCGCGAGAACCTCCAGAAATCTTAGAAAGCGCCGCCTGTGCAGCATCAACGGAGCCCTGCGCAGAGAGAACAGCTGCGCTTTCTGAAGCATTTTCAATAGATGCAACAACCGTACCGGCGGAAACACCATCGCCAAGTTGGCGATTCACACTCACGACCTGGCCCGACTTTTCAGCGCGTACCGTTGCCTCTGAGGTCGACTGCACAACACCAACAATAGAGAGGCCGGGTTGCTCCGAGGAAAGCTCAGCAATACTTTTTACCTCAACCTGTCGTGCGGCGCTTTCCTGTACTTCGGCGTCGTTACCTTTACCGAGAAATGTAAGTACACCAAAAACGACAGCGAGCACAAGCACCGTTACAGCGGCGATTTTTTTCCAGCCATATCGTTTGAGCGAATTGAGTACAGAGTCGAGCGCGGAAAATAGATTTTTCATAAATTCAAAATTATTGTAATGACGAGTGCGAGTGTCCTCGAACGAGTTTTTTAAGAATGCTGCACAATGAGCCCACTTCCGACTCGTCGAGCGTAGAGAATGCGTGTCGCATCATCTCTTCCGACTGATCTGCGTAACTTTCCAGCACCTTCTTGCCTGCCGGAGTGACCGAAAGCACCACTTCGCGTCTGTCAGCACCAGTTTTTCGCTCAACCATACCCCGCTCCACTAAGTGGGCGATGAGCGACGTAACCGAAGGTGCCTTGATGCGCAGGTACGCCGCAACATCGTGCATTGTTGGAGAATCGTTTCGCTCGATAAAGTGCATTGTCTGCAGTCGGAGCCATGCATTCGGGTCAGATTGCTTGGCACCTGGCAGTTTTTGCCGAATTATCTGACGCGTCTCAAAAAAGAGCCCCGAAAGCTCTCCATACATCGTATTTTTAAGTGCTTTTTCAGCCATCAGAATTACTTAGGAGTCCTAAGTAATTAGTCTACCGTCACCTCTTCATGAATGCAAGCAGGCTGTGCGCCCGCTCCTATTGTAGACGCACGGTCCCAATGAGCTCGGAAAAGTCCTTGCGAATTACCTCGGCCGGGTCAATGTAGGTAACGCTCAACATAACAATGTTAGAACCGTGTGCCAGCACAATGCTCTCCCCACGATACAAACCGTCCCACGTATACGAATATGCACTCTCTTCTGCAACCGTGCTTGTAGCAAGATCGTCCACTAGAGCAAGCTTGTAGTTCGAAGCGGAAGTATCAGTAATCCACTTTTTGAGCGGTAGCTTGTCGATTCCATTGCCGAAAATATCTATTGTAATTGCAGGTGGACCTTCCCCTGCTGTGGGAATATTCGCAGCTGCTGTTTTATCGATAAGCACTATTGAATAGTGAGAACGCTCGCCGTTGCCTACTTCGCGCTCCGAAAGCACATAGTAACCAGGATATGAAAACCTGACTCCGAGCGTGGCGTTATCGTAGAGTCGCTGCACGGGCGTGTCGGGCTCGTTTTCGCCAATCGCTGGAGTGGATTCAGGCCGTGCAGTCAGGTATACCGCACCAAAAATCACGGCGAGTACTACTATGAGTGCAATCGCACGGAACATAGATGGACGCATACAATCTACAACGTTTTCTCACCACTCTTCTTACTCTCGGTCGGTGCGATAAAAGAATGGAGCGACAAAAGTGCGAGCAAAAGCGCCATTGAAAGCGGTCCTAAAAAGAGCCCGACGGGGCCAAACAATGCGAGCCCACCAAGAACTGAGAGCAGAACGAGCAGCGGATGCATCTCGGTGCCTCTGCCCATGAGCTTTGGCCCGAGGATGTTGTCTATGACTCCGACCCCCATCGTCCACACAGCGAGCCCGATAGCTGGGGGTACAGCGCCTGCAATGAGCAAATACAGAATTGCGGGGACGAGCACCAGAGCAGTACCGATTGGCGGAATGAGCGAGACCACAATCGCAACCAGTCCCCACACAACCGGGTTCGGCACGCCAAAAATTGCCATACCGATACCAGCGAGCACTCCCTGGATAGCCGCGATAGCGAGCTTGCCTTTTACCACCGAGTTCACTGCAGTTTCCAGCTTGTGTACGATTTGTTCGTCATCGCTGTCTCGCAGTGGTGAGAGTTCAATTAAATAATCCTTCAGTCGTGCGCCGTCGCGTAGCAAGTAATAGAGCGTTACAAAGAAGATAAAGAGACTCAGAAACAGCGCCGCAATCGATGAGAATGCCGAACCAATGTTCATCACTATCCACGATGCACCTTGTCGCGCGTAGTCGTCGAATCCAGTCGAAATCTCGCGCAGCGATTGTGACGCATTCGGAATGTACTGGTCGATTTTCGGACCATTGGTGAGCACCCATTGCGAAAACACGCGCTGCGTATCGGTGTCACTGAGCGAGCCGTACAAAGTTTGTGCTTCCTTGAGCAACTGCATCGAAACGAATATCACCGGGATGAGGATTACGAAGATGCTCACTGCGAGTGTCATGAGTGCCGCAAGCGATTCCTTGCGCCTCACACGCACGAGTATGCTGCGGTAAACCGGCTGGAGCACTACCGCAAATACCGCACCAAGGGCAAGTGCCGAAAAGAATGGTGCAACGACAAGAAACGCAACCCATGCCGCGCCGGCAAGGAGCGCAAGAAGAAAATAGTGCTGCGAAGACCCGCCTTTCATATGAGCCATTATAGCAATTCTCCGTCGTTCATGCGCGTCACGCGCGATGAAATGTACGGAGGACCCATTTTGCCCCCTCCACGAGGGCCACATTGAACACGAGCCAGCCCGCAATGAAGAGAATCCATGTAAACGATATCGGCACAAGCTCGAGCAAATCACGCAATGCCGGGATAGTCATCGAGGCCAACAGCATCGCAACGGCTATCCCTATGCCGTAGTTAAGTGCACGGTTGTCGAAAAGCGGGTACGAGAAAATGGGCGCGTGCAGACTTTTTATGGAATACGCGATAATGAGAATGTACCCCGCAAAACTCAAGAAGAGTACCGTGCGCGTAACATCGAGCGGTACTCCAAAGCGCAACAGGCCCGCATAGAGAACAAACAGTAGATACGACGTAAGTATTCCCACCCCAAACGTAATATATTTCACCTCTGTATTGAAAATAGCGCCGTGGGTTTTTTCCTTCCCAACATCTCGATTTTCCTCAAACGCAAATGCGACCGCCGGAAGAGAGCCGGTGAACAAGTTCACCCAAATGATTTGCATTGCAGAGAGCGGCAGCGGTAATCCCATAACGAGTGCGCCGCCGATAAGAAATACTTCGTCGAGGCAGTTCGACATGAGATACACAAAGGTCTTTCGAATATTGGAGATGATTCTGCGCCCTTCTTCGATTGCAAGTACGATGGTTTCAAAATTATCATCAAGGAGTACTAGATCCGCCGCGCTCTTAGCAACGTCTGTGCCAGAGCCCAAAGCGATACCAATGTTCACCGCCTTGAGCGAGGGCGCATCATTTACGCCGTCACCCGTCATCGCAACAACTTCGCCCCGCTCCTGGAACAACTTCCCGATGCGCAGTTTGTCTTCTGGGGTAACACGCGCACAGATTTTAATCAGTGGCAGACGTGCCTTAAGCTCCTTATCGGTGAGTTGCCGTATCTCATCCCCCGTCATCACGTTATTTTCACTCACCTTCCACCCCAGTTCGCGCGCCACAGCCATGGCAGTGCCTTTCAAATCGCCAGTCAGCATTACCACGCGCGCGCCCTTGCGCTCTATGCGAGCAACTGCATCTTTTGCTTCGGGGCGTATGGGGTCGTAGAGCACAAGGATTCCCGAAAAACGCATATTCACCACTTTAGTGAAATCAATTTTCTTTTTCCCAGGGTTTTCAATGCGAGCAACACCAACGAGTCGCTTTCCCTCCTCGCTGAGTTTCTGAATCATCTCTTCGATGGCAATATATTCGTCTTTCGTGAGTTCGGAGTGCTTGAGCAGAACATCCGGCGCTCCGAGAATAACCACGTGCCCGGATTTATTATCACGAGCAGCAGAGAACTTCGCCGTGGAATTAAACGGCATGAGTGTCGTGCGGCGGTCTTTTGTAAGCGCGAGCGTATCGAGCCCCGCGCTCGCTGCGGCGAGCGCAATATTGGTTTCAATGGCTCTCCCGATAAAACGCCACGACTTCTGTTCGTCGTGCGGATTTTCCACGATTGCCTCTGTTGAAATCAATGCGTCACCGAGGAGCTGTTTTTCGTCATGTCCAAACTCTGTCGCCGGAGCCGTACCATGTATAAGGTGCGTTGCGGTGAGGATTCCAGTAACCTGCATTTTTGCTTGGGTAAGTGTGCCTGTCTTGTCGGTCATCACTACAGTTGTCGAGCCCAGAGTTTCCGCCGCAGCAAGGGAGCGCATGATGCCCCTTTTCTTTGAAATCCGCTCCACACCAACAGCGAGAATAACCGTGAGCGCTATTGGAAGCGCCTCAGGCACTGCCCCGATTGACGTTGCCACTGCGAGCAGCAACATCTCAAGAACCGGCTCTCCGCGTGAGATGCCCAGAAAGAAAAGACCGGTCACGATTATAAAAACGGCACCGAGTATCACCCACGCGAGATTTGAAAGTGATTTTTGCAACGGGGTTGCCTCGTCAGTCGCAGCGGAAACGAGCTGCGCAATGCGCCCGATTTCTGTGTGGTTTCCGGTGCCCACAACGACCGCAGTTGCAGAGCCCTCCACAACAAGCGAGCCAGCGTAGGCAATGTTTGTGCGCTCAGTTACCTGGGCTCCCTCAGAGACCATATCTACATGCTTATGAACAGGCAGCGATTCCCCCGTCAGAAATGACTCTTCGAGCGATATGTCGTTTTCCGTAACAATGCGCATGTCTGCGGGGACGCGTGAACCGAGCACGAGGCGCACCACATCACCCGGCACTAAGAACGACGAGTCGATTTCGTGCTCGTGGCCACCGCGTATTACGCGCGCACGCTCTTTCATGTAGACCTCGAGTCGCTCCAAAGTATTTTCTGCGCGATTCTCCTGGAAAAATCCGAGTCCCACGTTTACAGCTACCGCAAGAAAGATTACGAACGTTTCCACATACTCCTGGAGCACGATTGTGATTCCTGCGGCCGCAACAAGGATGAATACGAGCGGGCTGGCAAACTGCCTCGCGAAAATTAAGAACGCCTGCGCGTGTTTGCGCCCTTGTATTTCGTTTGGGCCAAATGTAGCAAGCCGGGAAATGGCTTCTTCTTCGGAGAGACCATTCTCGCTCGATTTCAAAAGCGCGAGCACTTCCATTTCGGTATGTGCCCACGGAAATGTATCCGGAAGATCAGTGTCCTCGTGTACTGCGCGATAAAAAGACATGCGTGTGAACTCAGGTTCGTACACGTAGTATATCGTGCCCTATCACGCTGTAGGACCTGTGTCGTTCATCTCGTGAACAGCGCACCTAGTAGTCGTCTTCTTCGTCCTCGGCATTCTGAGCGGCAAGCGCCGCTGCAGCTGCCTCGCGCGCAGCTTCCTCCTCCTCTTGATGCACTTTTTCTTTCTGAATTTCGTTTAATATCTTTGTCACATACGCCATAGAAACAGGGTCGAGGAGTGAAATAGGCGTTGCGGTGATTTTTTTCTTTTTGAACGCAGCAACTTTCGCCTGCAACTCTTCCTCGGAAACGGCGTCGGATTTTGAAAGAAATACGTGTTCCTCTTTTTCGGCAAGCTCATCGCTGTATGCTTTCAGCTCTGCGCGAACAGTTTTGTAGTCACCAAGCACATCTTCGCTTTCGGCAGAGACAAAATGAAAGAGTGTTTTTGTACGCGAGATGTGGCGCAGAAACTTTACGCCGAGCCCCTTACCGTCTGAGGCCCCTTCAATCAGCCCCGGAATGTCTGCGATAACGAGCCCGTAGTAGGCACCAAGGTGCGGCTCAAGCGTTGTGAACTGATAGTTGGCAACCTTGCTCTTTGCGTTGGTGAGTTCGTTGAGCAGTGACGACTTACCCACGTTGGGGAGTCCCACAAGACCCACATCGGCAATGAGGCGCAGTTCCAGCTGATATTCCACAATGTCGCCAGGCGTTCCATCCTCGGCTTCTTTTGGAGTGGTATTGGTGGACGAGCGAAACTTGTAGTTGCCGCGCCCGCCTTTTCCCCCGCCAGCAGCAAGCACTCGCTGACCCACCTTTGTGATGTGTTTTTCAAACCCACTTTCGAGGTTTCGAATGATGGTTCCCGCCGGCACATAGAGCACCAAATCCGGGCCCGCAGCACCGTCGATAGACTGGCCCCGACCATTGCCACCGGGCTTGGCCTTTATTTCTTTTTTGGCAGCGTAAAATGCGAGCGCATCGATGTTCGAAACGCCTTCAAAATAGATGTTGCCACCGCGACCACCGTCTCCGCCCACCGGCCCGAGATTGAGTCGCGTCTTATTGAACGCAACGGCACCATTGCCGCCTGCGCCCGCTTCAAGCCTGATTGTTACATCGTCGATTAACATACTGATAGTGAAGGTTGGCCTAATGTAGCATATTGGCTCCTCATAATGCGTTGCGGATTTTTTCGAACCATAATTTGTACCCCGCGCTCGATGGATGCAGCCCGTCTTCCGCGAGATATATTTCAGGCTCTTTGATGAATGGGTCCTCCCGTGGTTCGGTGTACAAGTTCACATACGTGCCCCCTGCATCTCGAACCACGGCGGCAAGTGCAGCATGATACGCGAGCGTGCGCTTGGTGTATTGCGCATTCAATACTTTTGGGAATAGCTGGGTGCCTCCCACGTTCCCCGCCATGTACACAATAAGGTGGTCGTGCTTCGGCAGCCCCACAAGAAGGATTCTCAAGTATTCAGCATTCCCCTCTGGCCGAGCGAAGCGGATGACATCGTTTGCTCCGATACCAATCAATATATAGCTGTACTTTTCCTTTCGGATTTCCTGCACTTGGCGTGCCAAATCGCGCACTCGTGCTCCCGAAACTGCAAAATTATCGAGCACCGTTGCATGCACCTCGCGTGCAAGCAATGCCGCAAGCGTGTCCTCTGGTTTGTCGGCACCCACGCCCACTGCAGTGCTGTCGCCAAGAACGAGTACTGAAACTGTGCGCTCACCCTTGAGCGAAAACGGAACCGCACGCTCAACAAGACTGCGTGAGACGCGCACCTTGCGAAGAAACGACAATGCGGAGTACCCACATACCAAAAGTACAACCAAGATGACAACAACGAGGATTTTCATTCACACCATTATAACTAACAACATCCCCGGCATTTCACCGGGGATGCTTTAGAAACCTTAGAGAGAAGTGTCTTACTTCCAGAAGTGTCGAACCCAGTTGAGTCCCTGTGTGAGAATCACGATGAATGACGCGTTCTGTGGTGTGCTTGAGGCTGTCGTTGATGTGCTGACTACGAGCACGTGAGCCCCAACAGTGAGTGCGCCCGCACTTGCTGGCGTACCGTTCACCGAGTACTTCGTTGCAGTGTTGGTAACAACTGTCGATGTTCCTGTAGAGCCAAAGCTCGAGAACGTGACCGCTGCTCCATTAATTGCTGTTACGATACCTGCCTCAAATGTGCGGAATACTTTACCGGTGAGGTCGGAGTGACTACGCACTTTGGTTGCAACGATTGTTGAACCCGTGAGTGTGCCCGTCACCGATACCTTGTCGCCGATTTTAATCGAGCCGAGTGTAACGGCAGCATTCGTGCGTCCGGTAAATACTGCGTTTGCAGCGTTTACTGAATAGATTGCACCGTGCGCTCCCTGGACCGTAAGAGTCGAACCACTGATTGCTGTTACGCTACCTTTGACCACGAACTGCTTTGTTGTCGTTGCAGTGATAGAAGTGGCGTGACTCGCCTTACGCTGCTCTTTGCGGTCCTCGCGAGCTTCAGTGCGCTCTTCTTTGCTATCCTCGCGCTGTTCTGCTCGTTCCTCGTGGAGAATCTTTGCGAAGGCGCCTAAATGCAGACCATTGTTTGACTTATCCTTGTTTGAATCCGCGAATACTGGCGCTGCGGCAAGAAGCGTAAGGGCGATTATGCCCGTCGCAGCTGCCTTAGATGTAATTGAGTACATGATTTTGATTTCTACTTAGTAAGTGCCGCTCTAAACGCGACATTACTAAGACGTCCTTCATGGACCCATGTTACTTGACATGATGTATATACTGTCGTGTTGTTTCAGCCCACACAGTGTCACCCCTAATAGAATTGCTACTCGTAGCGCAATGCTTCGATTGGATTGAGCGAGGCAGCCCGGCGCGCTGGATAGTAACCGAAGATGATTCCGATTGCACCGGAGACACCAAATGCAATCAGAATAGAGGAAACGGATACACTCGTACTCAAGAGCCCCGTGAGATTCACAAGGAATGAAATAAGCCATCCCAACGCTATCCCAATTGAGCCGCCGACGACCGTGAGTGCAACCGCCTCTGCTAAGAATTGTTGGCTAATGTCGCTTTTTTTTGCTCCGATTGCCTTTCGCAAACCAATTTCGCGCGTGCGCTCCGTAACAGTGGTGAGCATCATGTTCATAATGCCAATGCCTCCGACCACGAGCGATATTCCGCCGATTGCAGCGAGTAAATACGTGAGTGTTGAGGTAACGCTCGAAGCGGTGGAAAGCAGGTCGTTCTGGTTGAAAACCGTAAAGTCTGCCTCAGCGTCAGGTTTTATTTTGTGTCGTTCAAGCAAGAGCGCAGTAATATCTGCCTGCACCTGCGCCATACTCTCTGGATTAGACGCTTGTACGGCAATGGTTGAAAGATATTGGTTGCCAGAAAGAAATCGCTGTGCACTTTTCACCGGGATAAATACTTGGTCGTCTTGATTTGTGAATCCGGAACCGCCTTTTGTTGCGGTAATACCAATAATCTTGAACTCCATACCGTTGATACGAACCACCTGGCCTACGACACCCTCGACCCCTTCACCAAACAGGTCGTCGCGAACCGTCGGACCAAGCACGACAACTTTCGATGCAGATAGATTTTGTGTTTCTGAAATAAATACACCGTCGGAGACTTCCACATTGCGAATTTGCGAGTATGCGGCAGTAACACCGTTGACCGTCGTATTCGTATTTGCTCCCTTGGCGGTAAGTTGGTAGCGCCCTGTGACTTGTCCATCGACCGCTTGTACATCGGCAACTGATGTAATGGCCTCTGCGTCTGCTTGCGTGAGCGTGCGTGCGGAGCCTCGGCCGCTTGAGGCGCCAAATCCCTGTCCGCGCTGTGCCCCCGGAATAACCTGGATAAGATTCGAGCCGAGAGATTCGATACTCGAGGAAATTGTTTTTGATGCGCCCGTGCCGATAGAAACCATGGCAATCACGGACGAGATGCCGATAACGATACCCAAAATGGTGAGTCCCGAGCGGACTTTGTTGGCAGAGAGTGCGCTATATGTTTCGTGCGCGAGGTCGTTTATTTTCATGACGTTTCGTGATGCGCATGTTTGCGCACATGTGTCTTTGCGTCGGAAACGATGACCCCGTCGCGCAGTGTAATGATTCGCTCTGCATGCTGCGCCACATCGGGCTCATGGGTAATGAGCACCACGGTGCGTCCGTGCTCGCGATTAAGCCGCTGGAATGTGCCGAGGACAATTTCTCCTGTTTTTGTATCCAGATTTCCCGTTGGTTCATCGGCCAAAATCAGCGCAGGGTTATTGACGAGCGCTCGCGCAATTGCGACGCGTTGAATTTGTCCGCCAGAAATCTGATTACTCTTGTGCGAAAAGTGTGTTTCGGTGAGCCCCGCAGCGTGGAGCGCCTCTGTCGCGCGTCGCACACGCTCACCCTCCTCAACACCTGCATACACGAGCGGCAACATCACGTTGCGAAGCACAGTGGTGCGAGGCAACAGGTTGAACGCTTGGAACACAAATCCAATCTTGTCTTTGCGGATGTCGGCGAGCTCCTCGTCATTGAGCTGAGACACATCTTTTCCGTCGAGGTGATATGTACCGCTTGTGGGTGTATCAAGGCAACCGAGAATGTGCATAAGAGTCGACTTTCCGGAACCTGACGGTCCCATGATTGCCACAAACTCGCCGTCGTTAATCGTAAAACTCACTCCCTTGAGCGCGTCGAATGCAGTGTCCCCGGTTCCGTACGTTTTTCGTATGTCGTTTGCTTCGAGCATAGCGCTAGAAGCGAATTGCTCCACCAGGCGGGGCACCGCCCGTGCGCGTCGCTCCCCCGGTTGCACCTGTAGTCCGCGTGGTTGCACTTGCCGCAGCGGCGCTCGCAGTACTGGTGCGCGTTACGATTTGCTGTCCTTCCGTGAGTCCTGAAATAATTTCAATACTTGTGTCGTCGGAAATTCCGGTCTGTACGCTCATCTGTTTGGGTTCAACTTTTGAAGTAACTCCTTGCATGCCTGCACTGGTGTCGAGCGCTGGCTCAAACACGAGCACGTACTGTGTATCGCCCCGTGTTTTTACCGCCGAGGATGGAACGGTGAGCACATCGGTCTTTGCATCTGTAATAATAGACGCGTTTACGGTCATGCCTGGCTTAATGCGGTCGTCCTGGGAATCAAAGGCAATTTTTACTGTGTAGCTCACAACACCTTGCGAAACAGTGCCGAGTGTATCAATCTCGGCAACGGAACCCGTGAGTGTGAGTTCATCGATTGCGTCGAACGTGAGCGTCGCTTTGTCGTTCAGAGACACCTTCGTTGCATCAACTTCGTTGAGCGAGAGCGTTGCAATCTTTCGCTCAGTAACAATCGTTGCAATCGCGCCGCCGTTCGAAACACGCTCGCCTGTCTTTGCCGCGACCGTAGCTATCGTGCCACCAAATGGTGCGCGAATTGAGTAATCAGCGAGTGTATTGAGTGCATCCTGAACCGCGTCCTCTCGCTGTCGAACCGTGAGTTCCACGCTACGCACATCAAGTTCGTCTGGACCGTCCTGCACATCGACGAGCGATTGCTGTTTCTCAGCGATAGAGCGCTTGGCACTCGCAATGCTTTGCACGGTCGTCTTTATCGTAGAGGCGTCACCTGAAATTGCAGTGATGTGCACTGCACCCGTGGTATTCAAATCGCCAAGCGTAGTGAGCGCGTTCGTAGCTGAAGGGGCAACGGAGTGCTGCTGGCCCTCCATAGTTGTTTTGTAAAGGCGGATATAGGCTTCCGTGCTTTTTACCGCATCGGCAAATGCATTGAGCATCGGCTCTGTTTGCCCGAGCATTGCATCTATTTCAGCCGGTGTCTGGCTTGATGCAAGTTTTTGGTAGTTCGAATATGCACTGTCGTAGGCTGTTTTTGCCGCAGTGAACTTTTGATACGCGTCATTGCGATACGCACCTGCTTTGTCGGTGTACTGGTCCATCGCGTTTTTATAAAAATCCATATTCCACTGGGAATGGTTTGCATCGGTGCCAGTGAGAATGTTTTCGAGCGAGCGCACCATATCGGGCGCATCGAGGAATGTGCTCACAATATCTCCGCTCGCATCAGAATACGCTTTTACTAGGTTTTCCTCTGCAGTGGTTTTGCTGTCTTCGGCACTCGCAAGTGCGTTTTGTGCCTGTGTGAGTGTGAGTCCGGACGCTGGCTTTTTTAACTTTTCGAGTGAGAGTTTTGCATTTTCAAGATTTGTCTGCGCATCGCGCAGTGCACGCTGAGCATCGCCGGCATCCACGCGAGCAATCGTTGCTCCTGCTCCCACTTTCTGTCCGGCTTTTACTCCCACATAGGTGAGGTCGCCGGCAACGTCGGCTGTGATGTCGAGCTGATTTGACGCAGATACTTGGCCAGAGGCAGAAACCGACGCAACAATTGTTGCGCGATTCACTACGCCGAGTGTGTACACAGGGTCGCCTTCGGTCGAGGTCAGCGCGGAGTAGCCGTAGTAGCCGCCACCAAGTACAGCCACGGCAATGAGCGCCGCCATAACCTTATGCGTTGCTGCCCAGGCGCCCAGAGTGCCGAGTTTAGTGAAAAGCGTGTGGAAAATCCCCATAAAGTGATTGTATCTCAGTCGGTTATAGAAAACGGCCATGAGCCGCGTACCCACTAATACACCCGGGACAAGCAGTTTATTTCATTCTTACTCCACTGCTGGTGGAGGTGGCATGAGGAAGCGTACTTTGCCACTGCCCGCTTCTGCCTTGTGGACGCCGAACGCGCGGATTACGTCGCCTTCGCGGTCCCCCGCCACAAATACTACATCGCCTATCTGCAGATTGGACGAGGTGGCACGCGCATCGTTGGCGGGGAGAATAATCGTGAGCGTCGTTGTGGCATTTCGATGATGGTCTTCGACTACGAGTCTGCCAACACCGATTTCCGTGATGGTGCAGCGGCAGATGCCATCGTGCGGAGCTCGGCGCGCCCCGCCGTAGAGCTCTTTGAAAAATGGAGGGAGACGATGTTCGCCCTCTGCACGAACCATGATGCGGTCGTTGAAGCGCGTGCCGCGGTCGAGCGCGAAACCTGTTGCAAACGTAACAAGCAAGATACCGCCAAGTACATAGAGTATCGGGAGACGATATCCAAACTTGAATGTGCGCAGCAACCACTCAAGGAGTGCGATGAATGCTATATCGAGCACGAGAAACGGCCACGGGAAAAACCAAAAGAATGCGGCAATACCACGCGGACCGAATGCAAAAAATGCCTCGTGGCTGTTAATGCGAATGGAGAACAGAATGAAGTTAAATATAAATATCGACATGGAGAGCACGAGAAACGCAACAGCCGCAACAGCCACGATTTGCAACGTGAAATAGAGACGCGGCCGCATTACAATGCGCTCCGTTTTGATTTGCCCCATGATTTTGTCGCGGAGCGTATCTGTCATATTCGGTTTTTCGTTTTTATGCTCCATAGATGTCTTTGTCTTTTTCGTCGTATTTTGCTCGTAATGCTTCCTTCGCACGTTTCAGTCGAATTCCAACAGTGCCCTGTGGCACCTGGAGAATATCGGCAATGTCTTTGTAGGCCATGTCTTCAAAATAGTGCAGCACGAGGACTTCTCGGTACTTCGATGGAATCTGTGTAAGTCCGCGCTCGAGGTAGCTGCGCATATCTTTTTGCTCGCGTTCGTTTTCTGCCGGATCTTCGTAGGCAGTGTGTGGAATAATGGTGTCGAAATCAAACGGGAGCAGTGGGCGCTTTTCATTTTTGCGAATCTCGTTTACAAACGCGTTGTGTGCAATACGATATATCCATGGAGGGAATCGCTGTGACGTGTCGAAGCTTTGAATATTTTGATACGCGCTGATGAAAATGTCTTGCACGATATCCTGCCTGTCTTCGTTGCGAGCAAGAAACTTGCGGCCATAGCGCAGCAGCTTTGCTTCGTAGCGGCCCACCAGTTCGCCAAAGCTTTCGGTGTCGCCCGCTTGTACGCGTGCAGTAATTGCCTCGTCTGTTTCCTCTGCGCTCATTGCCGACATAGTACGTGTGAATGTTCAATCGTTCCATCGTGTGCCGCAGACCCCCTACGCTGTAAGCTCGGGGGTCTGCGCGCTATTGGATTAGTTTGTCGAAAATCAGGAGTGTTTACTGATTAACGGCCGGAGCACCTGGTGGTACGGGCATGTCATCCATGATGGTCTTTGCCGTTACCGTTGTACCTGACACATCGCCGTGTACACCAATGTTGTCTCCAACTTGAATGTCGGAGAGTGCGCCAGCTGTCATTTTCTGAACGGTGGCAGAGCCTGCGTTTACGGTGTAGCTCGTCCCATCGTGCCCGGTAACCGTGACGGTTGAACCGTTGACCGCCGTAACTTTACCCATAACGCCGTGTCCGCGACCGTGTTTGCCAGGGCCACCCATGCCGCGACCGCCGAACTTTCCTTCAATTACGTCGGTTGCTGAAAGCGTGGTGCCGGAGAGTGTGCCCATCGCGCTGATTTCATCTCCCACTGCGATTTCTGCAATGGTAACCGTGGTTGGTGTCGCGCCTTCTACTCCTTTCTTGAACGTAGCTGCGCTCGCATCAATCGTGAATGTGGCACTGTCGCGCTCACTTGTGATGGTAATAGTTGTTCCGTTTACTGCAGTAACAGTTCCGTGAACGTGCGGCCCCTTAGCGGGGCGCATGCCTCGTGTTTGCGCAACTTCCGTTGTGCCTTCCTGTGCTGAGGCAATCGTGGTGATTCCAGCTACTGCGCCGCCCGTGATAAGTAGGAGGGCGAGGGCCGGAATAGTGACGAGTGTTTGTCGTTTTGTCATAACGTGTAATTTGAACTTCTAAATTGTTCGAGGTAGACGTCTCTGCCCTCGTAATCTAATACACGCCAGCTGCACAAAATATTTCACTCGGTGATTCTATAGAAATCCATGAAGTACAGATTCATTTTTCATCGCACCTTCCGGGTGACTATTCAACAATGCTCAACGGTCGAGCCAATTATGACTAATGAACGACTCTTACGTTAGTAAATTCCTTTACCCAATAAGATATAAGATATGCAATTCTCAAACACGAGACAGCTCGGAATCCTTGCAGTTGGAGCAACACTTGCTCTCTCACTCATGGTCGGGTTTGCGCCGTATGTGCGCGCTGACACAGCTACAACTACTGGCACAACAACACGAAGCTACGTATTCGATACTCATCTTACCGGTGAGAATCAAGTGCCCTCCGTAGCGGCAACAACGAGCACCACCACCAGCGGCCTGAGCACAACAACAGGCCACGCACGTGTGTGGTTCGACATGACAAACGCAACCGGTTCTGCAACCACGACCACATCGATGTGGCAGTGGCTCGGTGTGTGGAACGGTGACGACGTCACGGCAGCTCACTTGCACTGCGGCCTACCAGGCGCCAACGGGCCCGTCGTGCTCGACATGTATCACCCGAGCGCGAGCAGCACCGATGTGAACGGGACACTCGTAGCAAGCTCTACCGTGGGCGCATCCAACCTCCACGCAACCACAACCGGCTGCTCGATGCCGATTACAAGCCTCACTGAGCTTGGCAACGCACTCAAGGCAGGAATCATCTACGCCAACGTGCATTCGCTCGCGTATCCGAGCGGTGTGGTGCGCGGACAGATGATGCTCACGTCTTCCAGCTCAATGAGCACGAGCACCACGACTCCTCCCATGGGTACCACCACTCCTCCGGGTGGCGGACACGGCACAACAACTCCTCCTGGTGGAACAACCACTCCCCATCTACCAGGGCTCGGTGGACTCGGATCAAGCATCAATGACTTGATTGCCAAACTCTTCGGACGAATCCACGTCATTCTCGAGAACTTCATTCCGGAGATACCTAACCTCCCCGGAGTACGAACCGAACGAACGGCTCGCTAGTTCTCCCTCCTCCCCTTGTAGCCTCCGCTACAAACAGAACCCCCGCCATTCAGCGGGGGTTTTGTTATTTCTCTATTGGTGGTGGAGCTTCTAAAATTAATTTTGGCGTAAATTATTCATTGTCGCGATGCCAATGTAGATAAATACACAAAACAGCAAAGGAGCCCCAAATTGCACAATTTCACTTGTTAAAAGCGGGTAGGCTTGTATGTAAGTCCGCAAAGCTTCGTCATGTAGAGACGTTGCAACTCCATTCAATATGCCGAATGATGCGGCCCAAACATAAAAAATCGATCCGCTCGGATTGATGCCAAGAATTTTATTTGTTAAATATATACTAAGAAGACCTGCCACATAGAGAGGGATACTGACAATTATATTTATTATCAGGAGGGATGACAGATTGGGTTCAATGAAACTCAACCTAAAATAAAGGGATGCCGATAGAATTACAAAGATTAATGAAATGAACACCAGTTACCCAAGTATTGCTTTTCTCATATTTTATATAAAACATTTTTTCGGAGTTGAATTATGATTTAAAAGGACGTATCCCCCACTACCCAACAGAGCGTGGCAGGATTTAAATGGTACGTAACACCTTGTTCTCACCTTATTCTTAGATCTGAGTCGCTTGTATCCGCGTCAAAATGTCTGAAATGTTTCCTTTTTCTGCCAGGTCATTCACATCCACATCGTAAGCGGCTTTTATCTTTGCGATGTACGTATCGTTCGTTTCCTCCACATGAAAGTCCCAAAGACTGGACTCATCGGACATGAACAAAGTATCGTTTTCATGAAAACCGAGTACCTTGACGGCAAAATCATGAGCAAGTTCTCCCATTGCATCCATTCTCACAGAGGGGGCGAACTCAATCGGCTTATTTGTGCCAGGTCGGGGCAAGGGTTTTGTGGCCTTGTATTCGTCGAAGTGCTTCCTTAGCTGAGCAAACGCTTCCTCGCGGGTGTCACCCCCACCAGAAATGCCCCAACCAAAAACCGTTACACTCCATGCTAACGGTTTGAAGCGCGCAGAAGGTAGAAACTGCTGCTCCTTGCTCGTGTCGAATTGCTGTATTGTAAGTGGGTAATCAGATAGATTCCAATCATTCTTGGATAATGATTGGAAGTACTTGCGAATAGCATCAACCCCAACCATCCCATTGGTAAGACAGTCTTTAACCGAGAGCCTGCTGCTTGTATCTACTCCGAGCATAAAGACACGAATAAAACACTCAAAATCCGTTGGCGGAGTTGATGGCGGCGCGGGTTTTGGGGCCAACGGTGCCAGTTTGTGCAATGCCAGCACTCTTTTGATATTTGATGAGTGCGGCTTTGGTGCCCTGTCCAAAGTATCCCTTGGTAACACCTACTGGCATCGTCAAAAATCCTTTCGATTCGAGGAATGTTTGCAGTGAGATAACTTCTGGGTCTTTAGAACCAGGGTTGAGATTTTTTGTAATCTTTCCAGCTTTCCCTACTGCTGTTGGCACAACCGTCGGCGCACTCGGTACTACCGCAGATGGAGTTACTACGGCCGATGTCTGCAAACCACCCGCTGCAAAGTAGTGCTTGATTCCAGTTTTGATGTACGCGGTAATCACATCAGCACTCACATTCTCGTCGTTATCAGGATGCGAAATGCGACCTACGATTCCTGCTACATCATTCTCGGTTTTGCCTGGGAACTTGAGCTTTGCGGTTGAGAGTCCCGAGATAGAAGAAAGCATATTGAACACTGTGTCGCTGTCGTCCGATGAGTACACATTGGCTGCGGCTCCGGCTAAGTCTGGGAAGAGTTTTTTGAATCCCGGTGCTCCAGCCGTGTCAGCAAAGCGACCGAACACGAGCCCAGCGTGCATGTATGACGCGCCTGTACCCAGATTGCGGCCACCGTCGAACGCGGTATCAAACGAGCTTTCGTACAACACGCCTGCCTCTGTTGGCGAGATGACGTGTGTGCGGTTTAAATCTTCGTTGAGAATGCGCTTATTCACGTCGGTGAATATTTTCTTGTGCATCAGTGTCTGGAAGTACACGGCAATACCCTCGTCGAGAAACGGTGCGCGATACCCATTACCCCGAAACAGAGTCTGTTGATTCATCGCAAGATGCATCATTTCGTGCGCGAGCGTTTCCGCGATTTCCTCGGTTGTTTTGCTTTTTGTGAGTTGGTTGTTGAACACAACAATATTTGGGTTTGCGGCAATTGCTTCTGCCTCGAAACCGATTTGCCCGACGGTGCTCAGGTTGTCTGAGATGATTAACACCTTGTCTGGTGTTTTTATACCCACATTCGTGAGCATGGTGTCGTCGAGCGTGCCAAGCAATGCAAGTGCTGCGCCGATTTTTTGCACCTCGTCATACGTGCCAGAAACGGTGTACTTGCCGAATTGCTGCACGGTTCCAGCTGCGCTGGTTTGGAACACCACTACGATGGGCTCGTACTGCGCATGTGACGGGGAGTAGTGAATGCCGATTGTGTTTGCGCTTGTGGTTGCCTCGCTTGGCCAGAGTGAGATTATTTTCCAGTCACTCGGGAACGTGATTTGCATAGATGGGTCAATGCGCGACGGGCCGCCCGCCATCCAGAACTCGTACATAGCTACCGGCCCTTTGAAATACGGTGTCATCGTGTAGGTCACATCGTAGAGCTGAACCAGGTTGGGGTCGGCACTGTTTACCGGTACGCCGAGCACTTCGTCGTACACCTGCACTGGAAACACCTGCTTCTTCGAGTACGTCTCCTGCATCTTTGTGAGTTTGTACCTAGTGCTCGCGGCCTGCCCGTATGCAGAATATTCTGGTAGATAGAACTGATTATCGGCCGTATTGCGCACAAATGGTATGCGCCACACACCAACTGCACTGAAATCGCGATTGATAGTAATGGTGGCAAGCTGCGGGTCTACAGACCCTGAATATGCTGCTGCCAACGATGGCACTATTGCTATGAGTGACACGAGCGTCGTGAGAACTACTTTTCGTATTGATGTACTCATACCTATCGAATGGTGACGCTATCTGCAATCGCTTGCAGCGTTGGCGCATAATTTGAGAACGTGCCCAAGTACACCGCTGATGTTACGAATGCTTTCCCGTTTTTGAATGCAATGGATGTGTTGGAGAATTGTCGGTAACCAGGCACCGAGTAGTTTGCCTCGATGAGGTACACCTTTGCATCACCCTCGCCTTTTGTAGTAGCTTTTGTGACCTTGTAGTCTATGTGGCCATTCGTTGCCTGGTCGATATAAAAGTCGACGAGTTCATCCTTGCTGATGCGGCTGATTACTTTTGTACTCAAGCCAAAAATCGCCTCGGGCGAGCCCGACGAAATAACAACGTATTTCGTAGTGCGACTAAACAAGTCGGTCTCTTGTGTTACGTACACATCCTCTTCCTTGCCGCCACGAAACGCGGTGTATTCCCGGTTAAAGATTTTCCACCCGGTTGGTGCAAATACCACATACCCGTTGGGGCTGGTATATGCGTTGGTAACTTCCCCGTAAACCACCTGTCCCCCGAATAATAGAGCAACTGCGAGCGCTGCAATCACAATCGCCGCCGAGCGACGGTGCTGGGTTAAATTCATGAAGCAATCGTATCACTTCAATATAGGTGTGCCACCTTTAAATAGAAAAAGCGCGGCAAAGCGCGCTCTTTCGTCGTGTTGAGAACAATGATTCAGAGGGCTCGGAAGCGTTAACGTCGCCGATAGCCGTAGTAACTGCGCTCGGTATCGATGATGTTTACGTCGGGCCGATTGTGGCGGCGCTCGGGATATTGGCCGTTCGGCAGATAGCCGTAGTCGCCTCCGCGTGGAGCGCGTCGCTCGGGCGGGGGTTCATGATCGCGGCCATCCTGCAGATTAACCGCGCGCGTGTCGGTACGCCGCGAAGTCTGTGCCACTACCGCCGATGCGCCGAAGCAGCTCAGCAAAAACACTGCCCCTACCAGATGCGGGAGTCCGTTCTTCATCGCCTTATATCCTCCACTCAATTGAGGCTCACTCAGCCCGCTGCCAAACTACCAGAGGAATTGCACCGAGGCTATGTATATCGATTGACAGATTAAAGTCACGTTGTACTGTGCAGACTGCTGAAAGGAATAACGCTGCAACCCGGGAGGCACCACTATGGGCCACTATCTGCGCGGACTGCTCAACATCTGGCGAATCATGTACGTTGACCTGATTCTGGACACGTTGTTCGGAAAAGTAGCCGTGCTGTTCTACTTCGGCGTTTTGCTCCATGCCGCCGTCGGCGCCCTGGGCCTCATCAAGCCGCTGATGTATGCCTCGCCGCATTTCATGCAAGTCATCGCCTACTGGCTGGCGCACAGCGCGCTTTGGTTCTTCGTCATCACAGGCAGTATCGCGGCATTCGTCTACACCGCGCTCTATGTGCTGCGCATCTTGTTCCCCGACGAGTTCAGGCGAATCACTGGCTTTTGAAACGAGCCGTTGAGCAACCTCAAAACGCAATGACCGCCAATTCAGGCGGTCATTTGTTTTCTATACTGTCGTCTGAGCAGAAACCGGCACGGGAGTTGCAACGTAATTTTGTTTAATTACTTTCGCAAGAAATCGCCACAAGAAGAATTCTCCGATGAGTGAAACAAAGACTCCCGGAAGCGCCAGAACCACACTCGCAAGCATCCAACCAGCGATTCTGTTCCAAAGCGTTACTCGTTTTGCAGATGCACCGAACTCGTCCACGTATGCAGTAAAGTGATCCGCAATGCGAATAAGCACAATTCCGTTGACACAAAGAAGTGGAATCAGTGCCGCGAGCACGATGACAAGGAACGTGGGGTCCATATAATCTGGAAACGAGTACGGAATCATAAGAATCACCTCCGCAACATTCACCAACAACAATGTGTTAGCGGTCTTTTCAAGACTCTCGTCCTTTCGCAATTGTGCAAACGCGCGAACACTGTTGAGGAACGTTAGGAACAATACGCAATAAATCAAACTCTGTACGGGAGTAATGTAGCGCAGCGGGAGGTCTTTCTGGCTCACCTGCACCACCACGTACTCCATTCCGATGTAGGAAACGAACAGTGCGATAAACACCCAGCAAGCCAACCAACCGTACCAGATTGCCTTTTGCGGCGTCATGCGGAACATACTAGTTTTCGCAGATTTTTGCGTAACCCATCTTTGATTCTAGGTACTCGAGTGCTTCGTCTTGTCCCCCGACCTCGTCGATGAGCTTCTTCTCAACCGCCATCTTTCCAAGCATGAACGAGCCGTCGGCCATTGTTTTTACTTCCCCCGCTGGTAGTGAACGTGCCGCAGAAACTGCATCTATAAAATTCTGCTGGACTACTTTTACATCGCGTTCAAGCAGTGCCTTTTCTTCGTTGGTAAGTGGCTTATCGGGGTTGCCCAAGTCCTTGAACTTACCAGAGCTGATGACATTGTACGTAATGCCTTCTTTCGCATTCTTTACAGACGAATCCGTGTACGAGAACGTTGCTCCGATAGAACCAATCTGCGAGTTTGCAGATGCAAATATGCGGTCCGTACCAATCGCCGCCCAGTACGCTGCAGAAACTCCGCTGCTGCGGATAACAGCAACAATGGGCTTCTCAAAGTTTTTGAATGCGTTGGAGAACTCCTCTCCGGCGACTGCCGATCCGCCAGGAGAATCAATTTCAACAATTATGCCGTCAATCGTAGATGAGCGTTCAAGCTCGTGCATATACAACGAAATGCCCTGACTCGTTGTGTATGCAGGCATAGACGCACTTATGTCATCACTGCCAGAGATTTCCGGAACGGAAGCAGTCAAAACCCCATTTAAATAAAGTGTCTGGACGTTACAGGGTTCAGCGAGAACTTTTACCCCCCATCCAAGACCAACACCTACAATAATCATTGATAGGCCGACGCCTACGCTTAACAGTTTATGGTCGAACATGTGAGCATGTTAGCAAACTTTCACCCGCGCGCTAATACGCCATAATGGCCAAAAATGTGTCTAGGCGTGGTGCGTTTCGGTGAGTTTGATGGTGGTGTCGATTGCAATATGGTCTGCTGGTTTGCGGCGCACGAGCGCAATGTATCCATACACAACTGCTATCAACATTGCTGCACCTCCCGTTGCCAGCGAGAGTCGGGCGTTCGTAAACTCCCCAATCCAACCAATAATCGGTCCTCCAATCGGCGTGGAGCCCATCATCGCCATACTCCATATCGCCATTACGCGTCCGCGCATTTCAGGATGCGCCTCCATTTGAATCATTGAGTTTGCGGTTGAAACCATGTTGACCGTAAAGAATCCCACGAGCACCATGCCCGCAATCGCAAGCCCGAGCGACGGTGCGATTGACGCGAGCAAGATACTAAAGCCAGACAGCGCTCCAAAAGAAAGAAATGCACTTGGCCCTGTTTCTTTTCTACTCGCCGCTACAACACCACCAATTGCAGCCCCCGCGCCAAACGCCGACATCAATGCTGCGTAACCTCCCGCGTCGGAGAGGAACGTTTCTTTGGCGAGGAGTGCCAGACTGATTTGAAACTCAAATGTAAACGTGCCGACAAGCGCAATCATAATCATGAGATCGCGGATGAGCGGTGTCTGCCAGACGTAGCGCCACCCCTCGCGCAGCTGCCCCGCAGCGCGTGCTGCAGGTGTCGAGCGGTTCATATCCTCGTCCTTTATCGTGCGCAGGATAAACGCAGCAACCACATACGTGATTGCATTGAAAAAGAAACAAAAGCCGATACCAACCGTCGCAATTAAGATACCTCCGATGGATGGTCCGATTGCGCGCGCCAAGTTGTTCACCGATGCGTTGAGGCTAATAGCGTTCTTCAAATGGTCTGGTGGAACGATTTCGGAAATGATGGTTTGTCGGGCCGGCATTTCAAACACTCGCACAAAACCGAGCGCGAGTGCAAATATATAGAGCATCCACACCTGCATGATGTTTAGGAGCACGAATGTACCAAGCACAACCGACGTCACAATGTATGCGTATTGCGTGTACTGCAGAATTTTCTTTTTGTCGGCGCGGTCTGCAAGCAACCCACCCCATGGCGCAAATAAAAGCAGCGGCAGAAACTGAGCCGCCACAATCAAACCCAACTGCCCTCCCGAACCAGTGAGCTGCAGGCCAAGCCAGCCGAGCGCCACAATCTGCATCCAGGTGCCAGAGAGCGCAATCGCCTGCGAAATAAACAGCTGTCGATAGTTAAAAACTGAGAGCGACGCAAAAGCGGACTCCCCGAACTTTGTTATTCGGTCCATAGTTCACTGGGCCCGCAGGCCTATGACTTCGATTTAAAGTGTTGCGAAAATCCTTCGAATGATTTTAAGAGCTCGAGCGGTACACCAAACACAATCGTGTTCGATGCGTCAGACGAAATATCATTGATAGATTGCAACGTGCGCAAATGCAGTGCACCTGGAACCTCTGCAAGAATGCGAGCCGCCTCGGCCATGTTGTGTGCTGCCGCAAGCTCTCCTTCGGAGTTGATGATGACAGCGCGCTTTTCGCGCTCTGCTTCAGCCTGTTTGGCAATTGTGCGCTCCATGTCTCCGGGGAGTGATACATCGCGTAGTTCAACGCTAATTACATTCAATCCCCACGCCGCAGATTCCTTGTCGAGGATTTCCGCGATTCGAGTTGCGAGCTTTTCGCGCTGCGCCAAGAGCTCATCGAGTGTTACCTCGCCCACAATATTGCGCATTGTGGTCTGTGCGAACTGAGATATTGCGTAGCGAAAATCCTCGACTTCGATGATTGCTTTTTCTGCGCTCTCCACTTTGTAGTACAAGACTGCGTTCACGGTTACAGACACATTGTCTCGAGTGATTGCTTTTTGGTCTGGCACGTCGACTGCTTTCACGCGCATGTCGACTTTCTGATAACCCTGAAAGACTGGGATTACCAAGCGCCACCCCGGTTCCATGATGCGCGTAAACTTACCCAGTGTGAACTTAACGCCGCGTTCGTACTGATTGATTTGCTTAATGCTCACCAAAATAATGGCGCCGACAACTACGAGAAATGGGACGATGAATGGCATATACATGGAGTATACCCCGTGAGATAAAATATATCTAAAGCCCTCTACCATCTTGATGTGGTTATCTCATGGGATATAGCAAACCGATCGGAATGCAAAACGCCGGCACAGCGGCCGGCGTTTCGAACCTCGAAAAAGACGAGGGAAATCTCTAGAGAAGCTGGAATCCGTAGGCCACCAAGTAGCCACCCACGAGCACCGAAGCAACTGCTCCACTCATGAACCATTCCGACCGGTTGAACGACTTGATGAACTTCTGAGTCGTACGGTATGGCGAGGCAAGGTAAATCAAGCCTTCCACGAGAAGCATGTATCCGATGATGGCGAAAACGCCTTGTATGGACCACGTAATCGTTGGGAAAGCGAGCGCAAGCGCCAGACCAGCACCGATTTCGATGACCGCGAGGGTCAAGAGTACCGGACGGTTGCCAGCTAGCTCGGAAATCGCTGGCATCACTGCCTTGCGGCGAATGAGAATTATGATTCCGATAATGAGGAAGTACAAACCAAACAACTTAGCGAGAAAGATCTCCATGTAGTAATAAAAGTAGAACTATTAATGTATGTACAAAGAATATCACGCACTCTGTGCGTGGATACGTCAATACACATTGGTGTGTGCATATCTTTTCAAATAAAAAACGTGCCGTGTCGGCACGTTTTTTATACAGTGTATGCGGCTTACACGCTGCGGAATAGTCGCACTACAAATAGCAGTGCAATGGCACCGACAACAGATACGACAAGGCTGTAAATGTTGAATCCTGTAACACCAGCACTGCCGAATGCGTTGAACAGCATTCCCCCGATAAATGCTCCAATGACACCGACTACGATGTTCAAGAAAATACCTTGAGAGCCGTCTGTGCCCATAATGAGCGATGCAATCCACCCAGCGATACCGCCGAGAACGAGAAAAGCGAGAACTTCCATACAATAGATGTGTTACTTGTTACTGCTAATGTCCGCCTAATGCCGCGGATGTATACACGATATACAGTCATAGATGGAGTGATTATGAAGAAGTTCATACTTGCGCATTCAGCCGCGACCTGCACAATGCCAGTCTATGGAATCCCTTTTCCCCATGCGCATCAATAAGTACCTCGCCCATATGAAAATCTGCACCCGCAAGGCGGCGGATGAGTACATCACGAAGGGGCTGGTCAAGATAAACGGCAAGAAGGCGGTTCTCGGAGATAAGGTGGCTGAGAACGACAAGGTGGTGGTGGACCTCCCGAAGCAGACGTTCCGCTATCTCGCCTACAACAAGCCGCGCGGCATCATCACTCATTCCGCTCAGAAAAACATCGACCCGGAAGAGAAAGACATCAAGGAAATAATGCCTGTTGAAGGCGTGTTCCCTGTGGGTCGTCTCGACAAAGATTCCTATGGACTCATCATCCTCACCGACGACGGACGCCTCACGGATGCGCTCTTAAATCCTGAGCATGAACACGAAAAAGAGTACGACGTTGTGTGCGCCACAAAGCTCCCGAGCTATTTCAAAGGCCGCCTCGAAGCCGGTATCGATATTGGCGGCTACACCACCAAGCCCTGCACTATCATGATGCGCGGTGACAGAAAGTTCACCATCAAGCTTACCGAGGGTAAGAAACACCAAATTCGCCGAATGGTTGGTGCACTCGGGCAGAGCACCGTCGACCTGCGTCGCACGCGGATTCTCAATATCGAAATTGGTTCACTCAAATCCGGTCAGTACCGCAAAATCAATGGTGCAGAACTCCATACGTTTCTAAAAAAACTCGGTCTCTCGTAATTTTCTTACGGCTTTTACTTGAAGAGTGCGACGAACTCGCCGTAGCCTTCTTTCTCCAAATCAGCTGCGGGAACAAAACGTAGTGCAGCAGAATTCATACAATAACGCAGTCCGGCTGGTTGCGGACCATCCTGAAACACATGACCCAGGTGGGAGTTGGCGTGTTTGGAGCGTATTTCGACACGCTCAACACCGAGTGTGGAATCTTTAACCTCGAGCACATTTTCTGCAACGAGTGGCTTGGTGAACGACGGCCAACCGGTGCCGGAGTCGTATTTATCGGTGGACGAAAAAAGCACTTCGCCCGAAACAATGTCCACGTATATACCCGGCTCGTAGTTGTCCCAGTATTCATTCTGAAACGCTGGCTCGGTGCCATTCTTTTGTGTGACTTCAAACTGGATGGGTGTGAGGCGCGCCTGCACGCGCTCTGCAGCGTATCGCTCTTCGGGCGTTCGTGTATCTACGACATTCTCGCGGGATTTTTGCTGCCCTGCAGCAAACACCGCCGCCGCAAGCGCTAGCAGCATTACCGCGAAGAACGAGAGCTTCAGGCTCGTGTTCATAGCCTTAGCGTAGCACGCAAAAATATATGCAACAGAGCTGCAAACTACTTCAGGAGGTCGAGCGTGTCGTCAATACGAATCTCACGTACGAACTCGGGCACGTGGCTTACCAGAACCATGGCTCCTTCGTAAGAGTCGAGCGCCTTAGCGATAACCGGAATGTGTCGGAAGTTAATGTGGTTGGTCGGCTCGTCGAGAATAAGGAGTGCTGGTTCAAGCAGTACCAAGCGCGCAAACGCTACAAGCCCTTTCTGCCCCTCGGAAAGGTGCCCGATTTTTGTGTGTATGATGTCGCCCGTCAGCAAGAACCCTGCGGCAACATGACGCATCGTTTCCTCATATTTCTTTTTCATCACGCCGAGCAGTTCGTCGTGCACGGTCTTTTCAAAGTCGAGGTTCGAAAAGTCTTGGCGGTAATACCCTACTTTTGTCCCCGGTAATATCGTAGAACCCTCCTCTTTATTCACGATTGCCTCAAGCAATGTTGATTTTCCGATACCGTTTGGCCCCGCAAGCAACAGGTGCTGATTCTTTTTGAGGATGACAGTCTTCTTCTTTACCTTCGGTTTATGGTCGAGAATTACTTTGTATGACTCGATGCGCAAAATTTCTCCAACCATATTCTCTGGCGTTGGAATTTTGAACGGCTTAATTGTTCTGTCTTCGCGGCGGACATCCACCATCTCTTCTTCCGCATCTTCTGCCGCCTGACGCATACGCTTTGCCACAAGTCGCATGCCGCCGCCTTTGTGCGCAAATACGTTCGCTTGGTCCTTGTTTGCCTGTATTTTCTTGGCGAGCTGCGCATTCTTGGCATTCTCCTTTTCGATGCGGGCCTTGATATCCCCGAGCACATCATTGTAGTTACCCGTGTACTGTTCCACCTTCTGTGTGTGCACATCAAGATAGAGCACGCCCTGTGTAAATGCATTCAAAAAGTCGGCATCGTGTGAAATAACCACGCATGTTTTTTCGTACTGCTGCAAAAACTTTGTGAGATGCGCGATACCCGCTTTATCGAGATTGTTGGTCGGCTCGTCGAGTAGAAGAACATCGGGCTTCTGAATAAGCGCAGAGGCAAGCAGAAGGCGCGCCTGTTGTCCGCCAGAGAATGATTTTACGATTCGCTCGTGCGGAGCGTGGAGGTTTACGATTTCGAGCACATCATCAATCTTGGGGTCAATGTCGTAGACTTTTTGAGGAAACACACTCTGAAAGAAGTCACGCACCGTGAGTTCCAATTCTGCGCGGGGTATTACCTGCCGAGCGATTGCAATAGAGAGTCCGTGCTCGAGGTTAACCTTGCCTCCCTCGGGTTCGATTGCGCCCGTAATGAGACCGAATATGGTGCTCTTGCCTGCACCGTTCTGACCCATGAGTGTGAGCTTCGCTCCTTTGCGTATGCTAAAGGTGGCCTCATCGAGGATTTTCTTTTTTGCGTTGTATTCGTAGGACACGCCATCAAAGCGCACCAGGGTGGGAATGCCAGACATCTGAAGCAACCTACCGTACCTTTCGCGAATCACCAACTTTATTGATGAGCACAAGCTTCTGAGCCCGAGTGAATTTTTTGATTTGGGCCTCGCGTTTAAGAGCGGTGCCGCGTGTGCGCTTACGTTCTATGTATTCAAATTTGAGTGCCCCGCGAGAACGCGTGTACTTGCTTGCGGTACCGGCTTTGTGCGCTTTGAGTCTGCGCGCAGTGTCGTTGGTGATGCCCGTGTAGAGCGAACCATCGCGACATCGGAGCACATACACAAAATACATAGCCCTGATGCTAGCACCCACAATGCAAAACCACCCCAGAAGGGGTGGTTGCGTGACTACGCGAGTGCTTTAGCGCACGGGAGGCAGGAGGATTGCATTGGGCGCGTCTTAATGTATTTGCCGCCGCATGCGCATGTAACCACCTGAACCGCGTTCGGGTTCTCGATCCATTTACCGTCCTGAAGAAAATTTTTTGACATAGTGTTGTGTGTCTTCAAACGAATGCTGATCTGCCTGTCTATTCAGGCGGCACCGGGGTGCCTGTATTCACTGTCTAACTGTCCCAAGGACTTCGACCTAAGCCGCGTGTCCTGGTCTTAAAACCGAGGAGAAAGTAGGACTTCGCCTATTCTGTCATGACTAGAACTACTTGTCAAGCTATCCGTCGTCTAGCGCGGGACGCAAGCCAGTTTCGTGGCACCGGGCGGGGCGTCACAGATGCCGGAAATGGTGTCACCTCGTGGGCTCGTAAACGAGCAGCGGTCGTTGAACGTCTTTGCAGAGCATGCCTGTGTTGCCTCTTGCGGCGGAGTTCCTGCCTGCGCAGGCGGACCCCCTTGGGCCCCTTGCTGAAGGTTTGGTGGAACTCTGCTGGGCTGGCTTTGCGCACCTTGCTGTGGAGAGCCCGATGGTCCAGTGGTAACTGGCTTTGCTCGGAAGCAACTTGCTGAGTATGGGAAATCTACTGTCATCACATAATGGTATGACGACTTCTTTTTTCCATCGATAATCACATCGCTCGTGATTCCGTGGCACTCATCGAGGTCGTCGGTTGTGAGATATTTTCCCGCCGCAACTTTTGCTCCTGTAATTGGAAATCCGTCATAGGCGTAGCCGATAACCGTTTCAACCGCCGTGTCTTTGATGCACCGGGAAAGACCATGGTAGTGATACTCGCCGGAACCCTGGGGATGCCCGTCGCAGCTATCTTGCAATTCGTGTGCCGGGGCATCGCGCAGTCCAGCATCAAACGCATTGAAGAGCGGCACGCCCGAAAGCATGATGCCCACCTCTCCCCCCATGCAATATGGGGTTTCAGAATAAACAGGATTGATGGGAAGCTTTTGTGTGATTGATTGCGCCGAAATTGTATTAGGATTCGGGTCGTACGCTGCAGCCGGGTCGTTGCGAGAAACCGGAAATGTGCCGGTTGTGTGCGAGAGGGGCAGCGCATTTCCTGAGAGCGTGCGGGTGGTCCCCGAAACAGTGTTCGTAAATCGGGCATTCGGCCACGACACACTGCCAGAGATGGAAATCTTTTCTTTGTAGTTCCACGCGTTTCCCTGCATCCATGGACCGTTCACGCTCGAGCCAGGATTATCTCTTCGCTCATTGCACAAAAATACAGAACCTTTCTTCGCAACTTTTGTGGAATATTTATAGTCGCCGAGCGGCACCATGCCGTCCTGGTACATCGTGTCGGCGAGCGTGAGTAGTTTTGCCTGAGAAAGTGCAACTTGCCTGGTGATTCCCGAGGTTGCTGGAATCGTTACGCTGACCGACGTTGCAACGACGGCCGCGTTGTTTGCCTGCAATGCAGAATCAGGCGCCGTAAGCGACGAGAGTGGCCCTGCAATGAACCATACGGATATGAGAAGTCCGAACACAACCAGTACTGGCTTGTTGAAGTTCATACATACAGTATATCGTGCAAGGGCACGCGGACTACTTTATACGCGCACGTATGTGTGCAAAATCGACGGCACTCACCGGCTGCACCGAAAGGCGCGAGCCACGCTGTACGAGCACCATCGCACCAAGCACACTGTCCGATTTTATTTCTGTAAGCAACAGTGGCCTTACTGCCTTTTCCACGAACTCCAGGTCCACGCAATCCCAAACCGGCTTATCGCGCGTAGCGCGCGGCTCAAAATATTCTCCCGACTTTTTAAACTGCGAGTCATCGGCGTGTGCTGCCGAAGCCACGCGCGCCACTCCTGCCACGCACATCGGATTCGTACTCGAATGATAAAACAACACGAGGTCGCCTTTTTTCATGCTACGCATGTGATTGCGCGCCTGGTAGTTTCGCACGCCCTCCCACGCAGTTTTTTTATCTCGCTTGAGGTCGTCGATAGAGTAGGTGTCGGGTTCCGACTTTATGAGCCAGTACTGCATAGATTTGCACTAATCGCCAAGATAAAAGAGTGATTCCTGCTGCGGGCGCATCGAACGGCATCTGGTTGGTGCAGTTGAATCTGTGGAAAGCTCGGCCTCCACGTCGCCGGGAAGAAAAATCACGCCGCCACCCGAGTATGCGCCCTGGTTCCCAAGTCGCAGTGTTGTTCTTTTGAGATAATCCGCGCTGGTTGCCGGAACAATTTCAATGGTCGACATGTTCTCCGACGCGATAACAGTGAATTCACTGCCATCGTCACAGCGATATCCATACTCGAACATGTCCGCTGTTTGTTGTTCACTATCTGAGCTGAAATCTGATGGTATGGCGCGCGTGTACCCAATAAGAGTGCCAAAAATGACAGATACAAGCACAACCGATAAGACCAGTCGTTTGCTCATATGCGTATATTATATCCGCTCTATGATTTCAAAACTTTTGGATGGGTGGTGATGACCGCTAATTATGCGTATGTCGCTCACGGGAACGCGATAGTACACCGAAAGCATCGAGCGCACGCGGTCGTTTGCGCGGTTGTCTGCAGCGGGCTCTTTGACTGATATTTGCAGCTTGTTATCCGAAATGGTGATTTGTGTCTCGCGCCTCGCCCCTGCGTTTACTCGTACGCGCACAATCATACGACTGTCTCCATAATCCTGTCGCGCAACGCATCAATCCCCTTGCCACTCTCGGTCGACGTTTGCAGAATATCGTTCGTTTCTGCAAGTTCTTTTACTTTGATGAGCTGGGCTGCAAGGTCTTTTTGGGAGAGCTTGTCGACTTTGTTTAAAACAATCATGTATGGGCGGCCCTTTTCCTTGAGCATCTTTATCATCTCTTGATCAAATCGAGTAAGACCCGCTTTTGAATCCAAGATGAGCACTGTAAGCAGCGGATGTGCCTCGTCGGAGGTGAAGTACCAAATGATAAGCTTGCGAAGTTTCTCACGGTCCTGCACTCCTGCCGCGGCGTATCCGTATCCGGGCAAGTCGACAAAGTAATGGGTTTTGTTAATGAAAAAGATATTGATTTCTGTTGTTTTTCCCGGCTTGTCACCGACTCGCGCGAGTTTTTTTACGCCGGTAAGTGCATTCAATATGCTCGATTTTCCCACGTTCGAGCGGCCGATAAATGCGATTTGCGGGATTCCGTCGCTCAGAGTCTCGTCGCTACCGCGCAAACCTTTCAAAAATTCAGCGGACACTATTTTTGTGGCCATATTCATAGCGCAGCAGCCTTACACTCGTCGCTACAAAACGCTCGCCCACTTTCAGTTGTGCATGCCTCACACGCCAGAAAATGATAGTGACACGTGTCTTCCGCGCAATCTACATAGTTTTCGGTTGTTGCATTACAGAGGCGACACGTGCCGATTACTTCGCGCTCTCCACCGAAATCCATCGTAAGCCGTTTGTCGAATGTGTAGAGCGTGCCTTTAAAATCTTTGCCTGGATACTTTTCCATATACGAATGTATGCCACCATCGAGCTGGTGCACATCGGTAAATCCGTGAGTTTGCAGGTAGGCGGCCATTTTCTCGCAGCGCACGCCGCCGGTGCACACCGTAACGACCGTTTTTTCCTTAAGCGGCTCGAGTTTGTTCATGGAGAGTGGCAGGTGTCGAGAGGCCGAGATGTCGGGCTGGACTGAGCCTTCAAAATGTCCGGAGGCAAACTCGTAATTGTTGCGCATGTCGATAACAGTAAATTCACGCTTACTTTCAAACCACGCACGCAACTCCTCAGGCGACAGCCGTGGCGCAGTGCGCTCAATCGGATTTGCTTCCTCAGGAGTGAATCCCGTACCCACGATTTCCTTGCGAACCTTCACTGAGAGTGATGGAAAACTTGTCCCCGTTCCCGCGCTCCGCTTGATTTGCATATCTTGGAGTCGGTCGTCCTGCACAATCCGCTGCGCGAACGCTTCTACGGTGTCCACGCTTCCTTCTACGGTGGCGTTAATACCCTCGGAGGCCACGATAATGCGCCCCGTGAGCTGGAGCGACTCGGCGAGCTCACGGACACCAGCGGCGACAACCTCGGGGTCTTCGAGAAACACGTACTTATAGAACAACAGCACACGGAACGTGCTGTTGTGCGGAGTTGAACGGGTTTCCGTTGGCATGGCGAGTACTATAACAGAAACAAAATCTTGTGCGGAATCCCTGCGTGATACAATCGTGGTCCATGAATACCCGCACCGTCTTTTCCCCCACCACAATCGCTGCCACACTCTCGCTGGCGCTCGCGATTACACTGGTGTGGGGCACGAACGAGTTAAATAAGCTCAAAGTAGCGTACACAACGGAACGCGAAGTGAATGCACGGCTTTCGAGCCAGTCGGAAGATTTGTCGACCAAGCTTGCTGCCGCACTCGCTCTCTCCGAGGATTTGAAGTCCTTACTCGAAAAGAGTCAGTCGGAAAAAGCTGCGCTTGGCTCGCAGGTACAAACTATTTCTGCAACGGTCGGCCAGCTCGATAAGCTGAGCAAAACCGATAAACAGTTACTCGCAAAGTATTCCTCTGTGTACTTCCTGAACGAAAACTATATTCCGCCACGGCTCCTGCCGATTGATGCGGCCTACCTTGCACGTCCCGACAAGGAGGAATATTTTCTTGCAAGCGCTATGCATCACCTGAACGCACTTATGAGTGCTGCACGAGCGCAGGGTGTTACCCTACAGGCACTTTCCGCGTATCGGTCGTTTGATGTGCAGGCTGCGTTAAAAGAAGGATACAAAGTGACATATGGCGCAGGGACCGCAAATTCTTTTTCTGCAGACCAAGGATATTCTGAACATCAGCTCGCAACAACAATCGACTTTACGATGCCGGAGTTACAGGCACGACTTGCAGGGTTTGATAAAACGCCTGGCTATCCGTGGCTACAGGCGCACGCACATGAACACGGCTTTATATTGTCGTATCCAAAAGGAAATGGGCATTTTGTGTTTGAACCATGGCACTGGCGCTATGTGGGAGTGGAACTCGCCACACGACTGCACGAGGACGGCAAATACTTCTACGACCTCGACCAACGCCTCATCGACACATATCTGATTTCCTTCAACGACTAACGTTGAGATACGTAATGGTGAGTTGCAAGACTGTCGCAAACGATACCCAGAGCACGTATGGAATATTTACGTAGCTAACCCATGGCATGTACGGGTATATCACAATGAGCGCCCACACGAGCGTTGCAAGAACAAGCACGATATCGATTGCAGCCAACCCATTACTCCGCAGCACGAATTGCAGCGGAGTAAATGCCGCATTGAAAACGAGATTCAAAGCAAACGGCAGCGCAACACTCCACGGGAGCGTACCTATCCATGCGCGATAGAACACCGCGCCAAACGAAACAGCGATGATTGCATACAACACGCTCCATACGGGACCGAAGAGCCACGATGGCGGTGCCCATGACGGACGGAGTAAATCCGCGTAGCGCTCGGCGCTCTCAGTTGCGTTAGGCATAGAAAAGTACGAACCTTGATTATGTTTTACTGAACTCGCTGAAACGAAAGCGTATTGCCGCGTTCCATGTATGTCATTTCAAGAGACTCGGGAGTAAGTTTGTTCACGCGAAAGTTCAGTATGACCGAAGTATCCTTGGAGTCCGAAATTTGCACATAGGTTACTCCCGCATCAAGCGGGAACGCTACCGTGAGCGGCTTAGTCTTGGTGAATGTTTTCCATGTGCCAGTCGCGTCAGCTTCGCCGTCGAAATAATCAACCTGTACACCGCCGGTTTTAAACTCGCGAACAAACAGCGGGTCGTCCGTGCTCTGCCAAACTCCAACAATGTTTTGGTCCACCGCAGCCGCAACGTCCTGTGCTGTGCCCGCACCCTCTGCAGCATCTCCAAAGTTGAATGGCGCCACATCAGCACTTGGAACCGGATTGCAGTCGAGTGTCTGTCCTGCAGCAACTACATGCACGCTTTCCCCGGCGCCCGTAAAGACGATACTCTCACCAACAAATTCATTTGTAACCGACTTGTTCTGCTGCAGTGTTGATTGTACGAACGTGGCGTTCGAGCCCGGAATAAGGGTAATTGACGACATATCGGCCGTCGGAATCATTTTGAACTCAACACCACCGGTGCAGCTGTACGCATAGGAACCCATCTCCAGCACACCAACAGATTGGTCTTTATCGTAGTGGGTATAGAGCACCACTCCCACTAGCACCACAACAAATACTATTGCCGCGAGGTATGTATGTCTCATACACAGAAGTATGAGCTTCTTGGCCACCATTTGTCAAAGGCGCCAGGATTCCCTGGCGCCTTTGACTTTTATGCCCGCTTTTTGGCGGCCCGTGCTTTGAGCATCGTAGCTTTTGTCGCAAGACGCTTTTTCGTCTTACGGGACTTCGACTTTCGCGGCGCGATTGGTGAAATTCTTCCCATGTGCAGATTGTACACTCCACAAAGCCACGGGTCGAATCGCTAACCTCTCTTTTTAGTCAGCTTTTCGCGCCTCGGCAATACCTTGCCGGGCGTGACCCCGGCGATAGCTCGGGGCTTTGCTGATTTCTTGACTGACTTTTTGGCGGGTAGCGACTTGGCAATAGCGAACAGAATGGCTGGCAAATCTTCCAGCTGCGAGAGTTGCGATTCCTCAACAATATAGTGTGGCCGTGCACCAGGATACGGCGCACCTTTTTCACACTCGCTCTCAAGCGCAGCACTTGCCGGTAGGATTTTTACGTGGAGCATGTCGTCGCACACGAGCGCCACAACCTTTCCACTCGCATAGAGCGCATATTCGCCAAACATGGCACGAGCGGTAAACCGTTTGTCGTCGAGTTTATCCAATATAAACTCTATCGTTTCTTTCTGCGTCGACATGGTTATTCAGACTCAACGTGTCGTTTGAGATTGTCGAGAATACTCTGCCATCCTGCCCGCTGCATTTCAATAGAATTTTCATGCTCTCGGTCGAACACCGTTGTTACGCGCGTCGCCTCTCCTTCAGCCTTGAATGTATTTATTGCCTTTCGTGCGTCGTCGCCATCCATTACGTATGCAATACTTTCGTGCGGTGTAATTTCGGTGTAAATGCCTGTAAAATCAAAACCCGCGCTGCCGTCCCTGGCTTCCATCCGGGTCAGGAAGCGCCCACCGACTTTCAAATCATTTTCGGCACGCGGCGTATGCCAATCGGGGGATGCGTTACTCCAGTCAGTAATGTGCGATGGCTCCGTAAAGCACGCCCACACTTTGCTCACTGGTGCATTGATACGTGTTTCTACGGTGATTGTTTCGCTGTTCATAGATTCTGTGTATTTTGCACCATCTTTTAGAACTCGTGAAGTTTGTCTGTAAAATCCACGATGCGATTCCTTTTGTCGACAGATATTTTCTCTTTTTTGTAGAGCGCCATGCGCTTTGCGTGATACTCGGGCGACGTCCAGATTCTGCCGTCGCTATACACGATTCGGTGAAATGGGATTTTCTTCTCCCCTTTTTCCCATGCCTTGCCAAGAATCCCGGTAATACTGCGCGCAGCCATTCCCCCGCCGCCAGCGGCGCGCGCGAGTGCAGCGTAGGTGGTAACTCGCCCTGCGGGAACAGACAGCGCAAGCGCGACCACCCGTTCACTGAATGTCTTTTTTGCCGCTTTATGCGTAAGCGGACGCTCTTCAAAAAGTGTCATGCCCTGAGTATACAGAACAGAGGAGTCGGTTTCTATTTGGATTTCGAAACAGTAAACACAAAGCGGTATGACGAGCTTGGAGTTACTTCATCGGATTTCGGACTCGGGCTGAGTTCGGTAAATGTGATTGTGTATCCGTCTTTTTCAATCGGCTGGCCGATTTCTAGGACTTCTGAAGTAGTGCCAGCGTTCGTTGAAATAGTGGCTCGCACGTGCGCGGTTCCCGCCCAGATACACTGCACATCTGTGGGACAGCGACTGTCGTCTACAAGTTCGGTCGGGGTAATCGTCACATTCAATCCGGTCATTGTCTGACCGAGCGTCGTGCGAATAGTTGCGGATGTCGCTTCGGGCGTCGGACACGCGGCAAAGGCGCAGTTTGTCCCGGTACGGCCAACAGTGCTTCCGTCCGGACACACCTTTGCGTCCCCATTACATTCGTATGAAATCGGTGGAATACCAACCACCTTTCCCTGTGTTGTTGTTGCAGCGAGTGCAGGGTTTGTTGTCGTGTTCATGCTTCCCCAGGCGAGCCACCCCAAAACCACGAGTGCTCCCGCGACGGCGAAAATAGGGATTATCTTGTACATCCTCATTAGACGGCTGAGAAATTCATGTATTACAGCGGAAATATTTTACACGCCTTGTACGCCGAACAGATTACCAATGAAGAACGTAACGAGCATCGCAAAACCACCCCCGGCAACCATGCGCAAAGTTACGTGACCGACGCGCGCCTTGCTCACACGCGCGCTGAGCACCCCTGTAATTACCAGAGCCAGAAGCACTGCCACAAACGTGGCAATCACTTTGTATTCCTGCGGGGGCAGCAGAATCGCAGCAAGCGGAATGATGGCACCCACAGTAAACGAAGCAGCGGAGGCAAATGCTGCTTGCCACGCACTCGTGAGTTCATTCGGGTCGATATGCAACTCAGCTTCAACGTGAGCACCAAACGCGTCGTGCTCGGTGAGCTCTCGCGCAACAAGCTCGGCCGTTGCGCGACCAAGACCTTTCTGTTCATAAATTTTCGTAAGCTCTTCCAACTCTTCTTCTGGAAAGTTTTCTAGTTCATACTTTTCTTTTGCGAGCAGTGCTTTTTCCGTGTCGCGCTGACTGCTCACGGACACAAACTCACCCACCGCCATGGACAGCGCGCCCGCTGTAAGACCTGCGATACCAGCGATAAAAATGGCAGATGCAGACGAGGTCGCACCGGCAACGCCCACCACGAGGGCTGCCACCGAAACTATTCCGTCGTTTGCCCCGAGCACTGCGGCTCGTAGCCAATTGGTATGCGAAAGAGATTCATCGTTATGCGGCTCAAAATGCTCATTTGATGATTCAGTCATACGGGAGAGTCTACCACTTACTTCGAATATGCTGACGAAACGACGCTCCGACAGTGAGTCCGATTGCGATACCTACGCAGGCACCTGCAACAAACTCCGAAAACCAATGCGCTGCAAGTGACACACCGATGCCGATATAGAGCGCATAAATCACCGAATAAAACAAAACGTGTTTATTTTTCGGAAACAAGGTTATGAGCGTAAACGCCATGGCAAAAGCTATCGCCGTATGAGAAGACGGCCAGCCCCAAAATATGCCATTCTGCCAAAGACCAAACTGAAATCCATGACTGGAGTCCACGAGTAGGTTGTGTATGTCGGGTTGTATGCGGCCTGTGAATACCTTGAGGGCAGAAGTTACGAGTGAACCGATTAATACCGCCTGTCCAAGCGCCCACCCAACGATGGTTATCCGTGTCGCATGACCAAGGGCTCCGGCAACAATCAAATAGAGCGCGAGAGAAACGGGTAAAAAAGCACCGATTACAAGCGCCGGGAAGAACATTCTGTTGAGTTCCGGATCCTGTACCGCACGCAGATACTGCCAATCGAATCCTGTTTGCACGATTACATAGGTTGACGCAACTGCCGTAACGAGAAATAGAAACTTTTTGCCTGCAAAGCTCATCACAATATTGCGCGGCAGCGTGCGAAGAAAGTATCCGAACATAACAGCAGTATAAGACACTCATCCCTGTGTGCTAATCGTCGAGCAAATCTTTGTCGCGGAGACGTTTTTTGTTCTCTTTCCACCCTTCGACGAGCTTCGTCCAGCCGAGTACACCGATTGCCCCGCCCATCGCTTCATTCTCCTCAGTATTAAACGGATACTTTTCGAGCATTTTTATAAGAACTGCAATCATTTCCTTGTCTTCCATGGGCAAAATTGTACCCTCGTGCTGCTGTCAGGTCACGCTGTGAAGCCTCGGCAAGCCAAATTGGCTCTCCACAGGGCACGCTCCTCCATATGAGAGAGATGACATACTTATGGTGTACGAGCGGTCGACTCGTCACAGAGTCAATACATACACATACACACTATATGAAAGCATTGCACATGGTCGCGTTTGTCCTCGCTATGGTGGGCGCCCTCAACTGGGGCCTCATCGGCATCGGGGGCTTTATGAGCACAGACCTCAACGTTGTTGGCATGATTCTCGGATCAATGCCAATGCTTGAATGGGCAGTTTACGTGCTTGTCGGTTTGTCTGCCGTATACCTTGTGATAACACATAAGGGCACGTGCACGGTTTGCGCTTCGAGCGCCCCGCAGCAGATGTAGGTATTTTTTGTGAGATGCAAAAGAGCGGGCACGAGCCCGCTCTTTTGTTTATCATTTTTATTTCAGATAGCTATCAAAGTAAATCGCGTGGCACGTGTAGCCTCCGGGATTTTTTTGAAGGTAATCCTGGTGATAACTTTCTGCTTCGTGAAATCCGGTAAATGGCTCGAGCGTGGTTACCACCGGGTTATTCCAGCGCTCTGATTGGTTCACAATGTCGATGAACTTGAGTGCCTCTTCTTTTTCCTCGTCGTTTCGGAAAAAGATAACAGAGCGATACGACGTTCCCCTGTCGTTGCCCTGCTGATTGAGTGTTGTGGGATTATGAATCTGGAAAAAGAAGTCCAGAATTTTTTTGAACGATGTTTGGTCGGTATCGTACTCAATTTCTACTGCCTCGGCGTGCCCCGTGTGGTTTTCGTATGTCGGGTTGGGCTCACTGCCGCCGGCATAGCCGACACGTGTGTGAACTACGCCCGGTTGCGTGCGAATCAAATCCTGCAGTCCCCAGAAACAGCCTCCACCGAGTACGACAGTCTTTGTCATGCCCTCTTAGAGACTATTGAGCACTGCGCGAGTGTTTTTGGCGACGTAGCCGGTAACAGGCAGCCCGTGTTTCGTTTGGAACTTTTTTACCGCCGCTTCAGTGCCAGCACCAAAGTATCCTGTTGGTTCAGCCGTAAGGAATCCCAGCTTCACGAGCAGCTTCTGCAACTCCAACACGTCGGTTTCGTCGTCGCTACCCACACCCATGAAGTGTTCGAATTTGTACTTAGTTCCAGAGGGAGTGGTTGTGACCGCCGCTGTCGTAGACGTGGTGCCCGCCGTAATCGTGTTCAGTTCAAGACGCGTGCCCGGGCCGACGGCACCAAGCTGGTCGAGCCCGTGTGCGGCCTGGAACTTTTTGACCGCTGCAACTGTAGAAGGCCCGAAATATCCATTGGGAGCAACCTTCAGAAATCCGAGCTTCGAAAGAAGTTTCTGCAACTCCATAACTTCGTCGTTCTCGGAGCCCTGTTTCAAGTACGATGTGAATACGTATCCCGTACCCGCTGTTCCCCCTGTTGTTCCTGCTGCAAGTTGTGCCTGCAGTGCTGCCAACTGCGCCGCGAGCGTTGAGGCAGTGGTGCCGGATGTGGTTGCGGCGGTAGTCGTAACTGGTGGATTGAGGAGCACACCATTTGGGCCCAGGACGTTAATGGTGAGCGTGGTCGTTGCGCTCTGCCCATATACACCTACCTGCCCCTTAAACGTCGCAACGTGCTGTCCCGCATCAGAGGCGGTTGGTATCCATGTCACCAAACCCGAGGTGTTCACATTGTTGTTTGTGAGCGTGCTCTGTCCGGTAAACTTGTCAGTTACGGAAAATCCGGTTGGCTGATACCCCGTTGGGTTGAGCGTGAATGTGAGCATTTGCCCCGGAGAAATATTGAGATTGAGGTTCGACGGCGCGGCGAGTGTTGGGCCAGAACCCACACGAACAACCGTGGTCGCCGATGCGCTATGCCCCTGAGAATCGTTCGCATACACCGTAATGGCATGTTCGCCATTTTGGGTTGCGTCTGGTGTCCACGAGAAGTTCCCCGACGAGCCGATTGTTACTGTGTTTACGCTCGAGCCACCAAATGAGTCGCTTGCGATGAATGTGGGGTTCACAAATCCAGGCGAGGAAACAGAGAATGAAAACGTGGTGCCCGGCATAACCACGCTTCCCGGAACAACTGAATTAATCGAAATCGATGGGGGCGGTAGCACGGTGATTGATTGCGTGACTGTTGCGCTGTTGCCACCACTGTCGTTTACCTGAATGGTAATGAGGTGCGTGCCGATGTCGGAAACAATTGGCACCCACTGAAAGTTTCCACCGAAGTTTATGTTTGTGGAATTGATGGTGCTCCCCGCAAAAGAGTCTGTGAGCTGATAGTACGGAGTATTGAAACCAGTCACGGCCACTTTAAATGTGACGCTGGTTTTTGCCATCGGGGTTGCACCAGGCGAAAGGTTCTCTATTGCTGCAGTTGCAGCACTTGCAAACGCGGTTGGAATGAATAATGCGGCGAGCGCGAGGGATCCCAAGAGAGATTGTTTGAGAGTAATCATTCCCTGAGTATATATCGAATTTTGTTTTCGCAAATTGTAGGGTGCAAGTCACGAATCAAGTGTCTTCACAAAACTCAGGATAGTGTCTCGGACTTCGCGCGTTTGATCAACATTCATTTGATATGGATCGTCAACGTCCCAATAGATGACATCACGTACTCCAGTTACATACTCCGGCAACGTATCGCGTGACTCAAGCACAACTATCCTGTCTGCTGATTTGGCCATCGCTTCGGTGATTTGATTGCGCACATTTTTTGATGCGTCGATACCGAGCTCGCGGAGAACCTCGAGCGTTTCTTTTGCGGGAGCAAAATCGCCAAGCTGTTCATTTTCACGCTCAAACACATGGGTACCGGCAGAAATCACATCGCTTTCTCCGGTGCGTTGCCTGAAAATCATTTCGGCCATCTGGCTGCGCCCTACGTTTCCTTTACAGATAAACAAAGTTCTCATATTCAATCTCAACTTCGAGACTGCGCGAGACCTTCGACAACCATAGCGTTTGGGAGCGCTGCAAGAAATGCACCTGTCACAGCAAGCTTTGAGGTACGTAGCCCGCTCCCGATAATTACGTATTCGGAATCAGCAACCGCCTTGTCTATCAGTATCGTCCAGTCAGCGGGCAGCCCAACAGGTGTAATTGCACCGTATTCCATTGCAGAATGTGTAACGGCCGCTTCCATCGGCGCAAACGAAACCTTTCGCGCATCGAGTGTTTTGCGCACAACGCCGTTCACGTCGGCTCGTGTACTCCCCAAAACCACACACGCCGCATACCACGTGCGCTCACCTCGCTTTGCCTCGAGCACAACGCAGTTTGCAGCCTGAGCCATAGACACATTGTAGTGTTCGCAAAAAGCTGCAGTGTCTGAGATTGCGGGGTCGATTTCCGCCACGCCCACCGTTTCTATCAGGGGCGATTCAGTGAGCGCGCGCAACACTGGCTCAGCCACAATACCGAGCCGTTGCCCTACCGGACCCACCTGCAGCGAACCGAGTTTTATATCCATAACGCCAGCATACGAAATTACTGTCCAAATCGGTAGCCATTGATGAGGAAGGCGCCAGCGAGAGCGAGCACTATCCCGATTATCTGGTACCCGGTTAGTTGCTCACGAAATATAACTACAGCGGCGGCAACCATGAGCAGCGAGTAAAATACAATATACAAATTCGCATACACCGCGAGCTCTCCATGGTTTATAAAGACGAATACTGCGAGCACGATTTGTATAAGGTAGAGAACGCACGCAATGAGCATCCACGGGCTTGTGAGTGCATCGTAGTAGCTACCTGGTTCACTCACTTTTTTAATAAGCGCATCCGCGACTACAATAAGCAACGCCGAAGCAAACATCACAGAGAGTCCGATTCCATTGAGCATAAAATATTATTGTTCTTTCCAAATCTTAAAAACACACATTGGTAAGGGGCAGATATAGAGGACCTTTTTTTCTCTGTCGTAAAACGCACCAACCCAAAAGTCGTACCAGAGAAATTGAAAGCTCAAGCGCAGATTCCTCATGGCCTCAGAAGTCAAACTCGTGAATCGTGGCATTGTCGGCTTCTATACGCTGTGCCTGCGGGTACAGGATGTGCATCGCATCGATGACTCCCCCGTGGCTCGCCACGAGAATAGTTTTGCTTGGATACTCCGTCTTCATTTCTGTAACAAACTTTGCTACACGTTGTTTAAGGTCTTCAGCGCTATCCCCGCCATGTGCCCGATAGTCGAACGCGATATCGATATCTTTTTGATGCACGTCGTGGTCGCCTGTAAGCACTTCGATTTCCGGCCACGTGTGCCCCGCAAGCGCGCCATAGCGAAGTTCTTTTATATCGTCGTTGAGGAGGATAGTTGCGCCGAGTTTTTTATTGAGAATTGTTGCGGTTTGAAACGCGCGACGCAGTGGCGAGGAAACAATAAAATCTATATTTCCAGGCAGCGAAGCGGCGGCAACTTCGGCCTGTTGAATCCCCGTTTCATTTAATGGCGCATCGATTTCCTGCCCCTGCGGGAGTTTGTTTTTATTGAAATCGGTTTGTCCGTGACGGACGAAAAGCAGCTTCATGCGAGAACTATGCCACAAATCGCCTGCATATATCAAAGGATATAACAAAAAGCCGCCGGATTCACCGACGGCCAGAAGCTGCGTTGTAATGCGATTGCAACTACATTGAATTGATGAGTCGTGTCATCGAACTGAGGTGGGGCTGCAATGGATTTCTCGTGTCGAGCCATGTCAGCGCACCGTCGTCGAACCTATCAATGTCGCCGATGATTTTGTCAGCGACGGCCAGAGATTCGGCGGACAGCATCCGAGAGAATAACCTCAGGTGCGCCTTGCAGAAGTCGGCGGTGCCGATGCCGAGATTTACCGAAATCCCTGCACTCTTGTTGATTCCCTGTGTGGGAAACACGACACTCATAGCATTGATGCTCCTGCGACACGCGTCGATGCTCGTTTCGGAGACCGTCACAATGCCCAAGTGCCGTATGACGAGGGCATGCTTCCCTTCAAGTATGATTCCCGCGTCGAGATCGGCCGCACTAAGACGCTGCGATGCCTCCCGGCCCAATGCGGTCGCAAGGAAAACCGCGAAGTATTTCGTAAGATCGGCGTCAGAGAGCGTAACGAGTCGGTCTGTGCGCAATGCGCCGAGAATATTCCTAACTGCCATGGGTTGCCCCTCTACCGTTCGTATTGTTGCCGGAAAATACAATACAACAAACTAGCGTTGTGTCCACAGCGGAACAAGTTCACCGCCGGTTACATAAAAGCTCAAGTCACCGAGCCCTTGGAATGGCGGCGGGCAGTCCTCCTCTGGCACCGCACATGCGTAATGAACTACCGCCCCGACGTATCGCACCCCGAGATAGAGCCCGCTGACGATAACGATGGTTGCAAGAATCTTTAGAGCTTTTCCCACAGTATTAGTTGCAATTGATAATTATTTTTGAAACTCAAGGATTTCTCCGGGCTGACAATCCAGTGCTTTGCAGATTGCCTCGAGGGTCGAAAATCGGATTGCCCGTGCCTTGCCGTTTTTCAATATCGAAATATTGGCCATCGTGATACCGACTTTCTCTGTGAGTTCCGTAACACTCATTTTTCGCTTTGCGAGCATTACGTCTATGTTGATGATGATTGCCATATATTACACAGTGAGGTCGCTCTCTGATTGGAGGTCGACAGCATTTTGCAGAAGCCGCTGAAGCACCGCCGCAAAGACACCCACAACCAGCGGCGCAAATATGCACACAAGCCCAACCAGTACCACACCAGGCGCGTCATCTACTTCTGCAATATGAATAATGAATGGCATCATTGCGGCATAGAGCGAACTAATGATGAACGCACAATACTCAATCCTCGTGATTGCACGCACTGATGCTTGTGAGAATGCCGTGTTTCGTTCAATAGAGCGTAGTAATTCCATACCCTGATAGAGCGCGTACAAAAACGGTATCGCGGTAAGAAAGACACCAATCATTATAGGCAGACCAATACCTGCGTTTCCCGAAACCGTTACGCCTACTATGATTATGCAAACCCCGATAGCGACGAGTCCGAGTAGGACGATGACTGATTTTAAGAAAAGTGTTGAACCTTTTTTCATACAGAATCCTTAGTGGTAATACACTCAGTTTACGACTAATATATCGTTTGTCGATATATTGTTATCGTTAATGTGGATAACTGGATTTACGAATCAAAAACCACCCTCTCGGGCGGTTATTGTTTCCTTTTTTTCCGAGCCAGGATTCCCTTTATGGACGGACTGAGCGCTTTGTCAGTTCGGTGGATACAACCAATCCAGCAACACGGTCGGCGCTTACCCTCTTTGAGCTCAACGGTGAAGCGTTTTACGTGGTCCAGTCGCGTCTCGTCTCTCTTTACTGATGTGGTCCAGCAAATCCACTCATTGCGCGAGAGCGGCGTAAGAGTCTGCCACTTAGAAAGCGCTGCTTTATCTTTTGTGAGTGCCACTTTCATATCTGCAGGCACTGTGTGTACCACTCCTGTGGCGATTTTTTCCATGCACTCAATATATCAAATCAGCGTAACCGATTCTTCGATTACGCCGATTCGAGTTGATGTGTAGGTGAACGAGCTGCCTAGTTCTTGTACGGACGATTTTTGTCCTTCTTATCTTTATCTTTTTTAGGCTTTTTCGCCTCCTTCTTTTTATCCATTCCTTTTGACATATATGTCCAGATTAGCATGCACTATTTCTAATTCCAGTGCGCATTTGGGATAGCGTGCTGCGGGCCAGCTGCCTGGACACCACAATAATGGGAATCGTGATACCCTTTGCCGTGGCTTGTCCTTCGACATACCGATTCTCTACTCTGAATACAGCTCACATTCTATATCCCCGGAAAGGAGGGTAGACCAATGACTAAACCGATTCAGGCGACTGCCCCCTCTGGCAGCACGATTTCTGCAGCTACGAACTCGCCACTTCGTAAGACGGTGATTCTGCCTACCGGCAAAGAGGTACAGGCCTCAACCGGATGGGAGCCCTGGATGGATGAGGATGGTGCGACAGGATGGGTAGTCCCCGAAATCCTCGCACCTGACCCCGATCAGCCGCGAGACGAAATGAACGAGGCCGATCTCGAGGAATTGACCGAGAGTGTTCGTGTGGCTGGAGTGCGGCAAATTATCGACATCACGCCAGTCAAGCGTGCCCCGTGGATTAAAGTGCGCAAGGAGCATCGCAATCTGCCGCTTCTCATCGTTGCCGGACATCGACGACAGTTGGCTGCGCTCGGCGCCCCTATTGGTGCAGTGCGGATTATCATCCACATCTACGCTGATGCCGACGAACACGACGACGACCGCTCAATCTCCAACAAGCAGCGCGAGGGCGTTACCGAACTCGACGAAGGTCGGGAAATGGTCAAGCAGATTACGCGACGCAAGCTCAGCGTCGCCGAACTTGCAAGGCGGTGGGGCTACTCGCAACCCAAGGCACAGGCGCGAATCAATCTCACACAACTGGACCCCGCGATTTGGCCGCTCTTAAAGGCGGTAAGCGGCTCCCGCCGATCACTCGCACCAACAATTGGTGGACACCTTGGCGGTGTGAATACACCTACACTGGACGAGCTTGAGGAGCTGCGCAAACAGTTTACGAACGACGTTGCGTGGTCACGCTCCAAAGAATCCGAGAAGTCGATTGTCCCCGCAGCAGACGTGTCAGAAATTGACGACGAGGACCAGCTTCGGTTTCAGTGGCAACGGGTTATGCTCGCGGTCATTCGCCATCGCGGCATACCGTCGTCAAATGCGGTCAATCTCATCCTCACCCACAAGGCAACGATGAGCGCATCGCACAACGCCACTGGCCGTCCATCGGAGAAACATCAACCGAAGCGTCGCCTCGATATTTTGGACAACACGCTCGAAGCGTTCTTGAAGTCCGAAGTGTGGGGATGGAACGGACCAGAATTCACGCGCATCTGTTCGAATTCCTCCCAGCAGGATGTGCAGGCGTTTGTGGCGAAGCTCACGCAGGTGATTGCGCACGCCAAAGGCCTGGGTGACATTCTGGCTCGAATCAGCGCCACGAAGAAAGCCACCAGCCCCGAGGTCGCCGAACTGATGAAACGAAGGACTGGCTAACGAAGAGCCTGCGTTCTCGAACAAACATTTGAACACATTGAGGCTCTGCGGACACAACATCCGACAGAGCCTCTTTCTTTTGTGTGAGAACCAACGCGTCGAATCACGCACTTAGTGTTCGGTACGCGGTGGCGCGCTAGCGGTCCAGAATTCTGAGGCTTCTTTTTACCGTCACAAATACGTATGCCCATAAAAGGGGCAGCCATATCGGCATGATTCCAAGCAAGCTAGTTCGCGCAAATGTCTCGACGCCAGTGTGTATGAACCACGCCTCGGATATAGATATGGCAATGAGGCCAACCACGGCCGCCAAGATGTCGTTGCGTTCACTTTTAAAACAGAGGAGCGCACAGATGCACACAACGTAGACTGCAGCCAGTGCATAATCGTTTTGAATATGGGGTATGAGTCCAATCATGACGAAGATTGGAATTACATAGATGCAGATTTTTATTATCCTCGTACTCATAGTTCTACGAAAAACGGAGCGCTTCACCACTCAGAAGTTCAAAGCCGCGCATCATCGTAAGATACTCCGGGTCGTCGCCACTGTTGTGATTTGCGTACTCGCTGGTAACAATCTGCGCGCGTAGTTCTTTTACCTCGTCTTTCGAAAACCACCCGCATGTTGAGTGGTCCTCTGGGTGGATCATAACGTTCTCAATCGGGTCAGTGAATTGCGCAAAATATGTAACCTGTATCGAATGTGAGCCTTTTATGTGGTTCATGTAGGTGCACGTATAAAACGGGTCTCCCACGGCAACGCCCATACCAAGCTCCTCCTTAATCTCGCGCTTGAGCCCCAGCACGATATCTTCGCCAAAGTCGATATGCCCGCCCGGCAACTCGTACACGCCGGGGAGAAACTTTTTTGTGTCTGCACGCTTCGGGAGAAACACTTTGGTTACACCGTCGAACTTTGCGTGAATAAACGCACATGCGCTTATTACCTGCTGCCCATGTGCTGGAACTTCACTGTCGTGCGAAATCTTGTTCATAGGCGACTGAGTTGTTCCATTCTTTCTATTCTAGCGCAATTCAAACCGGTCACTTGGTATGAAGTGCAAGTAGACATAGAATTGAAACAAGAGCCTATGAAAACAAATCCAAAGACACTACAACGCATTTACACCATGAGCTTTGCGCGAGTTTATCCCCTCTACGTGGCAAAGGCGGAGAAAAAAGGACGCACGAAGGCGGAAGTCGACGAGGTAATCCGTTGGCTAACCGGATATCGCGAAAAAGGCTTGCAAACACAATTGAAAAAGCAGACGGACTTCGAAACATTCTTTGCCAAAGCTCCAAAGCTCAACCCAAAGCGGCGACTCATCACCGGTTTGATTTGCGGTATCCGCGTGGAAGACATTAAGGAGCCCCTCATGCAAGAAATCCGCTATCTCGATAAACTTGTCGATGAATTAGCAAAAGGAAAAGCGATGGAGCAGATTCTGCGTAAAAAAGACCCTTAGCGCAAAGCGGCAAAGCGGCGTCGTTCTCGCTCGAAGTCCGGGCGAACTTCGTCTTGAACCTCCGGAAAAAATATCTTTTTATTGAAATCCCTATCTGTCTTCTCCAGTCCCCATTTCAAAATATCGGCCTTTGTCTCTCCTCGTGCTGTAAAGTTCTCCACCGCAAAATCATAAAAATCTGTTTGCAGGTGAACTACCGCATCTGCAGTTGCCATTATCTTCCCCTCGAGGGTTCGAGGTGCATCCCCATCCCTGCAGCTGTGATATTTGATTGCATCGTCAACGATGAGCGTAATCTCTGCATCGGTAAATCCCGATAGTCGCAAAAGGCCCCGTGCAATGGCCATACTCTCCTGTTCGTGCCGCGGGTCTTCTCGCGACATAACGGCGTCGGCTACGTCGTGCAACATTGCCGCTGCTACTACCAAATCCACGCCCGCACCAAACCGCACGGCCAATTCCCTCGCCTTATCAGCCACCTTAAACACATGGCTCGTGTGCAAATAATCTGCCCAGTCTTTTGCTCGGCTCGTGTTCTTGTCTAGATACAAGGCATCAATCCGATCTTTAAGTGCCTCGATTCGATTCATACTTGGGGTAACCGCAGATACCTCTGATAAATCACACCAGTGTCCGTGCAGAGTTTGCCCTCCGTATACAACTGGTCAACTTCCTCTTTTTTCATCCACCCCGACCATTGCCATTCCGTCTCGTCTGTCTGCAGCGTGTCATCAGTCTCTGTAATATATGCATGCGACGTTTGTTGAAAATTCGGCATATCAAAGTCTTCTGTAAACAAGTACCGTATGGGTGTTTTTAAACCAGTCTCCTCAAACAATTCCCTTGCAGCAGCCTCTTGAGGCAGTTCCCCTTCGTCCACATGCCCGCCCGCACCAATACCATATCTATTCGGAAACATTTTTTTAGATGCCAAACGCTGATGCATAAAATACTCACCCTGGGAGTTTTTTATAAAAATGATGACTACTTCGACTTTGGCCATAATGGTGCTGCCTGTTTAGCCTACATCCTCGACGAGCTTTTTCTCCCTCGTCCGGCGCGTGAGAATAAACAGCGTCATCAGTGAATTGGTCGTAATCATAGCAATTGAATGGAGCGTCGTGGCTATGTTGTAGGCCTGCAAAGAAAGCAACGCAAGAATATGCCGGAGCACGTTGGTACCGTACAAGAGCGGGGACTCAGTTTTTGGTTCCAACCATGTTTTACGAAGCGTTGGAATAAAGGCGACAACATCAATGGCAACAACCACAATAACCGACATTGTTGGGTCATTCGTATAAATCCACGGAACAATACCTGCGAGCGCGATGGCAAGAAAGATTTTATCTGTTTTTGTTGGATTCTTGAATCCGTATTTGAGAGAAAGGAGAAAAATCATAATTGTGAAAATCTCTGAAGCGGCAGTAGGGAGTGCGCCAATGCCAGCACCTTTTGCAAGCTGCCCAAAGAACACAACGCCTGAGACAATCGACCAAACAAACCACGTATACGCATGTGGCTCAATCCTCCCTTTCACCACATCAATCATGTACGGAACATTTCCCGCTATCGCGAGAAGCGCAGCAACAATGGCAATAGATTCTTTCACAAAGTAAGAATCTATTTAGAAAGAACGAGCCAGTGGTGCTTGCAGCCGTAGTCTTTTCCGTTGAACTGTGTGACCTTTTCTATCCGCTCCCACTTTTCTATCTTGAAGTCTTTGTAAACGCTACGTAATTCGTCCTCATCGAACGTCTTTTCAAATTTACCCGTCGGGTGGTGAAAAGCATTCTGCTGCTCTGCGGGGGCTGTCTGCATCATTTCTTTATGAAACTCGTCGTCGGTTGAAAGAAGATACGCCAGTAAATAACCACCTGGTTTGAGCACTCGATGGAACTCACTGATTGCATATGCGCGGCCTTCGGGTGATTCGATGTCGGTCGAAGCAAAACAATCAATGGCAAAATCGAACGAATCCGTTTCGTAGTCCCACGTTTTTGTGGCGTCTTGGACAATAAAATGTGCCCCCTCTATCTGAGCTGCAAATGCCCGTCGTTTGGCTTCTTCGATCGCAATCGGAGAAAAGTCGAATCCATACATCTCAACACCCTTTGCAGCAAGCCACACAACATTTCTACCCTTGCCACACCCCATTTCAACACCGCGCACATTGTCTGTTCTACCTTCTGCCTTAAGGAGTCCCCAAAACTTTTTCACGCCACTCGAACCCTCATCGGAATCCATTTGTAATAAAACACTGGGAGAGGCATGCTCTGCATCCCATATTCTTTGCTGGTCCTCGTGTGTAAAGTTTTTCATAATTCGTTAAGACAAAGAATCGGAACTGGTTGATGATTCTAGAATAATGCTACAAATACTCTCAATAAGCAGCCCCGGGCCATCGGTTGAATTGTCCAGTACATGTGGACTGAATGACATGAATGTTTGCTCCTTGATATATGGCACGCTCCCCACTTCTTTTGGCACGAAGTCATCCGCCGATGCCTCGCCACGCAAGGAAAGACGCGAAATGCGCACCGCCTCGTCCACAGTGAGAAGAAATAAGTAGTCCGGTTTTCTGAGTGCGGTCTTCTTGAAATCTGGAACCAACGCTGCGTCCAGCCCACGCGCAATATGCTGGGCAACCGTGGAGTACACGTATCTGTCACAAATAACCCATGCATCCGTGAGCAGTGGCGTTATCTCTGCAGACTTGTTGAGTGCGCTCGCAACATAAAAAAAGAAACTCGCTTCCACGGTAGCATGAGCCTTTATGTATTCTTTTGCCGCATTGAAGACACTGTTTCTATTCTCAATATCTTCATAGCGCACAGCGTTAATGCCGCGATTTTTGAGCTCGGTCACGAGAAGCGACGAAATTGTCGTCTTTCCGGTCCCATCAATCCCCTCGAATACTATTAATTTTCCCATAACATCTTTGCGATTTGGCGCGTGCGCTCCACGGTTTCTTTCGATGTTTGGCCATTCTCCTCCTCTCGAATGTATCGCGCCAAGCGTCGACCTACCTCTGCGTATGATTCCTGCATCACAACGTCTTCGTTGATGATGCCCGCCCTGAGTCGGTTTACGCCCATGCTGGTTGCTGAAGTAATCGTGCGCAGTAACGCGCCTTCTGCGGGAAATAGTTCTGACATTCTTCTCAGAATTTCGTAGTTTTCGATATCACGATTGTAGGAGACAGCACCACTTCCATGATTACTATCGTGCATTACGTGGTCAAAAAAGTCTGCAGAAGCCGCCATAAATGCCAGGTGGAGTGGATGGTGAATCGGGAGGTCAAACACGGGAAACGTTTCGAGTTTCAAATAAAATGGAATCGAACCTTTTTTCATTAGAAAATAAAGCTGGGACAGGCATACGTTGAACTTGCCACTGCCTCCTCCAGGACTCAAGACGATTTGAATGGGCTTCACTGCATCAATAAACGAGTTTCTATCCAGATGATGAGCAATTTGAGTGGTGTTGGTATAGTCCTCTATCTCATAAAAGTAATGCACCTCGTTACCGCGAGCCTGAATGGTGCGGATAAAATTCTGAAGCCTTGTTTCGCTTTCCCAGCCCTGCAGCAGCCTCGTGAGCGCAACATGTTTTACTTTGAGGCCACGTTTTTCGAGCTCATTCAGTGAGCGCACAGTCTCGTCGTCGTATCGTGTTTTAAAATCACCACGTATCCGTCCGCCAAGAATGTCCTTTGCAGATACACAAAAAATCGGCTCACTCTCGGGAAGCGAAAGGACAAGTTCGAGTTTCGCGTCCTCATGATACCCGGGCAGAACGCGAGCAGCGTGTCTGTCTTGTAGAATCTTCCCCCCAAACTCCACCACTAATGAATCCGTTTTACCCTCGACGGCAGCCCGAATGGCCGCTACTTGTGCCTCAATGTAGCGAGGTGTGTCGAACCCGATTCTATCGGTCATTGGGGAATCCTAGCACTGAGCACGTGGTTGGCGCCATTTTGTAGAGGTGTTTGATGTTATCTGCAGATATTGATTTCTAAGTCGTCGTGGTAGTTCAGGCTCTGCAATTCAATCAAACGGGACAGTTTTTGGACCTCTACAGGATTTCCCATTTGCCACTTTTCAATTACAAGTATGTCCTCTCCTCCCTTTTCGATGCCAAGAATAACGGTTGAATGGATTTCTTGGAAAGATTCTCCGCGCCCGTTTGATATAAGCAAAACACGCGACGCGGGCGCATTCGAAATACTTTCAATAATCTCTTTAACAATTCTGTTTGCGTGGTCTTTGGCCCCCTGCACACTCGCAAGTCCGCGAATCTCTGTGTGGGGAATCGCGATATGCTCGCCACTGTCATACATATCTTCTGTATATTCCTTCATGTCCTGCACAAATTCTTTCCCTTCGGCGCTCTCAAACATTTTGCTTACTTTTTCCTTGAATGCCTGTTCCCATTCATATTCCGACTCGAAATCCTCTAACTTTGGCTTCTCAACTGCCGGCGCAGTCGGTACCGGCAAATCCAGGTCATCCCTGGCAATCGTGAGCATGAACGAATGGCAATCGTAGCTTTGCTCGTCATTCTTCGCATACCGAGCAGCAAGATGCTCGTTCAATGCGTTGAAATCTCTTGTCTCAAAACAATGTTCGGCTAATTTGTACGTTTCCTCAAGGCGCGGGGAAAGAGGCTCTAGGTATTCAACTTCGCCAGGAATCGGTTCTGCTTCCGCGCGGCGAACACCCTCGCTGTCAAAGACATCGTCGTATGGCTGCCAACCGCGGTTACGCGTTTTCACAGACACGCCTGCACGTACTTTAGTTCCACTATTGTCGTTCCAAAGTTTACTCAGATACTCCTGAGAATCCGGACGCAGGTCTTGAAAAAGCTTCCTGTTCGCCGCACCAATTGCGTTCTCACGCGAATTGTCTCCTGGCTTATTGTTGCTATTAACGAGCATTTGAGAGAGCTCGTGGTCGGAGGATTTGACAACACTTAATATTTTTTCCAAACCAGCATCTGTAAATGCATCCTTGATACTTTGGTCGAACAAATCACCGCCCCGGATATAGCCGCGCTTTATGCCCTCCCATATCTGTTCAACAGACGTTTCCGCAGCTTCTGCTAAATACTCCATAAAGATACGCACAAACCGCACTTCAGATTTGCGGTGAAATCCGTACTGAAAGAGCTCACTATTCGAACATGATATGTACTTCTGCACATCATCCCGTGTTATCCCGAACCGGTCGGGACCGACTCTCCTCACGTATTCAACAAGCGTATCCTGCGTAATCATTTGGGTTATTCCCTCATCGAGTATTTCCCCAAAAAACCGCCATGTTTCCAAAAGTAGGTTCTTTGTCTCTTCTTCATATACCCTATAGCCCGAAATTTCTCGCGTAGTGCTGTTTATGAAGCTGGTGAGAAAGTGACCGATTTGCTCACGGCGCTGCAGTGCAATAGCGTGTGTCTCTTCGTGAATAACTATTTCCAACGCATTGATTCGCTTCAATGCTTTAGTATCAATGCCAGGAACCGCAAAGTATCCTGTGCCCTTGAGTGGCTCTAAGTGCAGGGGCACACGCTCTAGCGCCAGGCCTTTCCCTTTACTACGAGCGACTACAATTGTGTTGTCTTCCGGGTTGTAGTGCGCAGCGCCATACTCAATGTCTCCGACAAAAAAACGCTCTGCTCCAACAAAATTAATGTCTTTGGGATTCGCTCCACTCTTCTTATGCATTTCCTCAAAAATTTCACGAAGCGTTTTGAGGTCAACGGTTTCAAGAAAATTTGATACCCGCTCGTCTCTTTCGAGGCCGCGGCGTAATAGCTTTTCAACCGAAGGCGCCTTGCTATATCCGGTTCGCCCCGCTGGCCGTTCGTGTGATTGTGATTCTTTCACACGGCTATGATATCACCGCTCCTGTTAGTGATTGCTTCACCTGCAAGTACCATGCCTGCACCATACGAGGTTAGGCCTATGGCAACCTCCTGATATATAGTATTGCCATTGAGGTAAATACTTAAAAGAATAGGCGGCACCGCTATGGATGAAACAGAACAGAATGAAGCAGAACAAACAACCGACAGTAACGGCAACACATTGCAAAATGGCGATTCGGTCCTCGTTATCAAGGACCTTAAGGTAAAGGGAAGTTCTGTCACGTTAAAAAAAGGAACCAAGGTAAAGAACATCCGTTTGACCGATTCTCCGGACGAGATAGAGGGCAATGTCGACAGCGTTCGCGGCCTTGTTCTTAAAACAGAATTCGTCAAAAAAGCGTAGCGGGAAGAGCCGCAAGGTTGTGAAGAGCCGCAAGGTTGTGAAGAGCCGCAAGGTTGAACCTTGCGATTTTGACTCTACCCGCCCCCAATGAGATTTATTGCGTGAGCGACAGCGCGGCGCCGAGATAGTACGGCCAAATAACTACAGCAAGCACCCCGGACCAAAAACTTAGGTGCAGGTACCCGATTGTAAAAAGCCATGCGGCAACCCAGAAACCCCCTGATAACGTATGATGCTCAATTTTTATTTTTTCCATACGTCTTTACTATACTCCTTTTTCCCGTATACGTTGGTCACTCACTAAGAAAAGAATCCCTGTGAGCAGAAAAGGCGCACATAACATTGCGTTCACCCAAAACGAGTTACCGAGCAGAATGAAAGGAATGAGAGATACCATAATGAACATGTATCCTCCCAGTCGCTCGTCCTTCCAAGCCACGACGAGAACAGTGGCTAGCACTAGACTTGGGATATTGTGAACAAGAAAACCAACGAGTAAATTCGTGAGAGATACACCTGTTTCAAATACATCGAGCGAAAACAGGCTAATGAAAAGAATACCGAGGATTCCCAATATTCGGGGTGCCCAGTATAGCGCTTTGAGCATATCCATATGATATCAGAAACACACCGTGGGTCGGCTTCCCCCCACCTCGAATTTAACCGGCAGAATTTAACTCCTGGTCGATTCTTGCGATAAGATTCACTGCCAATTGCTTCAAGGCATCGAACTCCTGATTATTAAAACGAGTCCGCTCGCTTTCCAGTCTTTCAGCGAGCACGGTCAACGTCTGCCGAAGCATGTAAGGGCTCCAGTAAATATAGGGAGTACCATCAATCATATACAAATTACTTTTCTCGTCGCCCTCCTTCTTTCCGTACACATACTGCTCGCCCTTAGCGAGGTCTGCAAGAAAAGACGAGTGTTTATCGTAGGCATTCGTATAATAGCGAATCAACTTTCTTCCAAGATCTAAATACGCGTCGCTCTCTTGCTGCATATTCGACTGTTCATCTGGCGTTACATTTGAAATCACCGCAAAGACTTCCTTTCCGCTCTTGTCACCAATTCGTGCTTCTGCCACGACGAACGATATCGGCGAATCAATACCATACCCGCGAAGCTCATCAAAATGCCTCTTAGATAGCGCTGCAAATTCTTCCGCTGTGACTTCACCTGACTCTTTCGCGTGCCACCGCCTTTTTTCAATCATGCTCTCCCAGTGAAGTGGGCGTATGACGAGGTCTTTCCGATTCTCTAATTGCAGTAGTAAGTCATCTTTCGTTTTATCCCAATGTTCAACATGAGGCACGAGCCTGTGCGAAAATGCGGTCACCTCTGGAATCTTTTTTAATCTCTCGCTCATTCACATCATCGTATCAAGAATTGCAGTGAGTCGTCGACACTCTTCAAGACACGCCGTGGCCAACTCAAGTTAAACGGTGGTTCGCATACATTGCTGAGTGCTCGGTACGAAGTTGGAACTATTTTACAGCCTAGTGGTGGGAATCTCGAATCGTGAGAAATGACTGCCATGTAATCCGCAAGATTACGATAGTGATAATCAAGCCGATGACCGGGTCGGCAATCTGGAGTCCGAAAAAGACAAGCGCAGCACTCGCAACAACGGCAAGACTCACATACCCGTCGGCGTGCGCATGCGCGCCATCTGCGATAAGCGCAGGGCTATTGAGTCGTTTCCCCGCACGTGTGCGTATCACGGCCGCAACTTCGTTACCCGCGTACCCGATGATTCCAGAAATGAGCAAGGCAAACAAATGGTCAACGGTTTGCGGATGAATAAAGCGTAAAATTGCCTCGTAACCGGCGACGCATGCGCTCACAAAAATTATAAATACAACGAAGTATCCTGCGTATTTTTCCATCACCTTGCTTTGTAACAAAAAAGCTGCGCCAAGCGGCAGAGCGGTCAGCGCATCTCCAAAGTTATGAATCAGGTCAGCAAGTAGCGCGATGGAATTTGTCGAGAAAAAGATAATCGCTTGGATTCCTGCCGTGGCCAAAAGTACTACAAGACTCAAGCTTACCGCCCGTACCCCCTCTTTTGATCGCGTGATGGATTCGTGCACCAACCCATGGCTGTGCCCATGTTCGTCGTGCGAATGATGGCCATCATGAGGATGGTCGTGATCGTGATTGTGTTCGTGAGAATCGTGCATATTCAGATCAGAATACCTTAAAAAACTCGACTGGGTGTTTGGTTTAGCCTGAGCTTGTCGGACGGGACAAAGTTGGAACTTTTCTTAAACCTCAGGACTGAACTTATTACGGCTCCAGTTCCATAGAACGGGATGCATTTCGACGGGAGACACGGTGCCACCATTAAGCAAATCTTTCCATACCTCGGCTACTTCCAACGACGTCATGGTCGGTTTTGCAAGCCCGAGTTTGACCGAACACTGCAAAACATGCGTGTCCGGAATGATGGATATCTCTGACATATTTTTAAACTTTGCGTCCGTGTAATGCGAAAGGATGTAAAGCCAATAGTTCGCCATCTTCGGTCCGCTGATATAGGGAAAGTCTTTCCGCATATCTTGCTGAATGATTTTATGGATATTCACAACATCCCAGTCAGCAGTTGTAAAAAGTTCACGTGGATCGCTTTTGAAATGGGAGCTGAACGCGTTCGATACAGCCATCCATATATCAGTATGCTTATTGAGTTGTAGCGCGAGCTTATGCTTCAGTAAGTCTTTTTGCACTTTCTCCCGCGCAGCCTTTGCTACAATTTCCGGAAAGAAAAGATAATTTGTTTCCGAGTCATTCCATGTTTTAAGTGCTGCCGCCCACATTGCCGGCGATTGTCGTTGAAAATTGATACTCGGCGGCAATGTGAAATAGAGATAATTTTCTCGACTCCCCTTTTCTAAGCCGGGATTTACTTCATGTTGCGCAAGCATGGGAATTGCGCCGTCCAAAAAAAGTTGGTGCAGTTTGAGAACCCGCTCCAACTGTTCCGACTTATTCATAGAATTACTATACCTGACCGGACTGGGTGTTTGGTACGAAGTTGGAACCGGAGTCAAGTATTTACAGGAATGCCCTTCACAAGCTTTTTCCCATCTGAGGTAAGGATGGTCTTCCCCGCAGGGTTGGCCCAGTCCGTAAAACGCCACCAGATTGGAGTGAACATAAAGAAAACATCGTCCGGATGTTTACCTTCCTTACTGGGGAACTTAGCAAAATATACCTTTTTCAACATTTCTTCGTCCGCGCTAAGTAACCGCGCCACACCGTCCAACTGAAAGGTTTTCTCTTTACCTCCCGGTACTTCTTCTAGACCAATTACAAAAGAAGCCCGCACCAACTCCTTTTGAAGCAGAGGTTCTACTTTTCTGTATGTTGGGCTTGTGAGGAATATAAACGTCAAAGGGTCGTCATGGTGAGCAAAATGCACAGTAGCCGCATGTGGAGAGCCATCGGTCATCTCGACAGCTATCACGCCGACCCGCTGAGTGTTTATGTATGCAAGAACTTCAGGATTCATATTTATGTTCCACTTTAATTTGCTGGGTGTTTGGTGCGAAGTTGGAACCTTTTTTTAAGACACAGACTCAAACGTCGGGTCATCTTTCGTAAGAATCTCCAATACGTCATCATCGCCTAGCAAGAAATGCTTCATACCCAAGCAATCATTAACCCCTCGATTCTCTGCATTTAGCCAGTCGATGTAGGGACTTGCAGTTGTATAGCGCAGACCGGATATAGGCGACGGACTTTTACTGATGTTCCATGTATCCAAAAGATACGACTCGTTCGTAAATCGGTACGCAAACGGACCCGATATTCTTTCAAAAGTAATCTTAATCGTTTCAGCAGATACATTACTTCGATCTTTGAGTTCCACGATCAGACTCACATCATCAATGGACACTTTTTCTATCTTCCACATCGGTACGAACTCCCCTTCAAAAGACTTGTTCTCCCAAATGATTTGTCTTGGATTTTCCATGTTCATATCTCTGCTCACATGTTACCAAAACCGGACTGGGTGTTTGGGACGAAGTTGGAACCCCATTAAAGAACGACCTCCCCAGTTTCTCGTAACTTTTTGAGAAACTCTTCGTCCCGAACTACCACCCTAAACTCGGACGGGTCCGGTAGTTTCTCAAGATTCGGATTACTGTATGTGACAATCTCTAATATGATAACTCTTCCATCTACGACATGTAGAAGTATTTCTAGCGGTCCGCCATCCCGGGGATTAATTAGACCCTCTACCGGGACCCTGTCTAGGACGTTCGCTAGCACCTGTGACTTCGTAAGAATATCTATAGTAAGTGACTTATCATCCCACTCTCTTACTTCGCAATCAGATATTTGTTCGCGAATTGCGTCGCGACCCGGGAAGTCATTCTCGAGCAGCTTATCGAGAACCCTTATCTCATCTTGATTTAATGGTCGATAATTGTCAGACATATCATTGCTTAAAAAACTGGCTGGGCGTTTGGTACGAAGTTGGTACTACATTTAAGCAATGACAACGCTACGTCCGGATTGTCTCCACGTACCCTGGTTTCTTAAAGGCTGTCCAAAGGAGGCCGATGGAAATAGCTGTGAGAAAAATGGCCATGGCAATATTTGGCCCCGGTACATGTTTTGTCTCAAGGCATGTGGGACCCCGATATTTTCCCCCAGGCGTCATACGCACACAAATTTCGTGATGATCAAATTTGAATGCATATATGGACACAACAAAGCAAGCGAGGGCAATGATCACAAGCAAGCTCTGCAGAGACCTCGGCACTTTCCTACTCCGCAACATTACATGGATGATGCGCCCGCACGGATGAAAAATCAATCTGGGGGACTTGGAATCCCCATCGACTCATAATATCAGCCGTCGCTTCTGGGGGACAAGGAGCGCTCGCATGAGCTCGCTTTTTGAGAACCCACGGTTCTCAACGTGTCTTCGCACTGCTCTCCTCCACGGGAAACTACCGTTTCCCGCCCCCTTCACTTCCAAGTCCCGCAGGACTCGTTCATTTCATTCTCTCGTGCTGGGGGACTTGGAATCGAACCAAGATACGCAGCTTCAAAGGCTGCTGTCCTACCGTTAGACGATCCCCCAATGCGCCTAAAGATAGCAGTTTCGAGCAAAAGTACGAAACCTAGCCTTCCCAGGTGCCTTATTGCATATCCCACCTGATGGGCTATTCTGAGGCAGTCGTCGGGCCTCACAGCCCGATTTTTGCGTATTTGCAATGGAGGGACTTCTCATGCCACTCATGCGATTTGCACTACCGCCGAAACAGTTCTTCGAAAATTTGGCAATCACAGGCGACAGCGTCCCATTCGACGAAGTCCTCCTCGTGCCTCGGTATTCCGAGGTCCTTCCTGGTGAAGCGGATCTTTCCACCCGGATTACACGTGATCTGCGAATGGGTCTTCCCTTCCTTCCCGCTGCAATGCCCACCGTCACAGATGTGAGGATGGCCATCGCATGCGCGGAGCGCGGAAGCATGGGTATCATCCCCAGGCAACAGGACCCTGAAAAGCAGTCCGAGAAAGTCTCGACCGTCAAAAACGTGCGTAGCGGTTTCGTAAAGACGCCGCGAACGCTTCGAGCAGACAAGACTCTTGCCGAGCATCGCAGCGATCAGGATCTGCGGCTCGCCGCGGGAAAAAATGTCTTCCAATATCATCCCGTGGAAGACTCCGACGGCTCGCTTGTCGGATATCTCGACGACACACAGCTCGTCTTTCATCGCGACGACACCAAGACGATTGGTGAAATCATGACGCCAATCAGCGACAAGTATACGGTGAAGTCCGATACGACTCCGCAACAGGCTTACAAGACACTGCTCGACCGGGCAATCCCGATTATCTTTCGGGTCCGCGGAAAGCATCTGACCGGCATGTATCTGCTCAGCGGCCTCGAGCGCAAGTTCGACAAGGCAAGCCGGACCGCCAACGTCGACAAGAATGGTCGCTTCGTGGTTGGCGCGGCGATTGGGGTCGGGACAAAGGAAATCGATCGCGGACTTCTGCTCCTGTCGAAGGGGGCGGATTTGATTGTTGTGGATGTCGCTCATATTCACACCAAATCTGGCCTCGAGACGGTGAAAATTCTGTCGAAAGAAACTCCCAACGTTCTGACAGGAAATATCGCAACCGATGAGGCCGCACGCGACCTCATCCGCGCAGGAGCCGCTGGATTGAAAGTTGGCATCGGTCCGGGTTCAATCTGCACTACTCGTGCGGTTACCGGCAGCGGCGTGTTGCAATTGACTGCCCTGTACTGGGTCGCTCGATATGCAAAGCGATTCGGCATCCCGGTTTGCGCGGATGGAAACATCGTCGTTTCCGGCAGCCTCGCAAAGGCGTTCGGGGTCGGTGCAGAAAGCGGCATGTGCGGCAGTCTGTTCGCTGGAACAGATGAGTCACCCGGTGAGCCCTACATCAACGCCAAGGGCCATAAGGTGAAGCGATACGACGGCGCCGGCTCAATGAGCGCAATGAACAGCGGCTCCGGCGAAATCAGGTACCGGCAGAAAACTGTTCCCGAGGGTGTCGAGAGCGAGGTCCCGTACAAGGGCCCCGTTTCTCAGGTCATCACCAACCTCGAGGGTGGCCTGCAAGCTGCTTGCGGAATGATTGGTGCAGCCAACATTCCGGCAATGCAGAAGCAGGCGCTTCTCACTCGGATGAATGCGGCTGGTCAGCGTGAATCAAACGTTCACGACGTGACCGTGGTCGGCGATCGCGTTATCGGCTTGATGTAACGCAATCGATCAGGGCATTGTGCGGTCGCCGGACTTAAATGTTCCGGCGGCCGCTTTCTTTTTTTATGACTGAACAATGACTAATGTGCCCTGTGGCGTCCACTCGTAAAGTTTACGGGCGAGATAAAGCGGCATGTTCACACATCCGTGAGAATGCTGGAATCCGAACTCATCATGCCAGTACGCCCCGTGAATCGCCGCTCCGTCATCGGTAAAATACATCGTCCACGGTACTCCCGGCAAATCATATTCATCTGATGTCTGTCCAGGAATCGGACCTTGCATGTATCGACTGGGCGTCTTTCTGAATATTTCATATGCACCAAGCGGAGTCGGGATACCGTCGAGACCCGTTGAGACGTCTGCCAGCATGAACAGCTTGTCGCCGTCGTACGCATAGAGTGCCTGCTCGGAAAGATCAATGATAATCCGTTTATTATCGTCACGCCTCTCGCTCTCTCTGAAATCATGCGGTGCTGGCATTTCAAAGCTTTGCACAGCATCGCGCGCGACATAAAGCTCGGCACCAAGTCGCTCCGGATAGCGAACGAATTCATCGAAGGTGATTTTGTACCAATCGCGATAATTATTTCGTACGACTTTGTCGACTCGCAGTACCACGCCTTTGCGCAGTTTCATGACCGCGGGGTAATCAGTTCCGGGACCGGAACGCACATTGATACACTCACCCACGAATGCCCAGTTGCAGGTGTCGATTGCTTCGACGTACGTAATCACGCCCTCGCTGGTCTGTCGCAGCGGCATCATCGCATTTTGCACCGCACTCACGGCTTGCGGATTATTCTCGATAATCGTCACTTTGCCGCCTGAACGAGAAATGCGAAACGCGTTGCTGTCTTCGTTGGCTACGCGATCAAGAAATCCAACCGCGCTAAAAAGCAGCAGCATCACAACAATCGCAATGACTAAACTGCGCGTTGAAGTAACACCCGATTGAGGCATTCGATAAGAATAGCAATCTTTGGGAGTATTTTTAGTCCCGCACCGTTACCGGTGTGCCTAGGTCGGCCCATTCGTACAACTCTTTTGCTTTTGGTGGGGGCAAGTTCACGCAACCGTGCGACCACTGCTGACCAAAGCTGTCGTGCCAATATGCCCCGTGAATCGCTCCACCTTCGTTTGTGAAATACATCGTCCACGGTACACCGGGTAAATCAAACTCCTGGTCGCTAATGCCCGGCACCGGCCCCTGCATGTAGCGTGTTGGTGTCTTGCTAAAAATCAGAAACTGTCCGCGCGGTGTCGGCGTATCATCAAGTCCGGTCGAAATAGTTTGTTCCATAAACAACGTCTCGCCGTCATAGGCGAAGAGCTTTTGCTCGGAACGGTCTACCAGTATTCGTTTTGCTGTAACTGGCTTTGCGTCGTCCGCTAGTTTTTCTGCTGGCAAATGGCTAAACAGCTGCACCACATCTGCCGCCACATACCATTCATGCGACACTCGTTCTGGATAACGCACCCATTCATCGAATGTAATTTTGTACCAATCGCGGTCATCACCGTGAATTACTTTCTGTACACGAAGCACCACGCCCGTGCGCAACGTTGCCACGGCTGGGTACTCCACTCCGGGGCCCGTGCGCACATTCACACAGGCGCCTTCATAATGAGGGGCGCAGCTATCAAGCACTTCGATGTAGTCGAGTGGTTGCGGCGGCAGTATCGGTGCGGGTTCTCTGGCAAATGATTCGTCAGAGCCCGCGGCCGCAACTTGTTCACTAGCCTCTTCTGTTGAAGCAGCAATAATCTCCTGCGGACGGTCAGACGTAAAATAGAGAATCGGCATAACAATCACCAGGCCTACGAGAGCCGTAAAACCTATTTTGCCTTGTTGTGAAAATTCCATGCCGCCGTGCACCGCTGGTGTCGGACATTAGTAGCATACCATCGGCCTCCCTCCAAAAAAGATGAGTTTTGTGGAGTTACGACGACGTAACGCCCGAGGCCGAGCAGATATCTATGATTGCAAGCTCGAGCGGCAGATGTGGTACTGCCGCGTACGCCATTTTTCCGTATGCATCCAACATCAAACGCAATGTATCTGAATTAATGCCCGGCTCTTTTGAAAGACTGCTCGCGACACCACGGTCCGCCTCGGTAAGCTCTTGTGATAACTCACCGGCAAGATTTGGTGCATAGCGCATCAGAAGCACAACGCGCAGTCGGTGAATCAAAAGTTTTGCAAGCGTTCGTGCATCCATGTTGTCTTTCACAGCCTGCTGCATCGCTGTAAGCGCCGCTGGGGCATCTTTTTTTCCTATCGCTACCAGCAACGAGCGTACAAGCTCACCGCGTGGAGCTCCGGATACTGCCTCTACATCAGAGATATCAATTTTCTTGCCGGCGGAAACGGCGAGCACCTTTTGCAAAATCGAGAGCGCATCACGAAACGAACCCTCGGCAAGCAATGCAACCAATTCAGCCCCTGCTTTGTCGAGCGTAAAGCCCTCTTTTACAGCAACGTCGCTCACCGTTTGTGCAAGCATTTCTCGCGATGGTTGTTTGAACGTGTAAATCTCGCACCGAGATTGAATAGTCTCCGGCACGCGGTCACGCTCAGTGGTAGCAAGCACAAAAATGGCGTGCGCTGGTGGCTCCTCTAATGTTTTTAAAAATGCGTTCCACGCTTCTTTAGTGAGCATATGCGCTTCGTCGATGATGTAGAACTTGTACGGTGATTCAAACGGGAGTGCATAGACACCTTCGCGTAGTTCGCGGATGTCGTCGATGCCGCGATTCGATGCTGCATCCATTTCATACAAATCCTTTTCCGATACACCGAGCTCGCGCGCAAGGATACGCGCCACCGAAGTTTTGCCTGTTCCGCGTGTTCCGCAGAACAAATACGCGTGTCCAATTTTCTTGTTCTTGATGGCCTTTTCGAGAACTCCTGTTACCTGCTCTTGCCCGCGCACCTCATCAAAAACAGAGGGCCGGTATTGGCGGTAGAGCGTTTGGTGTTTTGCCTCCTTTGACATGGCGGCAGTATACCCCGTGAGATAAAGAATTCTATAATTCTGCCTGACGCAGCCTTCGTTATCTCATGGGGTATACCCACAAAACGAAACCGGCGCATTCGCGCGCCGGTGGGTCGTCTCTTTCATCGTCGACGGCCAGGTGTCATCGAACGCATGGCGATGCCTCGACTAGGCCGCAGCGTTACGTCGCTCTTAGCCGGTCGTTCATTCGGGTCTGGAAAACCCAGCTCAATACGCTGGTGCTGCTCGAGGTCTTCGAGATACTTCTTTACGACACTCGCACTACCGTGCAGACGCATTGCCGCTCGGTTCGCAACGTTCTGAATATTGATGGTCTGCGAACTTTTCAGCGCCTTGATCGCAGCTTTGACCTGCGCCCGAATTTCATCAGGCGTGTCGAAATATCGTACTGATCTCACCATTCGAGGGGTCTCCTTCCGAACATATTGGTATCACGCCGTTATCAAATGTCTATAAAAGCACATCGACCGACGGAGTATTCTCCGCCGGTCTCATTTTCCATATCCCTCAGAGGGGTTACGCGGCCACATCAGCGGCCTTGTCCATGTCCGTACGTTTTCCGAGCAACGGACCCAGCACTTCATCACCGGCATCCAGTGCTCTCTGTTCGAAATTGGGCTCCGCCTTGCCCAAATCGCCCATGGACCGAGCGAGCAGTGGAGGGTCTGCCTTCACCTCAGGCGGCGCGGTTTCCGTGACCACATTCGGCACCCGTTTGCCATTCTTGATGTGCGGCTTTTTCTTCCCGCTGTAGGGTTTGTACACCCATTCGCGCTGCGGCTTCCTCTTATTCATATCATCCCCCGCTCATCGATACCGCCGCAACAATATGTCGATGGGCGCTTTTTTGCAACATCATCAACTATACGTGCGCCGCAAGTATTGCGAGCGCTTCCGGAACCGTGTTCGTTTCCATGAGTTCAACACGCAAATCCTTCGCATTGTCCCATCCGTGTATATACGCCTTGAAGTGTTTTTTCATAACCGCGTAGTGCGTGGTCGTGCCGAGTAGTTCGTCGAACAAGCGCAGATGCTCGGCGAGAGCATTGATTCGCTCGCTCGGCGTCACCGCGTGTTCAGAGAAAAGCCACGGGTTTCCAAACATGGCACGGCCGAGCATGACGCCGTCGCATCCGCTCTCGGCCGCCTTCGCCCGCGCATCGGCGATATCTTTTACATCGCCATTTCCCACAAGCAATGTTTTTGAGCCGAGTGAATCGCGAAGCGCAACTGCATCTTTCATGCGCTCCCAGTGCGCCGGCACATCCGACATTTCTTTGCGCGTTCTCAAGTGGAGAATGAGTGTGGTCGGATCTTCTTCAAGCAGCTGAGTGACCCATCGTTCAAGTTCGTCGGTGTTGTATCCGATGCGTGTCTTCACAGAGAGCGGTAGTCTCGGCGCCCCGCGACGCACGGCGCGCATAAGCTCGCGAGCGAGCTCCGAATTGTTTATGAGAGCGGAGCCGCATCCCTGCTTTTCAACGGCCTTGTCCGGACACCCCATATTGATGTCGATGCCATCGAAGCCCATTTCGGCGGCGAGTCGTGCGGCTTGTTCCATGCGTTCAGGCACCGCCGAAAAGAGCTGTGCGACAATCGGTCGTTCATTTTCGGAATATAAAAATTTCTTCAGCAATTTTGTTTTACCCGGTTCCGGGGCAAGAACCAGTCCGTCGGCAGAGGTGAATTCCGTATAGGTTACATGTGGCTTACCGTGAACCGCGAACATCTGTCGGAACGCGGCATCTGTTACATCATCTAACGGAGCCATTACAAAAAACGGCTTCGGCAATTCATTCCAAAAACTCATTTGGAACACCATATCAGATAGTCGCTTGCCGAACTTTGCATAAATGCCACTTTCGTTGCATAATCGCAGCCGGAGGAACTGGTGCGGTTAGTAGTGTACCTCCGCTCATAAGATCACGGGGAAACAACAGAAGAACGAAAGTGCGGCATATGCCCAAGGATGAAACCGACGTTAACTCGATTCTTTGCGACCCGAAAACCCTACTGGGAAGGGGCGAGCTCGAGGAAGTGGTCATTCAGACACTGTCCGAAGCAGGACAGATGCCTGAAAGGTCGATTGGACTTCTGGTTCGATCAAAGCTCAAGAAGCTGTCTCCTGATGAGGCGAAGGCCCTTTGCCTCTCGATAGCTGAGCACGGAGACCCAGCGATGATTGGCAAGCTGGTGAAGCTGCTGATTGCACGTCGCATCCAGGATAATTAGTCACCTGGAAGAGCGGGAACACACGGGGCGGCGCGAAAGCGACCGCCCCAGTTTATTTATTGAGCAGCCTCTTCGGGACTCTCCACATTTTTAAATTTGTAGTACACGCGGTTGCCAAATCGCAGGTCGATGTATTCAAGCTCAGCCTCTTTGCCGCGCAGCGCTGGTGCCACCGATACGAGTTCGAGATTGTGGATGATGGTGTCGATGTCCTGACCGAACGATGCTTTAATCGTAAAACCATTCGTAAGTGCGACCGTGAAATCCTGTTCGTCGAGCACATGTACCGCTACGGGTATAAAACGTGCTTCGCGCATGCGCTGCAGGAGTTCACGCTGCCCTGCAAGCTTTTCTGCAAGAAAGACAGAGCCGATTATCGGAGCTGTGTTGATTCCCCCAAAAAACGTATACGGCATTTCTGGCTTGCCGGAGCGTTCCACCCCCGCGTACACGAGTCCCCCTTCGTCGAATACATAGCAATCGTTCGGCACCGACTCGCTGCACCACGTAGCGTACGCTGCGCGTTCGTCAACATTCACGATAAGGGTTGTGCCAAATAAACTACCGCGCGAAACGCGCACGGATTTGAGTCGTGGAAATGTGCGCGCGATTCCCGCACGCAACTCTTCGCGCGGGTACGATAAAATGTTGTCCCGCGCAATAAACTGATTTGATGATTGCAGGAGTTGCGTGCGAGTGAACGCAACGATTTCACCCGGGTCTTGCAACATCGCACCACGCACCGAAATTTCTTTAATTCGCAGGTTCGGTCGATACGATACCCAGTGTATGCCGTATAACAATGCCGCCAACAAAATAAAACCGACTACGCCAAAGAGGATACGAATGCGTCGCCGACGCTTCTTTAACGGTATTGGTTTTTTAGGTGCAGGTCGCTTTCCGAGAGACGCCAACTTTTGTTGTGGTGCGCGGGAAGAATGTGTGAGCGACGGACGAAGGTCTACAATTTTCGGAACCATGGTGTTCCTGTAGTTTACGCGCCAATGGAGTCTTTGCCGATGTATGAGCGCAAAACCTCAGGTATCTCTATTGTGCCGTCAGCGCGTTGATAGTTCTCAACGATTTGCGTAATGATGCGCGGGAACGCAAGCGCCGTATTATTGAGGGAATGTACGTATCGCAGCGTTCCCTGCTCGTCGCGATAGCGAATGTTGAGGCGGCGCGTTTGAAAGTCGTGGAAATACGACGATGAGTGCGTTTCTCGATACGTGTTCTCGCTCGGCATCCACGCCTCGATGTCGTATTTTTTTACCTGGCCTAATCCTAAGTCGCCGCCGCAGTTAACTACCACATGATACGGAAGTTTAAGTTCCTGCAAAATGTCTTCCGCATTCTTGGTGATTTCCTCGTGTATTCGCACCGATTCCTCGTGAGATGCTTCGCACAAGACCACCTGTTCGTATTTCATAAATTCGTGGACCCGGAATACTCCTTTCGTATCCTTGCCATGACTGCCGGCTTCGCGACGGAAGCACGGTGAAAACGCAAAGAACTTAATCGGGAGTTGCGACTTCTCGAGCATCTCGTCCATGTAGTAACCCATTGCCGCCACCTCGGCAGTTCCTGCCAAGTAATCGCCATCCTGTGTTTTATACAAATCTTCTTCGCTTTGTGGCAGGTACCCAGTTCCCACAAACGGTTCTCGGCGAACCATTGACGGCACTATCATCGGCGTGAATCCTTCGCGATTCATAAATCGGTCTTCTACGAGGCGCTTGAGCGCCCACTCTAATCGCGCACCATCGTTTTTTAGAAAGTAGCCACGAAATCCAGCAACCTTAGCTCCACGTTCAAAATCTGCCATATCGTGCGCAAGCATGAGGTCCACTGCCGACTTCGGCGTAAACGGGAGCGCCCGCGGCTCACCACCATCGCCACCTGCCGGCGACCATTTCCGAATTTCCAGATTGTCGGCATCGCTATCGCCGTCCGGCACCGACATGTCGGGCACATTGGGAACCCGCACCATGAGGGCAAGCCACTCTTTCATTACCTCGGCTAGCGCTTCCTCGTCTTTTTTGAGCGCCTCTTTCACCGACTGCATCCCTGCAATAAGAGTTACCCGCTCCTCGGGTGACGCCTTGCTAATGCCGTCGGATGCCGCATTTTGTTGAGCCCTATTCGCATCAAACGAAGCCTGGAGTTCGCGGCGCCGGTCGTCGAGCTTGAGGAGTGCCTCAATATCTACATCAACGTGCTTCTTTTTTGCACCCGCGATGACGATATCCTTGTTTTCTCGTATGAATTTTATGTCCAACATTGTTCAGGTTTTAGGTTATAGGTTATAGGTTTTAGTAAGTACAAAAAACATCTGCTCCCCGTGGTTTTTACTATTCCCTATACCCCATTCCCTAATAACTGTGCAATGATAGCACCATGGAGAGCGCGCTCAAACAGCTCAGCCCCAACGAATTTCCTGCGCTTTTGCAGCAGATTCCCGACCGACCTAAAAAACTATACGTCCGCGGCGAACTGCCCGGTGATGATAAGAAGTGGCTCGCGGTGGTGGGTTCACGCGCCGTGTCCCCCTACGGCAGGGCTGTAATCACACATTTAATAGAGGGGCTTCGCGGCTACCCGATTGTGGTTGTTTCTGGTCTAGCTTATGGAGTGGACGCCGAGGCCCACAAGGCAGCACTGCGAGCGGGACTCACGTGTGTTGCCGTTCCCGGCTCGGGACTCGACTGGGGAACCATTTCTCCACGGGCAAATGTGCAGCTTGCCCGTGATGTACTCAATAGCGGTGGCGCACTATTAAACGAGTTCGAGCCAACACAGCCGGGAACCGACTACACATTTCCACAGCGCAACCGCATTATGGCCGGCATGTCGCATGCAACCTTGCTTATCGAGGCAAAAGAGAAATCTGGCACACTCATTACCGCCCGGCTCGCAGTGGAGTACAACCGCGACCTCCTCGTTGTGCCGGGTTCAATTTTTAACGACAATAGTCGCGGCACACATCAGTTTCTGCGATTGGGAGCAACAGCTATAACGAGTGCAGACGACATCCTGGTTGCATTGGGTCTTGAAAAACGCATCGGGGAAAACTTTGCGAGCGAGCGAACTGATTTGTCGGATAGTGAGCGACGCGTGCTCGATATTATTGCCTCACCAGTCTCTCGCGACGAACTTCTTGAATCCCTCGAACTTGATATCTCGGAAGCCAACGTGCTGCTTTCTGCAATGGAAATCAAGGGTCTCATTGTGGAAGAAATGGGCATTGTACGCGCGCGGTAGCTTTTCTCATCCAACTTTCTTGCGCGGACGTAGGACCGGAATATGGCCGGACAGACTTTTTTGGAGGACCGACCAAAAAAAGAAGGAGCGAAAGCACGGATGACTACCCGCCGTTCAATCATAAATACGGATAATACTCCGTCACAACAAGGAAAATAAAGCATCCATCGCCATGACAAACGCTTAAAAATTTTAAGAGGGAAACTTGACCGTGTTAGTGTATTGATATATCAATGCGCTCCGGCGAGTGCGAGGTGTGCATTCATACGCATTGAGTCAATCATGAAGTTAGTAATCGTAGAGTCACCTGCGAAAGCGAAAACGATCGAAAAGTATCTGGGAAAGGGATACACGGTCCGCGCTTCGGTGGGCCACATACGGGACCTCCCGAAAAGTAATAAAGACGCCGTCGATATCGAGGGTGGTTTTGTACCGCGCTATCAAATCGTAAAGGAAAAACAAAAGGTCATTGACGAGCTACACGAGATAGCGGAACGCTCGACCGAAGTGATTCTTGCAACAGACCCCGACCGAGAAGGCGAAGCGATTGCCTGGCATTTGGCGCAAACGATTGGCCTCAAAAAGCCGAAGCGAATCGTATTCCACGAAATCACCGAAAAAGCCGTCAACGATGCCATGGCCCACCCACGGAAAATCGACGAGCAGCTGGTGCGCGCCCAGGAGGCACGCCGTGTACTGGACCGCCTCTTCGGATACGACCTTTCAGGACTTATCTGGAAAAAGGTGCGCTACGGGCTTTCTGCCGGACGCGTGCAGTCCCCTGCGCTTCGCATCATCATGGAGCGCGAGCGAGAAATCCGCGCGTTCGTCCCCGAAAAGTACTGGGTAGTCAGCGCTGATGTTAAAACAAAGAAAAAAGAACAATTCACTGTCATCTGCACTGAGGAACCAAAATCCGAAGAGGAGGCAAAGAGAATCCATGACGCCGCTACCAACAAAGAGTGGCAGGTTATTTCTGTGGACGAGAGCGAAGCAAAGCGCTCCCCGCGCGCGCCATTTACTACATCTACCTTGCAACAGGCAGCCTCGACGCGCCTCGGCTTTTCTCCATCGCGCACCATGGGTGTTGCACAAAAATTGTACGAAGCAGGTCACATTACCTACATGCGTACCGACAGTCCGAACTTGGCTGTTGAAGCGCAAGCGGCGCTCGTGGCAGTAGCCACAAACGAGTTCGGAGCAAATTATGTGGAGGCACGCACCTATAAAACTAAGTCAAAAAGTGCACAAGAAGCGCACGAAGCCGTTCGCCCCACAAATCCTCAGAAAGCGAATTGTGGCAACAACGAGGAGCAGAAAAAACTCTATGCACTCATTCGCGCTCGAGCACTGTCGAGCCAGATGGCAGACGCTAAGACGCTTCGCACGAAAATCATCGCGAATGTGACCGGAGCAACAATCCCTGATTTTGCTGCCAACGGCTCGCGCGTTACGTTCGATGGCTGGCTTGCCGCGGACCCCGATGCTCGCGGTGAAGATGTGGAGCTACCAAAAGTTGCTGCGAACGACCCACTCACGCTCGTGGAAGCACATACCGAAGGAAAAGAAACGCAGCCACCGGGTCGCTACTCTGAAGCGGGACTCGTGAAAGAGCTCGAAAGCCGCGGCATCGGGCGCCCATCTACTTATGCATCTATTATCCGCACCCTTGAAACACGCGGCTACGTGGAAAAGCAGGGCCGTACCATGCTCCCTACCGCAACAGGCGACGTAGTATCTACATTTATCGAAACCAACTTCGGTGAATACATTTCGGACACATTTACCGCTGAGATGGAAAACGAACTTGACGAAATCTCAGAAGGTACGCGCAAATACGAAAAAACGCTCAAAGATTTTTACACTCCGTTTAAGAAAGCGGTGAAGGGTAAGGAAAAGATTCCAAAAATCACCGGCATGGGTGACGCACCGGAAGAGTTCCCCTGCCCAATTTGTAACGACCCTATGGAATACAAGCTCTCCAAGAGCGGACGATTCATGAGCTGTAAAAAGTTCCCCGTGTGTTTGGGAGCTCGCCGCGACGACGGCACAATAATTCCACCGCCAAAAGAAATCGGCGAAGCCTGCCCCGACTGCGGAGAATCAAAAGACGGCAAACTCATCCTGCGTGAGGGCCGATTCGGGCCGTTTATCGCCTGCTCCAACTTCCCCAAATGTAAGTTTGTAAAACAAGATCCGGAACAGGAGGCAAAAATGAAAACCGGCGTTACGTGCCCAACCTGCGGCACCGGAGAAATGGTGGAGCGCCGCGGACGGTTCGGAATATTCTTTGCCTGCGCGAACTACCCGAAGTGCAAAAACGCAATAAAGGCTCGCCCCACCGGCGCAATCTGCAAATTATGCGGCTCACTCATGATGGAAGGGACTAAGACCATCCCCGAGCGCTGCAGCCAAAAGACCTGTGCAATGCACAATCCACACAAACTTGAGGGCACACCAGGAGCAGCCAAGAAAACTTCAAAGAAGAAATAACTGAAGCGGCGCAGAGTGCGCCGCTTTTTCGTTCAACCCGGAACAGGTCAGTATTCGGGCCCATGAACGACCGTATCATCGATGATTGGCTGCTCGCGCTTTGCTGCGATGTCGTCTTGCCGCCACGCTTCTTGCGAGCATGCAGAGCAGCGTCCATCTTCGTCGAGCGCTTTGCCACATGCGCACTTCGTCGTGTTTTTCAGGGGCACGCTGGATGCCATGAATATTTCGACGCCGCCAGCAATCTGTACCTGCGGACATTCGGCGGGTACAGGCATATCAAGCGCCAACTCGAATGCCGCATCGCTTTCATCGGTTCCGATTGCACAACCGCCGCAGTTGAGTCCGCACACCATGTCGCTCTCCCGTTCACGAGATTTGACCGAGTCCTTGTACAGAGTAGTATCAATATATGACTGCCGCCACTCCCCGACCTGTAAAAGACATTCTTTCGGAGATGTCGTCAAAACTCCCCGACGACGTGTCTCTCGTTTCTCGCGCATACGACTTTGCACAAGTGGCTCACCAACCACAAAAGCGGTATTCGGGAGACCCATATTTTGTGCATCCGGCCGAAGTTGGTTACTACCTTGCGCAGGTGGGCATGGACGCACACACCATTGCGGCGGGCCTCCTACACGACACAATTGAAGACGCCGGGGTGAAGCCTCAAACAATTACCGAGCAATTCGGCCCCGATGTTCTCACGCTTGTAGAAGGTGTAACCAAACTCGGCACCCTGCGCTACCGCGGGATGGAGCGCCACACGGAATCACTTCGTAAACTATTTGCTGCAACCGCAAAGGATATTCGCGTACTTATCATTAAGTTAATGGATCGTTTGCACAATGCGCGCACACTTGAGCACGTGCCAAAAATCGAGAAGCGCACGCGCATCGCACTCGAAACGCTGGAAATTTATGCACCTATTGCCGACCGACTCGGTATGTCGGTGGCGAAGCAGGAACTCGAAGACGCTGCATTCCCGTGGGCTCACCCGAAGGAGGCAGAGAAAACCCGTGAACTTTTGAAGGAGCGCAAACACGAAAACGAACGTCGTCTCGAAAAAACGGAGCACGATATGAAGCGCGAACTCGCAGACGCGGGAATCCGCAACTTTCGCACCGAGGCTCGTATCAAAGGGATTTACAGCCTGTACCGAAAACTCGAGCGCAAAGATTGGGACATTACGAAAATCTACGACATTTTGGCGCTGCGCGTCATTTTCCCGACGGTTGCCGATTGCTATACCGCGCTCGGTATTATCCACGGTCACTGGCGCCCCGTTCCAGGGAAAATTAAGGACTACATCGCATTCCCAAAGCCAAACGGCTATCAGTCAATCCACACCACTGTGTACACCGGCGACGGCGGCGCACTTGAAATGCAATTGCGCACAGAAGCGCAACATCGCGAAGCCCTCTACGGAATCGCGTCTCATCTTACGTACAAAGACGTTCAGGTTGGCGCAAATAAGCGCGGAAGCCTTGAGTGGATTCGACAGTTTTTCCCTGGGTTTGGCAGTAAAAAAACTGAGACGACTGTTGGCATCGAAGAAGATTTGTTTGCTGAGGTGCCGGAGTGGGTGCAGGAACTCGCACACGTGCAACACCCAGGCGAAGCAACCGACGAATACCTCGATACCCTCAAATCTGACTTCTTCAGCCATCGAGTATTCGTGTTTACACCGAAGGGCGACGTTATTGACCTGCCGATATCTGCCACACCTATCGACTTTGCCTATGCTGTGCATTCAGACCTGGGCAACAAAATGTCGGGTGCGCGCGTAAACGGAAAAATGGTTTCGCTTGATACATCGCTGCGAAATGGAGACATGGTGGAAATCATCACCAAGGCATCGAGCAAGCCGTCGCGCAAATGGCACGACATCGCAAAGACCAACATGGCGAAAAAGCACATTCGAGCCGCACTCGCGCAGGAGCAGCGTAAGGCAAACTGACAGACAAACGAGACTAGAGACTGAAATTTTTTACCGAGTACAAGTCTTCGGTCTCCTTCGTTTCTTCGGGCGTGGGCTCCGGTTGTGGCTCCGGCATTGTTTCTGCTTCCACTGGGACTGCTGGTGCCGCCTCCGGTGCCGCAACTGTTTCTGCGACGACTGCCTGCACGTTTTGCGGCGCGAGCGTAGCAATGGTTTGCGCAGCGGACTGTGTGGTAAGTGCGATGCAAAGATTCGTCAAATCCTCCGGTGAGAAAAAGTCGATGTGGAGTTTGCCACCTGTGTCTTTCTTTTCGATGCGCACGCGCGTGCCAAGCCGCTCGGAGAGCTGCTTTTCGAGCGACATCAAGTCCGGTGACACGAGCGCCTTGTGGCGCACACGCTCAATCGCTACACGGCGCGCGAGTGCTTCTGCGTCGCGCACGGTCAGTCGGCGCGCAATAATCTCCTTGAAGAGTGTCATCTGTTCCTCGATTCTGTCGGCGAGCATCAAAAGCGGACGAGTGTGTCCCTCGCTAATCTCACCTTGTTCGAGCGCGGTCTGCATCCCTTCCGGAAGCGCAAGAATGCGCAACGTGTTTGAAACGTACTCGCGGCTTTTTCCGACACGGGCACCGATTTCCTTGTGCTGGAGTCCGAATTGGTCGACGAGTTGCTTGAATGCTTTTGCGCGGTCGAGCGAATTAATGTCTTCACGCTGCAAGTTCTCGATGATAGCGAGCTCGAGTTTCATCTGGTCGCTATCTTCGGCGGTGCGAATGACAACCGGCACCATCGAGAGCCCTGCGAGCTTGGAGGCACGCAGACGCCGCTCCCCCGCAATCAATTCATATGCGACAGAAATCCCCTCACCCGGTCGCTCGGTTTCTTTGCGAGTGACGGTGAGCGGCTGAAGAATGCCGTACTGACGAATAGACTCAGCAAGCGACGCGAGAGCTGCCTCGTCGAAGGTTTTTCGGGGCTGGTAGGGGTTCGGAGAAATCCTATCTACCTCAACCCAATATATTGAATCCATCATTCCTCCTGCCATATGACGCGATTGTAACATGCACCATTATTTGTTTTCGGGGGAAAAAAGCCGTAGACTTCACCGCATCGTCCTAGAACTCGCTTTTGGGAACGATGCCGGAGTGGCGGAATTGGTATACGCGAACGACTCAAAATCGTTTGTCGAAAGGCATGAGGGTTCGAGTCCCTCCTCCGGCACAAAAATACAAAAGACGGGACATTGTCCCGTCTTTTGTATTTTGTAGAGCGGGGTGGAACGAGAAAGTGAGGACTGGGGCCCCGCGAGTACGCGGGGATGTCCGAGCAGGGCCGAGCGGAGAAAAGTTCTGACGAGAACTTTTCGAGCGCTTGGCCGAGTCCCTCCTCCGGCACAAATTAAGAACGCTTCCCAAACCAACGGTGGCGGTTCGAGGCGATAATACGATACACCAGGGCACCAAGGTGCTTAATGCCCGGTAGGGCCGAAATGGGAGCCACATACCTCCCGAGCGGGTGCCACCGCAGTATCACAATCACCGCATCGATTCCCCGATACATCACGCCGTTTTCGTCCATCGCGTGCATTTGGTACATGAGCGCTTCCTTACTCATTCCCTCCGGCAGGGTTTCTGACGCACCCACCGCATCTAAGTCGATATCTGTACGCAATTTCTTTACTGTGCTCTCGCAAAGATCGCACGAATCGTCGTAGAACACTGAGCGCCGTCCGGGATGGTCTACGTGATTATCCATACAAAGTATTGTACTGTGCCGCAATGAATCATGTACTGGTTATCGTGGGGCCCACCGCTTCAGGTAAAAGCGCCCTTGCCGTGCGCTTGGCAAAGAAATTCAACGGAGAGGTAATTTCCGCTGATTCACGCCAGGTGTACAAGGGCCTCGACATCGGAACGGGTAAAATCACAAAAAAGGAAATGAGAGGAGTTCCGCATCACCTGCTCGATGTATCGTCTCCCAAAAAGAATTTTTCTGCGGGAGATTATGTGCGCCACGCACGCTCGTCCATCAAAGAAGTTGCGGCACGCGGCAAACTGCCGATAGTGGTAGGCGGTACTGGTTTCTATGTGGATTCCCTGCTTGGCCGCATCGACTTACCAAACGTGCCCCCGAACAAAAAACTCAGAGACTCGCTCGCAAAGAAAACCGCTCCGCAGTTATTTGCCATGCTTAAGAAAAAGGACCCGAAGCGGGCGCGGGCCATGGACACACAGAGCGAACGCAACAATCCAGTGCGACTTATCCGCGCACTCGAAGTAGCAACTGCCCCCAAGAGCTCGAAAAGTAAAAATGTAGCGAGGTTCGACCTTGGTACTGTTCTATGGATTGGGATTTCGCCGAGTGCGACGTTGCTGGAAAAGAAGATTCGCACTCGACTCCTGTCGCGCATAAAAGACGGGATGGTTGCCGAGGCACGACGACTGAAGAAATCTGGCCTCTCCTACAAACGCATGCGCGAGCTTGGGCTTGAATACCGCTCTCTGGCCGACCTACTTGAGAAGAAAATTACTCAAGTGGAGCTCGTTGAAATTTTGTATGGGGAGATTCGTCGCTACGCACGCAAACAAACTGGCTACTGGAACCGCAACCAAGACATCGCTTGGTTTGACCCGAAAGACGTGCAGAAAATCGTAGCCCTTGTCAGTCGATGGCAGAAGGAATAACACCTGCTTCTAGCAGCGCTTTTACGTATCGATCCAATTCATCAACGGAAAGTGACTTTAGTTCCGCAAGCGTTACCCACTTGTACTCGATGTGCTCTTCGCTCAAATGCGGAGTACCTTCCGCGGTTCCTACATATGTGACCCGCACCACATGGCGATTCTGTTTTTGAACAAAAATATCCTGTGCCGCGATAACCCGGGGCTCGGAAGTCATTGTGAGTGCTGTTTCTTCAAATACCTCTCGTGCCAGGTTTTCGGATAACGATGAGCCCGTGTTGATGCGACCGCCCGGTATATCCCATTTGAACGACTCTGGGTATTCGATTGGCGAGCGTTTTATCAGTAAATACTTTCCATCGGGATTCTTCAGAAGTACTTTAACGCCGACCTGGAGTTCCATACGCAATTACAAGAGGTCGATGATGTAGTGACCAAATATTCCAATACCGATGATTGCGGCAGTAATTGCAGAAAGCAGGACTGCACCGGCGGCGACGTCTTTTGTGTCGCGTGCGTATGGGTGAAATTCCGGCGAGGTGAGGTTGATATCAATTTCAATGGCAGTGTTGAACGCTTCAGCGGTAAGAACAAAGCCGCCGGCAAATGTGAGGAGCATCCAGTCTATGTAGGCGATGTCGAAATAGATTCCCATCAAGATTGCAACTGCAAGTGCCGAAATGTGCACCCATGCGTTATGGGTAGTTTTGAGAAAAATCCATAGCCCCCGCCCTGCATATGTAAAACTCTTTGCGCGCTTTACTATCGAAAACTGCTCCTGCGTTTCTGTCCGCTCTTCCATAAATAAATCCTAGCACGTTGCCGAGACTCTCTTCATAAAAAAAACAGAGGGCTTTTGCCATACTGCCCACGTGTCCGATTACTAGCAAAGACACCATTTATATACATCAGGCATATGAACATTCTCATCACGTGTCCCCAATGCGGCTATGAGCACAAAACCACCTCTAATAGGGAGCTCATGAACAAAATTGTTATGTGGAACCACATGAAGCGGGCGCATCCTGGAACCGCAGAGAGCATACTGCGCAGATTCAAGCGCGTCCCCCACGACCTCTATCACGTAAAGATTACGGCATAAGAACAGTTGGCGGGCATGCAAGCGCCCGCCGAATCAGGATATGAGTATGCTGAATCTGAGAGTTGTTGTTGCGTGTATCGGTGCGGTTACCGCAGCTTTTTTAATCACTGCCGCAATGCACGCGTTGGCACTACGACTCCCGGACAGCGATACGGGAGCTATTGGTACTGCCTCCACCAGCAGCACTGGTGCAGGCCTGCCCACGCGACTCAAAATTCCCTCGCTCGACATCGATGCACGGGTACAGCAAGTGGGCATTAACAAAAAAGGAGAAATGGGAATACCCGATAACTTTCGTGATGTTGCATGGTACGCGTATGGTCCCGCACCTGGTGAAAAAGGGAGCGCCGTCATAGATGGCCACGTGGACAACGCACTTGCGCTCAGTGGCGTATTTAAGCGCCTGCACGAGGTTCGCGCGGGGGACGAGGTAATCGTCGTAACCGAGAGCGGTGCGCAATTGCGCTTTATAGTCGTAGACGTGCAAACGTATCCCTACGCGGACGTGCCGCTTGACTTGATTTTCACTCGAGCGGACGCAGCTCGCTTAAACCTTATTACCTGTGCAGGAACATGGGTATCAGGCCTGCGCACGTATGACAAACGTACCGTCGTGTACACAATATTTTCCAATGCTATCGGCCTGTAAACGTGGACTGAGACCGGTATCACGAGGACACGGAGTAATCGATTTCTACCTCGCTTCCCTTGTCGCGAAAATGATTCTCGGAGAGCGTGCTGAGCGCCTTGGCGTGTCCCACAGGCAGCAGTACCGTAAAAACGGTGCCTCGTGGCACAGCGCTCTGGACCGCGATTTTCCCCTTGTGCTCCTTTACCAGCTCGGAAACTATCGTGAGGCCCAGGCCGGTTGTGCCAGAGACTCGTTTACGCGAACTATCACCGCGATAATAGGGCTCAAAAATACGTGACAAATGCTCGCGTGAAATACCAGTACCGGAATCGCGCACAGAGAGCTCCACATAGCCCGGATGCACGGGTACAACCTTGATGACAACGAGGCCGTCTTTTGGTGAGTGAGTCATCGCGTTCTTTACGATATTCATCACAATCTGTTCAAGTGCTCCCGAATTACCCCACACCAAGCTGTTCTTGGTGATATGCAAATCCACCTTGGTGGAGCGTTTTTCTTTGAGTGCTCGGAGTGTGCCGAGCGCTGCTCGAACCACATCGCCTAAATCGACGTTGCTAAACTTGGCTGCTTCTAAGCGAAATATCGATGAGAGCGAGAGGCGGTTATTTATGATGTCGGAAGTGCGTTCTAATTCGACGTCGATGCTTCGCATCATTGCAGCCTCAGCAGGAGATATATCCGAAGACATGAGCGCTACTTCCATTGTGGTTTTAATGATTGAAAGCGGCGTACGCAGCTCATGCGCAAGATTAGATATGAACTCCTTTTGTGAACGGAGCGTTTGTTCTGCATGGCCAAGTGCGACACTCATAATCAAGTATCCAAAAATTGTGCTCACGAGGATTACCCCAACTGAAATCAAAAAAACGGTCTCATTACGCATGAGAAATAAGAGCCCTGCGACCGTTGTAATGTAGCCGCCGAGTAAGAGCCCAATAGTGGATTCCACCCTAAAAAAGGGGTCGGAGCGGTATCTATGTGCGTAGGCGATAGCCCACACCACGAATCGTTTCCAGTATCCCCTCAGCGCCCGCGCCATCGAGTTTTCGTCGTAGATTTTTGACATGAACGTCGACGATATTACTGAATCCAACATAGTTGAAGTCCCATAAGTGACTGAGTAAGTCTTCTCTGTTAACGACTTTGTCCTGGTGTCGCATGAAATATTCCAGTAGTCCGAATTCTTTCAATGTAAGGAGAAGGTCACGTGTACCATACGCTACCTTGCGCGTGCCCGGGTCGAGACTCAACTTTCCCGCAGTAAGTACCTGTGGCAAAACCTCGTTTGGTCTGCGCATGAGTGCATGGATGCGCGCATTGAGCTCAGAGAACGCAAACGGCTTTACGAGGTAATCGTCTGCCCCGGAAGAAAGTAGTTGCACTTTGGTTTCTGTTTCTGAGCGTGCAGAAAGAATGAGTACTGGTACTCGTATTTCTTTTTCGCGCATTTGTTTGCAAACCTCAAGACCGTCCATGGTCGGCAACATGAGATCGAGCACAACCAAATCGTAATCGGTGCGATGCAGCGAAATTCGAGTGAGCCCCTTTGCCCCGTCATCTACAACATCGACCGTGTATCCTTGTAGCTCGAGGCCGCGTTTGATTACTTCGGAAAGTTTCTTTTCGTCTTCGATAAGGAGTATTTTCATGCGTTTTTTGGGTTACGTTCAGTAATGTGGATGCACATTGGCGCCCTGCCCTCCCGGCGCCGACCCCAGCACTATATCGGAGAAAGGATGAAATGTTCATGAAGAAAGATGAAGGCGGGGTTTAAGCCCGGAAATGGGGCGGTTTGGGGTTATTTCGAGGAATCGAAATGTCACCGGCCCTCCGCTCGGTTTAAGGTACTATAAAAGTGATGCCTGCAGACGCACATAAACGAGAGGTGTCTGGCACCGAGGCCCGCGAAATGGTGCTTTCTGATATGCACCTTAAAAACCTTGTCATTCGGGGCTCTTTTGAAATGTCGGCTAGTCAAGCAGACAACTGGGAGTGGCAAAAAGAAATAGTGATTGAGAATTGTATTGTGGAGGACCTCCAGATCCCAATGTTCCATGCAGCAAAGCCCGTCGTTTTTTTGAATTCGGATTTCAAAAAAATCGATTTGTATGCCCCGTATTTCTTATCTGGCCTACTCGTAAAGAACTGTCTTTTCGAGACTGTGGTCGATTTTCAAAGCGGTGGACACAATAAGAATGGGACTGAATTTCGACTCGAGGGCAATGTGTTCAAAGAGTTCGTAAACTTCTTCGATGACTGGTTCGAGGGTCCAGTTGTAGTGAAGGACAACAAATTTGAAAAAGGCACGAACTTGTTGAGCACAACACAAATGGTGACTTTCGATGTTGCTCCAGAAATCTCGGGTAATAGCGGAGAGATTAATATCGAGGGTGAAAACTGAAAAACTCCCCGCATGGCGCATCTTTCATTAGGGTGCGGGCGATGTAGGAAACTCTCTAGCCTCTCAGTTCGCCGTCGCTCACTTCGGGCTGGGCACCGCCTCGCACCCGCGCGTGCTCGCGCGGGACCCGCTCCGGCGCTCGATTCCTACACGCACAGCGCCCCACGCTATGCTATCGCCCACCGTTTTCACTATGTTCAAACTTTTGCGGGCGATGTAGGAATCGAACCTACACTAGCGGTTTTGGAGACCGCTGTTCTACCACTAAACTAATCGCCCTTTATTTACTGCTGTCCGGCCAAGTATATGTGTCCGAGGCCAATTTAGAAAGAGCCCGGTTTCCCGGACTCTTTCGTTTTTTGTTATTTCTTAGCTTCCTTGAAAATCACGTGCTTTCGGAGCTTTGCGCTGTATTTCTTCAGCTCGACTTTCCGGGTCACGAGCTTGCGGTTTTTGCGCGTCCAATACACCTCTCCGGTGGCTGCGTGCTTGAGCATTATGAGCTGGTCCTGTGACATGTCCGCGAACTATACCGAAACGCCGCCAAAAATCAACATCTGGGGCCCTCAGCAAAAAAGACGAAGACCCGGTCAGATGACCGGGTCCCCTACAGCACGACTGGCTACCCCAAGGTAAACCAGAAATACAGCGTCAATTCACTGCTAAGAACAATGGTGGCGGCTTCGCCATCCTTAACCGGCCATGTCTGGCCGGTCTTGATTCGGTACTCCCAGACGCCCGCTTTTCGCAAACTGCCCAACGGAGCAATGTAGTGCGGGTCGCCAAGAGCTTGGAAAGTCGGGTCCCCGTGGGTCAGGATGTCGACCACGATGTGCCCCACCCAGCCCACGCCAAAAGCCGTAATGAGCGGCTGGTGAAGCCACAGGCCCAAGGCCACGCTCGCAATCGCAAGGATGAGTGAATGACTCATTTCCTTAATCGCGAGCAGGAACGGGCCCTGCTCGAGGAGCGGCTGTTTGCCCCTCATTTTGTCGAGAAAAAACTGCGGGGCCATCACCACATCGGGCCCCACCGAGGAAACCAGACACGCGAGCTGCGCGAGCGGCTGCCCCGGAAACATGATTGCGCCGAGTAGTGCGCCGATTGGAGCGTGTGTGACTGTCTGCACAGCTGTGTCCTCTCATCCAAAACCAACTGACGGCACAATGCCACTCAGTAGAATGAGGGTCAACTACTCTGTTTTATTCTTGCTACGCAGTGAGATTTGAAAGTGGTTGCACGTATGCGGCTCGGCCGCTGCAGATACCGTTGTTGGTGAGCCCGTTACCCGTGAATGTTTTCATAAGTGTGTCGACAACTATCCAACCCGCAAGAATGATGATGAGGCCGATGAGCACATTGCCGAATACCCGCTTCCCTTTTTGGTATATTTCCGAGTTTCCGCCGGCTGTGAGCATGTTCCACCCGGCGTATGCAAACAAAAATGCCGAGAGTACGACTGCGAGGAAGATGCCGAAGTTGAGCACATTCTGTGCGAGCGTGACGATGTCGCAGATAGACTGACACCCGCCGGGCTGATTACAGGTTTCGGGAACAATTTGTTTTGGAATGCCTTGTGCACTCACCAAAACCGGGAGCATGAGGAGCACAAACACGACGATTGCACTAGCAAATCTCGTCTGTCTGAATGTCATAGGGGGATTTTACCATGCACAAAACACAAAACCTGCCGTGAGGCAGGTTTTGTGTTGCTTGTGCGTCGAGCAGGATTCGAACCTGCGCAGACCGAAGTCGCTTGGTTTACAGCCAAGTGCGATTGACCGCTCCGCCATCGACGCGTGGGGCCATTATGCACCAACGTCCAATTCTCGGCTAGGGTTTAAGCCCTAGCAGCTGCGCGAGAGGAGGTGCGGGTGGCACGTTCTGGTCCTTTGCGTACGTCAAACGTAAACTCTCCGTCTTTCACATCCACCATCACCTTGCCGCCATCCATCACGTTGCGGGCAACCATCATGTTGGCAACTGCAGTGAGAATCTTTGTTTGAATGAGGCGCTTGAGTGGGCGAGCACCGTACTGGGAGCTGTAGCCTTCCTTGCCCAAGTAGTCGAGCGCTGCTTCGGTAACAGAAAGCGCGATGTGCTTTTCCTCGAGGCGCTTTGCCACAATTTCCACCTGCATGCGCACGATGTCGCGAATTGATTCAGGCGAGAGAATGTTGAACAACACAATGTCGTCGAGTCGGTTGAGGAATTCTGGGCGGAAATATTCTTTGAGTGAGTCGGTAACTTTCTCCTTTACCTTTTCGTACTTGTCGCCTTCGGACACATTGAGGCCACTACCGAATCCGAGTGACGACATTTTGTCGATGTGCTCTGCCCCAATGTTGGATGTCATGATTACCACGGTGTTCTTGAAGTTCACCACACGCCCCTTGGCGTCGGTGAGACGGCCGTTGTCGAGCACCTGGAGCAAGATGTTGAACACCTCTGGATGTGCCTTTTCAATTTCGTCGAACAGAATCACCGAGTACGGTCGATGACGCACCATTTCGGTGAGTCCTCCCCCTTCGTCGTGCCCCACATAGCCCGGTGGAGAGCCAATCATTTTGGATACTGAGTGTTTCTCCATGTATTCCGACATGTCGACGCGAATGAGTGATTTATCACTGTTGAAGAGAAAGTCTGCCAGCGCGCGTGTGAGTTCTGTTTTACCCACGCCTGTTGGTCCCAGGAACAGGAACGAGCCCACAGGTCGGTGCGGGTCGGAAATGCCTGCACGAGAACGCTTGATGGCATCGGAAACCTTCTGCACGGCCTCGTCTTGGCCCACGATGCGCTTTTTGAGCTCACTCTCGATGCGCGAAAGCTTCTCTGCCTCCTCTTCAATCATTCGAGAAACTGGCACGCCGGTCCATCGGGAAACAACTGCAGCAATATCTTCGCCGGTAATGTCTTCTCGCAGGACACGACGTGTCTGCTGGAGCTTCTTGAGACGCTTGGTGGCAGTCTCAATTTCCTTTTCGAGGTGCGGAATTTTTCCATAACGGAGTTCCGCGGTTTTGGTGAGGTCGGCTGCAATTTCGGCGCTATCGGCATCTTGTCGGGCTTTTTCAAGCTCGCTCTTTGCGCGTTTTATTTCGGTGAGTGTGTCTTTTTCGTTTTTCCACTTTGTTTCCAGCTCGCGGGTAGAGTCTCGCAAATCTGCAATTTCTTTCTCAATAATTTTCACACGTGTACGGGCCTTGCCCTCGCCTTCTTCGGACTCTTTCTTGAGGGCTTCTTTTTCAATTTCCAAACGTGTCACCTTGCGATGTGATTCTTCGAGTGCTGGTGGCATGTTCTCGAGCGAGAGTCGAAGCGCAGAAGCTGCTTCGTCGATGAGGTCGATTGCTTTGTCCGGCAGAAATCGCTCAGTAATGTAACGCGATGAAAGCTGTACTGCAGCGAGAATAGAGTCGTCGGTAATGTGGACGCCGTGGAACGTTTCGTAGCGCTCCTTGAGGCCGCGCAAAATTGCAACCGTGTCGTCGAGCGACGGCTCATTAATGTATACGGGTTGGAATCGTCGCGTGAGCGCAGGGTCGTGCTCGATGTGCTTCTGGTACTCCTTGAGGGTTGTAGCCCCGATAACACGCAATTCTCCGCGCGAAAGTGCAGGCTTGAGCATGTTCGAGGCGTCCATTGAACCTTCGGCAGCACCTGCGCCGACGATTGTGTGCATTTCGTCGATAAACAAAATGATTTTGCCCTCGGAGCGCTCGACTTCTTTCATAACCGCCTTGAGGCGCTCTTCGAACTCGCCGCGATACTTGGTGCCCGCAATCAAAAGCCCAAGGTCGAGCTGCACGAGCTCCTTTCCACGCAAACTCTCCGGCACGTCGCCGGATGCCATGCGCGAGGCCAAGCCTTCTGCAACCGCAGTTTTGCCCACGCCGGCCTCGCCGATGAGCACTGGATTGTTTTTTGTGCGGCGCGAAAGAATTTGGATAACACGCGTGATTTCCATATCGCGACCAATGACTGGGTCGATTTTGTTTTCACGCGCCTTGTCCGTGAGTGAGCGGGCAAACTTTGTAAGCGCGCGTGTTTTTTTGGTGTCATCGACATCGCCTCGAATTTTGCCTTCCTTGATATCAGTAAGCACACGAGCGAGCGCGGTGCGATCGACGCGGAATCGAGAGAGTGTTTCCGATGCAGGGCCTGGGTGTTCTGCAATACCGAGCAAGAGGTGCTCTGGAGAAACGAACTGGTCGTTGAACGATGCGGCAATTCGTGGGGCAGCTTCGAACACACGGACCAATTCTGGCGTGAGGTAAAGCTGGAATGAGGGCGAAACGGCTGTAGAGCCTGCGGTGCCTTCGATGAGCTCGAGGACTGAGTCTGTGAGGTGTGCCACGTCTATCTCGACTTGTTCGAGCATAGGCACCACCATAGTTTCCTCCTGTGTGAGAAGTGCGGCAAAAAGGTGCAGGGTTGAAACCTGGTTGTGACCGCGCTCCACCGCGAGCTGATGCGCCCGGTGAATCGCTTCTTTTGCCTTGGTTGTGTAGTTATTGAATGGTGTCATAGCTATGAGAAGTATATAGAAATGGAATGCATTTCACAAATCTAATAATCGCTATCTTCATTTTGTACACATAAATTTGTGCACGCACAACTCGGATTGCCGAGATTGAGATACGATACCATACTTTACAAAGTAAAGTATGGTTACTACCGATATTTCTATTGTGTTGCCTTTTTCGAAGGCAGCAGTTGTGCCGCTGCAATGAACCCCTGCCCAGATGACGCACGTGACACGGCCGTGCTTACACCAACCAAGTTCCCGCTCGTGTCTACCAGTGGCGAGCCCTGCATAATCGAGCTGTCAGAAACATTTGTATCAATAACTGTTCCGCCATCCCCCTGTAAGAGCGAAGTCACGAGCCCGCTTGCAATGCGTGCCACCGTTTTGCCGGAGAGCGCTACGATTGCGGCACCAAGCACTGGCTTATCCGTTGCGATTGCAACCGGCTTCCAAACGACTGGCTTTGGAGCATCCGCTACCGTTGTGGTGCTTGCTTTCAAGTATGCAATGCCGTGCTCGGTATCGCGGCGAGTTACAAATGCGCGCACTCGCGTACCATCAAAGAGTGCGAGCGTTGCTTCGGGTCGTTCATCAAGGGCGCTGTTATCGGTCAAAATGGTGCCACCAGCATCCATAACGATTCCGAGTCCCAAGAACACCGGTTCCGCGTTGTTCGAGTAGAGACGAACGATGGAGGGACTCACTCCCTCAACAGCTTTCGCAATTTGTTCGGATTCGGAAACGACGACCGTTTTTTCTTTTGTAATCACTGTTGCTGCGGCTGCCGTAACTGCAGGCGGGCCTGCTGGCGCAGCTGTGACTGTTTCAACAGTTTTTTCGATTACGCGATTTACCGTTGCAGCCACAATCGGTGGCGCCTGGTCCATCAATGAAACAGTAACGATGCCTGTTGCAATGGAGCTTACAAACGAAACAAGCAGAGCCAGGAGAACAATCTGTGAGCGAGAGAGGTGTTCAACGTCCATGCGGGCATCGTATCACGCTCTTCTGCAGAGAAAAGAGTTCAAAAATCGGTTTATGTTCGGGCAACGATTGTGGCGAGTGATTTGGCAATTGTGGCAACATCGGATTCGTTGGTATCGCTACCGAGCGAAAAACGGAGCGTGTTTTTAGAGCGCCACCCTTCGACTTCTCTCAAGGCTGGCGGTATGAGAGCTTCCACAACATGTGAGCGACTTTCTTCCCCTTCGCGACAGGCGCTCTTGGTGGAAACCGCGATTCCGTCTTGGTCGAGCGAAAGTGTTATGTACTCGCTGCTGATTCCTGGAATGGAAACATTGAGCATGTGCGGTAGCACGCGCTTGCGGTCGCCGTTTATGATGAGTCCCGGAATAGATTCGAGCAGCGCATCAGCAAGCGCGTCTCGAACACCGCTCACGCGCATAGCTTCTGCCTCCCTTCCTGCAGCAATCGTTTCAAAGGCCGCAGCAAAGCCGAGCGCGAGTGCCACATTCTCGGTGCCCGGACGCAATCCGCGTTCTTGCGGGCCACCCTGCAGCGTGCGCGTGAGTTCTGCACGATTACTCACAAACAAACACCCAACACCGTGCGGGCCGTACAATTTGTTTGCACCAATGGAGCACAGATCGACTCCGAGACTATTTATTCCGGTTGCAAGATAGAGTGGCGCCTGCCCCGCATCGGCGTGTAAGAGAATGGTAACGCTGTGCTCTTTTTCGTATGCGTGAATCGCGCGAAAAATATCGGAAAGCGGTTGGATGGTACCAATTTCGTTGTTCGCCCAGCCGACTGATACAAGCACGGTGTGTTTTGTGAGTGCAGCTGCAACTGTTTCCGGAGAAATTATTCCCCGCTCGTCCGGATCTATATGAGTCACCGTGCCACCAAGTCGTTCGATTTCGCCGAAACAATCGAGCACCGACGTGTGTTCTATTGAACTCACCACCCAATGCGTGCCTGCGAGCGAGCGCTTTGCGCGCTCATGTGCGCGTGCCGTACCAAGAATAGCAATGTTGTTTGATTCGGTGAGCCCAGCCGTAAAAATGATTTCACGCGACTTTACGCCAAGGAGATGTGCGACTTTTTCTCTCGCTGTATCGAGTCCACGCTTGGCTTCTACGCCCTCGCTATGAATTGCCCCGGGATTCCCGGTGAAGGCGCGCGCGGCATATACCGCGTCCTCTGCCTCCTTTAATACAGGCGGGGCACTCGCGTAATCGAGGTAGATTCGTTTCTTTCCAAACCCAAGCATTCTCGCCATTGTACGGAGATGCCAATCTTTTACAAATGCCCACATTTATCATATAATCCTGCGCATCGCATTTGCACGAGCCGCGGGGCTCGCAAATACCATGAATTTCCACAAACACACAACCTATGTCAAAAGAAACCTCACATTCGCAAGAGCGTCCGCCCGTAGTGGTGGTCATGGGCCACGTCGACCATGGTAAGTCGACGCTTCTCGATTTCATTCGCAAAGCCAACGTTGTAGCCGGTGAAGCCGGTGGTATTACGCAGCATGTTGCAGCGTACGAGGTTGAACACAAAAAGAAGCGCATAACGTTTATCGACACCCCGGGACACGCAGCGTTTTCTGCTATTCGTGCCCGTGGCGCAAACGTGGCCGACATTGCAATTCTCGTAGTGGCAGCAGACGACGGCGTAAAGGCGCAGACACTCGAGGCCCTCGAACAAATCCGCGAGAGCGGCATTCCGTTTATCGTTGCTATCAATAAAATCGACAAGCCCAACGCAGACATGTCTCGCACACAGGGCTCACTCCTTGAAAAGGGCGTGTACTTGGAAAAGCTTGGTGGAGATGTGCCGTGGGCAGCTATTTCTGCAAAGGTGGGCACCGGCGTCGAGGAATTGCTCGACCTCATTCTCATTGTTTCAGAGTTCGCTAACTTTAAGGCCGACGCGTCGCTGCCAGCGACCGGCTACGTGATAGAAGCACATCGCGACCAAAAGCGCGGCATCGCTGCCACGCTTATTGTGACCGAGGGCACGCTTGAAAGCGGCATGGCCGTTGTGGCGGGTGGCGCAATTGCGCCGGTGCGCATTATGGAAAATCATCTCGGCAAGCAAATCAAGAGCGCGACATTCTCTACCCCAATCGCGCTCGTGGGATTCGACGAACTCCCTGCTGTGGGTGAGCAATTCAAAACATACAAAAACAAGAAAGAGGCTGAGGCAGCGCGACAAGTGACTCTCACAGAAACTCCAAAGCCTGCTGCAGAAGTGCGCGAAGAAGGCGGACAGAAATACTATATGTCGGTAATCGTGCGCGCCGACGCTGCCGGCTCGCTCGAAGCGATATTGTCGGAAATCTCTCGCCTCGGCGACGAACACTCCAAAATCACCATCGTGCAGAGTGGCATCGGCAACATTTCGGAGTCCGACATGAAAACTGCACTCGCCGGCTCGCAGAAAGCAATTGTGATCGGATTCAACGTAGGAATCGATGGTATTGCAGAAACTATCGGCAACCAACAGAGCGTACGCGTGGAGAAGTTCAACATCATCTACAAACTGACCGAGTTCCTTGAGGAACTTTTGCAGAATTCACGTCCAAAGCGCACTGTTGAGGAAATCATTGGTAAGGCACGTGTGCTTCGTGTATTTTCGACCCGCAAGGCTGAGCACGTGGTGGGTGGCACGGTGTTTGAGGGATTCTTGGAAAAGAAGGGCGATATCCGCGTGATTCGCCGCAACGTAACGGTAATTGGTGAAGGCAAGCTCATCAACATGCAGGCGAGCAAGATAAATGTGGACCGTGTAGAAAAGGGCACCGAATTCGGTACACAGATTGAAGCTCCATTTGAAATTGCCGAGGGCGACATCTTGATGTGCTTCCGCCGCACCACCATATAAACCACTATGGCATCAAAGCGACAGATACAAATCTCTGAAGCATTCGCACACTTGGCAGCGGATTATTTTGCACGCGAATCAAATCGCCTTGCACTCATTACCGTGACCCGTGCGGATGTGTCTCCCGATCTCAAGAACGTAACAATTTATTTTTCGGTCTTACCGGAAACATACGAGGAGCAGGTTGTGCATTTTGCACGACGCAGCCGCACAGACTTCCGCCAATACATAAAAGACAAAGCAACCATGCGCGTGTTACCCAACGTGGATTTTGTGCTCGACTTAGGTGAGAAAAATCGCCAACGAATTGACGATTTAACTCGAACTCCTCCGAAGCTCGACTAACTAATTGAATTTGAGGCCACAGCGGGAGTTGCACCCGCCCATAGCGCAATTCTACAAACAGAGCAGACCGCCGTGCGGAATGGGATTGAGTTGAAGAATCTATATTTTTTTGAGGCCACAGCGGGAGTTGCACCCGCCCATAGCGGTTTTGCAGACCGCCGCGTTGCTACTTCGCCATATGGCCGAGGAAGTACGCCGTGTACTGTAACATAAATTGACGTTACTATGTGCCCCATTGCCGGGGTGATGGAATGGTAGACATAGGGGACTTAAAATCCCCAGGCCGTAAAAGGCCGTGTGGGTTCGAGTCCCACTCCCGGCACAAAAAAGAGAGCGACTGCCAAAATGACAGTCGCTCAAGTTCAAGGTTGCTCACATTGGCTCAGCACTTTTTTCTCCAGTTGCTGAACGCAGCGAGACCCAGTGTGAATCCAACGGCTGCCCCGACGAGCAGCAGCCAGCTCCCCATCCCATAGAGCGTAAACAGATTCTCCTCGGAACAGGGCCAGCCAGTCGCTTTCAGGATGCCGCACGTCGCTCGCTCGATGTAGTACATGTGGTTTCTCCATATATCAAAGAGCCGTATCGCAACAGCGACACGGCTCAGGGGTTGGTTGATATGTACCTGACGAAGGAATAGACATACATCCACACCACCGATTTCGCGGCGCTGTGGAAAGTTGTTACGTATGTCGGAATATAGGTAGGCTTATGACCAATCCTCCTTCGCCACTGCAGACGATATACATGACCTAATCTGCTGTCAATTTCTGCGGCGCTCGCGACGACCAAGCCGCATTTGCTACTATTGCTCAATGAAGCGTGAGCATTTGAATCTCATTGCAGTGCCGCTGAGTGTGCTGGCCGCTGCGGTGTTTCTCTACGTTACCTGGCAGCTGCTCAATCTGCCTTCGCAAGAATCGATGGTGACACTCGCACGACAATATTTTGAACGCTACGGACTCATCACGGTATTTCTCAGCGCCATACTCGAAGGCGCACTTTTCATAGGCGTGTACTACCCTGGTAGTCTCGTGATTTTTCTCGGGGTTATTTTTTCCATCGGGAGTATTCCCCGTGCCATCGAGACCGTGGCGGTGGTTACCGCTGGACTCCTCATTGGATACTGCATCGACTATGTATTGGGCCGATACGGGTGGTACCGACTCTTTCTTGCCGTCGGGCTCAAAGGCCCGCTTGAGAGCGCGCAAAAGCGAGTAGCAGCATATGGACCACGCGCTTTGTTCCTGAGCTACTGGCACCCAAACTTTGCCGCACTCACATCGACTGCTGCAGGTGTGCTGCACATGGAGTTTGCCGTGTTTTTCCGCAACGCAGTAATTGCAGCGATTGCATGGAATGCGTTTTGGGGACTGATTGTGTATACCCTCGGCGAAGCCTCGCTGTGGTTTATGGGGATGCCGTTTGTACTCACATTCGTTGCTGCTTGGATTGTGGTGATTGTGATTCGAGAGATTTGGAAAAGAAACGCGGCTGCCACACTCAACTAATCTGCACACAAAAGGGCGCGGTTCGGAAGAATAACCGCGCCCACCCTAATGTTCAAAAATTCTGTTTCATCCGCGGGCCTAAAAGAGCATGCGGTGTGTTTTGGCAGCGTACTGCCTGTCCCGGAACGCGCGGTACCGTGCCTTGTATTCCTTGCTGTCCGTGGCCGGAACGACGAGAAGATCGAGACCGAGAATGAGACGCACCTGATTCATCTGCAACCTCGCCGTCCTTGTGTTGCCGCTAACAAAGGCGCGATAGTAGCAAATCTGGTCGTGAACGTTCCAACCGAAGTCCGTCTTCTCCTGGTCCGAAACATGGTAAAGCGAAGGCAAGCGCTTGATGATTCGCTTGTCGAACGCCGAAATCAGCCTGGGCATATACTTGCCCTTCGGTGACTCGTCCACACCTTCGTTTCCACCCCGACGGAAAAACTTGTTTGGTCGGCAGGTCAGGGCCGAATTCACAAGCACCGTGGAGCAGAAGTTGCTGCCCTCAAAGAACAAATACTGGGCAATCTTGAGATGTGCCTCGATTTCAGGTTCGGCCCAATCCGCGTCGGTATCCAAACGCGAATCGGCAAGGAGTTCACTTTGCCGCACATACTCCTTGCGCACATCTTCCGGAATCCGTTTCCGAACCGGGAACGTCTGCCCGGTTTCTAGAATTGTCGCTGTCATTGGCATTTTGTATTCCCCGTCGCGATTGATGATGCCGCCAAATTAATTATTGCCGCCGTGCCGTGTATCAAAGCCTGCCACGATGGTAGCAGGTGGGTGTGTGGGTTCTCAAATGGAAAATCTATTGTAGAATGCCCAGCACCTGCCCGCTTGGGCAGTCCTTCACACAAAATGCGCTCATAGCTCAGCTGGTAGAGCAGTCGCCTCTTAAGCGAACGGTCCCAGGTTCGAATCCTGGTGGGCGCACAAAGACGAAACAAACCTGGCCTGCGCCAGGTTTTTTCGCTTTGTGCGGGCCGGAGCCATGTCGCAAAAGCTTTTGCGACGGGCGAGGCAGGGTCGTGGAATTTTCCGAGCGGCGGCGAGGAAAATATCCCTGACCACATGTGGCCCTACACCGGCGAGACGAGGGAGAATCCTGGTGACTCTTGTCCTCATCCCTCTCCCCATGCCACAATTTCCCCATGGACTCCCTCATCACCTTCTTTCAAAACCACCCCGATTACCCGTTCTTCGCCATTTTTCTTTTCGCTATTTCCGGAATAGTTTCTCAACAAATCCTTTTCAATAGAATCAAGGAGCACCATCCCGAAAAGTGGGTGGAGCTTGGCCAGCCGAGTATGTGGAATATGTCGCAGCGAAATAATTGGCGCTACACCAAACTCCTCTTCAAGGGCGACCCGGTACTTGCCGGCGACATGCGTATCAACGGACTCATCGACTTAAATCGTGCGCTCTCCATCATTACGATTCTCGCGGTCATCGCATTCTTTGGGTATCACGTAATGATTGGCATAAACTCGATTCCCGTGTCAGTGAATGAGAACGGGAGCATCTTGCAGTCTGACTAGCCCTTGTATTTGACTCCCCCCTATAATCAATGTACGGTATTTCCGGCACGCGAACGCACAATCCTGTGCGTACGCGAATATGGATGGAGAGTTGCCATGATCTTCGTGATGAAAGTCGTCACACCAATCCTTGGGGCGCTCGGCGTTCTGATTCTGCACTACGTGTTCGGCCTCTCGCTCTTGACCGACGGGTTCCTGCTTCTGCTGGTCGCCCTGTTCAGTGCAGGCGTCTGGTTCGGTTTCGGCAACGTCATCGGGTTCTGCATGACGCAGTTCAAGGTCGCGTTCGTGCTGATTCTGACGCTGTGGCCGGTCGTGCTGTTGGCGGCGATGTATTACCTCGTGCCTTCCCTGCACGCAAACGTCCAGCGTCCGATGCAGAACGAAACCAAGGACGCCGTGATGGTCTTCAGCGGCGTTGGCGTCGGCATGGCCATTATTTCGATTATCGCCAGCTTCGTTGCTGTGCGTGAATCGGTCATCATCACCAACCTGCTGACCTCAGTCGCGTGGCTGTGCGTCATCGCCTGGATAAACGGCGGCACCTGGAATGCCTCTGGCGTCCTGCAGTACTGGGGTCTCATTGCGCTCGTAGCCTCCGGAGTCGAAGTGTTCGCCGGCATCATCGCGAGCGTGCACAACGCCTGGAACAAGAACCCCACGATGCTCCAAGGCGGCGGTCGCACCGGCATCTGACCTCCATCCAGTCACCGAAAGGAGGTGATCACGTATCTGGCCCCTACCGCAATCGCGGTAGGGGTCTTCGTTTAAAAAATGGCTTCATTGACATCTCATTTAGACGTGATACTGTTATCCCATCAACCAGCGCTGATCCAGAGACGTAGGGATCGACCTCCACTCCAGCTAACTGCCATTGATGCCAAGCCCCAACAAGATTAATTTTTTGAAACGAGTTTGGCCTTAGCAGAGCAAAATACAAAACCATGCAGCAAGGAACTATTGCCCGTCTTACAGACAAGGGCTTCGGATTCATCTCCATCGAGGGTCAGGATAAAGATCTCTTTTTCCACTCGAACGAGCTCCAGAACGTAAAGTTCGACGAGCTTCGCGAAGGAGACAAGGTTGAGTTTGAGGTAGGTGAGAGCCCAAAAGGCCCAAACGCCCTCAAGGTCAGCAAGATCTAATTCGATCAAACAAACAAAAAGCCCCGCGAAAGCGGGGTTTTTTGTTTGGGCAGTGCTATGCTTACGTGACTTCCCTCTCACATGCAGCGTTTTGGTACATACCTCGCACTCCTTCCCGTCGCACTCGTTGCGCTTGTAGCCATTTGCTCGCCACTACTGCTATTCGTACTCGATAACGACACGCTTGTCGGATTCGGATGGACGTTCAGTCTATTCATTTTGCCTGTTTGTGCAGGCCTGAGCGCAATCGGCTTGTGCATAAAAGCATACGGATACTTCCGCGGCACGGTTCGTATTAATCTTTGGAGCACCAGCGTTTACCTCGTAGCTCTTTTAGTATTTTCGCTACTTTCCAGCTTGGCTATTTTTCTACCAGTTGCAGCGGTCGTAGTCCCGGTGTTTGCGGCGCTCGCATGGCGCGACCAAAAAGCGAGTACCGATATCCCCACACGCCTTTCACCTGGTCGGTTTTTTATTCTCTGGGCGGTATTCATAGTAGGAATGTATGTCACCCTCAATGCAATAGGCGGATATAAAACCGACCAATTTTTGGACAAGGCTACAAACGGCACAGGGATTCTTACATGCCAGTCCGCAATCGACGATACATACGAAAAAGTCCTTGCTGGATACTGTGATTCCAATAGCTACTTTTTCAAGATTTCTGACCAGCAGGCTCGCGGGTACACATTTACCCTACTCAGTCACGCAACATCGACCAATACCTACGGAGTTTCGGTACACGTTTTCAAAGTGAAAGTCGAAAAGTAGACAGGCAATGAAAACACCCCGCTTTCGCGGGGTGTTTTGCATCGAGTGGTCTATCTCACTAACCTACAAAGGTCAGCGCCTTGCCACCCTTGCCTGCGCGGCCGGTTCGGCCGATTCGGTGTACGTAGTCGTCGTAGGTTGTTGGCTGGTCGTAGTTGATTACGTGAGTCACATCGGCAACGTCGATACCTCGTGCAGCAACGTCGGTTGCCACGAGAATGTTCACCCTGCCCTTTTTGAACGCATCGAGTGCGCGCTCACGCTTACCCTGTGTTTTATTGCCGTGAATTGATTCTGCCTTAAAGCCTCGGTCCGTAAGAATGTTCGCAAGCTTTTCTACACCGTGTTTGGTGCGACCGAAAATCAGCACGCGACTGAACTCAGGCTGTGAGAGCAGGTCGTGGAGCACGTCGAGCTTGTCTTTGCCGTTTGTACGAACCACATCTTGGTCAACCGAAGATGCAGTGTCGCGCGTTTTGACCGAAATCTGAATTGGTTTGTTGAGGAAGTCCCCAACCATGCGCTCAATTTCGCGAGAGAGCGTTGCAGTGAAGAAGAGCGTGTGACGCTGCTTTGGCATGTGCGCGAGAATAAATCGCATGTCGTCGATGAAACCCATGTCGAGCATGCGGTCTGCTTCGTCTAACACCACAGTGGTGAAGTCGGAGAGGTCGAGCGCACGCTGACTCATGAGGTCTTTCAAGCGACCAGGTGTACCGATTACGAAGTTCGGCTTGCGGCGAAGTGTCTGAATCTGTTTGTTGATGTTGGCACCGCCCACGCAGGTAACTGCACCGATGCGCATGTACTCTGCGAAGCCCCAGAACTCATCTTCGATTTGCGTAGCGAGTTCACGGGTTGGCACCATAATAAGCACCTTTTGTGAGCGGTCATTGAGCACCTTGTCGATGAGTGGAATCAAAAACGCCGCCGTTTTTCCGGTGCCGGTGTTTGCGATACCAATCACGTCGGAGCCCGCGAGCACATGTGGAATTGCACGGTCCTGAATTGGCGTTGGTGTAACGTAACCCTTTTTAATGATGTTCTTCTTAAGGTCCTCAGCGACGTTAAAGTCGACGAAGTTGTGCTCGGGCACGAATACCTCCTGCACTTCTGTTACGGTCGCTTTGTTAACAAAGCGAGCCGGGTCGATGTACTGACCCATCTGACGCGGAGCGCGGCTTTTTGGGTAGTTTGCGCGACCGCCCTGTGAGCGACCGCCGAATCGGGAGTGAGAACCGCCACTGCCAGAGCGTTGATATTGTTTATACATGGAGTGTGCCGCATTGCGGCTTCTAGTGTCTAATCCGACGGCCTCAAGAGTCTCATCTCCCACTTTCGACTACAGGAGCGGTCTCGAGAGCCATCTCAAGACAAAAGAATACGAGAACGTTGGTATATGAAGATTAACACTTTGTGGTAGTATTGTCAATCGACGGGCAGATGGCGGAATTGGTATACGCACTAGCCTTAGGAGCTAGCTCCGTAAGGATTGGGGGTTCGAGTCCCCCTCTGCCCACAAAAATCATTAGAGCCAGGGCATGACCTGGCTCTAATGATTTTCGGGAGGTGGATGAGACGAGAAGGCGAAGGCTGGGGACCCCGCGAGCACGCGGGGATGCCTGAGCGTAGTCAGGCGGAGAAAAGTTTTGACGAAAACTTTTCGAGCGCTTGACCGAGTCTCCCTCCGCCCACACAAATACAAAAGACCGAGGAATGCCTCGGTCTTTCGTATTTCGTAGAGTCCCCGTTTGCTACAACTTAATATTGCTGTACTCTCCGGCGTTACTCGTGTCTGTCGCTTTTTGGCTGTCGATGCCGAACGTGGTTGTGAGCAACGTGAGGATTCCGTATACCGAGACCATGATGAACATGCCCACAACACCCCAAAGCATATGTTGCTTACCCTCAGATGTAACCTCTCCCTCGCGCGAGTTCCACAGAAATACAACCAGACCCCACACGAAGAAGAAGAATCCCCCAGCAAACACCAATAGAATCAACGGATTGATAATCAAGTCATTCAACTTGTTCATTATGTCCGAAGCAGCAGCCATACTCGCTTAGATGAGCGAGCCTAGAAGGAGCGAATACCGTCTGGAGTGATTGAGGTGTTCTGCGTAACTCCGAAGGTGTTCTGGAGGAGTCGAATGATTCCCCAGATAGAAACCATCACGAAGATTGCGATAACGCCGTAAAACATGAGCTTCAAGCCCTCCGACTTGTCTTCGCCACCTCCCGAGAAGAGGTATTTAATCAAGCCCCAGAAGAATGCAAGAATTGCAACGAGAATGAGCAGACCAACCAAGCCGTTAAGAATGCGGTTGGCAAGAGCGAGCGTGCCGAGCAGACCCTGGGCAGCTGTTTGCTGCGCGGCTACAACTGCTGGAAGTGCAACGAACGCGAGCGTTGATGCGGTGGCGGTCAACTGAAATATAGACTGTCTGAGCTTTGATCCCATAAAAAATGAAGTAGATAACGTTAGTGCTAGTACATCAATCGTATCCTCTGTAGGGCCGAGAACAAGGCCTAAACGCAGCGAATGTGGATAGCTTTTAGTGCTCCTCTTCCTCGTGCCCCCCACTTGCCATCAGTGTAGTACCCACGAAATAGACGACAGCAGCAGCCACAATGGCTCCAACCACCATCGTTGCCTGCGCCATATGCGTTTGTACGAGCTGTGCAATCCACAGTAAAACCGCGAGCACCAGCAAAATGGTTACCGCCCACTGCATCATCAAAATTGCTTCATCACGATAGGTCGGGTATGTGCCGAGGCGCACGTACCACAGCATGAGCCCACCGCCCATGAGCAATATAGAGAATGTGAGCATCACGCCCACTACAATGTTGAATAAAGCGATGACAGAGGTGAAATCCATACTTAGTCACCTATTGAGCTTTGCTGTCCCCCGCTGGTGCCAAAAAGCGTCTGCTGAAGCAGGTTAAGAATCCCCCAAATTGAAACCATCACAAAAAGAATAATTACTCCCCATATCAGAAACTCGCGTAGCGCGCCCCCACCGCGCTCCCCAGCTTTCAGCATGTTGTATGCGGCGCCGTACAAAAAAGCCACGAGTGCCGCTGCCACGAGCACGGTTGTTGCCTCGTTCAACAATCCCACAATCATTCCCACGAGCTCTTTGAATGTGTTTGGAGCCGCAAACGCAATCGTGGGGAGAGTAAGCACAAGCAAAATCGGCACGACGTTGAGTATCTTTTTCATACTAACTGGTGAGCTCTTTTATTGTTCCCCCGATGAGAGACGCAAATACCCATGCACCGAGTATGAGAATTGCCCCGATAACCACGTATACGAAGTTGGTCTTTGCTTTCGAAAGCTGCTCCTGATTTCCCTGAGCAAACACGAACAAGAATCCCGAATACACCATGAAAAGCGTGATGATGGGTAGTGCCACCATAACCATTACCTTGAGTGCCCCGGAAACGAACTGAGGAATCGTGCTGAAGTTGTCGCTCAATGGATTTTTCAATTGGGCAAATGCTACGTCTGCTGCAAACAAAGAGAGCACAAGCCCTGGCACAACGTATACGGCTATTCGACGGAGGTAGGTCATGGTGTTTGTTGCACGTTGTTCTTTTCTTGATTATACGTGTCGAGCAAGGTCGCAATCTGTCGGTCGGCGCGTTGCACCGCTTCGCCAAGCAAGAGCGAGCCCGAAACAGTGTCTTCAATCATAGCGCGGAAAATTTCGTTGGTCTTTGCCGGATCTGGATCGGCCCAAGAGCGCACAAGAATTGCTTGTTTACTGTTGAGCCCGAGCTCAGTGGAAGACGCGGCATTGAGCACATCACGTCGCGCTGATGGCAAGCCAACAGCCTGTGACATCCGCGCGTTCGTAGCCTCTGCACCAAGCAAACGAATGACTTCGTATGCACCTGTCTGGTTTTTACTTGTGCGCGGAACAGTAAACGCATATGTGTACCCGGCGTTCACGGCAGCCGATGTGCTACGTCGCTGTGGCACTCCCGCTGCAGCAAAATTGAGATTCGGGTTTGCGGCAGAAATCAGCTTCCGCTCGCTCGAGAGTCCAATATAGAGCGCTAGGTCGCCTGCGATAAATGCTTTGCGCGCTTCAGGGAGCGAGGCGTTCCATGAGTAGCTCGGCTTTGCCGGGTCGGCAAAATCTGTATAAAAACGCAGCGCTGCAAGCGAAGCCATTGCCACATTTGTTTGCGACGGCGCAAGTTCTGCCTGGAGTACACCGTCGGAGTCCCGCGCCGTTATGTCGCCTCCCGCCTGCATCACCAGCAACGACAGAATCTCCTTGGCGTTGTTTACATTTTTATATTGTCCAAACGGAATAGTTGCTTTTGTGATAGTGCCTGTTTCTGTGCGCTTCGTAATCTTTTGCGCCATATCCTGCACCTGGTCCCAATATTTCGGTGCATCCGCATATCCTGCGGTATTGAGCATATCTTTGTTCCAATACAAAACGAGTGGGTCTACGAGAATAGGGAGCCCGAGAATATTGCTGTCACTCACAAACGGCGACGCCGCATCAGCGTAACGCCGTTCGAATTCGCTTTTTGGAAGTGATTCAAACGAAATAGGTAGCACGCGCGTTTCTTGCGTGAGCGCAAAGTCTTGGCGAAGAATAATCAAATCCGGTCCCTTACCACTGGCGAGCGCGTCTGTAATCCCCGTTATGTATGAGTCGGCATCCTTTTGCACATACGTAACGCCGAGCAAACTAGAATCAGCATCTGCCGCTTCTCGGAGCAAATCGGTAATTGCATTACCGTCGAATGTCCCCCAGATAACCACCTGGCCGACAACGTTTGAGTTGCCGCGCCCGACTGCGAGCGCAAAAATCAGCACGCCGGCAATCGCGCACGCGCCAAACACACACAAGAGAATCACCTGAAACATGGACATGCCGCCGGATTTCATATGTGTGATGGTTTTTTATAAATCAGTCCGTAATGGTGTGCCCCGGCATCAAACTCTCGCACAGGCTCGAATCCAGCTTTTTCCGCACACGAAAGCGCTTTCTCTTTTTTCACCACAGCAGATTTGTGTGGCCCCATGCCGCCGAACGACTCACTCCAATCCACAACAGCAAGCAGGCCATCTGGTTTCAAAATACGGTATGCCTCGCTAAAAAGCACGTCTTTGTCATCAAGTTGAAAGAGGAGGTTTGAAATAAGCACGCGGTCTGCATGATTATCAGCAATTTTGGAACCATATGGTCGCTCCAAGTCGCTCCACACAATTTCTACATTCTTGTAGCCGCGCTTGTGTGATTCATTCTTGATTCGTCGTAAGAGGTCTTGCTGCACATCAATAGCATAGACGTGCCCTGCATGCGCGAGCCGCTCAGCAATCGCAAGCACATACGCACCTGAGCCGCTGCCAAAATCCGCCACTATCATGCCGGGTTGAATATCCATCGCACCAACGTTTCGTGGCGGGTGCGCAAAATTCTCCGTTTGAAGCGGATTCATCATCATAAATAAGTATACCGCCACAATGTGGCGGTATCTCGTGATTATTTGTGGGTATGGGGATGGCTAGTCTTTCACGTCTTCGTCGTCTGCTTCGAACACAACGAACGATGCCACCGTATCCGTATCGCGCATTTTCATCACACGCACGCCCTGTGTTGCGCGCGAGAGTGTTGGAATCTCATCGAGGCCAGTGCGGATGGTCTGCGATTTTTTCGACATCGCAACCAATTCCCCGCCACTCTTTACGAGCACGTAACCACCGACGAGTTGTTTTGTTTTTGCAGTGATAGACATTGTTTTAATGCCCGAGCCTCCGCGCCCCTGTGTTTTATATTCATCGAGACTCGTTTTTTTGCCGTAACCGGTCGATGAGATAACGAGCAACTCAGCGTCTTTGGAACCCTTGGGAATAACGCCCGCGCCCACAATCGTGTCGCCGGAGCCGAGCTTCATGCCGCGCACGCCGGCTGCCTGACGGCCCATTTCACGCACATCATCTGCAGCAAAACGAATTGACTGACCCTTGGCGGTAACCAAGAGCGCGTCGTCTCCTTTGCGCACAAACTCCGCCGTTATGAGTGAGTCTCCCTTGTCCAGACCGATTGCAATCAGGCCGCTTCGACGCACTTCTTTAAAATTGCTTGCTGCAACACGCTTCACGGTGCCGTTCTTTGTCGCCATAAGGAGCGAAAGGTCGTCTGCGGCCTTCTTTTCCTTCGGCATCGAAAGAATCGATGTGATTGCCTCTCCTTGTTCGAGCGAGAGGAAGTTCATGATTGACTTGCCCTTTGTTGCGCGTTTTCCTTCCGGTAGCTCATACATTTTCAGCTGGTATGCCTTGCCGCGGTCCGAGAAGAACAACAGGTCGCTGTGTGCAGAGGCAGTCAAAAACTGCGTTACGAAATCTTCTTCTTTGGTATCCAAATCAACAACACCCACGCCGCCGCGTTTCTGTCTGCGGTATTCGCTTGGGTTGGTGCGTTTGATGTAGCCACCGCTCGTGAGCACGAGCACCGACTCGTCGTCGGCTACCAAGTCTTCGGCGGAAAGAATTGTGGCGCCGCCTTTCACGATTTTGGTACGACGGTCGTCGCCGTATTTCTCGACGACTTCAGTGATTTCTTTCTTGATGAGGTCCATGAGTTTTTTCTCGCTCTTGAGAAGTGACTGAAGGTATGCGATGAGTGCCTGCACTTCCTTGAGCTCGTCTTCGATTTTCTGGCGCTCAAGCGCAGCAAGTCGCTGGAGGCGCAAATCAAGAATCGCCTGCGCCTGCAAGTCCGAGAACTTGAAGGTTTTCATGAGGCCGTTCTTCGCATCTTCTACGGTCTTTGACTTGCGGATGAGGGAGATGATTTCGTCGAGATGGTCGAGCGCTTTCTTGAGGCCGATGAGGATGTGCTCGCGCGCCTCTGCAATGCGCAAATCGTATTTCGTGCGGCGAGTCACCACTTCTTTGCGGTGCGCAATGTAGTACTCGAGCATCGCCTTGAGCGAGAGCGTCTGCGGCACACCGTCAACGAGTGCCACCATGTTGTAGTGGAACGTGTCTTCGAGTTGTGTGTGCTTGTAGAGGTAGTTGAGTACCGTCTGGGCGTTGGCATTGTTTTTGAGCTCAATAACGATGCGAATGTCTTTTGTGGACTCGTCGCGAATGTCGCGAATGCCTTCCAGTTTTTTCTCCTGGACCAAGTCGGCGATTTTGATGATGAGGTCGGCCTTAACCACGCGATACGGAATTGATGTGACGATTATTTGATAGTCACCCTTTTTTCCTTCGACGATTTCTGCATTACCGCGCACCACGACCGGGCCTCGCCCCGTGGTGTATGCCTGCACGATATCGCGCTTATTGAACGCAATGCATCCCGTTGGGAAATCTGGACCCTGAACAAACTGAAGCAAGTCTTCGGTGGTTGCGTCTGGGTTTTCAATCATGTGAATCGCTGCCCCACCTACTTCGCGTAGATTGTGCGGCGCGATGTTGCTGGCCATACCCACAGCAATGCCGAGCGTGCCATTGAGGAGCAGGTTTGGAATTGTGGTTGGGAGCACTGTTGGTTCCTGCTTGGTGTTGTCGTAGTTTGCACGGAAATCTACAGTGTCTTTATCGATATCGCGGAGCATTTCCCCGCCGATGCGTGACATTTTTGCCTCGGTGTATCGATAGGCCGCAGCACCGTCGCCGTCGATTGAGCCGAAGTTGCCCTGTCCAATAACCAACGGGTAGCGCATCGAAAAGTCTTGCGCCATTTTTACCATCGCGTCGTAAACGCTGGCGTCGCCATGCGGATGGTACTTACCGAGCACATCTCCAACGACTGTTGCCGACTTACGAGTCTTAGCGCTTGCAGTGAGTCCCGCTTCTTGCATCGCAAACATGATGCGGCGGTGCACTGGTTTGAATCCGTCGCGAACATCCGGCAACGCACGTCCGGTGATAACGGTCATTGCGTAGTCGAGATAGGACTCGCGCATTTCTTGCGTAATCGAACGCGAAATCACGTTACCGGTTGGCACGTTTTCTTTAGCACCCCCGTTGTCGGATGGGGTTTCGTCTTTCTTTGCGCGCGCCATATTCAGTGAATTGTAACAAAAATGAAGTTGTACCGCCAGTAATCAGAATACTCAAAAACCCTTATTTGCTGCCCTATTATTGACTATTGACCAGTTTGTTGTGACGAAGGAACAAGGTCTACGCGCCCGTTTGTAGAGCTTGCTGTAAACTCGGTCGGCTCGCCCAGCAGCACACTGTCTGCTGCCGCTGCGGCAGAGGCAGTCTGTGGGGCACTCTTGGGCGTGCCCTGGTCGCGGGTGAGCCCGAGCGCCGTGCGGCCAATTGACCGAACCGCAAAGAATCCCCAGAACACAAACAGAAACAGCGCGATACCAACCGCCCAGTACATCGCGATGGTCCGTCGTTCATGATGCGGACGTTCTTTCAATTCTTCTATCTTGTCGAGTGTCCGCTGCACAACCATATCGCTATTATGCACCAATCTAAGAAGACAGCACCACAACCTCGCCCTGCTTGCCCACGAGGTCACGCGGTTTAATCGTGAGCTTGTCGACGGGCTTCGTAGCCTCGGCACCCGCTTCTTTGAGGAAGGTCTTCAACGTTTTGTCGTCGTACATAATCGGAATCACAATTTTTGCTCCCAATTTTACCGAAAGCTTTTCCGCTTCGGCTGGCGAAAGCGTGCCCTCGCCACCAACAGGAATGATGAGCACGTCGGGGGAATCCATTTCCAATACGTCGGCGGGAATGTCCATGTCGCCGAGCGCCCCGAGATACAAAACGGAAATTCCGTCAAAGTGAACTGAGTAGACAGTATTTATGCGCCCCTCTTTGTCGTACATGGAACCTGCAGGATACCCGGAAGCAGTGATGTCTTTTACTTCGTATTCACCAGGACCATAAATAACGAACGGCTGTTTATCGCCACGCCCAGCTTCGTCGGAACCATTCATGTCGGGATGGTTGAGCGAAATGAATGCGACGTCTGCACCAAAGTTCGTCGGTTTAAAATTTTTCGACTGTTTAGATATAGGACCGAGCACAATAGCAGTGTCGCCAGCGCTCGCTCGAATGCATGAACCTTCGTGGAATGTCAAAATCATGCGCAGTAGTATACCCCATTGTGCCATGTGCTCCAGTGCAACCGCGTTATGATAATAGAACTCCGCGCGTGCGGAGCATGTGCGCCAACGGCGCGTTTACATACGAGGAGGAGACGATGAAGCGATTGTTCCTGCTTACAGCGTGTGCTGCGGCACTCTGCGTTACGCCGGCTACGGCAAGCGATGTGTCGAAGGCCATCCCGCCGGAAATCAAGTCCGTCACCGCGGACGTCGGCAATGCCATCGAATACAACTTCCGCTCGAAAGCGCTCAAGGTGACCGGCGATCTCGGCGAAGCCACCGTCGAAGTCGATCCGAAGGTCAAGCATCGTGTCGAGGCGCTGTTTCGTCGCTTCGGCGAGAAAATGCGCAACGAAGGCGACAAACTGCTCGGCAAGGGCGACCGCATGCTCGAACGGGCGAACATCGAGATCAAGTAACTGACGCACTGGCATGGGCTGGGGCATACGATCCGGGCCAAGTGCGCCCGGATTGTTTTTTGTACACATGAATGCCTCGACATATTTTTCCGACAGGTGTAGCCTTTCTGTAGGTCACCCGAACACGGTAACTCGTGCCTTCGGCATGACCCAACGCGAAAGGAGTTCCTTTGCCCACTTTCACTCTGAATCGCGCGTCTCAGCACCGTGCAGCGGTCGCAGTGGCGCTCAAGGCGAAGAAGGCCAAGAAGGTCGAAGCAAGCTGACGCGATCGTCAGGAACCCCGAGGGAGATGACTCTCATGGAATGGCCCTAGGCTGTCCATCTCGTAGGTTCGCCGCACCTCATAATAGCGGCAACGATGATAATGGTACCCGGCTGGCGCGAGCGCCACCGGGGACCTTTTTTTATGAACTCCATCTCCTCGACAAAGCCCCCGGGCAGGCGTAGCGTTATTACAGTATCCGTGAGCGCGTACCCACCACGCCTCGGTGCGTATAAATAGATGGGACTTTGGGGAGGATGCTATGCGAGCCATAGCCCTGGGTATCATGACGGCTACTGCATTCGCCCTGTCCACGCACGTCGTGGCACAGGAGGCTGCATCAGAAGATTCGTTCAAAGCACGGTTCGCGGCCGCAACGCAGCGAACTGCGGCGTTTGCCCCGACGAAGGAGATGGAACATGTGTCTGCCGGACCATCAAACTTTGTTCATCCGCTTGACCGCGTGATTGCACAGCGCAGGATTAACCTTCGGGCATTCCTTCACACGGGCGGAGAGCTCGACGACCTGCCGTTCATCTGGTCACTTTCCGCATGGAAATGGCCAGTCATTTCCGCAGAACTCGCCGAGGAAGAGCCCGCCGTGGAGGCTCCGACGAACAGCCCGCCAAAAGCAATTGCGGCGACGGTTCCGAAATAACCGCGCAATAACCGCCTGACTACATGTTCTCAATGATTCGAGCCTCGGCATCACGCCGGGGCTTGTCATTTATTTATTCTTTATGGTGGGAATCAAGATGCTGCTTGAGCGCATCGCGGATTTCCATGAGCAGCTTCTGGTCGTCGGTTGGTTCAGGCTTTACTGCGGGGTTTGCCTCTTCCTTTTTCGCAAGGCGCTTTCGCAAGCGAGATACGAGCTTGAACATCAGGAATATCGCCATCGCAATAACGATAAAGTTGAGGAACACTTGCAGCAGGTGGCCATAACTGATGACTACGTGCTCACCCAGTTGGTACTTGATACCACTTAAGTCTTCAAGGTTGCCTGTTGCGATTGAAAGGACTGGCATTGCTACATCGGCAACAAATGAGTTCACCACGGCGCCGAAGGCATTGCCCAAGATAACGGCGACCGCCAAATCGAACACATTGCCTTTTGCGGCAAAGGCCCAGAACTCGTGCCAGAATCCCCCGGCACGTTTTCCCATCTGTTCCTGCAGTTCGGCGACCCGCTTCATGAGCAAGATAATACCACGCCTGGTCCTGGGGGCAGACTTGCATAGGGGCCGCGCTCTATATATAGTGCACGGACCATTTATTTATTAGTTTATGGTGTCGGTTCATACTCCTCCTCCGAAAGGCACGGTAGCGCAAGGGGCGGAGCGCCGAAACCACCAAACACAATGGCTGAAAACATTAAAGACGTCGAAGACAACGACGTTGAGGTAGTACAAGAGAAAAAGGGCCCGATGGCGGAGCTTCTTTTGACGGCACCGAAGGTGCCGGTAATCGACGACGTGGTTGAAGGACCGGTCGTTGCAATCGGACGCGCTCGCGTGTTCGTCGACTTGCATCCGTTTGGTACGGGTATTATTTATGGCCGTGAATACCTCTCGGCTCGCGAAACACTCAAGAACGTCAACATCGGCGACTTGGTGACCGCGAAGGTTGTCGGCAACGAAAACGCCGAAGGATACATCGAGCTCTCGCTGCGCGAGGCTCGACAGGCACTCATCTGGAACGAGGCAGAACAGGCTTCGCAAAAGAAGACAGTGTTCGAACTTCCAATCACAGATGCAAACAAGGGCGGTCTTATCATCAACTGGAACGGTATCCAGGGCTTCCTCCCAGCGTCGCAGCTTTCCCCTGCGCACTACCCGCGTGTGCCAGATGGAGACAAGGACAAGATTTTCGTTGAGCTCAAGAAAATGATTGGCACGAAGCTCGAAGTGATGGTTATCACCGCGAACCCAAAGGAGCAGAAACTTATCTTCTCTGAAAAGGGCGCTGGTACATCTGAGCGCGCGTCATTAGTCGGTAAGTACAACGTAAACGATGTACTCGACGGTGTGGTCACTGGTGCAACCGAATTCGGTGTATTCGTAAAACTCGAAGACTCACTCGAAGGCCTCGTGCACATCTCAGAAATGGATTGGGCACTCGTGGAGAACCCAAAGACTCGCTACAAGGTTGGCGAAGCTGTGAAGGTAAAGGTAATCGAAATCAAAGACGACAAGGTCTCCCTCTCTATCAAGGCACTCGTGGATGACCCATGGAAGGCAGCTGCTGCGAAGTATAAGAAGGACCAGCAGGTGGAAGCAGTGGTTATCAAGTACAACAAGCACGGCGCGCTTGCCTCTATCGAGGAAGGCGTTGCAGGGTTGGTGCACATCTCAGAATTCGGCAGCGAAGAAGAACTCCGCGCAAAACTCGAACTCGGCAAGGTGTATCAGTTCTCAATCACCTTCTTCGAACCAAAGGAGCGCCGCATGACCCTCAAACCGGTCGTTTAGTCTTTCTCCCCGAAGACCAAAGGGAAAAATCCGGCTTCGCATTTGCGCGAACCGGATTTTTTCTTGTGAGCCGCCTTCCTCATTGTGCGGCCTCCAAAAACATACCTGAGATGGAGCCGTACGGATGCGGTGGCGATAACTGGTAGCGCTCAGGGTGAACGCAGTGCGGTTTGCCGTAGCAATCCGTAGCTGAAAACACGCGAACAATCGTCCATGTACTGCCGCCTCCGGAACCGTACAGTGCAATGCGCCCGCGGTCGTTGAGCTGCACAGCCTCTCCAGAGCCGAAGAGACGGCAGCTTCCGCTACTGCCTTCGGTTGGTATTCCTGACTGGTCCATTTTCAAACCCCGCCGTGAGTGAAAACCATGAGCAGGTAATCATACCTGCCCATGTGGGTCAATCGATTGGAGTGCGGCTCGTATCATGCCTGCAACGGCCTGCAATTCGGCCTCTGGGGATGCCTCTCTGCTTCCCGGACGGTATAAAAAGTCGCGTGGTTCGTATTTGAGTACCCCAGTGTCTCCCTCGATTCGCGGAACCACATGCAGATGAAAATGTGGCACCGATTGCCCTGCAAGTACGCCTTCGTTCCATGCATGATTGAATCCTTCAGCCCCGAAACTCTTCTTCAGCGCCCCTTTAACAGTCTCTGCAAGGTCAAACACTGCCGCCCGCTCCTCAGGCGTCATTTCTGCAAACGATGGCACGTGCCGCTTTGGTACCACGAGCGTGTGCCCAGGTGTAATGGGGATGTTCGTGGGGAATGCTTTTGCGAGTTCGTTTTCTGAGATGACGCGCGCCTGGATGTCTGCATGTTCGCAAAAAACACACTCCATATTAATTAAAGTGATTCATCGCAATCATCGGGCCCTCCGCCACGATAACGTCGATTGCTTCGGCCACTCGCTTGAATACCTTCTTAAGCTCATCGAGCTCGGATTCTTTGAACTTCTTGAGGATGAAATCGTTCACCACCTTGTCTCCCTCTGGCTTCTTGAGCTTTCCGCCAGGAGTTTCCGGTGAGATGCCGATACGGATACGCGTGAACTTCTTTGTCTTGATTGCTGTCGTAATGGATTCGATTCCCTTGTGACCGCCGCTTCCACGGTCAAACGACAACTTAATCTTCCCTATTGGTAAATCGAGGTCATCGTAAACCACAATGAGCCGTTCTGCCGATTTAACATTCTTCACGAGTTTGCTCACCGCGAGGCCCGACTTGTTCATAAAGGTGTTTGGAAGCTGCAGTGCAACCAGTGTTGTTTTTACTGTCGCCCCTGTTGTGAGCGACTGGGACTTTTTGTCTTCTTTCCATACAGGCGCACTCGCGTACTTTGCATAGTGCATAACCGCCATCCGGCCGGCATTGTGGCGAGTGTTTTCGTACTCCACACCGGGATTTCCGAGCCCTGTAACGACCCATGTCATATGCGCGGCATCATACCATCGCTTTGGGAAAGACCACGACGATAAAAAACCATCAAATCATTACTCGGCAGAGCATCTGGAATCCTTATTTCTGCACTCCTCTGGAAAAGTTTTAACCGAGCTTGAAATTAAAATCTTTTTTTTAAAAAAATGTGCGTGTTCTTAACATTTTTTTGAAAAAATAAAAAAGTTATCCACAGTTTTGTATTTTTCTCGGTCAAGCGATGCCAAAGACTTTGTGTCAACGGCATCATCGGAGTATAGTGCTCGCACATGAAATCCGTTGGATGTGGTTCTGATGGAAAGTCACTCACAAGGAGGATGTTATCGCTATGAACGATACACTTCACATCAACCCAGAAGGCGCGCAGACACATCAAGGCGCACCTCATCCTGTCATGGACGACAACTCGTCTCCACGTTCACTCATTATCTACACAGTTGTCGCGCTTGCGCTGGCATTTTTTATTCGTTTCTTCATCGCCGCGCCATATGTGGTCAATGGCGCCTCGATGGTCCCTGCATTCTACGACTATCACTACCTCATCATCGACCGCGTCTCCTATGATTTCGGGCAGCCACAGCGTGGCGACGTGATTGTGCTCGATTTGCCCCAACAAACCTCTCGCGCACTCATAAAACGAGTCATTGGACTCCCGGGAGAAACGATTGTTCTCAAGGCTGGTACGGTAACCATCATTAACGCCGGGCACCCAAGAGGATTTGTGCTATCGGAACCATATCTTTTACCGGAAAACATTGGTGGACCAACCGACATAACCGTAACACTGGGCGAGGACGAGTATTATGTGCTCGGTGACAATCGCCGTGTTTCCGCTGACTCGCGTACCTGGGGAGTGCTGCCGAAAAAAGATATCGTGGGGCGTGCACTCTTTCGATTGTTTCCATTCAACAACATAGATTTTCTTCCCGGCACGGTCCGCTACGACGACTCTTCCATTACAAATACTAATTCATAGAGCGCACTATGATCAGACTGAAGGACACAGGACACGGGAACACTGCAGAGTTCCTGCAAAACGCGATTCGTATCGCAGAGTATTACGGATTTGTTCCGCTCGACGACATGAAGGGACAAACCAAGGAACGAGACGAAGCGGCACGCAAAGTGCAGCTGGCTAAAAGTGACACGGAGATAGCGTTTGCCCGTAAAGACGAGCGCGCACTTGCATCAGTGGCACGACGCGCTGTATCGGTTGCGCGGGCCCAGACTGGCACCACACTGCTTGCATGGCGAACAACGCAGGGCCAGGCAGATGGTCCCACAATCTCGCTTGAACTCCACGTGCTCGGTTCACAATCCGCGATTGCTGAAGCGATACTGCTTGTAGTTGCAAACACGATTGCAGAAGAAGCTGGTATCAAGGACCGCTACCTCTCCATCAACAACATCGGCTCGCACGAATCGTCGAACCGCTTTGTGCGTGACATCGGTTCCTACTTGCGCAAACACATCGAATCAATTTCCCCCACGCTACGCCCTCGTGCCGCCACCGACCCGCTCGGCACACTCGTGCAGTTGATTGAAAAAGGACACCCCGCGGCACCACGCGCCCCGCAATCGATGGAGTATCTAACTGAAGATGAACGTCGCAAGTTCTGGGACTTGCTTGAATACTTGGAAGTGTTCGGCCTTCCCTACGAACTTTCTCCGCATGTACTCGGTTCTCGTGACTGCTGGGCGCATTCACTCTACGAAATCTCGTCGACCGACGAAGAGAGCGGTGCACGCGTTGGCTTCGCGCTCGGCGGACGCTACGACCCGCTTGCAACCCGCTTTGCAGCTAAGCACATCCCGGCCGCGATGATTTCCATTGCATGCGAAGTGCGCGGCAAAACCACCTTCAAAAAGGAGAACCGTGCGATGCCATCGATTTACTTTGCCCACCTCGGGCCCGAGGCACGCCGCCGCGCACTGATGGTGCTCGAAAGCCTGCGCCGTGCCGAAATCCCCGTTCATCAGTCGCTCCTCTACGACAAGATTGGAGAGCAGATGATTCGCGCCAAGGAACTCGCAGTGCCGTACATTCTCATCATGGGGTACAAGGAAGCCATGGAAAACACCATCCTGGTGCGAGAAGTAGCGACCAATTCCCAGGATGCGGTGCCGGTGGACGAGCTACCCAACTACCTGCGCCGACGCCGCATGGGCACATGGAAGGCACTCTCGCCCAGTATCTAAGCCCTCAGTTGACTCATCCCATTATTCTTGGTATTCTCGAGCCCACATGTCAATCAATGCAGAAGTAACGAAAGTCGGCAGCGAATCCGCCATCGCGGTTATTCGTAAGTTCAGCCGCCGTGTTCAGGGCACCGGTCTTATCAAGAACGCCCGCAAGACACGCTACTACGAACGAAACGCTTCAAAGTCAGTTCAGAAAAAGCGCGCACTCAAGCTCATCAAGCGCAAGGCTGATTTCAAGCAGCTCATCAAGGAAGGCAAGGTGGCAGAAACGCCTACCCGCCGCGGCTACAACCGTGACGCCAACCAGAGCCAGGCTGCAGCAAACAAGGCGGAACAGAACACAAACTCTGGAGCAGCACGATTCGGAGAAAGCACACCAATCGCTCGCTAAACCCCATGGGTTCGCCCACTACAGGTATCAAGACGACAATCCGCGGCTCAGTGCCGCGGATTCCGTTTGAGGCCATGGCAAAGGCTGTACTTGGAGCGAACTACTCGCTCTCGCTTGTGGTGTGCGGCGACACTTTGGCTCGACGAATTAATACCCAATATCGCAAGAAAACGTATTTCCCCAACGTGCTATCTTTCCCGCTCTCAAAAACAGAAGGCGAGATATTCCTCAACATACGCAAAGCAGAGCGCGAGGCGCGGCAAATGGGCACCACCACAGGGAAACGTGCGGCACTCCTCTTTGTGCATGGCCTTTTTCATCTCAAAGGGCTGGACCACTCCGACAAAATGGAAGCCGAAGAGCAGCGAATCCTCCGCCGTTTCAATCTAGCGTAGGAAATCCCCCATTTTTTAGCTGTATATGAAGGCCGGGCGCGGTATACTTGCCCTACAATGCGCACCTTTTACACCGGTATCGACATCGGAACTTTCAATGTGAAGGTGGTTATTGCGGCCCCAGCAGAAAACCCGGAGGCTCCAATGCAAATAGTTGGCACTGGAACGGCGGTATCAAAAGGCATGCGCCACGGCTACATCGTCGACCGTGCCGAAGCAACGCGCTCAGTGCGCGAAGCGCTCATGCGCGCACAAACTGCAGCTAAGGTCACCGTCAAAAGCGCGCGCCTTGCACTCGGCGGCGTAGGACTCGACGACATTCGTTCAACCGGAGACGTCACACTGACGCAATCCGGCGGCGTCGTGACGGAGCGCGATATTGAGCGCGCGATGCAAGATAGCGAAAAACGTGCCACACCAAAGCTCGTGAATCGTGTTGTCATTCACACCATACCGCTTGAATACCGCGTCGATGGCAACAAAGTATTCGGTAAACCGGCAGGACTGCAGGGCACAAAACTTTCTGTAGACACGTTGCTCGTCACACTCCTTTCGCAGCATCACGACGACCTCATTGAAGCGGTCGAAGCCGCTGGTGTGGAAGTGGAGAGCGTTATGGCTTCTCCACTTGCGGCCTCACTCGTTTCCCTCACCAAGGCTCAAAAAATGGCGGGCGTGTGCCTTGCCAACATTGGAGCGGAAACTCTTTCAATAATTGTGTTCGACAACGACACGCCGATTTCACTTAAAGTATTTCCGGTCGGTTCCGGCGACATCACCAACACCATTGCACTCAACTTTCAAATTCCACTCTCAGAAGCGGAGCAAATGAAACGCGGAGGTGTAACTGGAGCAGATATTCCCCAGAAAAAAGCAGACACTATCGTCACGGCTCGACTGAAAGATATGTTTACCCTCATCAACGGACATTTAAAGGTAATCGGGCGTCAGCGACTCCTGCCCGCAGGAATTGTGATTACCGGCGGCGGCTCTGGCTCAAACTCTGCTGCAGAAATAGCAAAGGCAGTTCTCAAACTTCCCTCGCAAGTCGGACAAATCGCAAACGTCGCGCGCACTGCGTCGACTGATGCAACGTGGGCGGTGGCATACGGTCTGTGTCGCTGGGCATTTGCAGAAGACGCATCAGACAAAGGCTCCACACTCGGCGAAGTGCTTTCATCTGGTTGGCATTCATTGAAACAAAGTTTCCGCTCACTTCTTCCGTAGAAAACAATGAATTTTTTCTGTGCAATACCGAAATGCCGCTTAAATGCGGCGTTTTTTCGATGCAATTCAGACATGAATGGTATAGAGAGTCAACGTTGCCCTTTCCCTCAAAATGCTATGATGTGCCCACTATGTCCAAGCAAGTAAAGCCCGAAGTAGAATCATTCGCACGAATACGAGTTATCGGGGTCGGAGGATCGGGTGGAAACACGGTCAACCACATGGTGACCTCAGGCGTCCAGGGCGTCGATTTCATCGCGGTAAACACCGACGCACAAGACCTCCACAAGTCGAAAGCCAAGCACAAAATCCACATCGGTAAAACACTTACCCGCGGCCTTGGTACCGGTATGAACCCAGATATGGGCAAGCAAGCTGCCGAAGAGACACGCGAAGAAATCCAAGACGCCATCAAAGGCTCCGACATGGTGTTCGTTACCTGCGGCATGGGAGGCGGCACCGGCACTGGTGCTGCCCCAGTTGTAGCAAAAATCGCGCGCGAGCTTGGCGCACTCACCATCGGCGTTGTAACGCGACCATTCGCATTCGAAGGCCAGCAGCGCATTCGCCTGGCTGAGCAGGGTCTCGCCGAGCTTCGCAAAGCAGTCGACGCGTCAATCATCATTCCAAACGACAAATTGCTCGCAATCGTGAGTCGCGAAACAGGCATCAAGAACGCTTTCGCAATGTGCGACGATATACTGAAGCAGGCAGTCGAAGGAATCTCGGACCTCATTACACAAACAGGAATCATCAACGTCGACTTCGCCGACGTGCGCGCAATCATGGCAAACGCCGGTTCTGCTCTTATGGGCATCGGAACTGCGATTGGTGAAAAACGCGCAGAAAACGCAGCGCGCGCCGCAATCAATTCCCCACTCCTTGAAGTTTCAATTACTGGAGCAAAGGGCGTACTCTTTTCTATCGCGGGCGGCGATGATTTGGGAATGCTCGAAGTGCAAGACGCTGCAAACGTTATCACCGAAGCAATCGACCCAGAGGCAAAGGTTATCTTTGGTGCCGTTACCGACGAGTCACTCAAGAAGGGTCAAGTTCGCGTTACAGTTATCGCAACGGGATTCCCAGAAACTCCGGCTCGCCCAGCAGGTGCCACGTTTGCAACCCGCGTGATTCCTTCGCGGGGCAAGGATGCCGATGTTCCCCCCGTACAGGTTGCCCCGCGACCAGAGCCTAAGAAAATCATTGATGCACTCGCGACTGAAAAAGCGCAAATGCGCGAAGAAAAGAAGCCAGAAGTACGTATTCAGGACACTTCAATAGAGACTCCCTCTTCCGACGAAGACGACAGTTGGGGCGGACTTCCTTCCTTCTTGCGAAGGAAATAGGTTGTAGGTTGTAGTAGAATACGGGAACGCATTTTACGTATGCAACTATTCCCTATAACCTATTCCCTATAACCTATCTATGTACGACCTCATCATTATCGGCGGCGGCCCCGCAGGTGCGAGCGCCGCGATTTACGCTGCTCGCAAACAGCTTAAAACCATTCAGATTACGTCTGAATGGGGTGGGCAGAGTGTTGTGTCTTCAGAGATTCAAAACTGGGTCGGCACACCCGCAATTCACGGCGCTGAGCTCGCAGAAGCACTCAAAAAACATGTCGAGACCTACAAGGGCGATTTTCTCGAAGTTGTCTCTCCTGCGCTCGCCACAAAACTCGAGGCATTCGATGACCACGTGGAGGTCACTCTCGATACCGGTACGGTCTACTCGGCTAAGTCGTTACTCATAGCCTCCGGTGCTAACCGTCGCAAACTCGATGTACCCGGTGCAGCGGAGTTCGATAACAAGGGCCTCACCTACTGCGCATCCTGCGATGGCCCACTTTTTGGCGGTATGGATGTAGCGGTTGTAGGCGGCGGAAACGCAGCATTCGAAACAGCACTCCAGCTCATCGCCTACTGCAAATCGGTAACACTTCTCAACCGTTCAGAAACATTCCGCGCAGACGAAATCACCGTAGCGGCAGCAAAGTCAAAGCCGAACTTCAAAATCATCACAGGTGTCACCCCGAGCGAGGTGGTTGGTGAGGGCTTCGTAAGCGGAATAAAATATAAGGACGCGGCAGGAAACGAGACGCTCTTACCAGTTGCTGGAATTTTTGTGGAAATCGGTCTCATTCCAAACTCCGACTGGGTAGGCAACGTAGTGGATATGAACGAAGTCAAACAAATCAAAGTTGACCCCCGCACACAGCGCACGTCGCACCCGCGCATCTGGGCCGCGGGCGACATCACTGATGGCGTGTACCACCAAAACAACATTGCCGCGGGTGACGCCGTAAAAGCACTGGAAGACATCTACATGTTCGTCCACAAAAACTAGTCCGCTCGTTTTACGCCGTTATCTTCTTTATCACCGCAAAAGCGCGGTCGATGTCTTTTTCCTCGAACAAAATTGAGAGTTCGGTGCGTACAGACATAACTTCAGTAAAGCTGATTCCTTCAAACGCCAGCGCTTTCAGTATCGGATAGTACACACCGGGCACGCTCAAACTTTCTTCTGGTAGTCGCAGTGTAATTGCACTCAGCTCCCCACTCTTTCGAACCCCACGCGCATTGCCGAGCGCGGCAATCAAGTCGTTCTCGAGTTCGCGACTCACAATAATAAGTGACTCATGCAAGCCGCGAGAAAAATTGAAAAACGCATCCTTCTTCATATCTGCAATGTTTACTATTGCCGCAACTACACTGGAGATGTCGACAGTATTCGGGAAGGTATATTCAATTAGTTTTGAGCGCACGGTAATGTCACTCAATAATTTTAGAAACTTCGTTCCGAATTGTGGTCGCTGCAAGTCTTTTGCTGCACGGTGTACCGCCATGGTAACTGCCTCATCGCTCACCTCCTCGAGCAAAATGTTTTCAATATCCGGCTTAATGAGGCGTGCAATTTTTGCGTTATTTGCGACCCCCTCGGAAATAGCCGCGCCTAGGAATGGGGACCTCCCCAGTATTTCAGTTGTAATCTGTTGAATCGTTCGCATGTTATAGATATAACAAATGGTTATAAATCTGTAAAATGTGCCTGAAAATTTCGTTTCGGCGCTGTGCCCCGCTACCCTCGATACAGGCAGGGCAGTCTTGCCGCAACGGGAGGCGACATGAGCGACTTTATTCCAACGCCGGATGAGTGCAGCAAGTGTGCGGGGGCCATGGGGCTCGCAAAAGGATGCGCGGTCCGCTTTACAAGGAAATGCGCGGACTGTGGTGAGCGAATATTCGTGTTTCGCTCCCCAACCGCACCCACATTACATCTGTGGAAACGCGACTGCCCCAAAGACGTTCCGTTCTATGACTTCGTGCGCAACAAGATGAATGGCCGCGCCCAAGAGTATTCAGCGGCGGCATGGCAAGCACACTCGCAGACCGCTCCAGCCTGAACAATTCGAGCGCATGGATGAAAAACAAAAAAGCCTGGGGTAACCCCAGGCTTCCTGTTTTTCTTGCTAACAATTACCGTGCCGTGCGACCAGGTACGTTTTTGATTACGAAGTAAAGCGCAATTGCGGCAATTGAGAGGTCGCGGAACGTTACTTGGAACTCTGAAATATTGAACACAACTATACCGACAAGCATTGCGAGAGCAGCCGCGGCTGGGTAGAAGATATATTTTCCCCAGAGCAGCCACAGTGCAATAATCACTTCTACAACGCCGAACATGTGCAAGAGCAGCGTATCGTCTACGATCCCTCGCGTAAACTGCGGAAAATACCCAATCCACGCAAATGGATCGCCCAACGCATTGATTGGCGGGTACAGAAACGCGAAGGCGAGGCCAACACGCAACACGAGTTCTGCGAGCAAATCGCGCGACATGTGATTATTCAACTACCGTAACCGAACCGAAGGCCGATGCGTTGATGTGGTCGTGGTACCCATGCTTGCCTGTTTTATCAAAGGTGAACGAATAGTCAGTCGTGGCACCCTTGCATTGGTCGAACGGCTTTGCCCCCGTGTATCCTGCGGCACAGTGAGTCGTGCGCGAGGTCTCATCGTATACCGTGTGTGTCGGGTGTTGAGCGGACGCAACCCACATATTGCCAGTGCTCTCGTTTTTCCATGTGACCGTGCCGCCCTTCTTGACCGCGACATCTTTCGGAGTGTATTCGGTACCGTTGTACACGACAGTGACCGCCGTCGGTGTTTCGTTGACAATCATTTCTGGAACCGATTCGTTACCCGGCACGGGCATTGGATTTGAAACCACATTCTCCGCACCCGGCACAGGCGATGCTGCCCCCTCGTTAACCGTTACGTTCGCGTCAGTCGCACTTTCGGAGGAACTGGTCCACCACCAGTAGCCGCCTGCGATAATGACAATTGCGATAATAATCCACAGTGCATTTTTCATATTTTAGGTGCGTTACTTCGATGCCTTATATTCTGGCCATTATAACATTTCGATTCATGAAGCCCCGGTGAGCCGTTTAGGGCGTTACGGAACCTATTTTGAAGGTTGCGAGAATGTCTGCCTGTTGTTTTGCGTCATCGTGTTGACCATGGAAGGCTGCTGTTCCATCTTTTCCGCACAGACCTGCGATTGCACGCTCCCCTCCCGGGTGCAGAGGAATCCAGGCTGTTAGGTCGTATACCCCGCCGTCGATTATCGTCCAACAACCGGCGACAGTTGAGTGCTCGGCGACCATTGCCGCAGTAATGGGGCCTGCAACGGAGGTAACGGCCGGAGCGTCTTGTACGGCTACCTGCGGTACTTTCGAGCTATCAATCCAGAAAAAAACTCCGAGGGCAACAATCACGATGACCGAAACAATGCCGACTAGTTTTTTACTCATGCGGCAGCAATCCTCGCCAAATAGTCTTTTCCATGCCCCACGTCAGTATTTATCGGAATGTTGCGCTTACACAAATCACAATCTGCCTCCGACCACTGGTCGAGTTCTACCGTGAGCATCGACATAAATTCCGGAGGATTCCCTGCCATTTCCCGTGTCACTGCACCGCGGTTACACACGGCAACTGCAGCAGCCACAGTGGCGCCTTCTGCGCGAGCAACTTCGATTACCTTGCGCAGTGAACCACCGGTGGTTACGAGGTCTTCGACAACAAGAATGTTTTTTCCTTTGATGAGTTCGTTGTACCCGCGTTTGATTACAAACCCATCACCATCTTTGTCTGAATATACGCTGTACACTTCCCTGCCTTCAAGCTCCGACAAGTGATATGCAACCCACTGGGACAAAATAATCCCGCCTGTTGCGGGACCGACAACGACTTCAATATTTTTGCCAACGAAACGCTGTGCAATTTCTCGACAAAGTTTCGACATCTCGCGCGTATACGGATACATCGCGTTCTTGTTCACATATGTATCCAAGTGCAGCCCCGAAACGCCGACAAAGTGACCCGAGCGGAATGCGCCGACTTTTTGTAAAATATCGAGTACGTCTGATTCATTCATGTTAGTTTTTCTTAGCAAATACTTTTGTTTAGAAAATCTTACACCCGCTCCAAGTTTCTGCATAACAGAAACCTGAGTAGGGTCAGGTCCTCGTAATTCGCGCGGCTCATAACGATGCCCTGATTGCACTATCAAGTTCTTGCGCGGCCGCTCGCGCAGCAGCTTCAAAGTCGGTACCGTTTGAAGCGTACATAATTGCACGTGATGATGCGATGATGATGCCCGCCCCCCGTGCATCCTTGCCATTCTGTACGGTTTTTTCAATATCGCCACCTTGCGCACCAATACCCGGAATCAGTATGGGCATATCGCGCGCGATAGAACGCACTGCAGCAAGTTCGTCGGGGTACGTTGCACCGACAACGAGCGCGCAGTTTCCATTCCCGTTCCAGGATTCAGAAACCATTCGTGCAACTGCTTGGTAGAGTGGCGTGCCCCCCACCTCCATGTCTTGCACCTCGCGTGCTCCAGGATTCGACGTGCGGCACAGCACAATCACTCCTTTATCCGAGCGGTCCAAGAACGGCTTGAGGGCTTCGGAACCGAGATACGGATGCACCGTAATCGCATCTGCCTGCAAATAGCCAAAAATCGCATCGACGTATCCGTTGTTTGTGTTACCGATATCGCCTCGTTTTGCATCGGCAATAACTGGCGCATCCGGTGCTTGCTCGTGGATATATTGAATTGTCTCGCGCAGCACTTCCCATCCGATATCGCCATGGGCTTCGTAAAACGCGGTATTGGGCTTGTAGGAACCGGCAATGTCTTTTGTTGCATCAATGATGCCGCGATTAAATGCGAGCAACGCATTGTGCGCGCCATCTTGTTTCAAATACTCTGGGACCTTTTCATAATCGGGGTCGAGTCCCACGCAGAGAAACTTCTGCTGAGACCAGTTTTTCTCAAGAAGCTCGCGGAAGTCTCGTGCCATTGCCCGATATGCTACCACAGGTTCCGGCTCAAAAATCCGCCGGTTGAAACTCGGAGGTTTCGACAACAGAACCGTTTTCGTTGAAGTGAACAGTGCCACGTTGCGGATAGCCCGCGAGCGCATCAAGGAGCCAGAGAGAGTCCGACACCCACATTTTATCGAGCGGGAGCGCATCGAGCGAAAACCATTCAGGAAACATTTCATCACTTTCAATAGGTTCGTTTTCCCATTCGAGCGCAATGTAGGCGTGACACTGGAACATTGGCTTGTCCTTGAAATAAAACTGCACATCTGCAATTTTTTTGAGTTCACTGGGATTGGTAGCAATACCTGACTCTTCAAACAACTCGCGTGCCGCCGCCTCTTCATTACTCTCACCAGCATCCACTTTTCCACCATAACCATTCCACTTTCCGGCACCAAAGCGAATCTTTTTCATACCCAAAAGCACCTTTCCATCGCGGATGCAGTAACAAAGTGTGGCCTGTTGCATCGGGACAGTATGTACCACCCTGTCCAAAAACAAAAAAGCGCGGCCCCGGGGGCCGCGCAATCGTGGCGTGCTGCTGACTGTCAGAGGCGCACGGGTGTGTACTGTCGCCGCTCCGGAGAGAGTACGAACTGGGCAACCGTAATCCGCTCCGCGAGAAAGCTGCCGACAAACGCCATGAAGTAGTATTCGTACTTCCTGTAGTGCTCGAGACCGTACTTGGCGATAACGGCATCCTTGCGGGCAACGAGATTCCCGTGCCACGCACGGAGCGTCTTCACGTAATCACCGCCGAAGAACTCTTCGTCAAGAAAGTGGAAGAGTCCGTCTGTTGCACGACGAAGCGCATCCATTCGTACGAGGTTGCCGCCCGGGAAGATGTGCTTGTCCACCCACGCGTCGTTGGTCGACCCCTTGTTGCTGATGATGCACTGCAGCGCAAAGAGTCCGTGTTTGGGCAGTGCTCGACGCGCCCTTTCGAAATACGTTCCGAAGTGCCTCGGACCAACGTGTTCGATCATGCAGATCGACGTGATCTTGTCGACAATGCCGACGAAATCGCGATAGTCCTGGTGACGGAAATCGATACGAAGATTACCGTACCGGCCCTTGGCGTAGTCAAGTTGCGGTTGCGACAGGCTGATGCCGGTCACATCCACGCCGTAGTTGGCGGCGGCGTGTGCGGCGAATCCTCCCCACCCGCAACCGATATCGAGCAATCGCTCTCCCGGCTCAAGCTCTGCCTTGCGACACATGATTTCCATCTTCGCAGTCTGTGCCTCGTCGAGCGATTCCGTGCCAACAAATCGTCCGCACGTATAGCTGTTCGTGGCGCCGAGCACGCCGACGAAGAAATCCGGGTCGAGGTCGTAGTGGTCGCTCACGTTTTGCTGCGCGCGCGGCTTTGTCTGTCGGTCAAACAGCACCGAGCGAATCTTCAGCCACATGTGGTCGAGCTGGGGAACGAAGTCGCCGATTCCCGAGCGCAGGATGCGCTCGATCATGAGGTCAATGCGGCCTACCGTGTACCACTGCTCCATGTACATGTCGCCGAGTCCGATTGATCCCTGCAGGAGCAGGCGCCGGTAGAAGCCATCGTTCTGGACCTGCGGGTCGTACTCGTTGGGGCCATTTATGGTCAGGCCGGCACGAGCTAAAAGGTAGGTGACAATTCGCCTTGCAGACATTGCAGCTCACTCCCTTCCAGTGTCCAAATCTCTCTTACCTGCGGCGAGCCTACCATCAGGCTCACTTGAATTCAATCGATACCGGAGAGGGTGCTCACTTACGTGGAATCACGCTCCTGCATTTGGAATGTGAAAGTAGCGAGGATGTAGAGGATGACTGACCAAATAATCATGCCAATGAAATCTCCCCCGATACCCGAAAGCCCAGTTCCCTTTGTCATGATTTCGCGCACAGAATCCGAGAAGTACGTCAGTGGGAGCAGATTAGCTATTGTCTGCAGCCATCCTGGCATGTCTTCCACTGCGAAGAACGTGCCGCCAAGAAACATCATCGGGAACACTATTATGTTTGCAAACACCGGCACAGAATCAGTCGTTTTTGCCAAACCTGAAATCGTGAAGCCAAGTCCCAAGAACATGAAAGCCCCCAGAATAATCGCCAGCGCAAGCAACAAGAATGAGCCAACGACCTGCACCTTGAAAAGCAGAAGTCCAATCACAATAAATATCGCAGCTTGCACCACCGAAACTATCAATCGCACGATTGCATTGGATAACACGAAATGTATCGGACGCATCGGGGTGGCGAGCAGTCGTTTGAGTACCCCTTTTTCTTTGTATTGTGTGAACACGAATGCCACCGAAAATACCGCCATCTGCATGATTGAGAGCGCTATCAACCCTGGCAACAAGAATTCGATGTAGCGCAGGTTGTGCGCATTCACCTCCTGTACCGCCACAGATGCCACAGGCTTTACACCGGTAACCGCGAATGTCGTCTTGTATATTGATTCATTGATAATGCTCACAACCGCTGCTGCCTCGCCGGCCTTGCTCGCATTTGTGTGAACGGTGACCGCGCCAGCAGAGGGTCTTCCACTCGCAATAAGGTCGTCAGGAATCTCAACAACAGCAGCTAGGTTTCCCTTCTCGAGCTCTGCGAGTTCATCGGCGAGGACCCCTTCGTGAACGGTGAATGTGGGAAACTCGCGCATGAGTGCGACGTACGCGGCAGTTTCTGTGTTCGGCGTTCCGGACACGAGGCCGATATCGATTTTCTGAGGTTTATCGAAGCCGATATACCCGAATATCAGCATGATAAAGAGCGGCATGAAGAGCGTAAAAAATAGTGCCTGACGGTTGCGCACAAACATTTTTGCTTCAACCTGAATGAGTTTGAGTATTGTGTACATACTTTAGTTTGTGATTTGTGTCCTACTCACGCAGCGCGTGGCCGGTAAAGTGCAGAAACACGTCTTCCAGATTTGCCGGCTGTGGAATAGCTTCCTTTGAGAAACCGGTTTTGAGCAGTGTGCTGATGAGGTTTTCCGGTGTGTCGAGCGTAATGATTTTGCCGTGGTCCATAATCGCAATTCGGTCACAAAGCACCTCGGCTTCGTCCATGTAGTGCGTGGTAAGGATAATTGTTTTGCCCCGCGCCTTTATTTTCTTTACGAGTTCCCACAAATGGCGACGTGCCTGCGGATCGAGCCCGGTTGTCGGCTCATCGAGAAAAAGTACTTTCGGGTCGTTTACCAACGCAATCGCAACAGAGAGTCGTTGTCGCTGCCCACCAGAGAGTTCCTTTGCTTGATTTTTTGCTTTGTCGGCTAGCTCAACATCTTCGAGTAACTTCACTGCATCCACCTTGTTGCCGTAAAGAGCACCAAAAGTTTCAACGAGTTCAATTAAATTGAGGTTCTCAAAAAAGTTTGATGACTGGAGCTGAACGCCGATTTCTGCTTTCACGGCATCTGTTTCCTTTGACACGTCTTTTCCATCGAGGTGTATAGAACCCGAAGTCATGACTTTTAAACCCTCCATCATTTCGAGTGTAGTGGTTTTGCCAGCGCCATTGGGACCGAGGATACCCAGCGTTTCTCCGCGTGAGACCGAAAAAGAAATTGCGTCGACGGCAGTAAAATCGCCGTACTTTTTTGTGAGGTTTTTGACCTCGATGATTGAATCGTTTGTTGATGTCATAGCGTGAGAAAGTATAACCCTCTGAGCCCGTTCCTAAAACGGGACCAAATGTCCCACAATGTGGCCTCCAACATGACCTACATGACCTAATAGAGTCGCGCGAGCGCTGCGAACAGTACTAAAAGCCAAGTGCGATTGAGATGAAGACAAATGCAACACTGGCACCCACGGGCGAGAGCGACTGAACCCCCGGAAATTGCAGCGAGGCCTGTCGTACTCTTATGTAGAGCGGCACAAGTACGACGGCAACCACAATGAGGTACAGGGCGATATTGCCACAAACCGAAATGACAGAAACGGTGGGTGAAAAAATGGCAAGTAGCGTGCCGGTGACGACTTCAAATGCGGCGAGCGAGCCGAGGGCGATTGCAGTCAAGCGATACGCGGAACTTTTACCCGCCACCATTGCAGCGCCCCCAAGCACGAGCGCGCATCCAGTTACAACTGCGCCAACAATGTGCACAACAAGGAGTGCTGTGTATTCCATATGTAAAGTATACCCCGTGAGATAAAGAATGCCTGATGTCGCAGTGAATCGAGAGGACTTATCTCATGGGGTATACCGCAACCCATCTTAGAATTTACTGTGTCAACGCGGTATCAGGAATCGCGCTCTGTAATCATCTTTGTAACTCCCGTGACAATTTCTTTTGGGAGGAGCTCCGATTTGAGCCAGTGTGCATCTGCTCCAAGCTCCATGATGCGCCCGATTTCAGCGTCTTGACCTTCGTTGGTAAGCGCCACTTTTATTCCCCGCTTGTTCAGCTTTTCCACTTGCACAGTGTCAAGAAACTCGTATCCGCTGATGCTCTCGGGCATCGTTACGTCAAACAGAATTACATCCGGGTCATATCCACTGCGAAGCGCAGCAAGCGCATCGTACCCAGAGGAAAACTCGGCGACCTGGTAGCCACTTTGTTCCAGTTTTTCTTTATAGACGTCGATGAGGAGCTTCTCATCGTCGAGTAGGAGTACTTGTTTTTGATGTTCTCCCATATGCAGGCCTGTTCACACAGCATATCAAGCGCACTGAAATAGTCAGGGGGGTCTGGTGCCTCGTACGTGAAAAGACATAAAAAGAACGGCGGGGTCGTGTGACCCCGACCGTTTTGTTGACTCACCGGTTACGATACGTGCGCAGAACGCCGATAACCATAATGATCTCTGCTTTGAGTACTTCGCGAAAGGCGGCGACGCTCTTTTGATGTGCGCTCTGCCAGAGCGGATCTATGCTTCGCCGGTCAATCGCCGCGTGTCCGAACTTGTCTGCAGCCTGTATATCGACGAGTTCGCCGGGACCTTCCGAGAGTGTCCGCACGAGTTCATTGCGAAGTCTACGGATATCGAGTTCGCCGACCCGAATCAATCTATCGAGCATCGTCTGCGGCATGTACCGGACGATTGAATCGATTGGAATCGGGCCTTCAACGAAACGCGGTTGTCGCGTGACGATATCGAAGCTGCGGTGGTGTTCCATCGGGATGGATGCACGAAGCCCGTCATCGGAAACACGCACCTTGGGTGACGTGATGATGCCCGTTGCCGGCATTCGCGGACCGCGGATGTCGTACACCACGACTATCGGTTCGCCAATATGCAATACCAGCTTGCTCTCCAGTGCACTGAGATCTCTACTCATGAGTATGTCTCCTATGGTTGTGTCAACGAACGAAGCCCCCGCGAGGAGGGCTTCCGAGTACCTAGTTTTGTTTTAGAAATTAGACACGCGCAAACCCTCCGCATCGGAGGCTCAGATTTGCGTCGTTATTTCGCACGTGTCTCATATTTTGAATGTATCAAGGCGTCCGGGTGTGTCAAATCCTCCCCCTCCCAACGCAAAAGACGCCCCAAAAAGGCGTCATTTACATTGGATGCGGAGAGAGAGGGATTTGAACCCTCGAGACCCTTACGAGCCTGCCGGTTTTCGAAACCGGTGCCTTCGACCACTCAGCCATCTCTCCTTGGAGGAGAGCTGGCTGAGTGTTCGACACGTCGTCCGCCTTGCATCGGTTCGCCCTTGCCGGGCTCACAACGATGCATACGCTACGCGTACCGGATAAAAGAGCTTTCGCTCTTTTATCCACTCAGCCATCTCTCCAGGGGGCGGGAAAGTCCCACCCCAATGCCGATACCAATACGGTATCTGGCTCAGATTTTTCCCAAAGGGAAAAATCCAATGATCTGGCCGTCGCTCAAATTACCACACTTTCGATTTGCTTGAAAATACGCTAAGATGCTCGCAATTCGCCGCTTTGAGGGATTGTCCCGCGAAGCTCCGGCGAAGCCAGGGCCCCATCGTCTAACGGTTAGGACGCCGGCTTTTCAAGCCGTTAATCGGAGTTCGATTCTCCGTGGGGTCAAAAACAGCGGTAAAGGACTGGACTGCTCCAGTCCTTTTCGCGTTTTTGAAGACGCAGGCATGTTTCGCCAGTAGGCGAAACGGCCGAGTCCGGGGCTGGAAAATTTCTGAGCGGCGGCGAGGAAATTATTGTGGCTCACACAGGTGCCAGACACGTGCCGGCACTGATATACTCGGTTCATGAGTAAAATCCTCTTGGGGGTCGTAGGTGTTGCGATTGTGCTCGTGGGCGGCTTTTTTATACTTAATTCGTACATTTACACTGAAAAGCAGGCGACAGCAGCTACTAGTTACAAAGACGCTGAATTCTTCATCGATGGAGAGCGCGTACAGCTTGTAAACGGTGTTGCCGAGATGGAGACTGCACCAGGTTCGGCCACAAAAATCGTCACCCGCTATTTCGGTAACGAGCTCAAGACAGACCTCGACGGCGACGGCGACGAAGACCTCGCTTTTATTCTTACCCAAGAGCGAGGAGGGTCTGGAACTTTCTTCTATGCGGTAGCAGCCGTCAACACGGATCGTGGATATGTGGGGACAGAAGCATACCCGCTCGGCGACAGAATAGCGCCCCAGAACACAACCGTAAGCCCGAACAGACAACATAAACTGGTTGTTGTTTTCAACTTTGCAGAGCGTGCCGCGGGTGAACCCATGACAGCACGACCATCCGTAGGCAAGAGCGTTTACCTGAAACTCGACCCTACAAGTATGATGTGGGCCATTGTTGAGCCCAATTTCGAGGGTGAAAGCCGTTAGGTTTATAAAAAGAACGCCCGTGCAGTCGCAGTGACCGCAGGGGCGTTCTTAAGGTGCATCCCGTAACGCTTGAAAGCGCTACGTAACGGAGAAATCGGGACTGGAGGAGGACGATGTTGACTGGAAGCCGCCGGCATCACCGCCGGTGATGGTTACGAAATCAGTGCCGCCGCCGAGGTTGGTTCCCAAGTCGATGGTGTCGAGTACTCCGCCAACGTCTGCCACATCGAAGTCCGTGGTGGACATCGTGACGCTGCAATCCTGAATCGAACTGGCGTCGTTGTTCGAGTTAATCGACATCAGCAACAACGCTGCGATGACGAACAATGCGCCCGAGTTATCGTCCGGTGCAGTCGTTGAGCTGGAGTCGCTCGAGACATACTCCGCGTGCTCCGCGCGCACGAAGTCACGATACGTACCACCAATCAGCGCGAGCGCACGAGCCATCAAGTTCGACTTGAACCCGGCCTTCTTCAGCAACTCCTCGGTATCGCGCAACAGGTGCACATTCTCGTCGTAGGTACCCGGCGTGAGCGTGAGCGACGCCGCGGTGGCGTAGTTATCCTTACCTGCTCCGTAATGATAACGACTCATCACCGTGAGCGCTTCTTCGTGCTTGCGCACGCGCTCATCGTTCGTTCCCGGGAGGTTCAACAGTATCAGTGCTGCAATTCCTGATTCGTGCGAATCGCGGCGACCGGCCGCGATTAGCGCCTTCTCGAGTTCGTTGTGCGTAGTTGCAAGGGCAACCACTTCACCGGTACGACGAGCGAGTCGCGCACCGATGAAACCGATAATCTTCGACCGTAGTTTCCAGCCGCAGTCACCGAGCGCGACGCACATCGCGTTGAATCGCGAGTACTTTTCTTGTGCATTCCCACCGGGAATACCATAGATTGCCGCCGCTTCGGAGAGTGTCGACGCAGACGTGCCGTGACCGTCCGCAATCATGATTTCGTAGATTGCGAACACTTCGTCGCAAATTGTTGCGACCGCGCCGTTGTATGCGGCGATGGTCGCTGCAATTGGTAGCCGGTCATACGACTCGAATCCTGCGTGATAGATGCGTTCGTTTGCGTAGGTCACCCGAAGCAGTTTTTCCTCGAGGTCGTCGCCCGGCAGCATGCTGACGGACAACGCGAACTGCTTCACCTGCGAATCATTGCTGAATCCGCGGGCGAGCAATGCCGTATCTGTTGCAACGAACGCGTCGATTCGCTTCTGCACCGCAGCGCGAACCTTCGCGAGCTCGTCGAGAAATGCATCGAGTTCCATATCGGCGACCCGCGCGATGCGTGCCTCCAAGAACCCTTTGATTTCCCTACCGAGCGGCGAGAGCCGAACGAACCGGCCGTCATCCAGCACGAGCTCGCCGAGCTCGTGACTGAGCTTTATCCGCGCTTCCTGCTCAAGCTTCGCCGTGTTCAATTCCAGCCCCAGCGCCCTTACCTTCGCGTTCTTGGTTTCAAGCTCGGTTTCGGTCTGCTTGATCCCGTCGTTGCCGACGTTCCAAATTGTGGACGCGATGCGATAGGTGTTGGAACTCAGCCACCACTGCACATTGTCGCGGGCGGTGATTGCGGCCTTGAGCTGTGAGGCCAAGCGCCTGATGCGGTCGCCTTCGCTCACCATCTTTGCAGTCTCCTGCTGCTGCCGCACGACGGTCTGCGTGTCGAGCGAAATCACGAGTCCATGCTCGTAGAGCACCTGCGCCGCACCATATTCTGGCACCGAGATGCCTGATAGCGCGTTCAATGCCTCGAGCGCCTGCTTACTATTCATCCTCTATTCCCTTCTCATCCGTTATTTCAAGGTTTCAGAAAACGGCCTATACAATGCCACAAAAGCGGCAATATGGCAAATGATTACTGGAACTAAAAACTACTGGCCCCCGTCACCTCCATAACGCGGTATTGGATTGTTTTCAAAAGACTCTCGTTTTTATACGTGTCGTATTCTGTTGAATATATTTTTCCGTCGGCGTTCGTCCAGGTTTCGTCGAAGAAGGCGTGAGCTTCCGCGATTGCTCTCACCCGCTCTCCCGAAACAACCACATTACTCTCCAAATTGTAGTCGCCAATGTTTCGTCGTGTCAGATTCGCCGAACCCGCAATCATTGTTTCCAAAACATCGGAATGAAATAGTAGGAGTTTACTGTGACACTGCTCCCCGTGCGTGTCGCACCATCGAATTTGTGTATTCCCTGTTGAATTCTTGAGGAGCTCATCAGCGACTTGTCTGTTTGGCACTCCATCTTTGTTTCGACCAAACGCATCCTTGTTCGGATCCAGCAGTACGCGCAACTGAACGCCGCGAGCGTCAGCGTTTTTTAGTGCTGCAATAACTTTGCGGTCAGATAGGTAGAACATTGCCATATCAAGTGTGTCTCCTCGCTTGAGCGCATAAATGTTTTTGAGTACGACGTCTCGAATTGCCCCCTCCGTCACGAGTTGCACCGCCACGTCTCCCGTTTCATCTTTTATCTGAGCCGCAAACTGTGCCGGAACGCGCGTGAGAATGGTTCCTGAAAAATCGGCGACTGCTCGTTCACTCTCTATCACATCGCGCCACAGTGCAGTACGGACTTTCACCGCCATGTTGCTATGTGCACTCGAGCCGTCGTGCGGATTCGCCGATGTAATGAGTGTTGCAATGCTGCTCTGTCCGCCAGAAACATAGTCGGCAACCACTACTTTGCGGTGATTTGCTTTAAAATTGAGGGCAGCAAGATATGGCCGTACTCCAAGTTTCGATTTTCGTGCATCAAGAATATTCGGCAAGAAACCGGGGATGTTTGTTGTGGGAATCCACTGAAAAACAGTGCGCCACGCACCACTAAATACCGGATTACTATCGCGAAGCGCAGACAGGTTCGTCTCTGTGACAGAAATCCCTGCAGCGCGCAGCTGTTCAATCTGCAGCGACTCGTATCCCCCATATATCCCGTTTACCGGGTCAGTAACCACGTGCACGAGCGCGCGGGGCCGCTGTCTCTTTTTTGCAATAAGCGCGTCAGTCAGTTCTTGGGAAAGCGCGCGGTGCGATGTGGTGGCGCTCCCGAGCATGTCGTTGAACAAAAACATGTCTACGAGCACGTATGACTCGGCGCCGTTAATCATGCGAAATATCTCGTCGAATATTTCCTGCTCCTGGTGCCGCATGCCGGCAGTATCTGTGTATGTGCGGTCTGCGAAAAATTGTACGCTTGCATTACTTACATTGCGCGCAGGCCAGGCAACACGCACACCCTTGGGGAGCGGCTTGAAGATTCCATAAACAGCGCCGATTGCAAACACGACAAACAACACGATTGCCGCCTTTTTGAACATGAGCACATCATACCGTCTCCACGGCGCACATTGTGCCGCCGCGGTATATCCCATGTGATACACACAGAAATAGTCCGTGTGGTGTATTCAGCAGAAATATCACACGAGGTATACTCTGTGTATATGACTATCCGTATTTCATACGCATTATTCGTGGCAGTTTTAATAGGAGTTCTCGCCACGGCAACAGTTGCCTCTGCGGCAGTGTCGTGTCCAACAATTACCCGTACACTGAAATACGGTTCGCGTGGTGCCGATGTGACAACACTCCAAACATATCTTGCCAGTAGCAAAGACTTTTATCCGGAGGCGGCGATAACCGGATTCTTCGGCCGCGCAACGGAAAAAGCAGTGCAGCGCTTCCAAGCAGCACAGAATATTGTTTCGAGCGGCACAGCCGCTTCTACGGGCTACGGCTCCGTGGGAGCTAAAACCCGTGCAGCACTCGCAGCATGCAATACGAGCGCAGCGAACGGAACCGCCCTCAACACTCCCGCTACCGTTGCAACATCTTCAGCAGCAGTGCCACCTGTCACCACGACTCCGCTCGTTCCCGTAACACCGATTGTTCCCAGTGCTCCACTAGTCACGTTTACCGATGGCGCCACAACAACAGTCACATACGGGGTCGGTCCAATGCCGACAATCAATACCTTTAATCTCGCGCCGAGAATCGTCGACCTTACCAACGACAGTGCGAACATGTACTGGACGTCGTCTAACACTGTTACCTGCAGTGCGGAAAAGTGGAACGGGAGTGGCTACACCGCCGTTTCCGAAAACGTGGGGGTTAATGGCAGTGTGAACCTTGTTGTCGCCGAAGGTCCGACGACATTCTCATTGAAATGTGTTGGCATCGGAAATAACAGCTCATCTTCCCCCACCACAATTCGCCGTGACGTCGCAGTACAAATCGCTCATCCAAAACCATCGTGCACCATAAAAACCGACAAAGAAGCGTATGTATACGCAAAAGACTCGATTATCATGTCGTGGACAACAGTTGGTGCCGACAATATTACGTGGGTCCATGGAGCAGGCACCGACCCTGTGTCCCTTCCATACGGAAATCAGTATCAATCGGGCTCACTCATGCTTTCAAGCATCGCAGGAAGTAGCCAAACAGTGACGATGAACGTATCCGGCTATGGCGGTAGCGCCACATGCTCAAAAACCTTCTCAATTGTCTCCGCGAGCTAGACATCACTCAACATCGAGCGTAAAGCTTGTCGGAATCACTGTGCCACCTACGTTAATCTGTGCCCACACGGTGTATCGTCCGGAAGTTGGAAACAGCACATGTGCTTCAAAATTCGGTCCGAACGTGGCGGGTGCGACCATGGTTGCCATGGAGTGAATAATCTTTCCATTTTTGATGGCGATTGGTGGATATGGAGTACCAGGTGGGTGGTATTCACCATGGGTATGAATAAATGCGGAGAGGTCGTTTTTCACAACCGAGATGTGCGAGACTGCCGAAAGATATGGTTGCATATCTGTGACAGGCGTACCATTTTTGGCAACGCTGAACGAAAGCGTGGTCACCTCGCCCGCTCCTGCACCGCTTGAATCCATCGTCACGGTGTATCCTTCAAAAACTCCGGGAGAACTGTACGTGCGCGGCGTTTTGTCCATTCGCCCGCCTCCCTCTACTTGCACAGTGAATTGCTTTGACTCCAGCTGTGTGCCGTGTGCAAAGTCGACCGAAACGAGATAGGTTCCCGCTTTCGGGAATGTGTAGTTCACCGTAAACGTCGACGCATCAATGTCCTCCTGTGTGAGAGGGCGCACGTCATCCGGGTGGATGTGGGCAAACACACTCTCATCTTCACTGACAATCACTGCATGCAGATACTTTTCCATATCGACAAGCAGCGTCGCGGGTGAACCATCGGAATCTGTAAGTGTGAATGTGAGTTCGGTGGGAATCTGCGCACGAATGACTTTCGGGTGTGTTGCGAGTGCAACCTGCGCCGCAGTGAACGAATTCAGATAATAGTATTCACGCGCATCTGAAAACTGATAGAAGTACTGACCCATGCCCCACATACAGCCCTCACGCGCTTCAGCTGAAACAGGAACACCTGCATATGTTGGTTGCATCATGTGCCACATATTGCCGTCGCTCACACACGCAAGTGCAAATTCATTTTTAAACAAAGCTGATACTCCCGCGGCCACTGTAAGCATGACTACCGATACACACACGAATCCCACAACCGCGCGCGTCCCCGCATGCCGCAGCTCAATGTCGCCAAACCGGGGCCCTGCGAAGCGCAACAGCGCGGCGTAACCCACACCCGTGAGCGAGAGTAAAATCATGCACGTCGTAAAGAGGTCGAATGTTCGACCGTGTCCGACGGGTTTTGCAAATGACTCCGACGAGAGCTCAAACGATGCCTGTGCGTCGTATGCATCTGCACGAGGAACAATCACTGTTACGAGTTTTGTTTCCGTGCCGATAAGCGCGGAAGGAAATACATATCCACCCACGAATCGCTGCACGAGTGCGGGCTGCAATCCGCCCTCACGCGCCCCAATCACAACGGTTGGAAACGTGTGCGTGCCTTCAATCGTGAGCAGTGTCATGCCGTCTTCGTATATGGAGCGTTCAAGCGCAATGCGTGTTCCTTGGTCAGTCACAGAAAACGCTCGCACAGCATCATGTGGTGGTGGCGAGGTAATGATTACTACCGACGAGAAGAACACCACGAATGCCGCCGCAGCAGTTGCCGCACCCAATGTTGCCGCGAGATACTTCTTAACCGAGCGCGGTCGCCTCCAGAGCCCGAACACATGATAGGAGTGCAGTGCAATAAGAACAGCCGCACAGACCAGCAGTGGCAAAAAAGCCTGCCCCCATGCACTGCCCACAATATTCGAAAAACTTTTTAGATGCAGCCACACAATGTATCCGGCGCTCGCACTCAGTAGAGCAAGATTTGCAGACAAAAGCGCGAATGTGCGCGGCAGTAACTCAGGCACCAGCGCTTCACGCTGCCGCGATGCAAAAAGCACGCACAGCACAAGAAGTACGCCGAGCCAGAGGTCTTTTTCAATCACGTGTACAAAGTTCACCGCAATCGAAAACTCAGTATGGAACGGATTTGCTGTTGCATGGCTGATGAGCGCTCGAAAATACGCAAACACGATGAGTGGCACACCCAGTATCACAAGCGTCGTTCTGCGACTTCTGAAAGCGAACAACGCTGCGAGCACACCACCGAGCGTAAGCGCAATACCACGAACAATTGTTGAATGCCCCGCAACGGTATGTGTATATAAATGCAATGCTTCCCAAATGCCGACGCCGTGCAGGCCCGCAAGTTGATGCGACTTCAGGAGGAGCTGTCCGCACGCACCAAGAAACGCAAAGACTGCGCCAAAGAGTGCGAGGACAAAAAAGTATTTTCTCAGGCGCGAATCTGGCCACAAGAGATAGAGCGCGAAAACTCCCCACAGTATGCTGTTACCCAAGAACTCGACAAACGTGAGCCCCGCTTCGGAAGTGCTCGCAATCATTACAACCTCCTCGTTCAACGACGTTGGGGCAACACGAGAGCCAACAGAAAACGCATACGACCCGCGTGTAAAGTGACCATCGTCTTTTGAAACAACGCTCCACGTAATTGCATAAATCCCCTCTAGTGCTTTGAGCGGTACAGTGAGCGAGTAGCCGTCTGCACTCACCTGCGCCATTCCCTCCTCTACGCGTTCACCCGCTTCGTTCGTTACTTTGATACGACTCGAGCCAGACTCGAGTCGCTCACTAAAACGAATCTGTATCACCGTGGGGGCTGATTCCAGTTGTGCGCCTGAGTGCGGCTGCATTTCCACTGGTGAAGCATGGGCAGAGACTGCAAGCGGTATCGAAAACAGTACGAAGACTATTGTTGGAATTATTTTTTTCATATGAACCGTACCCGGAGGGGATTCAATCCCCTCCGGGTAAAAAATTACTTTCTGCGCACGATTGCTGCGCCAAGCGCGATAGCCGAGATAACAAGTGCCGCAAACGGAACCATAGAATTACCCTCTGTTTCTTTTAGAGACTGGATATCTGCAGAGGTTTCTGGGAAACCAAGTTCGGCCTTTGCCCCGGGGCATCCGAATCCACCCGTCTTTGATATACGGGCCACGCCGTCGGAAACTTCGACCCTCGTCTTGTCTTCGGTCGCCTCAGCATGACCGGCGGCCTGACAAGTGAACGTTGCGTTGAATGGAGTCCCTGCAATTTCACCGAATACGCGATACGAAAGCGTTGTCGCGACCGTCGGGAAGAACGGAGCTTTGTATGAACCAGGGGTGTTGTACACCGTATCAAGCTCCACCTCTTTCTTTTTGTCACCTGCAATCAGCTCAACCTTCAGTGTGTCCTGCAGACCTTCAACGGGCTTCTTGTCGGAGACAGTGGAAACCCGCAGGTCAACACCACTCTTATCGTCTACTACGAGCGGCTCATTGAGAGACCCAATGACCACCTGATACTGTGTGCCCTTAATTTCGAATACTTGCACCTCGTGTGCACTTGCGACCAATGGCGTCGCGAGCATGAGCGCGAGCACCAACGGTACCGCGACAATGACTTTTTTCATTATTGTACGTTTAGTTGAATAGAAAAGAATTTCCACTCAGCCGAACTTTCTGTGAGGCAGTATCCCGCGCCGAAGCGCGTTTGTAATTGTATCGACGTGAATTCGTCTGTTTGCCGGAATATTCGCACTCAACACGATGAGCACGATACCGACGACTGTGAGTAGATTGAAAACGGGCAGCGCCTTTTTATCGTCGTGACGAAGCGAGGCGTGAAGTGATTGCCACGCAGTACTCTCTCCGGCTTCGTGATGATTCGTATGCTCGTGACTCACGAGCGCATGCATTGTCCCGCCAAACAAAAGTGAACCCGCGAGTATCGCTCCGAATACAATCGCTGCTATTCGCTGCAACATAGGCCAGAGTATACCCGATGGAATTAGCGCAGCTTAGCGCCACTCGCTGAGCATCTTTCCTTTGATTCCGATTGCTGCACCGATACCAATGAGCGTGACTACTCCGGTAATGAACACGCCCACATACGGAATCGAGCCGGCAACAAAGAAGATAATTGTTCCTGTGAGGATTGTTTTCCAACTGACTTCATATTCCTGCTGTTTGAATATGAATTTGTGCACGGTGCTCCCGATAATAATCGGTGTGAGCATCGTGCCCACAATCATCATCGCAGCAAACCCAAGCAGGCCGAGAGTACCGAACGCGATGCCAACTACGGTAAAAAGCAACAAGACTGAAACGACAGGCGTTACGATGAAAAACACAACACCTCTGCCAAATTCAGCAAGTGTCCTTTTTGTCGCGCGCTGCACGAGTTCATCGGAATATCTTTGGAATACGTAGCCAATAACGAGCGCCCCAGCAAAGACCATGAGTATTTTTGCTACAATCCAAATCGAAAACACGGCCACCAGTCCAAGCTTCGCAGCTTCTCGCACATCTGGGCTTTTTGTATAGGCAGTCTCACCAATCACCAGCGCCCCACCCTCGATTACTGCAGGTTTCGGTGATTTGTATGTAAGCGTGCCGCCAATACGCGCTTTTGGCCCCAGCGTGATGCTCTCCGCCTGAATATCGACGTTTCCATTGATTGAATTGTTGATGCGAATGTCTCCACCAGCAATATGTGCATCGCCTGCGATTAGTGAATCAATTCGCACAGAACCGCCTGCAAGCGATATGTCGCCACCGACTTTCGTACCAGAGAGTGTGAGCTGTCCACCTGCGGCAATCACGTCGCCTGTCACCACTCCTTGAATCACAACCGTGCCTCCTCCAACACGCACATCATCACCCACATCTGAAAGAATCGTCACACTCCCTCCGCCCGCTGCGATATCTGCGCTCACGGGTCCGTTAATGAGAATATTGCCACCAAAGGTAACAAGATCCCCCTTCACGGTTCCCGAACTCGAAATCGAGCCGCCGAGCAGGTAGAGGTCGTCGGACACTGATTCCCCGGCCGCGTGCGAGGGGCTATTCCCGGTACGTATTTCAGAGGCAAGCGCAAAAACTGGCAGGAGCAACACTGTCGAAGTAAAGAAAACGGCAAACGAGCGTGAGCGTGTAGTCATGCAATGCATTCTACCTCCCGTACAGGACGCCGCAATTGACACAAAATTGGGGTACACTTCAAGCCCATGGGTACCCATCGGCTACGGTTCGGCTACTGGTATTTCGCACTATCCGTATTTCTCTCCGCATTTCTGCTCTTTGCGGTGCAACCGATTGCAAGCAAACACTTACTGCCATATTTCGGCGGCTCGTCGTCTGTATGGGCCACCTCGCTGGTATTTTATACATCAATCCTTTTTCTCGGGTACGCATATGTGTATCTGGTCGCGACGCAGCGCTCGTCCGTGCAAGTGATGATTCATGGAGCGGTGATTGTCACCGCGATGTTCGCAACAATGCTTGCTGTCATTTCGTGGGGCTCAATCTATCCCCCGCTCGATTGGATAGAACAGAGCTCTCTCTCACCGGCGCTGCGTGTGCTCGTTGCACTTTTTCTTTCAGTTGGTATTCCCTACTTTTTGCTTTCGACCACGGGACCGCTCTTGCAGTACTGGTATGGAGTGTCGTCGCAAACTGAGCCGTATAAATTGTACGCACTCTCGAACGCCGGTTCGCTCCTCGCACTCATCTCGTATCCATTTCTTATTGAGCCATACATAGCGCTCCCGAAAGAGGAAACAATATGGACAGTGCTCTTTTTCCTGTATGCGCTTCTGTTGATTGCCGTAACGCTCTCGATTCGGAATGTACCGCCCCACGTGCGAGCAAGCGTAAAAGAGGCAGGCAGCGTGGCACGAAAAGCAGCGTGGATTGCCTTCGCCGCACTCCCCGCATTTCTTCTGGTAGCCACCACAACAGTTCTCACTCAGCTCATTTCCCCAGTGCCACTTTTGTGGATAATTCCGCTTGCGTTGTATTTGCTCACCTTTATCTTTGCCTTCAGCGGCTACGGGCAAACCATTTATATGCCCCTTTTTGTATTTCTCGCGTCGATTGTCGCGTTCCTCTATACACCAGCATCGCCGAGCGAAATAGTGAGCGAAGTGATTGCGTATTTCGTGCTGCTTTTCATGGCCTCGCTCATGTGCCATGCGCAGCTCTATAAACTGCGCCCACGCACCGAGGCACTCCCGTTTTTCTACCTGTGTACCTCGTTTGGTGGTGCGGTCGGTACCGTGTGTGCAAGTTTGCTCGCCCCACTCGTGTTCAACAACTTTTTTGAGTTTCCACTTGGGCTTGCCATCACGGCGTCGCTCGCTATCTACCTGCTTCCAGCGGATTTTTATCCACGACTCGTGAAAGACCGCACAATAAAGGCAATACGGGTTATTGCTCCATTTTTCTTTGCAATGATGCTCACGAATGTTGTGGTCGCGGATGTATCCGAAGATGTTCTCGCATCGCGCAATTTCTACGGCGCGGTGCAGCTGCACTTCAACGAAGAGGCAACGGTGCTCATGAACGGAACAACCATGCACGGCATGCAAGCCACTGCACGCGAATGGTCCTACATGCCATCGTCGTACTACACACAGGGCAGCGGTTTCGGGCGTGCGATGCGCGCGGTTCGAACACAACAGGCAGAAGGCCCCGTTTCGGTTGGCGTGGTTGGGCTCGGTACGGGCTCAGCCGCTGCATACTGTGCAAAAGACGACCGATTTACCTTTTACGAAATCGACCCGCATATTGAACATATTGCGCGCACATACTTCAGTTACCTTTCTCGATGCAAGGGTTCCGAAGTACACATTGGCGACGGGCGCCTCGTCCTAGAGTCCCAAGACACAAAATATGATTTATTAGTAGTCGATGCGTTTACCGACGACGCGATTCCTGCTCACCTACTCACGAAAGAAGCAGTTGCTATCTATTTCGAACACCTTTCGTCTGATGACGGCATTGTAGCGATTCACACATCAAATCGATTTCTTTTGCTGTACCCCGTTCTGCTCTCGATTGCACGGCTCGATGGTCTCACCGCGATGGTTGTTTACGATGCCGGAGAAGGTGGCCACATGGGTGCCGCGTCACAGTGGGTGCTCTTATCCAGAAACAAGAAGGTCTTCGATGACCCCGCATTCATTGGCGTGCCTACATGGGCAGCCCCACAACCACTACCGAACGCGTGGACCGATACGTATACAAGCCTGTACTCGGTTTTGAGCGTGCCGCTCCCGTTCTAAATCAATCATGAAGCAGCCCGACTACACCCCGGCAATCCGCGCACTCAAAAAAGATTCGAAGTTCGCTCCACTGATTAAACGCCACGGCAAACCGGATTTGTCTCGCGAGCATGGCGGTAGCAATATCTTTCAGTCGCTCGTACGCTCCATTATCTTTCAGCAGATATCTGGTTCTGCCGGGCGCTCGATTCACGCACGCGTACTGGCACTCTTTCCACGAAAGCACCCGACGCCTGAGAAATTGCTCGCGATTACGGGCGAGGAACTACGTCAGTGCGGTCTCTCCGGACAAAAACTCTCGTACCTGCAAGACCTTGCGAAACGTTGTCTCGACGGAACGATTGATCAAAAACGATTTCCGAAGATGACGTCGCAAGAGATTATTGACCACCTCGTGGTCGTAAAAGGCATCGGTGTATGGACCGCACAAATGATGCTCATCTTTCGTCTCAATCGACTCGATGTACTCCCTGTCGGAGACCTCGCTATCCGCAAGGGCTTCAAAAGCGTCTACAAATTACGCGGTGAGCCAACGGCAGCGCAGATGGAGAAGCTCGCACAGCCCTGGCGGCAATACGCGTCTGTCGCATCGTGGTATCTGTGGGCAGAAATGACACCTAAAAAGAAGTAACAAAAAAGCCCCATTCGACGGGGCTTTTTTGCTACCTCAAAGTCTATTTACTGCGCCTCGAATGATACGCCGACTGGCCCGCCGTCTGCGGTAATCAGCTGATCCTTCTTGAAGTCGAACTGTTTGTCGCCATCATCGACATAGATAACAACGCGGTACGATTTGCCTGAAACCGTTGCACGCTGCAATTCAATCGAGCCTGATGTAGCACTCGATGGGAACCACGCAGCACCAAGGATGCTCATGTCGTCGCGCACTGCTACCCAGCTCGCACGTGTGAGCGACACCGATGAAAGTGTTACGGTTTCCCCCGCTGCCTGATTTGCCACGGTCACGCTCTCGCCATCGCTCGTTGCAGTAACGGTTCCTTTCGGAACGTTATTTGTAGACGTAACCGTTGCTGCCGAAGTAGGTGTGGTGGTGGTTGTCTCGACTACTTCTGCCGGAGCAGCTACGCGGTCTCGCATAACGAGCCACGCGCCACCCACAACAAGCACGATGACTGCTGCTGAAATAATTACCCACTGTGTCACGTTGTTCGTTTCCATATCATTCAAGAGGACTAATAGTGTTACGGGATGCTATGCCCTGAATAGTAGGACGGCTGCCTCATGTGTCCAAGTGGTCTATCTGGGGACAATTATTCGACCACAAAGCGCCCAATTGGCTACCAGAAACACCTATAGATAGAGCCCCGGACCGGGTTTAGTCCTCGAGCTCTACGAGCGCATCCCAAATCTCGGCAGTGGATATGGCTCCCTCGCGAAGAATAATTGGTCGCTCCCCTGAGCAGTCCACCACAGTCGACGGCGCACGTTTCGGCAGTGTTCCACCATCTACCACACACGCAATCTGCTGCGCATTTTCGCCAAGCTGCTCGAGAATTTCCTCAACCGACTCACACGGCTGCATACCCGCGCGGTTTGCGCTCGTGGTTGTGATTGGTCCACCAAACGAATCGACGAGTGCCATGCAAAAAGTATTGTCGGGAATACGAATGCCGAATGTGTCGATACCTTTTGCAATACCGGTTTCAATTCCCGTTTTTTTCTTGAGAATGAGCGTGAGCGGGCCGGGCAAGAAACGCTTTGCAAGAATACGCGCGATTCCATCAACAAATGCGTAGCGCTCTGCCATTTCCAAATCACGCACAATCGCGTGAATCGGCTTGCCTTCGTCGCGGCCTTTGATTGTGTATATTTTCGCAACTGCCTCGTCGGAGAGTGCGTCGGCTCCAAGCCCGTAGAGGGTGTCTGTGGGATACAAAATAACCCCACCGCTTTGCAAAGCAGCAAGCGCCGCGGGCACATCAGACGTATGCATTCCTCGCGTATTCATGCCCAAAGCATACATGAAACAGAAAAGCCCCGCGCGATGACGGAGCTCTCCAGCAGAGAAGAAAAGTCTGAAGCGATTATTGCTTCAAATAGATGTAGTAGGTGGTGCCATCGACCGGGACGGTGAATGCGAAGGCATAGCCGTCGATTTCACCGTTCGAACCTGACACGAAGTAGGACGCCATTCCCTCGATGGAAACGAGGCGCTCCTGCGCGAGCTTATCGCGCGATTCGCGTATTCTCGATACCATCTCTCCCGAGACGGCACCTCCTTCCAACTCGAGATCCAAGCTCATGATGACTCCTCCGACCACAGTCGTTGCTGCTGGGTTCTTAACTTTTCGATAACGGTCTTTATTGTAACATGATCTCGCACCCCGTCAACCGTTTGATATGCCTCTGCAATTGAATCCGCTTTTATGCAAAACCCGAAGTCAATCACATATCCGAGGGGTTTTTCCGGAGTTGCGGGGGCGGGGTCTATCATGATGTTTCCTTCACGTATATCACGATGGTAAAAACCCGCATCGTTCATTCGCCCTAAAAACGTCGCCATCCCTTGTTCAAGCGCCGTAAAATTGTAATCCCGCGGCAGACGTATGTTCTGTATAAAAATATCTTTCACGGAGTGCCCGGGCACTTTTTCCATTGCGAGCACATAACCTTTTGAAGATGATGCGACAAAAAATGTATGCGGTACACCAACGCGCGTGTCGATGTGATCTTCAGCAAAGACCGCAACATCTGTCTGATATGCCGCTTCAGTCATGAGGTCGTTTTGAAACTCCATCGGCGCACGGATAAGCATTTTATATACGACAGTGATTCCCTCGCCAGTAGTGCCTGACTGCGTCTTGAACTCGAACACTCGTCCGTTTTCCCCGCGTCCTACCTCAACTTCACGCTCACTCGCATCCTTCCGTTCAAAAATCGTTCCCGGGACGACACCAATCATGTGCAGACCTTCGGATTTGTATTTCGGTACAGCAAGCAGTTCACGACGCCTACGCAGAGCAGACTCCAGAAAAGACAGCTGTTCCACGCCGGTAAGTCCGTCCATACGCTCCTCAATCCGAGCCCTACTTTCCTCAGGAAAGCTATGCAACAAGTCTTCGATCGCGTCATCAAGCTCCTCATCGTTGAGCTTCTCGTGCCCAACGATTTTACGCATTGGGGGCATGTGTTCATGTGACATGTGCGCGATGCAGGAATCGAACCTGCCACCTACCCCACGTCAAGGGGTCGCTCTACCAAATGAGCTAATCGCGCTTCTTTCTTTCGGGATAAAGATACCGCAAAGCGCGACTGAAAGGAATACCCCCACGTCCAGCGAGGTATACTTTTTGGCATGATTGCGCTCAATACGCAGCACCGGCTCACTCCCGCAGTTTTTTGGTATTCATCGCTCGCGCCAATTATCGCCTCGTTCGTTGCGGTAGTGGGTGGCGCGTTTGTAAAAGACTTCATTGCGAGCACATGCGCCATATCGGTTTGCCCGTTTTTTGCGCCATACATCATGCCGGTCCTTGTGCTCGCATTTATTGTTGCTGTGCTCGCGCACCCCGTGCTCGACTTCTTACTATTCTCGTTTCAACTCGCTGAGCATTCAATCACCATAAACTCGGGTGTGATTTTCCGTCAGTACGAAACAATCAACTTTAACCGCATCCAGACACTCGATTTGGAACGCGGTCCACTCTTGTGGCTCTTTGGCCTTACCGAAGTGCGTCTCTGGACTGCCTCGGCAGACCAGATGAACTTCTCGCTCGAAGATAAAACACTTTCGTCTCGACCGAGCGCCGACACCACGTTTGTGCTACCGCGTGACACAGCAGTGCATCTGAAAGAATTCATTACAAACGCGAAAGGTCCGGTACAGGCATAATTAACAATGGATATATTTTTTTGATATGACAACTGCAAAACTCTTTGTGCTCTCGATGGTGGTATTCGCGTTTCTCGACGCAATTTGGATTGGCTACGTGATGTCGAGCACCTACAAAGGACTCTTGGGGCCACTCGCCCGCCTGAACGCAGACGGCACGTTCAACATCAACTACATCGCTGCGGTCGGTGTATACGTATTGCTCGCCGCAGCAGTCGTATTCTTTGTATTGCCGCGAGCCGGGCTTTCACCATTTTCTGTGTTCCTTTTTGGCGCTCTCATGGGCCTCATCATCTATGGAGTCTATGACCTCACGAATGCTGCCACGCTCGTGCACTGGCCACTCAAGTTCATTGTGTTCGATATTGCCTGGGGCACCTTTGCCACTGGCCTCACCGCACTCGTCGTAACAAATATAGGAAAGATGTTCCATTGGTTATAACTCCGGTGATACATATTCTTTTCGAGTCACGACCAAGCGAAGCGCTAATCTTGTAGGAACCCACCAGCTTGGTGGTGCCAGAGTTCCGCGTAAATGCCTTTTGTTTTCACAAGTTCTTCGTGCGTTCCCTCTTCAAGAATCTTTCCCCGGTCAAGCACAATAATGCGATCCATCTGTCGCAGTGTGGAGAGACGGTGTGCAATTGCAATCACCGTCTTTCCTTCCATCAGCGATTGCAACGCCTTTTGAATTTCGATTTCACTCTCAGAATCGAGTGCACTCGTTGCTTCGTCGAGGAGCAGCACCGGCGCACTCTTGAGGATTGCGCGTGCTATCGCCACACGTTGTCGCTCTCCGCCAGAGAGCTTCACACCTCGTTCACCCACGAGAGACGCGTATCCATCACTCAGGCGCAGGATAAAATCGTGTGCCTGTGCCTTTTTGGCGGCCTCTATAATTTCATCGTCGGATGCGTCGGGCTTTCCGTAGCTAATATTTTCGCGGATTGTGCGATGGAACAAAAGTGGCTCCTGCGGCACGATGGAAATCGCTCGACGCAAACTCTCTTGCGTCACCGTTGCAATATCGGCTCCTCCAATTTTTATTGAACCACCCTGCACATCGTGGTGATGCATCAACAAGCGAATGATTGTTGACTTGCCCGCGCCAGAGCGCCCCACCAAACCCACGCGCTGCCCGGCGGGAATCATGAGGGAAAGATTTTTGAATACCTCCTGTCCATCGAAACCAAATGTCATGTTTTCGAATGAAATCGACGCATCCGGCACATCAATATCCACAGCTCCTGCAGGGTCGGGAATTTCGTGCGGCTCAAGAATCTCCGTGAGCGACTCCTGTACCTCGCCCCAATTTTCAGCAACAGTATTCAACTGCCCACCCAGGTGCAGAAGCAAGCTATCAACACGGAAAACGATAGTGAGGATAAGCACGATATCCGCCGGTGCAATCAATCCGAGCGACGCGTAATACACAGAGCCAAACGCCATCGCGCCGCTGAAAACTGCCTGGATGACACCGTTGAGCAAAAGCACACGCTCGCCGAAATGCCAGTTGCGAAGTCCTGCCAATCGACGCTCGTCGGTAATACTTTGTAATCGTTCCACCTCGTAGATACGGCGCGCGTACTCTTGCATCGCTGTGATGTTCGACAACAAATCAACGGTGGAACCAGTGAGCTTACTCTCTATCTGCTGTGCTTTGGCCGAAAGCGGCGCGCGCATGCGTGCAAAGAACACATTGACCAAGCACACAACCACTACCCACACCAAGAACAAATATGCGAGTGTAGGCTCTGTGTAGAACGCAAAAATAAAGCTTGCAACAATCGAAACGAACGCCTCAACGAATTGCCAGAGTGTTTGTTCCACGAACGAGCGTACGCCGCTGGCAGCGTGCCCTATTTTATTCGCGAGCGAGCCTGCGAATTTGTTGGAAAAGTAACTTCGACTGTGGAGCGTTACGTATGCTGTAAGTGTGTAGCGTGCCGTTGCTCGTGCCCCGGTCGCCCAATACGAACCCATCCAACCCGATACTCGGAATGCGAGTTGCCCAACGAACACCACGAGCACATAAAGAAATGAGGCGAGTAAAAGCTTTGTGTAGTCGTGCGTCTGCGGAAGCTCCGCAACCGCGCTCGTAATCATTTTGAATATATACGCAACCGAAGTGAAAAGCGTCGCGGCGACTATTACTGCAATGATTGCAATGAGTGCATAGCCCCACTGCGGACGCGACACATACAAAAAGAATCGCAGCGGATTTGTACTCCCAGGAAAGTCGTTCCGCCACATCTTTGGGTTCGCTTTCATAGATATATAGTATTCTAACTCTATTGTATGAAAGTACTTGGAATAGAAACAAGTTGTGATGAGACGGCCGTTACCCTCATAGAGGCGCAGGGCTCGTTCGGTAACGACTTTAAATTCGACGTTCTTGGCAACGCGCTGTTCTCGCAGGCGTCGATGCATGCCGAGTATGGTGGAGTTTTCCCCAACCTCGCCAAGCGCGAGCACGCAATGAACCTCATTCCCCTGCTACGCGAATGCCTCACGCAAGCAGGTGAACTCACCGCATCAAAAAACGAAAATCTCTTTGATGCTGCAGATGAGCTTAAAGTTATTCTGCATCGTGAACCGGAACTCCTCGAGGCAATCACTGGCTTCGCGCTCGAAAGCGGCAAACCGAATGTGGACGCGATTGCCGTTACGGTCGGGCCGGGCCTTGAACCCGCGCTTTGGGTAGGCATTAACTGCGCGCGCGCACTCTCGCTGCTCTGGGGTGTGCCAATTGTTGCGGTGAATCACATGGAGGGTCATATTCTCCTCTCGATGATGGATATGGGGCTGCAGCGCCATGTTGATTTCCCACTGCTGAGCCTACTTATTTCTGGCGGTCACACAGAACTCGTACTTTCGCGCGGATTCCGGAGCTACGAGCACATCGGCGAAACTCGCGACGACGCCGCTGGCGAAGCGTTCGACAAAGTCGCACGCTTGCTCGACTTACCGTATCCCGGTGGTCCTGAAGTTTCGCGCCTTGCAGCTGAAGCGCGCGGACAAAATCTTTCTGAACATATTGCGTTTACCCGCCCCATGCTTCGGGATGAAAGTTTCGATTTCTCGTTCTCGGGTTTGAAAACTGCGGTGCGCACCGTTGTTGAACAGCGCAGACCCTTAACCGATGAGCTCAAGAAAATTATTGCACTGGAGTTCGAAAATACCGTTTCCGATGTGCTCGTGCACAAGACTATGCGCGCAGTTGAAGAGTTTGGTGCGCAGACCGTGGTTGTGGGGGGCGGCGTTTCTGCAAACACGCACATTCGCCGCGAACTCCAAGAAGCGCTGGCCCAGGCTGGCAATCCTGCGAGTCTATTAATTCCCCCGGCAGAACTTGCAACCGACAACGCCATCATGATTGCTATCGCGGGATATTTCGGTGCACAAGCTTCGCAATATGCTGAGCCCGATTCATTGGTCGCCTCTGGCAACCTTAAACTGTAATTATGAATGAACGCACAGAACGCCCACGCGAAGGTCGTGCAAAGTTTGAGCGCCAGAAGGTTCATGATGCAATCGAACAACTCACTGCTCTCAATGTTTTGGAGAGCGATAAAGTTCTTATACTTCTCTCCTATGTAGGCGAAAAGCAACTTGGAGAGTTGAGCGTTCCTGATAACCATCACTTCCAAGGCCACGCCGATGAAATCCGCTCCATACTTCACAAGCTCGGTCTGAAGTACGACGAAGAGCAAAAAGCCAACAGTGGTAAACCGATAATTCACTTCGACTTTTCACGAGATCTGTCCGCACTTGAGAAAATTCGAGAATTAAAAATGCGACAGAAAACTATGTCTTCAGAAAGCTGGCGCCTCGCGCACGGAAAACTTTTTGGTTTTCCCGATACAGCTATACATGCGTTCGTTACCCATCGCGAGCTTCTTGAAGAACTACCCGAAGAGGTTCGCAACACACCCGTGGGCAGATTTTACGAACGGGCAGTTTCAATGCGACTCTCAAAAGCTCACTGGCAAAGCGAGCTAAAAGTGGTCGATGAGTGGATGCGAGCGGCACACGAGGCCGCTCCTAATTACATCTCGCACCTCGTGTCCGACAGCTGGACGCCTCAGGGCGGGACGCGCTAAATCGTGTTAAATTGGCCCTATGGAGCCCCAAAACGACAGCCCTGAGAGAGAGCCATTCCGAGCCCCAGAGGCCTTCCTGAAGCCGTATAACCCCGCTGAGCGGGAGCCTGAGATGCTTGCGCTCTGGGACAAGGCCGGGTACGCCAACCCCGATGTAATGGTCAAAAAGGGGCTTGTAGCGGCAGATGCCCCCGCCTACTCAATCGTCCTACCTCCACCCAACGTAACTGGCACACTCCACATGGGGCACGCCGCCATGCTCGCCATCGAAGATGTCCTCATCCGCTACCACCGTATGAAAGGTTTCAAAACTCTGTGGGTGCCGGGTACCGATTCCGCGGCAATCGCGACACAATCAAAAGTAGAGAAAGATATCCAAAAAAGCGAAGGAAAATCGCGTCACGACCTCGGTCGCGAAGAACTGCTCAAGCGCATTGAAGCGTTTACCGAGGAGAGCAAAACGACCATCATCAATCAAACGAAAAAAATGGGGTCATCTCTCGATTGGAGCCGCTACGCATACACGATGGATGAGAAGCGATATGCGGCGGTGATGGAAGCATTTGTACGCATGTATGACGCAGGACTCATTTACCGTGGCAACCGCATCATCAATTGGGACCCTAAGGGTCAGACTACAATTTCCGACGACGAGATTGTTCGCGAGGAGCGTATGGCAAATTTAGTAACCTTCAAGTACGCGAAAGATTTCCCTATTCCTGTTTCAACGACGCGTCTTGAAACTAAGGTCGGCGATACTGCCGTGGCCGTACATCCCGATGACGCACGGTATAAAGAATTTATCGGCAAAGAATATGATGTCGTATTTGTAGACGTCCCACTCCATATCAAGATAGTTGCCGATGAGTCCGTCGACCCGGCATTCGGTACCGGCGCGCTTGGCGTGACGCCCGCGCACAGCCAGACAGACTGGGAAATCGCTGACCGTCACAAACTTCCTCGCCCGCAAGTAATAAATGAGTACGCGAAAATGATGATACCCGGCGCGCTCAACGGTAAAAAAGTACTTGATGCACGGGAATACATAATTGAGTGGCTAAAACAGCAAGGGTTACTAATCGCAGAGGAGCACACGTTACAAAATGTCTCGACGGCCGAGCGCACTGGCGGCATCATCGAGCCTTTGCCGAAACTCCAGTGGTTTATCGATGTGAATAAGCCAATCGCGTCGCGTGGCAATAAAAGTCTGAAGGAATTGATGCGCGAAGCGGTGTCTTCCGGTGAAGTGAAAATAATGCCGGAGCGATTTGAAAAAATTTATTTCCACTGGATCGACAATCTTCGCGATTGGTGCATCTCGCGCCAAATCTGGTTTGGTCACCGTATTCCCGCATGGACCAAAGTGAAAACGCTCAGCGACGGCACAAAAATCTACGATGCGGAACGCGTTGAAGATATACAGATCCATGTTGGCATACATCCACCCACTGAAGGTGAATGGGAACAGGATTCCGATACACTTGATACATGGTTCTCGGCGGGACTCTGGACGATGACAACGCTTGGCTGGCCCGATGACACAGTCGACCTACAGACATATCACCCGACAACTGTGCTCGAAACCGGCTATGACATTCTTTTCTTCTGGGTCGCGCGCATGGTACTCATGAGCAAATTCTTACTCAACACCGTCCCCTTTCGCAATGTCTACTTGCACGGACTCGTGCGCGACGGGCAAGGCCGCAAAATGTCCAAGAGTCTCGGCAACATCATCGACCCGCTCGACATGACGCAAAAGTACGGAGCCGATGCCACGCGCCTCTCACTCATCTTTGGTGCACAAATGGGCAACGACGTAAAACTCTCCGAAGACCGCATTCGTGGTTTCAAAAACTTTGCCAACAAACTCTGGAACATCACCCGCTTCGTTCTCGAAAACACATCAGAATTCGACCCGAGCGCAACGCTTGTCGAAGCGGATGCACAACTCATCAAAGAGGCTGAAGCCGTTGCCGCGAGTGTAACCAACCACATCGATACGTTCCGACTCGATTTGGCTGCCGACGAGGTCTACCATTATGTGTGGGATCGTTTTGCTGCCGAGATACTGGAGGAGTCAAAACCAATCTTCCGCTCCGTGGGCGGGGCAGAAAAGAAATCGCGCGAGCGAGCCCTCACCGAAATCCTTTCGATTTCGCTGCGTCTGCTGCACCCGCTTATGCCATTTGTCACCGAAACCATTTGGCAGCATCTTCCCCACAAATCGTCGGAACAGCTCATGATTGCGAAGTGGCCTACGGTACAATAGAACAATGACAGGGCTTGAAGCCGTCGTAGCAGCCGCCGCAGGCGGTGTTTTGCCGGCGCTCGCATGGCTCTGGTTCTGGCGTCGCGAAGATTCAGCACACCCAGAACCACGTCGACTCATCGCGCTGGCGTTTCTTGCAGGCATGCTCAGCGTTGCAGTAGTTATTCCGATAGAGCGTTTTGTGCAGGGAGTGGTCAACGACTTCACCATGCCGCTATTCATCTTCTCGGCACAAACACTCGTTTTCACCGCATGGTCGTTTATTGAGGAGCTAACCAAGTTCTTTGCCGCGCGCCTCACCGTGCTCAAGCGACGCGAAAACGACGAACCAATAGACCCGGTTATATACATGGTGGCCGTCGCGCTCGGCTTTGCTGCCGCAGAAAACACACTTTTTTTGCTGAGCCCAATAGGTGGCGATACATTCGTACAAACATTCATCACCGGGAACCTCCGCTTTATAGGGGCAACGCTCTTGCACGTGCTTTCATCAGCCGTTATCGGTGTAGCGCTTGCCCTTTCGTTCTACGCTTCCAAGCGAATCAAGCGCCGTTACACACTCTATGGAGTTATCCTCGCATGCCTTTTGCACAGTGCGTTCAACTTTTTTATACTTAATACAGCGGAAGAAAGTTTATTCCGCACATTTTCTTTTGTATGGCTGGGGGTAATTGGGCTCCTTGCGGTGCTAGAATACATTAAACGAATCCATCCGCGTTGGCGCTGAGCTATTTATCCGAATGCACGTATCCATGATTAAAAAACCCTCATTTTTCTCGAAAATAACCGGTAGCGCAGATAACGCCGAATACGACGACTATTACGCTGAGCAGCAGGCTGAGCGTGTACCAATGGAAACCAAGGGGGCTGAGCGTCACGTGCGTTTTAATACAGCAGCCGAACACGGCGATGCGCAAGAAGCAGATCCAGGTGGCGAGCTTGCTGTCGATGTGTACCAGACCAATGATGCCATCGTTGTAAAAGCGCTGATTGCAGGCGTGCAGCCGTCATCCATTGATATCGCACTCACCCGCGAAATGCTCACCATTACTGGCTCGCGAGCAGACGAAAAAGAAGTAGAAGAAGATGGCTACTACCAGCGCGAGCTCTACTGGGGTTCATTCACCCGCACTATCCTCTTGCCCGAAGAAGTCGATGTGGACATGGCCGAAGCATCCGAAAAGCACGGCGTGCTTATGATTAGGTTGCCTAAAATAAACAAAAAAAGACAGACGAGGCTTAAAGTGAGGGCTCGCTAACGATAAACCCCGAGATTCTCCGGGGTCACGCCCGGCAAGGCATTCTTGCCTCGACAATACTTTGCCGGGCCGGACCTACTTGGTGCCGAGGCGCGGCAAGAAGCGACAAACGCGCCTCAAGGTTCGTGCGCGATAAATAAAAACGCCCGGCAACCGACCGGGCGTTTTTTCACAGCCCGCACGCGGGCTCAACTCATATAGGCAAATCGCCGAAGAACGGGTTCAATATCAGTGCGCCCATAATCATGCAAACACACACGGTTATTGAGCAAGCTCATCTGGTCGTATCGCAGGACATCCTGCTCCACATGCGAACCTGCAACGAGCGTGTGGAAGCGAAAGCGACGAACGTCGTCTGCCGTTGCTGGCTCCCCGCGCACCTGCACGTTCACAACCCAGAGGAACGTGAAAATGGTCGGGACGAGGTCGCACTGCGGATACTTTTTCCAAAGTCTCCATTCTTGATAGTTGGCGATGATTCCGTAGCAGAAGTATATGACGACTGCCCAATACGGATTCACGTGTGTTACGACAAGCCGTTCGCGAAACCCCTTATTTTCCATGCGGAAGAGGCGCTTCACTGGCCGGATAATCGGCACGCGCGCAAACTTGATTGCATAGCGCTCTGTCAATATTACGAATCGTGTGGCACCTTGATTGGCTATCTGCACGAGCGTTACTCCCTGCTCATCGAGCAATTCGCATAGAGGTACGGTTCAACGTCGCCTGCGTTTTACGAATATCGCTCAGGAGCTCAACAAACAGTTCTGCTGAATCCTGTTTGAAGTGCTTTGCCAGCGCTGCCCTGCCCTGCACATCGCGAGCTGCTTCGTTGAGTACCAGCGTAAGCAGATTGATACGCGCTTCACGCTCATACTTTTTCGCCATGACCGAATCCCGGTCCTTGTTGTAGCGCGCAATCGCATGTGCAAGACACGGATTGTTCTCCGGCAAACACACGGCCAGATTCAGCACGAGTTCCATCTCGAGCCCCTTGAGGTCGAGCGGCTGCTCTATCGGCGGTGGGAACATGATGTTCTTTGCCACCTCTTGTAATTCTGCCTGGTGCAAAAACGCAAGAACGAGCACCCCAGTGGTCGCGAACACGGCAACCAAACCGCTGATAAGGCCGTTGAGTAGCGCAAATCCGATATAACGCATGGCGCGTCCTTCCTCGAGGAACATTATCCCGACGAAACTATGCTCTCGCTCGGGGAGAAGGTCAATCACAACACGACGCCGGACTTTCGTCCGGCGTTGTTCATGTGGGTGTGGCCCGCTACAGACCACCTTCTTTTAAAACGGACAGAACGCATCCATAGGCAAATCCACACGCTTCGAGGGGGATTGCATGTGTTGGCACGATGCCAACCTTGTGCACTTTGGTACCGGGCCCATCGGGGTAGAACTTGGCATGTATGAACCACTCGCCACAGGTGAGCCACAAAGAGAACTCCCCGATTTCCCGCTTGCACTGCAGTGTTGCTTTGCCAAACGATGTTGTGCCGACGATGCTGCACTTTTCAGGTTGCCATTCAAAGCAAACCACTGCCACCATCCACTCGGAAGCCGATGCGCTCCCGCCGTTGATTAAAAACACAACGTCGAGTCCTGCAAAGTCGCCAAGCATCGTTGTGCGGTGGGTTCCCTTTTCTGGAGTCTCCGGCCCAACATGTTTCAGAAATACGAGCTGCGATTTCGGCGAAAACAGTCTATCTGTCACTCTACGAAGTTCGTCAACACCTCCTCCTGGATTCGAACGCAAGTCCACAACAACCTTTTTGACCCGTAGTCGTGCGTTGAGTCCGATACGAATGAGCTCTTTCTCAAGCTGCTCGGCGGTATTTCGAAACTTTGGAATGCGAATAAACAAATACTCGCCGATAAGCTCCAAGCGCACACGTTCGCCCGCGATAGTGTCAATGAGTGAGGCGCCCGCCGCACGCACATCTTTCAGGAGCGTCGAGTATTCATCGAGGCAATGTACCGTGCGCAACTCGGACTCAATTCGAGCACGTGCGTCTGGACTGAGCAACCTGAGCGAAACATCGCGCGCAGCCATGCCACGCATCAAACGCACGCAGCGAGCAACATCTTCTTTCGGTGCATGTCGCGTGGTCTCGTACGTTGCTATGAACCGGTCAAACGGTGCTACGTCGCGCAAAGCTTGAGCGTGTGTGCCACAGCTCAAAATCATTCCAACGAGAACATATGCGAATAGTCGCATTGTCGGCCCTCCCAATAAACCATATATCCCACGTCATCGTACCGATAAATCCGCCTCGTGCGCAAGCGCAACCACCTTAGCTCGAAATAGGGGTCACTTCCGTGAGCGCGCGCAGCGCGCATTCTCTGCAATCATCTTTTTTACATCCGGCATCCCAGAATGAAAGCGAATAAATTTCTCCGGCCACACGCGCAATCGTTCGCTTTAGTTCCGCCACTGCCGCTTCATCATATTCAAAATCGTGAACCACGGTTTTTCCTGCTGGATTTGGCTCGATAAACTCGAGGCTCAGTTTGTCCGGTCGCTGCATCTGCGAGAGCTCGAGTAGGATGCAGTAAAAGTCGAGCTGCCGTTTGTAGTTGCCGTCGGCATTTTTTGTCCCTCCCTCGATTTCGTTGCGGCTTTTGTGCTTGCCTGTTTTGTAGTCAATAACGCGCGTTGTGCCATCGCCTGAGAACTCAATCACATCAACGAGCCCGCGAAGCAACACTTGCGGAATCACGTTAGCTTCGAGCGGTAGGTACACCTCGAACTTCTTCTCGCACATCGCAGTAAACTCATAGCCGCGCTCGTTTCGTTCGTGCCAATCGGTAAGCGCGCGGATTCCTTTCTTGTGAGCATCCTCGTAAAGTGCCGGCGCAAATCCCTGTCGGTCAATCGAAGTCTTGAGAAGCTCAAGGAGAACCGGGAGCGGTTGATACGTGTGCGTAGAAGCAGAAAGTTCCCGGAACAGCCGCAACGCGTTGTGAAGCGCGTTTCCGTACATAGAGCTCTGCGTCTGTTTTTCTGGTACGCGCACCAGGCTTCGGTAAAAATATTTCCACGGGCATTCCAAGTAGTTGTTGAGCGCTGTGGCCGATATGCCCTGCTCCAAAAACGCATCGCGCAAAAATTCTTTGTCGGTCATCGAGTCGGAGCGAAGCGGCATGATGGCAAATGCATCTTGTGGTGCAACGGTTGCCTCGAAGGCTTCGGTATCGATTATCTGCACAAGCTGTGGGTCAACTTCGAGCATGAACTGCGTAATCGTGCTTTCGCGACTGCGCGTAGCAGATGCCACACCGTAGGAAACGGAGACATACTGTTTTGCACGCGTGAGCGCCACATAGAAAAGCCGGCGCTCATCTTCCACGTCTGTATCCTGTACAGTCGCGAGCGTTGAAAGCGGCAGATTATTGCGTGCCTGACGGTTTCCCCAATGTGCGTCGCGGGCATGCACAATAAACACGTATTCGTATTCAAGGCCCTTGCTGCGATGTGCGGTTACCAAATGCACGGCGTTTGAACGCTCTTTCGGCTGAGTGTCTGGTTCGATTTCGATACCATATTCCTCGTACAAACCAATGTCATTCACAAAGTCCTGGCCCGTGTAGAGCGTTTTTGTGGAGCTCAATGTTTCGAGCGTTTGCGCTAAACCGCGCACGGCATTGAGCACTGAGACAGCGTCTGTGCGTTTGAGTACATAGGAGAGGAATCCGCTTTCATGCAGTACGCGGTCAAAAAAGTCGCGTGCACTCTCTTCGTGCGCAATCTTTGCAAGCCGCAGCAGACTTTCGGCAAACGATGTGACTGCCGCCGTGTCGTACACCCGTGCGTCTTTGAGGTGCGCGCGCGAAGCAATTACATCCACATACGGTATGCGGTGCTTCTGCCCAAAGAGCAAAATCTTGTACGTGTCGTGCGACGAAACGCCCGACCACGGGAAATGCAGCGCGTGAGCAAGAAATTCGTCGCTCCCAATATGCATACACAGACGCAAATACGTGACGAGTTGCGTAATCGTGTGGTCGTGGAAAATAGTGCTCTTCGAGTCGAGGGCGTGCAAAATACCTCGAAGCGAAAGTGCTCGCGAGATGCTCCGTGCGTCGGCATTAGTGCGATACATAATTGCAATATCTCCGGGCGCAACACCGCGCCCAATATGCTCGGCAACCGCTGCAACAACCCAATTAATTTCCATCTCCTCGCTTGTGAACGCACGTTGCTCCAAGACAGCGTGCGAGGGCTCTTCAAGCTTGCTCTTGAGCTTTGGATGACGCTCCTCCGGAATTGATTCGCGCATGAGCGAGTGCGCAGCATCGAGCAACACACTCCCCGAACGGTATGAATCGACAAGCGCAATAAGTGTCGCTTTCGGGAAGTGTTTCTGGAAATACGAAAAACTGTCGAGGCTCGCTCCCTGGAATCGAAAAATGGCTTGCTTCTCGTCCCCCACGATGAAGAGGTTTGGTGAGTCGTGGAACGAAGTGAGGAGTTCAAGGAGCTTGTTTTGCGAGCCATTGGCGTCTTGGTGCTCGTCGGCAAGTATGTAGAGATATTTCTCTTGCACCGCAAGGCGAAATGATTCGTCGACTTCGAGTGCTCGCACTACCTCGCTAATCATGTCGTCGAAATCAAACTTACGCATTGCAGCGAGTTTTGTTTCATACCATTCGTACACAAGTCCCAGCTCGTGTTCTTTTTTTAACCTATCTATTTCGGTAACTACCGGGCCCTTTATCTTGCCCTTGTGTGCACCTTTTTGATGCACGGAATCCGGGTCGTTGGCGAGTTTCTCCAAACGCATCTCTGTGCCAGTGAGCACATCGTGCGGAGTTTTGTGTTCCCGCTTGAGGGTGCTGATGGCACTTTTTACTGACTGCACATAAAAGTATGGGTCGCCAAAAGGTTTCAACTTCTCCAGCGGGAGCTCGGTGAGCGCCTCACGGATATACAGAATCGATTCAATATCGGTGAGTGCCACGGAGCTAATGATGCGCGGAAAGTATTCTGGATGCGAATGAATTACATCGTTACAAAATCCATGGAACGTGTAGATGCCGACCTTGTATGCAGTTGGTCCTATCATCTTGAGGAGTCGCTGCTTCATTGCGTCAACCCCGGCTTCGGTAAACGTGAGCGCAAGCACACCATCCGGTGGCGTATCTGTTTTTGTGAGGATGTTGGCAATTCGTAATGTGAGAATGTGCGTCTTGCCTGTCCCCGGCCCGGCCACCACCATCACTGGCCCTTCGATGGTGTCGACCGCCTTTTTTTGCGCCGAGTTCAAGGTGGCGTAGTACTTTGCGAACTGCTGGTTGGAGTTCTGCATAAGAGCGCCAGTATATCCCCGAGTTACACCGGGGTCACGCCCGGCAAGGCATTGCCGAGGCAAGACAAAGCCGCGCCTGCGGTTTGTTTTGTTGGCCGATGCAAGATAGCATCAGCCGTGTGAAAGCGTTTTCCGGCAGAATATTCAAAATCGGCATCAATCCATGCCTCGTTCCCCCAGAGTCCGTCATGGAGGCGCTGTTTCAAGACGCGGGTAAACGCTCGGGAGCTATCCCCGTGTGCGGCACCCTCGAGGGCGCGCCCTACGTGCAAACACTCGTAAAGTTCTCTGGTAAATGGCGCTTCTATATCAACGGTCCCATGCTGAAAGCTTCGGGACTCCAAAACGGAGATATGGCGCACGTTGCAATCGAATACGATGCTCGCTCGCGCACGGTGCCTCTTGGTGTGCAGCTCAAGGAAGCCTTGGCAAAAGACAAAGCCGCAAAAAAAGCATACGACGCACTTGCCCCACACCGCCAAAAAGAAATCAACCGCTATTTAACCGGTCTCAAGACCGAAGCGACATTGCAGCGAAACATTGTGGTCGTAGTCGACTCGCTTGCGGGCCGCGGCACCACCGGGCTCCATGCGCTCCTGCGCGTTGCGCGCACCGACGACTAGTCTGTCCACAGACGCGGCCATTTTTCGCAACAATATATCGTTTAGGATAAGAAACGGTCCGACGGACCATCCATCAATAACAAAAAGGAGTGTATTCCGTAATGTTATCGGCAATAAAAAAGCCTACGCCTTCCCTCTCGTTTCTCTTCTACCAAACCCTCATCGACTTCTCGTCATCACGATGGCTCCCTGTGTCGTTGCGTATTCATTGGGGAGTGTCGTTCACGCTCTCGTTCTTTGCGGGGGTGGCACTCATTCTCTGGGTGCTTTTGGGACTGAAGAAGAAACTGCAGGAAAGAAAGGCGTCCGTCTGAGCTCTTGATTACTCGGTCGCCCCTCGCCATTCACTTGAGGGGCGACCGTTTTGCTTTTGAACATTATCGTCGTCCCATAAAGTAGCCGAGAAACGCTGTAATTGAGACAATTATGATCACAGCCAGGTAGGATTTTAAATCAGTGAGCGCCTCCAACCAATCCGGAGTCATAAGAAATAGTGAATATATGAATCCGAGCAGTGCACCTGACGCGAGCCCCGAAGGATGTTCTGGTCGCGAGGCACGCGCAAAGTAAAAAGAAGTGAGTCCGTACCAGATACACAGTATTCCGAGGAATAACCACGTGGAAAAGAAAACTCCAACATCGACACTGATACTCATTCGGACGACATCAGAAGAAAGTGCATAGGAGATACCAGAGAAAAGCATGATGACTTTCAATAAAAGCCATGTGCTCGCAAAAAGCAGTGCTCCCGCGATGAGCCCGCGTTTGTATTCAAACCCTTTGAGGGTCTCAATCATATGTAGTGATTATGACATGGGCCGATTTGCATTTGAGGCTTGCAACTGTAATATCTCGTGAGTCGACTTCGGAGAACGCTCCATGTATGAAGCCATGTATCTTGCCTTGTTGTTCGTCGCGGCCTGCGGCGCCGGCATGTTCGTACAAGCAGTGGTCGAAGAAGGCCATTTTCGATCTGCGATCGTGATCTACGCGATACTACTCATATTCCTTGCCTCTCAGATCTCGCCGCTCGTCGTCGAGATATTCGAATGGTTGGGGATTATGCAGTCATTCAGTTCGCCCGTGCGCAGGTTCTTCGGCAGTATCCTCGCAAGCGTACCGATCTTGCTGATCGTTGTAGGTGCAATGATCCTATCTGCCACGCCGACGGATCTCATCGACCCACGTTCACGTGCAGAGATTGCGCGAGCGCGACGGAAGGACTTACTCGCGCAGAAGCCTCGCCGAGGCACCTATCGAAGACGGAATCACTTCGTCGAACATACCAATCGGTAGCGCCATACAACATAGTGAACATCTCGGCTGGACTTGCTCCAGCCGTTTGTTTTTTACATGGAGGGATGTGCTTACCTCGTAATTTGACAAGCGTTCCAAAGACACGCATTGTCTTGGCAGCATCCAAATCAGGCATGCTCTATCGATAACCCCGACCTGAAAGGAGCTCACCTATGGGCGAGCAACCGAGCGACGAAGACCGCGTGCGTGCGTTGTTGCAGCACGAGATGAAGATGTCTGCTCCCAACGAGATGCAGCTTTCCGAAGCAATCGCCGACCTTATCATTGGCAACCCGGCAAGTGCGCACGACTTGTTGCTGTTGATTGAAAGCTACATCGATCGCAGTTTCACCGTCTATACATGGCGGTTCATGCCCGCGGTTCTGATTGGCTTACTCAGCGCTGCAATCTGGTGCGAAAAGAACTCGAAAACGTATAACTGCGAGTTCGCCGCCGCACTGCCCGTGACACTCGGGACACTTCTGCGTCGCTACATCGATCGTGCTCCAAACCAGCCCGACAAGACGCACGACCTATGCGGCGAGGGGGCCATCGGCAGGTTCAGCGACTTGCTCACGCTGTATACCTCGACCGGCAACCCGGATGAGAACACGCGGCGCATCGCGTTCATGCTCGGACGTGCAGCGAAATACGGGTCGCATGTTCCCGATTGCACTGCGCCGATTGTCAGTGTAGTGGCGCAGCGCGCACTCACCTTCCTGTGCGCCGGTGCGCAGATTCGCGCGGTTAACGCTCAGCTCAACGCAGAGCGCATCATTCCGTGAGCGAAACAGGCATGCTGCTCGATACAGCCCAGCTATACTTCGCCGGATTCGGCAACGCCGAGACAGAAGTGATCTTTAAATCCGCAGCCATTACGGCGATAATCTGCGCGATTCTCAGTGCGGCAGCCGTCCTCTACATTTTCAGGAAGAGGAAAAAGTAGTGCGCGACAGGCTAAGGCCGGCATCCAGCGAGGTGCCGGCCTGATTTGATGCCTCGGCCCCAAGAATATCTGGGGTCGCAGCCCGGGAAAGCATTCCCGAGGCGCGTCAATGCAAAGCAGGGCTGAATCCCGGCGACAGCTCGGGAAATTCTCACTCTCCCCCTATTCGCGCGAATTAGAGAATAGCTTGCGCAGCGCAGGCTCATGCATGACCGCGTGACTGTGACCAAAAATTATAAAAATATTGTCGTGAGTGTGTAGCTCCCGAGCAATATCCTCTACCGCAAAACAATCACGTATATGCGAAGTAACGCGCCCGACTCTATTCAATGCGGTTTCAGTAATATCTGCGCGTGGGATTGGGTCGACGTATTCGCTCACCATTTCATCGCTCTCCACGTCAACAGGGTGTCCCACAATCGCTTCTCCAATACGCAGTGCATTCTCATATGAATAGTCGTATCCCCGCCACTCGGTGCTGCGTTTAAATCTATCGAGAAATGGCTGCGCGTATTCACGAAAGCTATCACCGTTCCCTCGGCGATAGTACTGCGGTAGTACGCGAAAAAGCTCGTATGCAAATATCTCGTCTGGGGTATACCCTTTTGCAATCAGTTGTTCGTGAACAAACTCGTCACTCGGCTCCGGTGAATTGCACTCGATACCTTTTTCGAGTGCAAGCCGCACGGCGAATAATGGTTCGCCTCCTTGCTCTATTGTTTCGCTCTCCGACATTTCGCTCAGCCACACGTGGAACGACTCACGCCGCTCGCGCAACTTTTCTACTCCCTCGACGAGCACGAGGTCCGGAGCTGCCTTTTCAAGCGTGCTGCGTATCTGTGCAAACAGAGTATTGTTTGGGTCGCTTACGTGGTCAGAGCCAAAATACGTGATTTTCTTTCCGTTGCGTGTGAGTTCAAAAATGTATGGCGATTCATGTCGGATACCGCTGTATTCCTGTGCGTTCATAACGTTGTCACCGAGCTGGGGCGCTTTATGCTCGGGCTGACGCAATACTCTTTTGTCTGGCGAGTCTATTCCCACAACAGGATTATAGCCCCCAGATTTGTTTGTGCTGGCATATCCAGATTTTCAGGCGTAGCATATGGTTTGGAATTCTCAGTGGAGCGAAAGAAATGGCACAGCCACGCACATTCAACGTCTTCTCACGCAACGTGTGGATTATCGCCGGCGGCGGCGTCGGAGGCGGAGTAATTGGTTGGGCGCTTTCCTCATACTACGGAGTGCCAAACATCGACCACGGGCCGTTCACGGCTCTGGGCATGATCATTGCGAGTGTCCTTACGGCACTTTTGGTGTTCCGACGCAAGCGCTCCTGACGAACGAGCAAGCTCGTTTTCCTACGGCCGGAATCGCGAGATTCCGGCACCTTCGTTTTATACATCTGGGTCTTGTTTCGCTCCCGCGTGTATTTCAACTCCAGCAATTAATCCAATTGGATTATTTATAGGAGTGACTCCTTGGATGCGGATTTCGATTCTCTCGCCAACTCGTACGTATCTCTAAAAGGTTAAACCTTGGAGCACTTTATTGACCCACGCGTATCCGTGACGCAGTATTCACAAGTTCGGGCTGGATGCTTGAACGAGTGTATCTACCTAGCTACGCGGGATGCGTAGCGGATACTGTGCGGCGGGATGCCGCAAGGAGGTACGTAATGAAAGCCAAAGCCAAGGCCCAAGGATTTCGGGCTGCATTCCCTTGGATTGATCAACTCTTTCCCGGGGAGAACTACAACTTCGCGACCGCGTCGGTTGATGCCGACATTCTCGATCGTGTGCCCAGCTTCAACTATCCTGAGCTCACGAAGAACCGCATCACCCTGGTCAGTCGGCACGGAACGCTGATGACCGACGTTGCGGGCGTGAGTGGAATTGTCTCTGCACTCACGATCAACTTCGGTGGCTTCTGCCGGCAGAAGGAGGAGTTGGTCAGCGAAGCACTCGAACGGCTCGGCGATGCGGTGTCGGACGTTGGATTCATCGTGGTAATCACCCCGCGGGGTCGCCACAAACAGACGAACTTCACCATCTACCACACGCGCGAGAACACCTCTATCGCAGAGGTTTGGCGGCGCTTGGCGGCAAAAGAAGAGGCGGACGTCCGCAAACAAATACAAGCGGAGATGGAGCCACTTGCGGCCTAACACGGCCCCACATGTTCATTCGAGGCCGGCATCCAGCGAGGTGCCGGCCGATTCGTTTTGGACGTATCACTCTCTGATATATATCAACTCCAGTAATCCATCCAATTGGATGAACCACAGCAGTAGGCTATCTCGAGGATAGTTAATTTTTGATATCAGAGAAGAGGGCGACGATGCGATCTTTGAGAATGCCGCGAACTATTTCGGGCTTGAATTTATATTCAAAGGCCCGACCTTAGAATATATGTAGAGTTGCAAATTAGGACACGTTTCTGTAGTGTATGCAACAGCTGAATGGAAATGTGGAAGGACTCACCGTGTCCCAGCAACAATACGACTCTTTCGCAAGCAACTATGCAAAAGCCGCCGCCGGCAACGGCGTGAACGATTACTGCAACTACCCGAGCCTGTATGCCGCAGCTGGAGATTTCGTGGGCAAGAAAGTGCTCGATCTCGCCACAGGGAACGGCAAAGTTGCTCGCGCAGTCGTTGAACTGGGCGCTGCAGAAGTGATCGCGGTTGACGAGTCGCAGAAGATGATCGATATCGCACGGGCGCAAACTCCGTCGAGCTCGCCGATACGGTACTACACGGAAACCGTGGGCAAACTTGGACACATGGACAAGTTCGACGTCGTCATCGCCGGCTGGCTCCTGCACTACGCGAAAAGCGAAGTGTCGCTGCGCGCAATGTGCCACGACATCATGCTCAATTTGAAACCGGGCGGCGTTTTCGCGGCAATTAATCCGAATCCGATGAACCCGTTCGGAGGCACTCGTACGCTCGGCACCATGGTGAGCCCACGGCGAGTCCCCTGCGACAACGGCGGCGAGATGATCATTACCCTCTACGGCGAGACCACGCAAACGTTCTCGGCGTATCACTGGGAGATGGAAACCTACAAGAAAGCGTTCCGTCTCAGCGGTCTCGATCTGGAGGTAATTCAGCCGCAGCCAACGGCGCTCGGACTCCAGCGGCTCGGTCCGCTGTTCTGGGACGAAGCGCGCCGGCATCGCATCACCTCGATCTTTCGTGCCCGCCGCAGATCGTAATGCTGCGCCGAAGGTAATAGCAAGAAGGCCGGAGTTCCTCCATGGAACCCGGCTTTTACTTTTTGATATCAGCAAAGAGAGCGACGATGCGGTCTTTGAGAATGCCGCGAACAATCTCGGGATTGAATCCGGAATCCTCTGCGAGGTGTTCGATTCGAAATTGTCTTTCGCGGAGCAAGTCCGGTAAATCACTGCGTGATGCACCGATTACCACTCGCGGAATCTTTGCTTGGAAAATTGCTGCCGCGCACATGAGGCACGGTTCGTTGGAGCAGTAGATTACACAGTCACTCAGATTATTTGTGCCGAGCACTTTGCAGGCATCGTTTACCGAATGGAGCTCCGCATGAGCAAGCACCGTCTTTTCTTTTGACTCGCGGCAACGATTTTGCGCAATCACCTCATCCCCGCGAACTATCACAGCCCCAAACGGCCACTCGCCGTCAGCCTTGGCCTCCACGGCCTGCGCGATGGCCATTTCCATGTATTTTTCGTCCATATCCATATGAGTATTCTAACTCACATCCCCCTAGCGAATCTCAATTTTCGGGCGTAGGATTTGTGCGGGACCGTGCCCGCCCCGGACACACAACAACTCAGATGGAGCTTGCCCATGAGAACCGGTTTCGCAGTGCTTCTCACTGCTGCGCTCTCGATTGCCCTCGCACTCGCTCTTCAGCAGACGATTCTGTTTGCCGAGGCAGAGCTCGGAAAACAATGGGCAATGCCCGCGATGCTGGTTGTCGGCATCCCGGCGAGCTACCCGATTCACCTGTTCCTCGAATGGGCGTCGCGATTCTCAGCTCCGCGGCTTGCATGAGCTAGGCCAGAAATGGCATCAGATTTTTCCCGGCCGGCATCCAGCGAGATGCCGGCCTTATTGCATACCCTAGCCTTTCGAAACAATACGGAGTAACCTTTTTGCAGGGAATGTTTGGAAGTCACACGTCCACAGCGGGAGCGAACCAACATGGAAGCAGCCTTATCACGCGAAGCAATGATCGGTGAGATCGCCGGATTCTATGGAACCAAATTGGGGCCAGCTGTAGCTCAACGGCTCGCAGATTTGCCCGACGATCGGGTTTCCAATGCGCACGCACTGATGCAGCGACGTCGCAAGGCGCATGACATGATTGCCGCGTGCATGGCGGCCTACGCCCTGTTCGCCGACGTGCTCGAAGAGCACTACATGGGACAGAGCATTGCGATTAGCGCGATGACTGGCGAATTCCGCATAGGCTACACCGACGCAGAACTCGCCGCGTGGAAACTGCCCGAGGGCGACGGCGTGTTCATGATCAAAATCGGACAATAGCCAATTTCGGCGGGAGTACTCACCAATGCCCCACGATGTTATTCGACCCGACTGGTCGTATTGGCAATGGCCACCGACCAAAGCGGATTGGGACAAGCTGCGCAGACAAGAGGCCGAGTACCAGGCTCGGCGCGCCGTCGACCCGCTCAAGGGCGGTCCAATCGAGCAGTTCCTTGCATGGCTCCTCTGTGTGCCATAGCTGACCGACATTCAGGCCGGGTCCCCCGTTGGACCCGGCCGATTTGATGCCTCGGCTATGCCTAGCCGGGCTGAATCCCTTTAGTGACGTTTACCCACTATTCGCCCATTCGCGCGAATGGGTCCAATAGTGGCGAATCTCTATTTTCAGGCGTAGGATGGCCGCGGCTTAGGGAGGAACACGATGAATATCAAAGCTGTCTTACTCGCATCGCAGAAGACATTGATCGCAGTTGAACGCCACTACCCCGGTATCGAACCGCGCCAGTGGCCGAAGGGACGCCCTGCAAACCTCGAGTGTGACCGTGACCTGTTGGTCGCCGACGCGGTTTGGACGCTGCACAGGATTCCCGCCATGATCGATGCGAAAGATTCTGACAAGGCTATGCATTCGCTCGGCACCTGTCAGGCAGTTTTGTGGCTCATGAGTGTCATCGAACAATCGGAGCTTGAGTCGATCAATCGCACGGCCGTCGCGGAATCCGCGGCAGCGTAACGGAGACCTCTATGTTCACTGATCGAGGCCGGCATCCAGCGAGGTGCCGGCCGATTCGTTTTGTATTTTGTGTCTATCATTCTCTGATATATCAACTCCAGTAATCCATCCAATTGGATGAGTTACAGCAGTGAACTATCTGGAGAATATTTTTAATTCCTCGGCTTTTTTGTTCACTAGCGAATACTTGTTTTCGAGCGTAGGATTTGTGCGGGAATGAACGGCAACAACGGAAGGATTCCGCCATGAACGTCGAGACGATGATTATGTTTGTGTGCTTCGCTGCGATAGCGCTCGGTATCACGGTGGGCGGATATCGCACGGCAACGGTTACCCGCGCGCGAATCGATGCCATCAAAGCCAACGCGGTAATCACTGCGCTGATGGCGGCGCTCATGTGGTGGTACTGGAGCCCCGAAATCAACGAGCTCGCGTTCGGCTTCCGCAACAACTTCCTCGGCTACACGAGCGCCTTCGTGCTGTGCATGCTGACCATTCCGTTGCCCGTTTTCTTTATCGCGGCAGCAATTGCTCGTTTCAGCGCGTGGGCCGAGTCTGACCAAGCCAAGGCAAATCGAAAAGCTGGGCAGCGGCGGTTCTTCGCGGAGCCCTCCCCAATTCCGCGTTAACCTCTGAGCGCGTCGCGCCATCACTCAGACCCATTCGCCTATTCGCGCGAATTAGAGAATAGCCCCGGCCGGCATCCAGCGCGATGCCGGCCTGATTTAATACTCACTATTCACCCATTCGCGCGAATGGGTCCAGAGAGACTATTCGCCTATTCGCGTGCGACCAATGTTTCTTAGCGGTACTCCGCTTTAGAAACATGAAGTACTCTTGTGGTGAATTAGAGAATAGTTGAATACACACAAGGTGTGCGGTCGCACAGGTTGTGTGTATGTGTCACTTCAAGGTTCGACCTTGAAGTAGGTCTGGTGCGGGCCCCACACCGCCGCGCAAATCGTTCTTTCCGCGCAGGCCACCTGCAACCGTCCGGGCAATCGCCCGGACTTCTGCTTTATGTCCCCATTTTCTTTCTCTAACGAATGTCTTCCGCACAAGGTCCGACCTTGTCATCGCTTGGACTGCGTCCTGATCTAATACCTCCCGAGATACTCCGGGATTCAGCCCGGCTAGGCATAGCCGAGGCATCACTAGCGAATCTACATTTTCGGGCGTAGCATCAGGCTGTATGTACGTGATAGTTGACACAAACATAATTCACAAGGATTACTATTTGTCATCAAAAAAATTCGTTGCACTATTTGAATACCTAAGAAAAACTCCCCACAAATTGATTATTCCTCAGATCGTTGAGAATGAACTAACGGAACATTTTAGACGTGATGTGGTTAGTTTACGTGAACTGCAAGGTTCGTTCATTCACGACACAGACAAGCTATTGAAGACAGCGATATCACGCAAAGATATCGATGAAGACGCCGAGTTAAAGAAATATATAAAGTTTCTCGAAAAGTTCTACGAAAACAACCCAGTAGAACGAGCACTGCACAATTCGGATTTCTTTCTTGAAATTGTTGAGCGTGCAGTGCGTCGGCGTGCGCCGTTCGTCAAAGGCGAAAAACCTGACTATGGATTTAAAGATGCAGTACTTTGGCACCATGTTAGAGAAATTGCGCATAAAGGCCACGAGGCGTTGGCCTTTATTAGTGCCAACACATCTCAATTTGCAAATGCTTCTAAAGACGACTTAAATCCTGAACTCAGAGCAGAGTTGTCCCGCTCCAACACTACATTTAAATACTTCACAACACTTGAATCTTTTCTGGAGAAGTATGGAGCCCCATTACAAGGTATTACCCACGAGGCCGTTAAAAAAGCACTCGACTTGAAGGCCCTGGAAATGAAAGAAACAGGCGCATTCAAGGAGGAATTCCTCAAAGAGATATTTGAGTACGCGCTATACAAATCGGTGCAACAAATAGAGTTTGAGAGACTCGAATTAAGCAATTTCTTCGTTTCAGCAATGGACAAGAAGTCATACTTCCTTGAAGCAGTGGGTAGCGCATTCGCATGGGTTCTTATATGGGATCCCACAACCGAGCCGTACCCTGATGAACTCCGTACAACATTTAAAGCCACCTTGAGGTTTGATCGGAAAACATCCGAACTCGTTGCGGACTCAATATCGATCGACAAGTACGATATCCCATTTTAGACAAGTGTTCTTGCCTACATCAAAAAAGTATTCTGAGTCTTTGCAAAACATGAGACTCTTCCGTCTTTTTTTGATAAAATCAAGCAATATGACGATTGTTTCAAGGACATCGTTGACATCGATCTCGTCCGCAATGCTCGCCGTGCAAATTTTTGTCGCTTCTGCATTGACCGCGTGTTCATTAGCCTGTACGCTGGGACTTCCCAGCGTACAGGCTAATGAAGTGAGTAAATAACAAAACCGTGCTTCTTGCGCGGTTTTTTGGACTGAGATATTTGGATGCAGTTCTAGGCGCGGGCGAGGCGGGTTCCGAGCCGTACTGAATGTACGGTGAGGAGCACGGCGACGCACGCAACAACGAAATGCGCCAAATAGTTCAGTCCATCATATTAAGAAAAAGTCCCCTTCCGGGGACCTTTTCTTAATATGATCGGAGCTGTTTTGCTCGTTCGTGGAATCGGATTCGTTCGAGAGCTTTGGCCTCAATCTGGCGAATACGTTCGCGGGTTACGCCGAACTCTCGGCCCACCTCTTCGAGTGTGTAGCAGATGCCGTCGTCTGTGAGCCCGTTTCGCATTTCGAGGATTTTGCGCTCCTTTGGTGAGAGCTCGTCGAGAATGCCCATCATCTGCTCGGAGAGGATTCGGCGCGATGCGTCCTGGTCTGGAGCGGCGATTGTGTCGTCGGCGATGAACGAGCCCAATGTTGAGCGCTCGTCGTCATCTTCACCCACTGGAGATTCGAGTGATACGGTGTCCTGGTTGATTTTCTGAATGGTGTAAATTTTGTCGACTTCAATGCCCATTTCTGCGGCAATTTCTTCTGGCAGTGGGTCGCGGCCCAAGTGTTGCGAGAGTTCGCGCACCTTCTGCTTGTACTTGGCGATGGTTTCCACCATGTGCACCGGAATACGAATCGTTCGAGACTGGTCGGCGAGTGCGCGGGTGATAGCCTGGCGAATCCACCAAGTAGCGTATGTAGAAAACTTAAAGCCCTTGGAGTAGTCGAACTTGTCTACGGCCTTAAAGAGGCCGAGGTTCCCTTCCTGAATCAGGTCGAGGAGGGTCAAATCTGGAGAGCGGTTTACGTATTTCTTGGCGATAGATACCACCAAGCGGAGGTTGGAGCGTGCCAAAATCGAGCGAGCTTCGTCGTCGCCCACGAGAATGCGCTTTGCGAGGTCTTTCTCCTGTTCACCGTTGAGCAGTGGGTACTGACCGATTTCTCGGAGGTACATCTGCACAGAGTCGTAGTTGGAATCAGAGCGGCGGTTCTGGAGCTTCTTGGAAGCGAGCACAGAATCTGCCGAAGTGTCTTCGAGCATGCCGCCGCCTTCGAGCACATCGATGCCGGCCGTCGAAAATCGCTCATACATTTCTTCGAGCAACGTCATGTTGTCTTCGATTGTTGGGAACTCGCGCAAAATCTCGTCAAACGTTACGTAGCCGCGCTCTTTCCCGAGCCCAATGAGCGCCTGCACCTTGTCGGCAGACTTTCCTTTCATTTCAAACTTGGCGCCGGCGAGCACCTGCTTTTTTACCTTGCCGCCCTTAATTTCAACCTTCTGCATTGGCTGTTGCTTGGCAGGAGTGCGGCCCGCGCGCGAAGTGGCGCTGGTGCGGCGTGGTTTTGCAGGCGAGCGTTTGACCGCCGTCTTTTTGGTCTTCGTTGCGCCAGCGGCACGATTTTGCTTGCCTGCCTTCTTCACTTTCTTTGCAACTTTTTTTGCTTTTGCCATGTGGTTGATATTTGAGCCTAATAATTTTTTAATGAAAATGATGTGAACCCGCCAAAGTATATATAAACGTGTCGAAACAGCCCCTATTTCAGGAAGCTGCTTTTCAAAGTGTGGCTAGGCCTTATGTACTTACCTACCTAGTGCCTAACATGGAGATTGTATACCTACCCCTGAATCTGTGCAAGTCGCTTGCGCAGCTTATCCAGCGATTCAAACGCCTTGTCTACCCCAGACTGGTCTTTGCGCACTTCTGCGTCACGCACCGTGTCAGTCAGAACCGCGATTTCTGCCTGAAGTTTGCTCTTGAGTAGTCCGTTGGAAATATCTTTTGCTTCTTTTTCAAGCGACGGCACATTCTTAAACATGTCTGCCGCCAAAAAACGCATCGCCTCTGCATCGGTGCCAGGCAAATTGCGCAGCTGTGTAATCACATTCTCACCCAACGCTTCGCTCAAATCTTTTTCATATGCGACTGTATCGAGTGCAGCATCCGGCGTCGACTCCTGCCAAAGCAGAAGCGCAAACGCCTGGCGCACTTTGTCGGTCAAAAAGTTTCTCCCTTCAGTTGCTGTGGCAGATTGCTGTTGGTCGGGCGTGCGAGCACGCGGCACGTTGTTGAACGTTTCCATCACTGCGCCTTCAGACACATTGAGGCGCCGCGCAATTTCGCGCACGTATTGCTCGCGTGCAATCGGGCTTTGCACATCGGCCAAAAATGGCAGCACCACCGCTTCCACATTGCGGCGAAACTTATCGCGCTCGGGCGCATGCGCATACAGCACGTCGAGCAGAAACGTGATTATGTCTTTGCTGTCGCGAATTGCTGCGCGCCACGCCTCCACCCCTTCTTTCAATATCAAATCCGCAGGGTCGCTCCCTGTTGGCAGTTGCGCGACCTTTACGTTCATGCCGCCCTGGAGTGCCGCACGTGCCGCTTTGCCTGCCGCTTTGATGCCGGCTTGGTCTGCATCGAGCGCAATCACCAGGTTCTCCGTCATGCGCTTTACGAGCGTTACGTGTTCGGGGGTAAACGCAGTGCCAGAAACTGCCACCGTGTTGCTCCACCCTGCCTCATGCGAGGCAAGCAAGTCCATCTGCCCTTCCACCAGAATGGCAAAATTGTGTTTGCGGATTGATTGCTTGGCCTTGTCGAAGCCGTAGAGTACGCGTGATTTATGGAACAGCGGCGTTTCCGGACTGTTTAAGTATTTCGGTGCCTCGGGCGATGCGTTTTCTCCGAATATGCGCCCTGAAAATCCCACAATGCGCCCCGCAGGGTCGCCAATTGGAAACATGATGCGATTGCGGAACTTATCGGTGAGCCCACCGCGCTCTGAGCGCTTACTCAATCCCGCTTCGATGATTTCGTTGTCGGAGAACTTTTTGCTTTTGAAGTATTCCGACGCCTCGCTCCACGAATCCCCCGCCCATCCCACGCGGAACGACTGCACGATGCCCTCGGATATGCCGCGCTCTTTCATATATTTCTTTGCCTCGTCGTTGAGCCGCGATGTGTAGAAAATGGTGGCAGTTTCGAGGAGCTCAAACAATCGGTCGCGCGCGTCGCGCAATTCCGGTTTTTCGTAGGTGAGTTGCACCCCCGCTTTTTCTGCAAGCACTTTGAGCGCACCTTTGAAATCCAGCCCTTCGATTGCTTCTACGAATGAAAAGATGTCGCCCCCCACGCCGCAGCCAAAACAGTGATAGGTTCCACGGTCCGGCGACACGTGGAAGCTCGGTGTGCGCTCCGCGTGGAACGGACAGCGTGCCCGCGTGCTTGAACCAGCGCGCTCCAGCTTCACGTATTGCGAAACCACATCCACGATGGAAAGCCTGTCTTTGATTTGCTGTACGGAATCAAATGCCATTCCCGCTATTATGCTCTGAACTCATATAAAAAGCATGGGGAGGTCCGAACGAGCCGGTCCTCCCCCATGAATGGATCTTTCCTCGTACAAAGAGCGAGATTTCTTCGGCCTCTACTTCACCACGTGCATGTACGGTACAGCTGTGGGTATGCGTCCGGACAACACGGTTACCTCGGAGATCGTAAAGAAATCGTGGATCTGGATTTCGGAAAAATCCTTACCAGGGAATTCCTTGCTCACGACCGCAATCACTTCGGCAAACGTTGGCCTCGCTTGAGCACCCCAGACAACAAGTTTCTGGCCGGTGCCCACGTAGTTCTCAATAACCGTAGGTGACTTCACTGCCATTGCGGATTCTCCCTTTGCCTCACACTTTCAGAACGGAGATGAGCCCCATCAGTGCGAAGAAAACGCCCCACCCAAGCTTCGCACTTTCGAACGCCGAACCGATGAGGGAGCTACCGAAAATAATGAACACCGTCCCTACGAGCAATACGCCGGCAGGGAGACAGCCCTTCTTTGAAAGTCCGTGATCATCCGAATCCTCGTGAAGTGACATCGCCCATACTCCTTCAGCTGTCGCCCGGCTTCGGCTCGCGAATCATGTAGAAGATTTTCTGATCGCTGAACCGCGGGTCGCCAACCATCTGTCCCGGCTTGAAAATCTCGGGATGCAGCATGATGGGTGTGTTTGGCTGGCTCATGTGCACAGTGCGAACCACGGTGCACGCGGCCGCAAGTTTTTGCGGATCCGGGATGTGCATCGCCACCTTGTCGCGATTCGCCATCTGCACCGCACCAGCGCTGATCGCCGAACAAATCACTGCAACCAGCGCCGCAGCGGCACATGCCTTGCCTACACCCACTTGCCTCATGTTCGCCTCCCAGAACTCGCAAGAGCGCCAACCGCTCTACCCGCAACAACCATATGCTCCCGCCTTCTCCATGTCAAAAGCGTGAAAAATCGAAATGCTGGGCAGCCTACCCTGCCCAGCATCGATATTTTTCCGCGTCAGCGGAATCAGGAATGGTGCGGAATCGCAACCGTCTTGCCATTGTAGAACCGCACCGTGACGGACCAGTCGTCCATGCTCATGCCCGCGCCGAAGGCGAAGTCCACCGTCACTTCGTCGACATTCGGATCAGCTTCGATTGCGCGCTGAACTTCTATTTCAGCCTGCCCGAGCGAGATGTTCCGGGCGCGAGCGCTTTTGATTGCGGTCTCAATCGTCCGAAGGAGCTCCAGCTCCTCGGGCGGAAAGACAATCTTCCGCACGTTGCGGATTGCGTCGGCGAGCGCGTGTTGAAGCGACATGGCATCCTCCCTGTGGATGACTCCTGGCCCTTTCGTCTGCCATAGTAATCAAACCACGCCACCAAAAAACGCAAAGGGATATGGGTGCGCGAAAAAAACAAAGCCGGGCTTCTGCACCCGGCATTGGTCTTGTTTCTGGGGCCACTAGGCCCTGGCGAATCCGCATGGTTCGTACCGATGACCCATCGCATCGGTACGATGTTCGGTGCGTAGCGGCCTCACTTCCCCATCGTCGAAACGACCGAAAAGCGATTTACCCCCGTCGTGCAACCGTACGTCTTTTGGCAAGAGCGCGTATTCGAGTCGGTCTGCAATTTCGCAGAGAATCGAATAACATTCCAGCCCATCGAGATGATGGCACCGTGCACCTGCAACGATGCGCACGAGGCGCTCCGTATGGTACTCCGGGTCGAGAAACACGAGCAGCATGTCTCCCATCGAATGTGCAAACTCGAGGGTGTGAACCGCCACGAAATCAGGATGGGAAAACGCCACCACACCGCGATAGCATTCAATCCTCCGCGCCGCTTTGGCGAGCATCTTCTTCGTGATTCGAAACCGGGCATCCAGATACATGCGCTCGAGATCAATGAGCACCTGCGGGTAGTCCGGTCCGTACATTTCCGGCACGAGCACATCGCCACGCGCCGAAAGTCCTTCGCGGTACGTCGGCAGCGGCACCTGCACAAGCAGATACCGGATACGGAAATCCATCCAGAACTTCCGTACAGTGTGGGCGGTACGTTCGAGTAGACTCAGCGGTTGAATTGTCATCGCGTTTCCTCGACAGAAAAACCTAGCAGTACAGTACGCGAGCTGGAAAACCGGTCAAGCAAATCCCTAAAGGGATTCAGCCCGGCTTGCATTGACGCGCCTCGGCGATGCTTCGCCGGGCTGCGATCCCTGTGGGACCGCGTGCATCACAAAAAAGCCTCGCGAAAGCGAGGCTTTTTTGTTTTGGAGCTTCGGAAATTACGCCGAGCGCTGCAATGTTTCCTGCTGTTGCTGTGTCTCCACAACTTCTGCGGGTGCCATCGCTGCAAACTGCGCTTCCATGTCCTGAATGTAGCCGTACTTCTTGGAGCCCTTGAAGCCGGTGCCTGCAGGAATGAGGCGGCCGATGATGACGTTTTCCTTGAGACCAACCAATCGGTCGATTGAGCCAGACACGGCAGCTTCTGCAAGCTTGCGTGGAGTGTTCTGGAACGAAATTGCCGAGAGGAACGAAGCGCGTGTGAGCGATACTTCGGTGATGCCGAGGAGCAATGGCTTTGCCTTTGCCGGCTCGCCACCAACTTCCTTCTGCACGCCGTTGATCCGGTTGAGTTCGAAATCGGTAATGATTTCCCCTGCCGAAACTCCAGTGTCGCCAGAAGCAGCAACCTGCACACGTGAGAACATCTGCTTGACGATGATTTCCAAGTGCTTGCGCGCCGTGGATACACCCTGCAATTCGTAGATGCGTGTGATTTCGTTGATGATGTACTGCTGTGCGATTTCCTTTCCGCCGAGGAGGAAGAGCTCTTCCAAGTCTGCAGAACCGTCGGTGAGGAATTGACCCTTTACCACTGTGTCGCCCACCTTTACGTGAATCGTTCGCAATGGGTGGATGCGGTATTCGGTCTCCTTCTTCACGCCCTTTGCAGTCTTTGCAGTTGATGCAACGTCCGCGAGGATAACGATAACTGTTTCCTGACCATCTTTGATGAGGTCGGTAACAACACCGTTGATGCGCGAGATTGATGCCGGGAGTTTTGGAATGCGGCATTCGAAGACTTCTTCAACACGTGGAAGACCCATCGTGATGTCGCCGCCTGCTGTTGCCACGCCTCCGGTGTGGAACGTACGCATTGTGAGCTGTGTGCCCGGTTCGCCGATGGCCTGTGCGGCGATAACGCCGACTGCCTCGCCCACGTCGATGAGTTCACCATTGGTGAGGTCAACGCCGTAGCACTTCTGACAAACTCCGCGTGCGACTTTGCACGTCATTGGAGAACGAACCAAGATTTCCTTCACACCGCTAGCTTCGATTATCGGCGCTTCGTCACGCGTAATCATGTGATTGCGCTTGAAGAGTACTGTCTCGCCGTCCATCGCATCTTCTGCGAGCACGCGCCCTGCAGCACGGTCGCCAAATGACCCGCCGATGTTTTCCTTGCCCGGTCGCGGGATGAGTACACCGTCGCGCTGACCGCAGTCAGCTTCGAGCACAACCACGTCGTGCGCGACGTCGAAGAGTCGTCGTGTGAGGTAACCGGCGCGCGCAGTGTTGAGCGCGGTGTCGGCCAAGCCCTTACGAGCACCGTGAGTCGAGATGAAGTACTCGATTGGAGTCAAACCTTCCTTGAGGCTTGAAGTAATCGGGAATTCAATGATTTCTCCGCGTGGGTTGGTGATGAGTCCCTTCATGCCCACCATCTGGTGGAGCTGTACTACGGAGCCTCGAGCGCCTGAGGTAATCATGTCGTGCACCGGTCCCATGTCGTCGAGCGCTTCCACAACATGCTTTCGCAGGTCGTTGGATGTTTTCGCCCAAATGTCGATGGTGGAGCGACGGCGTTCTGTTTCGGTGAGCAAGCCGTTGTTGTAGTTTTCCATTTCCTTTGCTGCAGCTTCGAGACCAGCCTTGACCATTTCCTGCTTCACCGTTGGAACCACGACGTCCGAGATAGACCATGTGATACCAGCGTGCGTTGCATAGCGGAATCCGAACTTCTTGATTGCATCAAGCACCTTCGGAATACCGTCGAGCGAGTAGTGAGCCACGAGACTGTGCACGAGAGCTCCCATGCGCTTGTTCGTGATTTCCTCGTTCATGTATGGGAAGTCAGATGGGAGTACGGAGTTGAACAGCAATCGGCCGACAGTGGTTTCAAACACCATGCCTTCGTACTGTTTGTACTTGGCTGAGTCAGACGGAAGCACTTTAATCTTTGCGCGCAAATCGATTGCACCAAAGTCGTATGCGGTAATTGCAGAGTTGGTTGTTGGGAATGCCTTGCCTTCGCCCTTGAGACCATCCACAGACTTGGTCATCCAGTAGCAGCCAAGCACGATGTCGAGAAGTTTCGATGCAACCACCACGTCGCCAGAACCTGGCTTGAGGATGTTCTTGTTGGCCGACATCATGAGGCGTGCCTCAAGCTGAGCTGCTTCGGAAAGCGGCACGTGCACTGCCATCGCGTCGCCGTCGAAGTCTGCGTTATACGCTGGGCACACGAGCGGGTGAACCTGGATTGCGTTACCTTCAATGAGAACCGGGCGGAATGCCTGGATTGACTGACGGTGAAGCGTTGGTGCGCGGTTGAGCAATACGTATT
>CAYYEX010000002.1:0-23054 GCA_964471165.1 uncultured Candidatus Saccharibacteria bacterium
GCACGCCGGCGTTGTCGCCTGCCTGACCCTGCTGGAGTGACTTGTTGAACATTTCAACGCCAGTGACAGTTGTTTTCACAGTGTCCTTGATGCCAACGATTTCAACTTCTTCACCTACCTTGATGATGCCGCGCTCAATACGACCGGTCACAACTGTGCCGCGGCCTTCGATTGAGAACACGTCTTCGATTGGCATGATGAATGGCTTGTCGAGGTCGCGAACTGGGTCAGGGATGTACTCGTCGAGAGCCTTAACGAGTTCCATTACCTTGCTGCCCCATTCACCTGCTGCATCCGGGTTCTCAAGAGCCTTGAGGCCTGAACCACGAACGACTGGTGCGTTCTTGCCGTCGAAGCCCTGCTTGTCGAGCAATTCGCGCACTTCCTCTTCAACGAGGTCGATGAGGTCTTTGTCGTCCACCATGTCCACCTTGTTGAGGAACACGATGAGCTTCTTCACACCCACCTGGGATGCAAGGAGAACGTGCTCACGAGTCTGAGGCATAACGCCGTCGGTTGCTGCAACCACGAGGATTGCACCGTCCATCTGCGCTGCGCCGGTGATCATGTTCTTGATGTAGTCCGCGTGACCTGGTGCGTCTACGTGTGCGTAGTGACGAGTCGGTGTCTCGTACTCAGAGTGCGAGAGCGAAATCGTAATACCACGTGCCTTTTCTTCAGGCGCCTTGTCGATGTCGTCAACGCCCTTAACCGTTGCTCCGTAGCCGTTGCCAGCCTTGGAAAGCACGGTGAGGATTGCCGCGGTAAGAGTGGTCTTACCATGGTCAACGTGACCGATTGTGCCGACGTTTACGTGCGGCTTTGTTCGAGAAAATTCTCCTGCCATATAGTTTGTATACGACTAAATAATAACGGTCCTATTCGGACCAGAATAATTTTGCCAACGCAGTTGGAGGACTGTGTCCCGTGCCCAAAGCGGTTCCCTGTCGCAGCACTCGTTTTGTCTCCTGAGAGACGGCGGGTCGCTAGTCCGCAACGAAAACTGTAACCGGAGCCCCAACTGACTGGGCGTGCGTGCGCGTATAGTAACAGACTCTCCATGAGCGTCAAATTAAGCACATGTGGAGTGCCTATTGCTCTGTGTATTCAGGCGACGGGAGCACGGTGATCGTTTCCGAGAACGAGGCCGGTGTAACCCCGGAGAGTGCCGTGCAGTTGAGCGTATACAAAACAGTTGAGTTTATGGCAACTGTGGTCACGCCGGTTGCACCCGAGCTGCAAGTATTGCCGCTGCAGCCGTTGGCGAGTGTCTCGGCGTTGTTGCCTGTAATGGTGCAGCTCTGCACGTTTGAGACATTCCAGAACAACTTCGCGGGCAACCCTTTACGAACGAGCTGCGGATTTGCCTCTAAGTGGCCCGATGTTCCCGAACCTGCCGTGAAGCTTGGCGCTGGGTTCACACAGGCGCTCTGTCCTGCCACACACTGCGACGGTAAAGCACACGGAACTCCCCCATTCATGTTTGTTGTGGTGCACGATGCGTCTGTGTATTGAATCTGCGCACCTGAACACTGGTAGATAGGAGCGCAGGTTACGGTGAGAGTTGCGGGTGTGCAAGCAGATGTGCCACCCGGTCCTGTAAACGAGCCTGTGTAGATGGTCGTGTCGGTCGGGGCGACTGAGCGTGAGCCCGCGGCAACAGGCGACGCTGCCACTGCTCCAGGATTGGTTGTGCCGGATGTAGAGTCGGTGGAACTCCAGTTGAGCGATGAGTTCTGGCCTCGAATGATTGATGATGGTGTGAGTGAGAGCGTGCAGGCGGGCAGAGGATTTACAGTGACGGTTGCAGCGGACGTAACGAAGTATCCTGCGGAGTTCGTAACACGATATGTGTATGTATAGGTGCGTCCTGCGCTGCACGAGGTCCACGTGTACGGACCAAATGAGCCGCTCGCGCTATTTCCCTGAGACCAGGCTGTAGGACCGACGCCGTTTCCGCAGCCATCTGCTGCGTTGAGCGAAAGTGTCGAGGCGTACGTAGTGCCATTGGTTCCCGACCATGTCCACGTGGTGGTTTGACCGACGCTTGCTGTTTGTGACGCTGCGCCGTTTACCAACATTGACGCAGTCGGCTGCGTAACAACGAGTGTAGCCGGACACGTTGCAGAGCCACCAGGTCCACTCACGCTACCGCCATAATCTGTTGTGACAGAAGGAGAAACCGACGTACTGCCTGACATCGCGGGCATGTAGCCGATGTTGTTTACATAGAAAGAGGTTGCCCCTGTGCTCGACCATGTGAGCGTGCCACTGCCGCCACGCGCAATTGGGTTTGGCGTGATTGATACAGAACACGTTGGTGCGTAGGTGCCCGTGTATGTAGATTGCGAATAGTAGGTTGACTGTGAGTAGTAGGCAGACTCCGCATAATACGAGCCGGTCACGGTGCCGCCGGAAGCAGGCACCACTGCGAGACCCAGCGGAGAGTGATCAGTGAATCGTGCTTCGGCAGAAATTGCGACATTTGGGGAACGTTCGTGCCCAAAAGTAAGCACGCCAAGCAATAAGGCAACGACGATAGCGATGTGCACGAGAGAAACTTTTTTTTGAGCGCGTGAATGATGCGACATATTTATTTCACTCGAATGATGCCTACATCAGATTCTTCAGAATTATTTCGATACGCCCACACACCTCCCTTTTTGAACGTAAACTCCCAAAACTCATACGGTTCCAGCTCGACACAGGTATCAAACTCGCTCTGTCCGCACGAATCGGTGTTGGATGGATAGATAGAACCAAGCTTTGAAACTGCAGAGACCCACATTTTGTGAGACGAGTTATTGGTGAATCGCACGGACTGCCCGAGGCGAATCGATGTGTCTGCTGGCTCAAACCCAGCGTCGGTGTAGGAAATAGCAACCACAAATCCATCACTCTTATCGAGAACCGCGCGCATTGATTCAGTAAGTGGCGGTGGTGGCACCAGCTGACCTGGTACTGACAACGCAACATCCTGCGGGAGTCCTTTTGGATTTATGTATTTGTTCTTAGACCCGAACGACACAATTCCGAGCAGGATTACCAAAACAACCAACGCAATTACATGACGATGGATGGGCTGATTCATCCTCACCATTGTACGTTGTTATTGCGCAATATGAACTCGCCCCTGTTGACAATCGTCGGGGCCACAACAAAAAAGCCGCGCGATGCGCGGCTTTTTTCTGATTACTGGTTTCGTTTACCAACCCAACTGTGCAATGAGTGAGCGAAGCGCCATTTCAAGTGCGGTGAGTGCGCTTGCAACGTTTATGAGTTGTGGCTTCGTCATGGCAATGGCGGTGCCGTTGTATGAACAGCTGTAGTTCATGTAGGCTTCTGCACCCTGGGATGAACACCACGAGCTACATGCACTCTGTCCACCCTCGATGTTGATGGTGCTTGGAGTGAGCGATACGCCATACGATGCTTTGTCACCTAATTTCGAGCTGACCGGAGTGTAGGTGCACGATACTTGATCCGCTACACAATGACTGTGCGGCACTTCGCATTTACTTGCATCGTATGTTACCGGATCAATCACGAGACGCTGACCTACTGGACATGCGGGGGCCATGTAAAGTGGACATGCGACCGGAATCGGCGACGACACATTGACCGTCACCGTGTCGGTGACTATTTTGCCATTGTTGCCGTTGCACTGCAGTGTGTATGTATTTGATTGGGTGAGTGACCCGCTATCCTTGCTGCCGGATGTGCCATAGTTCCCGACCCAATACGCTTGCGCGCTCGGTATGATGCCGCACGACGATACATTGCTGGAGCTCCAGCTAATCGTCGCCGTCGCACCGTATGCAATCGTAATCGGGCCGTTGGAGCCATTGGCCTTGATGTCGGCAGTCGGGACAGATGTTGTGTTCGTTTCCACAATTACATTGAATGATTGTGACACTGAACCGCACGTATTTGTTGCAGTGAACGTGACCGGATATGTGCCAGCTACTGGAATCGAAGTGAATGTGAGGGTGGAGCCCGAGAAGGTCACCCATGGGTAGGCAGTGTTGATGCTGATGGTTGCGCCTCCCGAGGCCGCAATTGCCTGACCCTGACCCGGCTGCGAAATAATGAGCGAGTATCCCACGCTCGGCATCGTAATCGACGGAGCAGTGCACGCAGGCGTTGTGCCCGTTACAATTCGCATCGGAATCTCCGTGTAGGCGATCTGGTTTCCATTTACGTCCATAATCTTAATCTGCAACGGACCGTCAATCGGTATGTTTGACTCCGATGTTCCGAGCGACATCGTAAGGGTGCCGTGCGATGGGAACGTTTGCTGTGCTTGCGACAAATCAAACGTGCGTGTTGTGCCATCCAATCGATATGGGCTCACAATCGGATAGCGACCACCGATCATTTTTGCCGCTTTAAGATCAATTTGAATGTATGCTCCCGCTGGTGCGTTATTTACGTCGTACGAGAATCGCACCTGGTCGATGCCATTGCGATATGATGCCGCGCTCGCAGAGCCCGTCACCGAAACAACCGCTGATGGGGTACCCGCGTACGAGAACGAAACCGTCTGTGCAATGTATGCCTGCGTGTTGTAGTTCATTGCCTTCAGGTAGTACGTACCTGCAGGGGTGTTTGGTGGGAACGGTATCGAGATTGAACCTGAGCCTCCGTTTTGAATGTAGGTGCTCACACTATCGATGCGCGCGCCAGATGTCTGATTGATGATAACAACTTGCGTGTTCGATGGCATGTCGTTGTACGAAGCATTTATCGTGCCATTGCCATGACTCGTGTATGTGATGCGTGGGTTTCCTTGCGGTTGTGTTTGGCCCGAATCAAATCGGCTCTGCACTAGTCCAATCGAAGGAAGCCCCGGGACTGCGTGACCATTGACCCAATCCGATGTAGAGAACTGGGCTGTTGTGTAGCTATTTGGAGACCAGATAAAGTTATTGAAGTTGCCCGGGCTATTCGCGAAGAGCGCAGAGGCCGACGAATCGCTCAACAGGGTTGTTGTCACCGACGATACACTGCCCTGAACTACTGTTGTGCCGCGAACCTCGAAGTACAGCGTTTGGCCTGCTGCGATTTGGAGACCGGCAGGTAAATTGAATTCGTAACGTACGACACCATTACCTTCGTTGTATCCCGTTGAACCGATACCAGTCGGTGCGCCAGGAAGCGGGGCAAATACACTGTAGTTTGAATCGGTGAACGGATTCAAGATAACTGTCGAGACCGTGGCATTGGCCGCTGCAACGCGTACCGAAAGTTTCGCGACGGCGATGTTGCCGCTGGAATTAGCTGTGATACGGAATCGCATCAACTTACCGTCTGCAATACCCGTCGTAGACAACATATCAAGGGAAACTGTCGGATACGAACGCATGATTCGCACGCCAGCGACTCCAGATGTGCTGCTTTTACCAAAGGACTCATTGTTGTTACCACCTATATATGAGCCGGAGGAAACGCCCGTGCCTTCAGCGCTTGCAAGCTGAAGTTTGAGGAGAGACCCCGCAACACCAGGTTGTCCCGTGCCAATGCGCGCAAGGTCTGCCTTGATTGTGATGCGAGCGTCTGTGTCCCTCGCGATACTGAAGGGAGTATGCAACGTAATCGTGGAATTTTGTCCAAGTCCAGCGAAGAAACCTGTTCCTATGAGTGTAGCTCCAGAATATACGTAGAGTTGCTGTATGTTTGCAGGATTGCCGCTTCCACCGTTGTCGGTGGAAAGGAATGTATTCAACTTATTTATGTTGATGGATTCGCCTGTCGCGCGCAGATTGTAGACGCCGAGCGTGACACCGGTCGAGCCACCCGCGACTATCGCAAGAGAGGGAGATGAAACGTCTGTCGAAACTCCGAGTTGACCCGATGGAGATGTCGCGCCACCAGCAATATAGAATGCTGCGCTCTCTGCGACGACTCGGCCCGTTGCAGTCTCATGCACGCGCAAGAAATATTGACCTGCCGGTACTCCGGGGCGAATAAAGAATGCGTCCCAGCCACGGCTCGAATTGATTGGCATAAATGTTTGCACATCTGTACCGAGACCATCATTTTTTACGAGATCTACAGTCGAAGGAGGAATGTTCGTGTATGTGGCGTTCACTATGTAGTGCTGGTCGGAATCAAGCGGTCCGACGGCACTTGTAACAGTGATGCTACTCGTAGTGGTGTCCGTCTCGCAGCGAGGACCCGCTTGGCAGCCATTTGGCAGTATGTCGCCTCCGACCAGATGCTCACCAACCGCGCAGATCGGCGCATTATAGACCGGGCACAAAAGCGGGGGCGTCGGTTGCAGAGAGGTGTGATTCAAAATGAGCTGTTGCAACAATGCCGTCAATTGGACGATCAATGATTGCAACTGCTCGACGGTGGGATTCTGTGGCACCTGTGGAATGTAAATCTGTGAAAGCGCAGACGTACTCACTGGTACAAAAACCATCAACAGGGCAACAGCCCCCGAAACAATATGCTTAGACATGCTCTCTAATGTGCTATTCCTATAAAAAGAAACCGGCACCACTAGAGAGAGAGTGGTAGACGTAGTATTGCATGAAGAAACCATCAGCAATGGTATTACGGACATATCTGGGGATAACGGACACGCGAGTATCTGCGCGCAGTTTGTCCTTTAAGAATTCGGCTGTACGTACTCACTACTGCTACTGTGCATTTCGTTACTTATACCGAGCGTAGGTACGAATTTAAAAACCCCGGTCTCATAGACCGGGGTTTTGATGCCACCTGTACTCATTTATTGATTCAGGAGAGAAAGTATTTTCTGCAAACTCACTTCGATAGCGGTAAGCACGCTCGCGACCTGCGCGTTTGGGGCGCTTGCTGCTTGAGAGCCGAACGAAACTGTAAACACTTTTCCAGCGTATGCGCCGGTAAATGAACCAATGGACATGCCGTGTTGAGAGAGCCACTGTTTCAGCTCAGCGTAGCTGCAACCGCCGCCTGTTTCGTAGTTGGCGAACGCACAACTCCATCCATATCCCCCGTCTTTTGCATAGGTATGAAATTCAAACTGCGTTCCTTCGTCATACCCGCTCACAGCTTGGTCGTGATACCCGAGCGTAACGATTTTCTCGATTTTGACCCCGGTTGGATTATTGATAATCCATTCGACCGGTTCATATGAGGAGAGCACGAGTGTCTGCGGGGTATTCGCAGGGCCGGTGATGTTGATAGTAACGGTGCCTTGTGGATGATTCCCCGCAGAGTGCATCACACCGGAGGGATACGTGCCCTCGTATACTCCTACTACGCTCACGGATTTTAGAGATGTTCCCGTGGTCGCAGCTTTGTTATAAATCTCGGTGTTGTTCCAGGTGCATCGGATAGATGACGTGGGATTCTGTTGCGCGTTGAGCTTGCAATTGGCGATCGCATCGACCTGTGTAATATTTTCCGTGGCGATAAACTGTGAACCGTTTATATAACCACGATAGGAACCGAGGGTGGTTGTCGTGCTCCTGCCTTCGAGGCGCTCGAGCTCAGCAATCGGAATATTGTTGTAGCCGCTCAACAGTAATTGCTTGTCACTCTGCAGCTGCGTGTACTTGGCTAATGCTGCTTCAACTTCCGAAAGCGACATGTCGTTCACATTTTTTCCTGAGAGGGAGTTTGCTACCGACTCCATGTTTGCCACACGAGAAGCAACCCGCTCGGCAAAGGCGCGTGAGGCAGGAATATCGTTGCCGCTGTACGCCTGGATTTTACGAATGATTTTTACCAGTGCGGTAATAAGGCTCGGCTCAACTGCACTGCGCGCACGCTCCAGTTGCTGGCGCTTTTCTTGAAGCACGGACTGTTCGTACTCCGAGCCATTTGTTTGTATGGTTTGTGTGCCGATGAGTTTGAGTACAAACGATGCCGACGATGCGCTCAGATACGTTGCTGTCACAGAAATGTCTGCCGCCTTGCCATTACGGTCGTGTAACTGCACAGTCTGTGCAACTCCACTCGAGAAACATTTTTTGTCTTTGTAGTTATAGTACTGCGTCTGTATCACGACCATGAAGGAAACGCAGATTGCACTTTGTGTCTGCCCGCTATCGAGCGTAATTACGATGCCGTTGTACATCGGCGCTTCACCGATTGCCATCTGCTGCCCGCTGAGAGTAAACGAGACCGGCTGCCCTAACGCGAGCGTAAGCGGACTGAACTTCACACTCTCCGGTGCGCGCGGGATGTCGGTGTACCCTCTGCGCTCCACCTTTGATGCAGTATCTTGTTTTTTTCCGCCGCACACCTGTGCAATTTTTGCACGGGTCATCGAGCCGGCAATTCCCTGTGCAGGCAGGCCTTCAGCTTTCTGAAACTTAATCAGATACTGCTGGGTAAGCTTGCCGAAGAGCCCTCCCACAACCACGTTCTCGTTGAGGTCGAAGTAGTCGGTGAGAAACACCTGCAGCTCACTCACCTGCCCTCTAGTTGTGGCATCACGCGAGCCCTTCTGGAGGGTGCTCGTGAGTGCTGGGCAGTATATGGTGTTAGTCGTTTCTCCAGTGCCATAGTCGTCGGCATCGGTTGATTCGCCGAGCACCTGTCCCTGCTCGTATGAGTATGAAAACTGTCCGTCGCTAGAAAGATAAGCGGGGTTAGAAACGTTACTTTGTGCGGCAAATGCCGGCGTATATGCAAAAAACCACAATGCGAGAATAAAAACGACGACGGTCGCGACTGATGCGCGAAAAGCTAAGTGAGACATCTCTCTATGTGCTAACCGATAAAGAAAACTGTAAGCACCACTAGAGAGAATAGTGGTATCAGCAGTATTGCATGAGCACGTGCGCAAACAACGCGTTCGCAACGCGATGTGGGGATAGCGTTGACGATAGCGGGTGCACATTGTACGGTTTAAGCAGCGTTCCGATTCACCCGAGCAAACCGAGGATAGCCATGGGGTCGCTTCGTCCGAATACACGTTCATCCCGCAGGATGCGACACATCGTGCAAGGTTCGCCGATGGTCGCGAGGCTCACGTTCCCCATTCACAAACTCTTGGAGGCTCGCGGCATTCAAAAACCGCCTCGTCGTCCGAGGAAGCCCCGGAAGTTCTCTATGGGACCATTCCCGGTTTCCGCAAAGTTTCTGTCAGTGTGGAAGGTGCGACTGCACCCGGAACAAAGCATCGCGGTTCATCTTGCTCGTGCTGCACGAGTGAGATCGTTCCGTCCAACAGCTCGGTTCGTGGAGAGCATCCACGTTGCTCACCGAAGCGGACCGTATCGGGCCTACGGCATGCTGTTCGCCCCGCTGTTGTTCTAAACAAGAAAATCATCGCTCCGAAATGACGGAGCCAACGAAAAAAAGGCGGGAGCAATCCCGCCATTTTCCTTTTTTATAGTCGTTTGTTCTATTTTCTAGAAGAAACAATGTCATGCTGCACATTCCTCGGCACCACCGTGCAATGCGAGAACTCGAGGTTTAGCTAAAAAATCCTCGCTCCTCACTCGAACTTTTCAATTCATAAAACTCATTTTTACACCCCCGTCGTTAATTCTCGCTGAAGTCGGGAGAAAGTAGAACTGTTGCGGTTTCCTGCAGCGATGCTGGTAATACGCTCGGATATGCTGTGCATGAAAGTGTGAAGCGGGTCAGCGACGTTAGCTGCGAAGTGGGGTACCCACCTGTTGGCGATGATATCTGTGCCCACGAATCACCGTTGGTTCCCGTGACCGTGCAGCTTTGCGCATTACTCACTTTCCAGTACAGGCGCGCCCGGTCGCCTGAACGCACAAGGCCGGGACGGGCCTGGAGATGTCCGGTTGCCGTGAATGAACTGCCGGTCGTAGTCGTTGCGGTGAACGAAGTGAATGTCATCGCGTTGTACTGACATGTGCTCTGTCCCGCTGTGCAGAAGCTCGGTGCGGTGCAGGTTGCGACCGTCGATGTAACGCATGACGCATTCGAATACTGAATATCATTTCCGGCACATGAGTATGTGGGAGCGCAACCGCACGTTGCATATTGATAGGTTGCCGTGCCTGAGAGCACACCGCTGGTGCAGGTGCGTGACTGTGATACAGAACCAGAGCTGCAGGTCAGCCCTATGGGGGCAGTTTGCTGTGTATAGAACGTGCGCGATGTACCATGCGGCACCGTAACGCCGTCGAGTGTACAGTTGGCGGGAGAACCAACGGTGCACGAGGCATACGCGTAGGTTCCCGAGAGTGTGCCGTCGGCACAGGTGCGTGTTTGCGATACACATGAGTTACCGTACGCGACGCTCGACGCCTGATACGCGGTCACCGTTGCGCCATGCAGGATGGTATTGCCGTTGAAGGTACACGAACGATTCACCGTGACTGTGCGGCTGCAGTTTGCCGTGCCGCCCGGCCCGGTTGCTGTGCCGCTATATGTCACCGTTGCCGCAGGATACACCGTTGCTCCACTCGATACGTTGGCGGTGACATAGCCGACGTTCGTTATATAAAACGTTGTTGCGTTTGCTGAGGTCCAGCTGAGTGATGTGCCGCTCGGCTGGTTGATGGTAGTGGGGGCTGCATTGATGGTGCAAGAGGGTGTGGAAGTGGTCCAGGTGATGGTGACCCGACCGGATGCTCCAGCACCACCGTATGTTCCCCCTTGCGAACTCGGTCCGCCGCCAGCGCCGGCGCTCCCCACAACAACGGTAATTGTTTGTCCGGTGGTTAACTGTCCTGCGCTATATATTTTTGATGAATACCCACCGGATCCGCCGCCGCCGCCAGCGTGGAGAATATGACCACCAAAGTTTGCCGTGCCCCCGCTACCGCCAGCGCCGGGAACACCTCCCGCATTCCCGCTAGCAAAATAGCCGCCCTGCATTCCGGTTACACTTGCCCCTCCAACACCACCGTTTGGCGAACTACCGCCGGCGCCGCTGCAGTAACAATAGCCGTAGTACGCCTGACCGGTGCCGCCGGGATTTCCGGTGATATTCGTGGATCCTCCGCTTGCGGTACCACCAGTCGCACTTCCTGTATTCGAATTGCCGATTGAGCGCGGCCCACCGTTTCCACCATATGAAATGAGTGAAGAAAATGCAGAATATGTTCCCGCACTTCCATCGGAAGCTACATACGATGCTGCCCCTCCGGCACCTCCTCCACCACCACCGGCACCCCACACCTGCACCGTGAGCGTGCCGTATGCAGGAACCGTGAACGAGTAACTCCCGGGTGTTGCGTATGTTTGCGAACCATCGGCATGGGAAATTTTCGGCAAACTCACGAATATAGAGAGAACCGCGATACCCAACATGAACGCGAGTGAGACGGACGGCGTATTTGGTCGAATGTTCATTGTTTTATTGTGCGCGAACAACAGCCGTGTCACTCGGCGTTACGTTGTTCATGTATGACCATTCCCCCGTCTCGTCGAACGTGAATTCCCAGAATTCGAGTGGCTTCATTGATACACAAGAATCGAAGGCGCTTTGTCCGCATGATTCGTCAGGTTCTGAAGGATACAAACGATCACTACCCGACGCAGACGATGCAACCCAGAGGTTGTGTGACGAATTGTTGGTGAATCGCACCGTCTCCCCGTTCTTGATATTGAGCGTGTCCGGTACGAACCCCCTATCGGTGTATGAAACGAGATGCTGGAATCCAGTGCTTTCTTTGAGAACATTTTCCATGTGCGGCGTCATCGCAGGTGGAGTGAGCAGCACTTGATCTTCAACGATGTTCGATGCCTCTGGATTACGCGAGCTCAGTGTCATAACGGCGACCGCGACGAGAACCACTACCCCGATTTCTGTAAGGAGACGATACAACGGGACTTCTCGAATTGCTTTCATGCGGAGCGTCATATTGAGGATAAGTATAAACTCTTTTGATACGCAACAGCCGCGCTTTTCAGCGCGGCTGTGGTTAACTCATAGATACCCATCTATTTGTTTCTACGACCTTGAGACGACTTGTGCCCGGTTTACTTTCGAGATGCGACGATCTCGTCTTGAACGTTTCTCGGCACAACCGTGTAGTGCGAGAACTCGAGGTTCGGCACACCACGGCCTTCGGTAAGCGAGCGAAGCTGTGTCGTGAATCCGAAGAGTTCGGAAAGCGGCACCTTTGCGGTGATTACCTTTGCCTGACCACGCTCGCCCATCGCTTCGATGGATCCACGTTTTGAGTTGATCATACCTGTTACGTCGCCCATGAACTTTTCTGGAACAACAACTTCGAGCTTCATGATTGGTTCAAGAATAACTGGCTTCGCTTTCTGGCACGCCTCCTGAAATGCGTTGAGGGCTGCAAGTTTGAATGCGATTTCGGATGAGTCGACATCGTGGTAGCTGCCGTCGTAGAGGTCGACCGACACATCCACCATCGGGAAGCCGGCGAGCACGCCGCGCTCCATACCCTCCTTGAGTCCTTTGCGGACTGCCGGAATGAATTCCTGCGGAATAACGCCTCCCTTGATGTTGTTGATGAATTCGAAATGGTCTTCGCGATCGACGTTGTTCTTGACCTTCACGCCTTCCACAAGCGGTGCGAGCGGTGCCATTCTGATCTTTACGTGACCGTACTGACCGCGACCACCGGTTTGCTTCATGTGCTTGTACTCCACATCGGAGTTACCCTGAATTGTTTCGCGATACGCAACCTGCGGCTTGCCGGTCTTTGCGTTCACTGAGAATTCGCGCTTCATACGGTCGACGATGATGTCGAGGTGCAATTCACCCATGCCCGAGATAATCGTTTCCATTGTTTCAGGGTCCGACTTCACGCGGAAGGTTGGGTCTTCGTCGGAAAGCTTGGAGAGCGCGATGCCCATTCTTTCCTGGTCTGCCTTGGTATCTGGTTCGATGCGCATCGAAACCACTGGCTCAGGGAAGATGATGGATTCGAGAATGATTGGGTGAGCGGAATCGCAGAGCGTGTTACCGATTTTGATTTCCTTAAGACCGACTGCAGCAGCGATTTCTCCTGCGTAAACAGTCTTCACCTCTTCACGCTTATCTGCCTGGAGGCGCACGATTCGGCCAAGGCGCTCTTTCTTGTTGTTGGCTGCGTTGTAGACAGTGTCGCCTGCAGAGATTGAACCCGAGTAGACACGGAAGAACGCGAGGTTACCGACGAAGGGGTCGGTCTGGAGTTTGAATACGAGTGCAGCGAATGGCAATTCGTCGGACGAAACACGTGTTTCCTCTTCGCCTGTATCAGCGTTGATACCCGTTGCCGGTGGAAGGTCGAGCGGAGATGGGAGGTAGTCAACAACCGCGTCGAGCACACGCTGCACTCCCTTGTTCTTGAGAGATGAGCCCGTGAGGACGGGGAAGATTTTGTTTTCGATGACTGCCTGACGGAGTGTCTTCTTAAGCACTGCGAGCTCCGGAATTTTTCCTTCGAGGAAGTCGGTCATGAGGGCGTCGTTGGTTTCAACGATGCGCTCTACGATCTCGTCGTGATACTTCTTGGCATCTGCCATGTAGGCTTCCGGAATATCGTGAGCAGAGACGTTTTTGCCCATTTCGCCTTCGAAGCGAAACATTTTCATTTCCAGAACGTCGATGACCGCTTCGAAGTCGCCTTCTGCGCCAACTGGAATCTGCAGACGAACGGCCTTGGTGGAAAGTCGGTCAAGAATAGAAGCGTACGACTTTTCAAATGATGCGCCTGTTCGGTCGAGCTTATTGATGTAGCAGATACGTGGCACCTCGGCCTCTTCTGCGTAGCGCCAGTTAGTTTCTGACTGTGGCTCCACGCCGGCAACACCGTCGAAAACCACAACTGCACCATCGAGTACGCGCATGGAGCGCTTCACTTCGGAGGTGAAGTCGATGTGTCCTGGCGTGTCGATAACGTTGAAGCGAACCTTTTGTGTGAGGTCGTCACCCATGTACGAAGGATTCCAGAAACAGGTAATAGCCGCCGCGGTGATGGTGATGCCGCGCTCGCGCTCCTGTTCCATCCAGTCGGTAACGGTGTTACCGTCGTGCACTTCGCCGATTTTGTGAGATTCCCCTGTGTAGTAGAGGATGCGCTCCGACGTGGTCGTTTTGCCCGCGTCAACGTGAGCAACAATGCCGAAGTTTCGAACTTTCTCCAGGGGATAATCTCTAGTCATATTGTTTGATTCTCACAAATAAAAGTATTTATTGTTGCGTCTTCACTCGGACGAAATGTGAGCAAAGCTCCCATTTCGCTCCTCGCTAGCCGCAAACAAAAAACGCCTGCGGCGTTTGAGTAATATAGGCGAATTCACCCTAAAAAGCAAAGCGTTACCAATCAATGGCTTTCACTCCATGCCGAACAAGATATTCATTGGCTTTCGAGAACTGTTTGGAGCCGAAAAATCCGTTGTGCGCAGAGAGTGGCGACGGGTGCGCCGACTCAATAACGAAGTGCTTCGTGCGGTCGATGTGTGCACCTTTTTGCCTGGCGTAGTTGCCCCACAATATAAACACGATGCCCTCGCGCCCTTCATTGAGCTTTTTTATCGCGGCGTCAGTGAACTGCTCCCACCCTTTGCCCTGGTGTGAGCCCGCGCTCGCAGCCCGCACGGTGAGCGTTGCATTCAAAAGAAGGACACCTTGGCGCGCCCAACGGCCGAGATCGGTGTCGCGACTTACTGCGTGTCCCAAATCACTTTCGAGTTCTTTGAAAATATTTTGCAGTGACGGCGGCGTGCGTACCCCTGCATTCACAGAAAAACACAGGCCATTGGCCTGGCCCTCACCGTGATATGGGTCTTGCCCGAGGATAACCACTTTCACGGAGTTGAACGGTGTTTCATCGAACGCGCGAAAGATACTCTTAGGACCCGGATAGATTGTTGCAGCGAGGTACTCCCCGCGAACAAAATCAGTGAGCTGTTTGAAATAGCTCTCACTGAATTGGTCCGATAACTTTTCCTTCCAGCCCCCACCAATCTGCACTTCCTTCATCCCGCCATCCTACTAGAGAATGTTGAAGAGATACAAAAGCACAATAAGACCCAGCGGCACCCCAAGTAGCCACAAAACAATTCCTTTCATAGCGTGAAATCTAAAAGTAATGACGAAGTCTAGCTACGCAATCGTGAGGTCAATATGAAAAGAGTCAGGCATAAATTAAAAAAATCGGGTCATAACCCGATCCGCTTTATTTAGTCGCCTCCGCCGCATCCGCCTCCGTCTCCAGAGCCGCCGCCGCTTGAGCAACCATCTCCTCCTGAGAACCAACCCGGTCCCCCGTCGGAGCCTCCCGATGAGTCGCCATTCCTGCGCTCATGCCTTCGTCGTTCGCGTTCTCCAGAATTACCGGAAAATGCGAAGGCGAGCATGGTGAGCACGATAACGGGGACCACCAAGATGAGAAATTCCATTGCTATCACCTCCTTTCTATGGAAATCTCCTGCCAATATAATGACACACCACCGTCGTTGACGCAAGGGCAAAATGTGGTCAATTGGTGGCTCAAAAAATAATCAAAACCGCCCTTGCGGGCGGTTCTGGTGACTTTTATTTCTTGGCGGTTACCAGGCAAAGTGGGCGAACGCCTTGTTGGCTTCTGCCATGCGGTGTGTCGTTTCTTTCTTTGTGACCGCTGCACCTTCACCCTTGTGAGCTGCCTGAATTTCCTTGAGGAGTGATTCGTGCATTGGCTTGCCCTTGGTTCCTTCGGCAGCTTCGACAATCCATCGGAGTCCGAGGGAAAGGCGGCGTTCCGGGCGAACTTCGCGGGGAACCTGGTAGTTTGCTCCACCGACACGGCGTGAGCGAACTTCCACAGATGGAGCAGCGTTTTCGAGCGCTTCGTCGAGGATGATGACAGGGTCGCCTTCCTTCTTGAGCTCGTCCATAACTTTGTAGACGATTTTGCGTGCTGTGTCCTTCTTGCCGCGTTCCATCACGTAGTTGATGAGCTTTGCAACCTTAAGAGAACCGTACACTTCGTCCGGAGCTGGCTGTTTTCGATTTTTTACTGGTCGTCGCATATGAATTATTTGGCTGCCTTTGGCTTCTTAGCTCCGTATCGGGAACGGCCACGGCGGCGCTTGTCTACACCTGTTGCATCGAGCTTACCGCGCACGATTGTGTAACGGATACCGATGTCTTTCACGCGGCCGCCTCGTACGAGTACAACCGAGTGTTCCTGGAGGTTGTGTCCCTCTCCCGGGATGTAGGCGGTGATTTCCATGCCGTTTGAAAGACGAACACGCGCAATCTTACGAATAGCAGAGTTAGGCTTACGAGGAGTCTTTGTAGTTACACGTGTGCATACCCCGCGCTTGAACGGTGCTGGGTAGAACGAAGGGCGGTTTTTCAACGTGTTGAACCCGCGCGAAAGAGCGACCGTCTTTGAGGGACGAGTCTTCTTGGAGCGCCCGGAGCGCGTAAGTTGATTTATTGTTGCCATGTAACCAATGAAAAATCCCTTGCGGGACGTGCGAGGAGTGTACTATGCACCCTTGGAGATTGCAAGATAAGGGCTAAATACCGGCAATGATGCCCGCAAGACCAAACACCGCACTGCCATAAATACCCCCAAACACGTTTATCAAGACGAGCACGAGGATGAGACCGAGTGCGAAGTTTTGCTCAAAGAGGGCCCGGAAGCGGTCGTAGGCATCTGCAAGTGGACCATGCGGCAAGATAGATGCGAGGATTTTCGAACCATCGAGTGGCGGGATGGGCAACATGTTCAATATAAAGAGCGAGCAGTTAATGGCGATGATGTACATCACCAGCGGCGCGAGCTCGGCCGAAACCCCTGCACGGTAGACAACACCCGCCAAGCCCGCGATTACGAGGTTCGATGCGGGTCCGGCAAAGGCCACAATTGCCTCCGCCCAGCGGATAAGCTTGTTGAAATTGTATGGATTGTAAGGTACTGGTTTTGCCCAGCCGAAGAAGAACCCGGTGAACGACGATAGTATCGGAAGAATAATGGAGCCGAACAGCTCAATGTGTTTGAGTGGGTTGACGGTCAGGCGGCCTGCATAGCGGGCAGTCGGGTCGCCCAAGCGGTCTGCGGCTACCCCGTGCATGAGTTCGTGAATGACCGCAGAAAAGATAATAACGATGATTACAAAGCCGATATCAAAGGGTGACATAGCGAAACTATACCAAAATAACTCGCGCCTCTAATGTCGTCACTCTTTGGCCGGCACAATGGTCGCTACATATTCGATAGCGTTGTGTGTTTGTGTAAATTCAAAGCGAATCTCTGGGAACACATCGGCTATCTTCTTCATCGCCTGTCGAACATCTTCCGCATTAAAATCTACCCCCGAGTCATATTTTTCCCGAAGAAGTATCGGTAGCGATGCTGCTTGACCAAGCTTCCCGTCGCGATCGAAATCGATGGCTCCGTCATCGTCTATTTCAAATCTATCTCGCACCGTCTGATTCGGTGACTGCAAAAGCTGCTTGCAGAATTCAATCATTACAAACTCCCTCTCTTGCACTGCCCTGCGAAGGTAAAAGGCGTCCTCACTATCAAATGAGCTGATTTTTTCTCTTTCGTCCCATTCGCCGGAATGCTGTTTAACTTTCCTCTCAAGGCTTACGCGTGCACGTTCCATTGGGCTCAAGCCTCGTTCGAACTTGTCACCGGAGCCCCAGGGACCCTTTTTTGTCTCAGACATGAAGAAAAGTATACACGGTTCGAACTTTTTTCCCGCCCAAGGCGGGCCCGCCTGTGGCGGGGACCTCTTTTTGACATACACCGCATAACAAGTTAGGATGCTCCGACGTATGGCAAAGGTATGCGCAATTTCAGGGGCAACATCGCAGGTTGGAGGCGGGTACTCTAACCGTGTTCGTGCTACCAAGTTCAATCCAACCGGCAAGCGCCGCCGCCAGGTGAACTTCCAGTCCAAGACCCTTTTCATTCCAGAGATTGGTAAAAAGGTTACCGTTACTGTTTCGGCTCGTGGACTCAAGACCATGAAGAAGCGCGGTGCATTCGCAACACTCAAGAAGGCAGGCCTCATCTAACTCCTCAAACAGAGAAATCAAAAAGCCCGGGCGCACCGCCCGGGCTTTTTTCTTGTCGGATGACAGAACAATTGATGGGCGCGTTACGCGCGCGGATAGGTCAGTGATTCGCCGGAACCAAACTGCGACCCGATGACGAGTCGCGGCTTGTCATTGCGTGTCGCGGTGATTCGACCGCACGATTGCGTTCGAATATTGAACGTGCGTGCATGTCCGTGGAAAGCGCTCTCGTACTCCGGTGCAACCACCGCCAGCGTACCCGGTCCGCCGTGCCATGTATCGTATCCGGCGTAATCTGTTGCTTCCTTTTCGCCGCTCGAACGAAGCCAATCGAGTGCATCGAGCAGGATCTTCTGCGGCACGGGCATGTCGTCGAGTTCCGCGGAAAGTCCAAGGCGATACAATATGTCTTCGCCGAACTTCCCCGGGATGCCGCCGCCCGAGATGTGCGCGATCGCCTTGACCGGCAGCACCACTTCATAGGAAGGGTTATGCCAACCATTGAGTGTGGTGAGGAACAGATCGTACAACACCGACGGTGTTGCGATTGCACGGATTGAGTCCTGCGCATCGGGATGTTCCCACCAGCGAATGCCGAAACGTGCTCGTAGTGCACGCCGCAGCGCGGAGACACCGTTGCTTCGCGGACCATTTTCCAGCAGCGCGATCACAATATCGCCCACGGCAATCGTGTCGCCGCGAATGATCCTGTTCGGATGCATGGCGCCTAGCATATGACCGACCCAGTTGAACTTTGCTACAGCATCCGGATTCTCGGAGCCGACAAAGTCGCCCATCTCGGCCAGTTCGCCACCGTAGCCGAGCACGACGCCAATCTTGTTGGCGGCGTCATGCAGGCCCGTCATCACCTCGCAGAAGAACTTGAATGCGGGAGCCTGGTTGTCCTTGCCGAGTGTCGAGACATCGAGTTGATTATCGAGGTACAGCGGAAGGTATCCCCACCGCGTGCGATCCATTGCCGTCATCGCCATGAGATCAAACCCGGCAACGCGCGGACGCCACGCTTCGACGATCGGGCCGGTCTTGGTCCCATTGCCGTCCATGCCGCCATCGTGTTTCCAGCCCTCGGGCAAGTTCACGAAATCAAACGCACGCGGTCCACGGAAGTAGCCCTGCGCGAAGTCGTGGATAACGACGTGGCGTGAATTGTGCCACGTCTCGCGCGAAACCCTCGCCGCATGTTGACTGAAGAGGTCGCCGAGCGACACGTTCACGCCAGCATTGCCATACATCGTGTTCATTCGCTCAGCCCTTTCGCTGTCGTTGTCGTTGTTGTCTATTCGTCCACCAGCATCCTACTTACGGGATACGGTTTGTCCATCGGAGACAAATGTGACCGTTCCGTCGATACAGGTGTCGAGTGTTGGGATTTTAAAACGTGCGAACGTGGCAGAGGTTTCGGGCGATGGATGCCCGTACGAGTTATCGCACCCGCGCGAATACACCACCCACGACGGATTCACCACACCGACAAACAATGGTAACGACGACGTTTTCGAACCATGGTGCCCTGCTTTTAAAACATCTGCCTTTAAATTGTTGCCATCAAGCAGCACGAGATACTGTTCAATCTCGTCAGGGGCATCGCACGGCAAGAGAAACGACGTGTTGCCGTATGCGAGTTGCATCACAACGCAGCCGGTGTTTGTTTCGATATCTGGTAGCGAACGGTCCGGAAAGAGCACAACAAGCTCCGCGCCTCCACCCAAATCAATTCGCTCGCCGCGCCGGGCCTCGAGCACGCGTGCATCCGGTTCGTCCCGTAATTTCGTCAAATACGTACGCCACGCGTCGCTCTGCCCTTTCGTCGACGGCACGAGCGCTTGTGCCACGCGATAACGAGGTAACACTTCGATGAGCCCACCGATGTGGTCCATATCGGCATGCGTACCAACAATTAAATCAATGGAGCGGTCATACCATGGCATAACCGTGGAGAGCTGCCGCAACACCGCGCTTCCGGGACCCCCATCGATAAGCACCTGCCGCCCTGTCGGGGATTCTACAAATACTGCGTCGCCTTGCCCAACGTTGAGAAACGAGACGGTGAGCCGCCCACTCCGCTCTTCGTGTAAAACCACAATCCAGATAATGCAGGTGATAACCGCAAGGATGCCGATGGCAAAGATAGTCGTGATTGCGCTGCGCTGCATAGGAAAAGTATGTCATGCATCCTTCATGAGGACGGTGTATATTTAGAGACTGTTATGAGCGTAGCGACTTACAGGCTCTTAACCCGCCAAAATTTCTTCGAAATTTGGGTGGGCATAAGAGCTTCTAAGCTCATAATTATTCGCTAAGAATCTCTCATGTACGAAACAAAAACGTTCACCATTCCCAAACTCGAAGGTATTTCGGAAAAATCAGTCGAAGAGCACTTGGGCCTCTACGCAGGATACGTAAAGAACTTCAACGCAATTTCGGCACTCCTGCCGGAATACGCGCAGGATAGCGAGAAGCACGCCCACGCGCTCTCAGAGCTTATTCGACGGCGTTCGTTTGAATTCGATGGCATGCGCCTCCACGAACTCTACTTTGAACAATTCGAGGGCGGGGCCATTGCGGCATCGTCGGACAGTTCTTTTTCAAAGCAACTGGAAACCGAATACCATAAACTCGAATACTTTATCGGCATGTTCCGAGCAATCGCTCTTATGCGTGGCCCGGGCTGGGCGCTCCTCTACTGGGACCCTGTGGGAAAGCAGTTTCTTACCGGCTTCTCCGGCGAACAGCACCAGGGACACTTCGCAACGCTCCCTGTTATCCTCGCGCTCGATGTGTGGGAACACGCGTTTCTGCTCGACCACGGTGCCCAGGGCAAAGGAAAGTACGTAGACGCCTTCTTCAAAAACCTCAATTGGGAAGTAGCTGAGAGACGTTTCGCTGAGGCGTCTAAATAGATTGCAACTGGACGAACGCGGCACTGTGTTGCACTACTCGCACTGCGTAGCTTTTGGACAAAAAGGCAATCCTGCCCTGCTTCGCCAAGGCTACACAGGGCAACACCGCTACGCTCGGGGAAACATGAGCGTAGCGGTGTTGAAAAGCGGTTTGCAGAGGCGGTAAAGTAACGTTACCCTTACTGTATTAGCATTGGTCACGAATCTATTAATTATTTTGTATTTTATGAATCTTGAACGATCGATTTTAGTTGCATTCATCGGCAACTACCTTATCAATAACGTGGTTGCAGCACTCGTTGCACTCATCCCGCCTTCGACTACGCCAGACAGTGTTTTCACGGCGCAGTACGTTGCATATGTGATTCTTGCCGCCATCTTCGCTGCAGGATTTGCGTGGTGGGCACTGAAAACAGTCGCTCGTTCACGCGCAATGAATGCCGGTATACTCTTCGGAGTTATTGCGTTTGTCGTGTCGATTGTCACCGCATTCGTGACCGGTGTCACCGGTGTGCTTGCACAGACCGGTTCTCTTTCTCAGATGTTCGCAATCATCCCAAACTTCGGACCATTCCTCTGGAGCTGGTCTACATTGGTGTTGTTGGGCTACTGGGTTATCCCCGCAGTCATCGTGGGAGTTATGTTGCAGCGCCAGGCTGCCTCCTCGCCTTCCGAGTCGATGTAATTTCTCGTCTCTTATTTGGAAAAGCCCCGAGGGACTCGGGGCTTTTTCTTTACCGCTCAGACACCCTCGCCCGTCGCTCAAGATACAAGTATCCGCCGATGAGACCCCCGTATACCAATATGAGGACAATGGAGCTAAACGCCGGAATCTCAACCGACGAATACGGAATCGATGCAAAGAAATCGGCTACCGCGATGATGTAGCGCAAAACCAGATACGCCGGCAGTGCAAATACTGCCCCGTATGTGCCAAACACCATCCCAAACAGCGCTGCAATACCCGAGAGCGCCATGCCGAGCGGCACAGCGATGAGTGCAAATAGATTCGCCGGAAGTGAAACAATACTGAGTGTTCCATTCGAATACAAAAGAAGCGGAAGTACCATCAATTGAGTTGAAACTGTTGCGACTGCAATTTCCCGAATAGCGAGTCGCTCGGGCAGGAATCGAAACACCTGCGCACCGTGTGATGAATACAGAATCAGACCAAGAGTGGCGAGTACCGAGAGTTGAAAACTAGGGTCAAACATAAGCACGAGCGGATTCCAGAAAACCATGCCACACACAACTGTCGCGAGTGCGCGCAGTGCGAAAAACTGCCTGCCATACAATTTCGCAAAAATCGCTGCAAACGCGAGTGCGCCCGCACGTGCAGCGCTCGCGGCTCCGCCGGAAATGACCACAAAGAATAAAATAACGAGGAGCACCACGACGAGCCGTTGCGCACGGCCCGTGCGCGAAAGTATTCCCATAAACGCGCTGAGGACAATCGTGATGTTATACCCGGACAAGACGAGAATGTGCACAAGTGAAACACGTTGGAACGTTTCGGAAAGTTCGCTCCCGACGGAGCGTTTATCTCCCGCTGTTATTCCCGCTGCAAGCCCCGCATATGGTTCCGGCAGAACGGCGCGAAGCCCTTGCACATATAACGCCTTCACCGCTAGCACTCCCCGCTTGAGCGGGTTTCCACCGTGCGCTACCACCTCCACCCGTGCGAATGACATTTCGTACCTGACTCCACGCACCATCAAGTACATCGGATAGTCGAATGTGCGGCCCGCGCCGCTTTCAAATACTTCGGGTTCTCGGAGGCGACCGGTCGCATTAATGAGGTCGCCGTATCGAATGGTGCTAAACGGCGGTGCAACCACGAGCATGCGTGCGTCGGCCGTACTTTCATTCACTTTTTCTACCTCGACCGTCAGTCGCGTGCTTCCTTCGCGTATATCTGGTTCTTCTGTAACGCGTCCATACACCGTAACCGTTTCGCCGACGTGACCACCGAGAGCTGGATTTTGTTCGGAAAAAGAAATATCGGTCCGTATGATTCCGATGAGCGTACAGGCCACGAAAAGCGTAAGGAGAGCGAGTTCAAACCTGTAGTTACGTGCAACCACTGAAGCGACGACACAGGCACTTCCGAGTACAAAAAGAAAAACGAGGTCTCGCTCACTCAGGAAAAAGAATGATCGGCCGACAACACCGAGCAAAAAACCGGTTGCGCAGATGAAAGCGACACGCGCACGCATGAATAAATC
>CAYYEX010000002.1:23064-192367 GCA_964471165.1 uncultured Candidatus Saccharibacteria bacterium
GCGGGGCAGAACCCCGCCGCGATTGCGTCATGGTGAGGCCGTTGGCCTCAGTAGGTGGTCAGCTCCCGGAGACCTTGGGAATCATCTGGGGGCCGTCGATTTCGCCGGGCGTGACAGCGGACCTCGCCGTCGGATCGCCCTCTGCTTCACGCGCTGCAATCGCCGCATGGACGTCGACGACCGCATTGCCCTTGCCCGCCTGCCTCTCACTGAACCTCGACATTCGCGCCTCCATTTCCGTATACACACCCCGCCCTTTGTGGTGGGCCCGCAACGGGGTGCACTTCAGGCCTAACCTGAGAATAAAGCGAAACGCGCCGGAGTCAACCCCGACGCGTCTGCGCACTTCACTTCAGGTCTTCACCACTGCGCGGTCTTGGATGACCACGGCCGCATGGTAATGCGGATCTGATTGTCAGGCGCTGTTGAAAGATCACGTTCCCCGTTGCCGAACCATTGGACCAGCTGGGACCCGGCGACACTTGCCGCGCACATTGCCGCGGCCCGCAGCGCGCGTTTATCGCTGCAGCCGCCGTCGTTCACCGCCTCGGCATCAGGAAACCAGTATTGCCAGTACTTATCCTGATGCTTGGTGTTCGACGGAATAATCGTGTGCACCACGATGTAGTTCGTATCGATTCGTGTATCGATGACGAGCGCGGGTTTTTTATCGAGCGAAAAGATACGCTCCATGATGATCCTACGGTCCCCCATCGAATCAACACACAAATTCACCACGTCGGCGGGCACGTAGTGCTCGTCGACGTGAATCGGATGTACGGCAAGTTCTTTGCCGGTCAGGAAATGTGCGATATCGGCCACCGACGCCGTCTTGTTCATGCCAATGTGACGCTCTCCGTGAATCTGATTCGGCGGGTTGTGCGACGCAACCGTCTTCGGATCGAAGAGTCGGGTCTGCACCCCCTGCACGAACAAATCCACGGCAATGAATCCGCCCACGCCCCCGCCCCCGATGACATCGACGATGCGGGGCGCAAATCGAGTGGTGTCGAAGATAGCCTGTTGTCGGTCGAGGTTTGTACCGCTCATCATGTGCGCACCTTCTTTTGTGACGTTGCAAGAGGCCAATGTCGAATCGATGTCTCGTCCACGTAATCATCCGCACGGGTACCCGCAATCATCAGTCGAATGACCTCGCACAAGTCTCCATCGGCAAGTGCCATGCTGATTTGTTTCAACAGGTTGCTCTGCCCGCACAGCGTGTTGTTGTAACTCACACACGGTGCGTGCCAGAGGTCACCGTCGACCCCGCCGACCCTGAGGCGCCGGGTAAGGTTTTCCCAACGCACTGTCTTCGACGTCACCGAGAGCATGAACTCGCCGATTTCGTGATACACCCCCTTCTTATCGGGCTGCTCGATGATTACTGTTCCGACATGCAACTCCGTTTCGGTAATGGTGAATTCGGAAACATCCGGAATCCGGATGAATTCGTCGTACTCATCGAGCGCCTGCGCATAGCGATCCGTGCGCTCATCTTTTGGCACATAGAGGGCACAGAGGCGTGCGAATCTCTCGCGATTATTCAACAACTCGAACGGTGTCACCTGCACTTCCAATACAGGCTCTGCGTCCGCTCCCTGTTTCTTTCTCAGGAGCGAACGGACCGCGCCGAGAATAAGTCCGTCTCGTTTGGCCATCGTTTATACTCCCACGACTGGTTGCCTGTAGCTTGTATACGCGCGGCCCATCTAAAAGTCAAAGCGCTTCGTCGAGCGCTTCGTTCACGAGCCTGTCAGCCTCTTTGTTCTGTTCACGCGGTACGTAGGTAAAGGTGAATCCTGAGAACTCCTTGAGGAGCATATGCACTTTTGCCGCCAGCGGTTTGAGTGTGGGCTCTTTGATTTTCCAATTACCGAGCACCTGCTCAACAACGAGCTTGCTGTCCATACGAATCTCGACGGGGCGGCGGCCGAAGCCGCGCTCTTTTGCTTCAGTAAGAGCAAGCGCGACCGCTTCGTATTCAGCATAATTGTTAGTCTGTTTCGGACCGAGATATTTTTTCATCTCAAATGCAACCTTCTCGCCGTCGTATGCAATTGCCCCGGCCCCGGCCGGCCCCGGGTTCCCGCGCGCGCCTCCGTCGGTATAAATAACGAGTTTATCCATGGCCGACATGATACACGAAGAAACCGGGCAGAAGCCCGGTTTCAAAGCGTATTTCGTGTGCTCTATACGGGAACAACCTCCCCTGCCAGATGCCCGATTCGTCGATACGCGTATACAACTGCAAGTGTAGAGACCGGGATAGTAACAAGAAGTGGCACGATGAGCAGCATCGCCGCGATGATATTCATTATCGCGATGGCGAGTACAAATAAGGTCAACGTTACGCGATGCCCTGCTGTCATACGGACGCTCTCCTTAATCGCGCTGATTGGACTCAGATTCCGGTCAACGATGAGAAACTTCACAAACAAAAGAAGTGCGGCTGCGATGATTCCCGGAATAATAAAGAGAATCAGTCCTACAACGATAGTAACCACCATGATGAGGGTGGCGCCCAGGTACGGTAGGTATCCTTTCGGATGCCAGAGGTCGGAAAGGGTCACGGCCTCCGGTGACTCATATATTTTGAGCAATGTTGCAACGACGCCAATGTCGAGCAGCGCGGTAGCGGCAACATTTATGAGGAATCCGATGAAACTATCTCGCAAGCCCAAAGCGTGAATGACAAGCGCAGTGAGCCCCGAAACTGCAAAAATAATGAGCGTCATCACTATGAAAAACTGAGGATGCTTCTTAAAAGTCTCCCATCCGTAACGAAATGCTGCCTCTATTGAAAATGTATCCATACCTCAACGCTAACATGTATTCGGAGGGTCCGAACAGTACCTGTGGACTCGACTACGGAAGCATGTCTACCAACCGCAATGCAAGACCGCCGCGAAACGTGTCTCGTTCAATGGTTGCCAGCGGGGTTGTTGCGCCATCTGGAGTTGGGGTATGTGTGAAATCATCGGGTCCTCGGAAAAAATCGTACGCGCGCGCGGTTTCCCCGGTTTCGATGCAAACGAGTGATACCTCTACATGATTCTGCTCCTTTCCAAACCGCTTACAACCGACGACCTTTGCCTGACTGATGCGAATCAAGGGCTTTGGATTCCCCACACCAAACGGGGCTAGTTTGCCGAGCTCTTTAAACAAACTCCATGAAACTTGTCCGAGCATGAGCGTCATGTCAGGAACCTTTGTTTCTTTTACAACAGCCGTGTCCAGATTCAATGCCGCTGCAGCAAGGTCTTCCTGCAGCGTATGCACTTTTTCCGGCACGACAGAAAATCCGCCTGATTGTGCATGCCCGCCAAACTCTTCAAACGAATCTTTTGCCGCCGTAAATAAATCAACGACAGACACCGAGCCGTCGGAGCGGCACGAACCCTTGATTGCCCCATTGCCGTCGCGGCCCCACAGACACACAACACCACCCCGGTCATTCATGATTGAGTTTGCAGCGAGCCCGAGTAGTGATGGCTTCCATTCGGGATTACCCATCACCACCACGGTATCTGCTTCGGTGAATCTTTCTTTCGAGCGTTTTCGGATTTCACGCACGATTCCCGCAACGACGCCTTTGCGCGACGCGTTGAGTTTTTCGAGCTCGTCGGCAATCGCGCTCGCTTCTGCGTGGTCTTTTGTGGTGAGAAGTTTGAGCGCAAGGTCAGGATTTCCCATGCGCGACGCTGCGTTTACTCGGGGACCGATTGAAAAACCGATATCCTCCTCAGTGAGCTCTGCCTTACGCAGGCGCAACTTTATGCACAGCGCGATAATACCCGGGCGTGGAGACTTTCTCAGCACCTGGAGCCCCCAATGTGCCAGCACACGATTCTCACCATTGAGCGGCACCATGTCGGCAATTGTGGCAATAGCCACGAGGTCGAGGAGCCACTTTTCCCAACCATCCGGAATCGAAGCAAATTGTTCAAGCTTCCGTCGCTTCCCCTCATTGAGGGTTGCCTGCACGAGCTTGAACGCCATCGCGGCACCGCACAGGTATGCAAACGGATATGTGCCGCGCTTGGGATTAAGAATGGCAATTGCAGCCGGCGGCTCCCCGATGAGTTCGTGATGGTCGGTCACGATTACGTCGACACCGAGCGATGCGGCATGTGCCACCGCCTCAAAGGCGTTCGTGCCGACATCGACTGTAATGATGAGATTCACGCCGTCTTTGGCGAGTGTTGAAATTGCTTCCGTATGAAACCCATAACCCTCCTTATCCCGATGCGGAATATATATGCGCACGTTTTTATATTCGATTTTTTCAAAGAAATCACTCAGGATGGACGCTCCAGGAATACCGTCACAGTCGAAATCAGCGTACACAGCAATGCGTTCGTTCTCGGCAATTGCACGCAATACACGCTCCGTTGCGAGTGACATGTCTGCCAACAGTTCGGGAGCGTGTGTGTGCGCCTCGTAATCGGGGCGTAGAAACGCCTCAATGTCTTTGGGCTCCGTCACACCGCGATTTACGAGGAGGGAGCGCACAATGTCACTCAATTCAAACTCAGCAGTCTCCATGGGCAGCATTGTATCCCACGATGCCCCGAGAACAGCCCGTGAGATAACGAATCGGGCCTTCACGCAAGCGCAAACACGAGTAAAAATCTGATTCATTGCTTCATCGACTGTGTTTATCTCATGGGGTAAACTCTCGACATGGATGACTGTGTCTTTTGTAAAATCGTTCGAAAAGAAATCCCCTCGACGACCGTGTACGAAACTGATGAGTTTCTCGCGTTTCTCGACATCAGGCCACTCTCGCCTGGGCACACGCTCATTATTCCGAAAACGCATTATCGTTGGGTGTGGGATGTGCCGAATATCGGCGGATATTTTGAAGTTGTGAAGAAAATAGCAGTGGCAATGCAAAAAACGTTTGGTGGGATTGAAGAAATACACTCAAGAGTAATCGGTGAGGAGGTTCCCCATGCGCACGTGTGGCTTTTCCCCGACCCAAAACAAACTGAGGGCGACCCAAAGGATTTCGCGGCGAACGCGGAAAAAATCCGCTCACAAATTCAGTAACAAAAAGGCGCCCGAAGGCGCCTTTTTGTTATATCGGCGCACTAATGTTACTGCAGATATCCTTCGTTGCCGGTGCACACACCTTCGTGCATGAACGTTGCGTTTGAATTGTTTAGTTGGCAGCGGCTGGAATATGTTTGGGGTTGGTACATCTGACATTGCATAGTGCAGAACGAACCTGCCGGGCACGTATTGGCACAACCGTTCGGGCGTCCGCATACTGGCTGGTAGACAGCGGTGCACGCAGTCTGCGATACCTGCACTGTTGCAGTTGAGCGAGCTTCCTTGCCGGCAGAGTCGGTAACCGTGAGCGCAACTGTGTAATTACCGGAATTGGCATATGAGTGTGTAAACGATGTGTCCTGCTGGATACTTGCCTGCGGCGCCATCATTTTCGCCGCAGCGTCGGAGACCGTCCATTCATCACCCCACATAATCGAATACTTAAGTGTTCCGTTTTCAGGATCTGTTGCAGTTATCTTCCACGTACCGATTTCGTTTACGGAGAGGGACACTGGTCCGGAGAATGAAGCGATTGATGGCGGTCTATTTCCTGTTGTGTCGTCAAAGTACGCGGTGCAGTACGGCTTGGTCATACTCTCCGGCGTGCACGCTTTGAGTGTGCAGTACGCAGGGCCACCGGGGGTTGAGCGCCCACAGCTGTTACAGCCATCGTTCCATGACTTACACATCGGGTTACTCTCTGGGTTTACGCTTGCGTCTTTACATTCACCTTCGTAGAGGAACGAGGCACCGTCTGCTCTCATAGTGCAAAGATTACCGTATGTTGTGGGGACCGGATTGCACGGAGCGGTGATGCACACGACCTGCTTTGCGCCGCAGATTGGTTTGTATTCTTTGGTACACGCGATTGGCGAATTGCCGACTATGACGCGCTCGGACGCGAGCGTTGTTTCCTTGCAGCCTCCGATGCACATGCCACCTGCCTTCACCAGCGAAACAGTGTATGTGCCGTCTTTTACGTATTCGTGTTTGAACGATACAGGGTTGATGCATCGTGCAGGATAGATTTCCTGGGGTGACGTTGCGCAGTGGACCCACTGTCGCTCTGAACCATCTCCAAAGTCGATGAGTGTGTCCTGGCCATCTGCCATGCTTGGTCGGTAGTCGAGCGCGTCACCCGTCTTTGCGGTTACAACAACCATAAGTGGTGCTGCACCTTTTTGTGGTGATACATGCAGGAGACCGTTGCCGAGATTGCCGCAACGAATTTTAATTCGTTCTCGTGAAATAGGTCCGAGGGAGCCGATACTGGTTACACCTTCTGATGCCTGCCACTTAGCAACCGCACTGGCTGTTGCGGGACCAAAGTATCCTGTTGCCGATGCACTGAGATACCCTTCGCTGGAAAGGAACTCCTGCAAACCGCGCACGTCGTCGCCGCTGTGACCGCGCGAGAGATTTCTATTCAGCAGCGCACAAATGCGTGGAGTGACAACACTGCTCGATACCGACGAGGTCGTGGAAGCTGATGTTTGAGTCTTCAGCTGTATCTGAAGAGCTGAAACGCGAGAAAGCAGATCTTTAATCTGCTGCTGAAGTTCGTCTATTGAAAGTGCCGAGGTGGCAAATGGGGCGATAAACGCCGCGGTAATAATAGTGCCTGCTACAAGAGTTTTAATATTCATAGCCTAAGTATATGCGTAGTAATACGGAGAGCACGCAGCCTCCGTGCATATGTAGACGCGCCCGAGGGCGACATCTTTCAGGGGCTCACTTGAGAGCCTCGAGCCCGGGGAGCGTACCTTCAAGGATATATTCAAGCATTGCGCCTCCCCCCGTCGAGAGAAACCCGAGATTATCCCGCGGCATCCCGCTCTCCTCGATAACTGCAATTGTGTCGCCCCCTCCGATTACCTTTTGTGCGTCACTTTTTGCGATGCATTCGGCTATTGCATGCGTCCATTCCCCGTATCCCGCTTCATAGAGTCCTGAGGGGCCGTTCCAGAGAATAAATTTTGCCTCTGCAATCTTCGGCGCAATGAGCGCGATGGTGTCGGGTCCAATATCAACAATCTTGTCGTCGGGCAGCACTTCCTCGGGCATTTTTACTCGCGCATGTTTATCAAGTTGCTCTACCGTAACATCAACGGGGGCTAGAAAGTGCGGGTTGCTGAGCACGTCGGCGTCGGGGAGCTCGGAAGAGATTGTTGAGCGACCAACAGGAAGGCCGCGCGCCTTGAACACATCATTGGCAAGCGCGCCGGTAATAAAAACACCGTCGTAGGCATTCAAAAGTGATCGTACAAGGGGCGCCTTTGTTTCAAACTTTGCGCCACCCAAAATTGCAAACGATGGGTGCTCCGGCGCACGCGCAAGTGAAAGCTCGCGCACTTCCGCATCGATGAGAAGCCCGGAGTAGTGCGGGAGAAACTTAGGCACGCCTACGATAGAAGCATGTGCACGGTGTGCGGCAGAAAAAGCATCATTGACGTAAATGTCTCCGAGCCCTGCAAGCTCCTTGGCAAAAGATTCGTCGTTCTTTATTTCGCGCGGGTCACGGCGAAGGTTTTCGAGCAACAAGATGTCGCCATCACGCATCGCATTGCGTGCGTCCCGTGCCACCTGGCCGGTTAAATCAGGTACATACGTGACTGCAAATTCATTCTTGAGCGCGCGCGCGACGGGAGCGTTTGTTTCTTCTGGATCACGTCCGATGTGCGAGAGAATGATGACTCGTGCACCAATTCTTGAGAGATAACTAATGGTTTCCGCAGAACGGCGCACCCGAAAAAGGTCTGCAACTTCTCCCGAAGCATTGAGCGGTACATCAAAACCTGCCCGCACGAGAATATACTTACCTTTCAGTTCCCCGTCGGGGAGGTCGCGTACACATTTCATACTAGGCGGCGTTGAGAGCACTTACGAGACTCGTGATTTTGCGAGGATCGGCGGAGGCTCGCCCGACGAGTAGTCCCTCGACGTCCCCGTCGGTACACATGGAAGCTGCATTCGTTTCGTCGATGGAACCACCGTAGAGAATGCGCATTTGCATACCAACGTCGCCGTGGAGACCAACAACAGTTTTGCGGATGAAAATTGCCATCTCGTGCATATCGCGCGGAGACATTGCCTGCGTGGCGCCAATTGCCCACACCGGCTCGTATGCAATAAGAACTTTTTTCACCGAAGGTTTTTGCACGCTCTCGAGAGCGGCTTTCAATTGCGCCTGAATGTATGCGAAGTGCTCCCCTGAGTTGGTGCGTACTGTTTCTCCCACACACAATACCGGCGTCAAATTGAGCGCAAGAACAGCTGCAACTTTTTTCTTGGTGTCTTGATTGGTTTCTCCTGCTGCGCGGCGCTCGGCGTGACCGACGAGCACATAGGTCGCTTTGGCGTCGCGAACCTGCATGAGAGAAATATCGCCGGTGAATGCGCCTCCCGGCTCAGGGTTTGCACTCTGCGCACAAAACGCAATACGTTTTCCCTTATAGAGCAGGCGCAGCTGCCGCAGGTAGATACTCGGCGGTGCAAGTACGATGGAGACGTTCTTTGCTTTTTCGCCTGCTTTTCGCGTGGCGTCGAGGAGCGTTTTTGCCTCTTTAAACGAGGCGGGGTTCATTTTCCAGTTCGCGATAAGCAGCGATTTCATGCGCCGAATTGTAGCATGGTGGATTTTCTGTCCGCCCCAAGCGAGGAGACCCTTCCGTTTTGGAGGCCCCGCAAAGCTTGGCTTGAGGACTGAGCCGTTTTCAGTAGAAAACGGCGTACTCCAAAACGGAAGGGTTCCGAGCGCTATCCTACTTCTCGCGCCACAGCATAAACGAGTAATTCGTTGAAGCGACAGGGGTAAAGGGTGGTGGCGAAAATGCGACCAGCTGGTCATAGTAGTCGTATCGGGTCTGAAATCCGGAACAAAATATACCGCCGCAAATCCACGAGGTTCCTGTGCGACCGTTTGATACCACGGTGCCGATGGTGGTGAGACTTGTCTGCGAAACGTACTGGTCGAGCGAGGCAGGGGTGTCGCTAATCGAGAAATAATCGCGCCCATAGTGACCACTCTGAGCCACGAAGATTCCGTGGATTTCCATCATGTCGGGTGCGATGAGCGGGATAAGTACGTTGCGCTCCGCAATCACGGTTAAGCCGTCGGTGCCGTCATAGGCGTTGTAGTAGATATTGTTGCTGAGATACGCGTCCGGAGTAGAGCCGGCGGTGGGTGTTGCAGCAACGACCGTAACCTTTGCATTCACTGTGCCTTCAACCCACACGCGGTCCTCGAAAAACATAAGGGAACAAGTCGCTGGTATGTTGTACGTGCCGACAAGTACTTCACTCGTTATCACGCTGTGCTCGGTCGTTGCTCCGTACTGACTCGAGAAGCTCGAATACCCGTCTGTCGAAGTTACCCGGTAGAGCGTGAATGTGCCACTCGCGTTAAATATTATGTGGTAACCACGTTCGTTCGCTGAACCAGCTGCAGCCGCATAGTAAATGCCACTTGCCTGCGCCTTTGTTTTTAGACCCGCGAAGTCAACCGCAATGAGCGCGAAATCAATCGTCGTGACTGGATACTTCCACAACTCTGGATTTGTTCCATTTCCAACTACGCCCGGTGCGGTACTTTGCGTAGGATTGCAGCCGTAACTCGCTGTGCAATTCCATGTCGCGAGAGAACTTGAAACATTTGAGTTGCTCCCACCATCCATGCGCACACCACCGTTGGAATGGTACGGTCCGCGAATATTTCGGTCCGAACCTGCCCATACGTTCGTGTTTACCACATATGAGTACTCGGCTACCGACGGTCGCATGTAACGTGCGGTTAAGTTCCGCGGAAACAGTTGATCTGCATTTGCGATTCCTTTCGATTCCAAATCAATCCACTGCACGGTGTTGCACTGGAGAGCGGCGGTTGCGGTTATGGTTGCATCCCCCACCGCCCCCGTTTCAGGATCAGTCTCGGTATATGTTTTTGGACTAATCAGTCCAACCCCCGCATCCATGATTGTTGGATTGTGCGCGAGGAACCATCGATAGTATTCGAGTCCGGCCTCGGCTACGTGGAGCGCCTGCTCGCGAGCAGCGAGTGCGCGCCCGTAGCGAGATTGCGTGAGTGCATAACCAGAAATTGTGCTGAGTATCAACACAAAGAGCGCCATATAGAGGAGCACCAGCAATGTTGTTACCCCCTTCTGTGTAGTACGTATCGTCATATTATTTTCCGATAAGGTTTCGCAGCGCAGCGGAAGAGTAGAGACTCAACTGATTCGGCAGTGTCGCTGTATTCACATTGATACCGAGTGTTACTTTCACAAAGCGCACTGCGGTATAACCGGTTGTCGATGAAGCAACTTCAGCGCCGAGTGCGTCATAATACCGAAACGTCGAGGTGCCTACCGCCGTGTTGCGCACGTAATCTGCAATCCCCTCGACTGTTTCCGAACCGATATAGTCCGGCGGGTTTCCCGTTGGATTCAATACGCCGCGCATGAGCGTGGTGCCCGACAAGTAGTAGTGCACTCGCTCAATCAGCGGGTCATTGTCAACGTCTGCGTAAAATACAAAGTCATTGGGTTGTACGGATACTATCGGAAACGCTCCCTGACTGGAAAACGCGGCTTCACGAATCGTGCGTACCATCGTTTCCAGTCCGCGTTGGGCCGAAGTAACCGCAGTCGATTGTTCGAGTGAATACGCGTTTGTTCGGTAAAAATACAACACTGTCGAGCAAATTGCGGTAATTGCCGCGACGAGCAGAGCAATCCAAACCATGGATTCAATAAAGGTCATACCCTTGCTGGTGTGTGATTTCATAGCGTTACGGGACGAGGACTACCGAGGTGCGGACATCTGACGAGATTGTGGTACTTGCGTTCTGGTTCTGGAATCCAGCTTTTGAAATATTCAATGAATACGTGCCGCCGTTGAGACCACCAAAATATACCTGCCCACACGACGACGTGAGGATTGTTTTATTTGTCGTGGAACTCAGTAATTGTACCGAGGCGTCCGGGATATATGTGCCGTCCCCTTCTCGCACATCGACAACAAGAGACTTGGGAGTGTTTGTGGCTACGTACAATCGGGTGAGCTGTGAAGTTCCCGGTGAGAGCAGTTCTGCCTGAACGGCGCAGACTTCCGCAGTTTCGTAGCCGGTGGTTGCCGAAACATCTACGGTATACGTATCCCACTCTATAGACGGGAGCGAAATAATCCCCGAGCCATTACTCGTGCTTGTTGCGTTGTATTTATAGATAGTCGGACTGTTTCCGATGGTCTTCAATCCTCGCATTGTTACGGCAACGTTGGGCAAAACCTCGGGGCCATAGTTGTAGGAGAGCGTCCACGAGTCGATGTTCGGGGTAACTCCCGTGTCTGCCGTGGTGAGCGTTGCCCCCACTCGAATAGATGTGTAGGTGCTCGTGGATAGTCCCGTGAGATCGACCGGGGATGTTGTGAATCCGGCAGCATTTCCCGGTAGGTCGCTGTCGGGGATGAGTGTCGGCACACCTGACACCATCGTGTAGAGCGAATAACGAATGTCGGTTTGCGTGGGGGTAGTGTCTATCCACGTAAGAGTAGTCCACGCGTCAATGAGGGCACTCGTTATGTCGGTGGAGAGCACGAACCCGCTTGGTGAGTACGGTGCCGCGCCAGCAAGACGCACGCCGCCACCAACAACTTCGGTGTTCGTTGATGTAGAAATATAAACACTCCCACTCAGCAGGTCCGTCCACGTGCGCGCTTCAATTGCTTTGAATGTCTGAATTGTTTTACTCGCGAGCAAGTCGATTGCAAATGTGTACGACGTCGTCAAGTTATTCGAGACGGTGAGGTGACGTGGGTTCGGGTTGGTGTTTTGCGCTGTGACCGGATATGTTTGAGCGCTTGAGTATCCTGTTTTGGAAACGACAATCTGGTATCCACTCGAAGCGGGTGCGCCAATGAATGAAATTGAGCCGAGATTATTGGTATACGTGCGAATGCTTACCGTCGGCGTTGTGGAAGTGTTGGTGATATCAATCTGTACATCTTGCAGTGGAACGGCGGCGGCGTCGACTACATTTATAGTCAACGTTCCCCCGGGGACCGCGGTCTCTACTCCTTGTGGCGACATGCGGCCAACCACTTGGATACTGCGACTCGTGCGTTTATACATCCATGTTATTTCAACGCGAATCGTTTTATAGTCCGCAATAATGCCGTTGGTATCAGCCGCACCCAAACCATCTGCGGAGTCGTCGGAGTAGTACACAAGTGTTCGACGAGTATAAGAAACATTGTTGAGACTTACGGTTTCCAATTGCGGCACGATACCGGCTGGAATACCCCCAATAACGCCGACCGATGAATACGAAAGGCTTTTTAAGTACTCCATGCGCTCGTTGGCAAGCGCGATGGCACCGGCACGTGCCTTGCTGTTACTCACCACATCAACGGTCAGTTGGAAGGCTGCCGCAATACCCATAAACACAATCAACATAAGTGCGGTGCCCACAATCGTATCGATGAGCGTAATTCCACGAGAGTCGCGGAAGGCATGCGGAACAAGATTATAGGTTTTCGTGTGCTGCTGGGAAATCATACGTGTGGTTAAAACCTATAACCTGTTCCCGACAACCTATTAAATGTGCTCCGAGAGTTGGTAAATTGGAGAAATCATCGAGATTGCGAAGAATCCGACCGCTCCTCCGATGAACAACATGAGAAATGGTTCTATAACAGTCGACATGTCTTTTGTTTTTCGGTCGACCTCTGCTTCGTAGTAGCTTGCGAGACGTTTGAGCATTTCTGCGGTTTGACCGGTTTCTTCTCCGACAGCCATCATCTCCCCCACGAACGGTGGGTACAGTGTTTCGCTTCGAACAAATGTGGCTGAGAGCGGCTCTCCGTCTCCCACTGATTTACGCGCGATTTTCAATATGTCTTGAAAGTATGAGTTTTGTACCACCTCCTGCGTAATTTCGAGACTGGTGAGCACATCAACGCCGGAGCTTGAGAGTGATGCGAGAGTGCGTGCGGTACGCGCTGCGTTCACCTCACGAACCATTACCCCGATTAAGGGCATCCGCAAGAATAGGTAGTCAGAGATTCGTTTTCCAACTTTCGTTGAGGCAAGTAGATACACACCCGCCACAACGACACCGATGATAACGATTGCGAGGATAGTGTTACTCACGAGAAAGTCACTAATCGCAATCACCGTTCGTGTCGACTTCGGCAATTGTGCGTTCATTTCTGCGAATGTCTGCGCCAGCGTCGGGACAACTTTAATCATCATGAGTATGCCGATACCCAAAATCGCCACCAGAATGATGCTCGGATAGAGCATTGCTCCGCGAATCTTTTTCTTAAGATCGGAAATGCGCTCCATCTGATCAGACGTCACCGCAAGCGACTGGGACAAGTCTCCCCCTTCCTCTCCGGCTCGCACCATTGCGACCATGAGTTTGGAAAACACTCGAGGATACTTTGCGAGGGCCACGTGGAGTGTATCGCCACGACGCACGTCGCTGGCGAGTTCGGAAACGGTCGCAGCAAGTTTTGCGTTCTTGGACTGCCGCTCGATTACCGAAAGAGCGCGGGCAAGCGATAGCCCCGCGCCAAGCATTGCACTGAGGTTACGAGCAAGCAGAATCTTGTCGTACTCTTTAATGGTCCCGAACTTCGAGTTCCAGTACGCCCAGCTGAGTTTGTTGGTATTTGAGTCTTCGTTGACAGAAATTACACGCGCGCCTTCACGACGGATGATTTGGTATAGCTCGAAACGATCGTTCGCTTCCGCGACTCCTTTATATACCTCTCCGTCGTTTTTCTCGGCGGTGTAGGAAAAATGCGCCATTCACTCAAGTATACCCCGTGAGATAAAGCATTGGTCTTCCAAATTTATTCAAACTGTGCGGAAGAACTGAACATGCGTGTCTCCGAGTGAATATCTCATGGGGTATACCGTGCGTTGCGCTGCGACGGTTCAAAAAAGTCTCACGTGTACATAAAATACCCAGTTGCTCACACCCCTGCATTTTGGAGTTCATATGAGGGCGATGAGCACAGCGGTGGTATCGTAGCGATATGAACGCGTTCTGGATAAAAGTAATCGCCATCGTCACGATGCTTGTAGACCACTTCGCTCTCTATTTTTTTCCCGATTCATTTGCACTCCAGGTACTCGGCAGGCTTTCATTCCCGCTCATTGCCTGGCTGATAGCTAATGGCGCAGTTCACACCCACGATATCGACGGCTACCTGAGTCGCCTCGGCATCTTTGCGCTACTTGCCCAAATCCCCTACGAAATCGGCTTTTACTTGACCGGGACGCACCCACTTTTCTTCAATATACTCTTCACACTCTTCGTGGGCCTCCTCGCAATCCGCGTATTGCAACGCACGCACGCTGTATATCTGCGTATGGGTGTTGTCATTGTGAGCTGCGCGCTCGCGAGCGTGCTGAATATGGACTACGGAGCCGGGGGCGTGCTCTCTATCGTAGCTTTTTACGTGTTTTTTAACCGTCCGGCATTGCTCGTAACGAGTCAGATATTCATTTTGGTAATCCTCACAAATCTCAGTTTCTTCATTGCCCCGGGATTCGGCGAGGCGTTTGTGATGCACCCAATAGAAAAATATGCAGTGCTCGCTCTTCCGCTCATCTTGCTCTACAACGGAAAACGCGGGCTGGCGACCGGGCTTTTCTTCTACTGGTTCTTCGTCGTACAGAACTTTGCGATTCTGCTTATGAAATACACCCTCTCGCGATAGCATTTACGCTTTCACATCTGGCTCAGCGGAGACCTTTTTGGCGAAGAATGCGGTGCTCATAAGGAGCGTGCCGATGATGAAAAACGTGATGATGCGCCCGGTGAGTGCCATCTGCCAGACATCAACAAGCAGGAGTCGTCCAACAACAAACGCGAGCAAGGTTCCACCATAGATGCGCAGTCCTCGCTCGGCGTGGGTGCCCCCGATGATGTACGTCGCGACGCCGATAACGGTATAGACAAAAAGTGAAATCATAACAGCGAGATCGGGGTTTCCCGGAAGCGCCGCGTGGGCCGCGAGCCACAGCAGCACGTATGCAAAGAGCGAGCCGGCTACCGTGTAGCCGTGCCCCCACTGCTCTGCCTCTGGCTTTCCTTCAACACGTGCCCGGTCTGTGCATACACCCCCAATGACACTAAACGCTGCGGCGAGTCCGAGGAGTACCACGAAATCTGTGTGTATGACCCCCGTCTGCCACGCGCGGGAAACAATGCTCTGCAAAGAAAGCACTGACGGAATAATAAGCAGTGCAGCGCCAGAAAGCGCCGTTTCCACTCGTGCGCTAGCGAGGTAGAGTAGGAGCGCGATTGCTACGCCAAGAACGGTGTACACGATGGTGACCTGCGGCATATCAAACGATAGCCAGAGAAGAATGTAGAGATAGAACGTGCCGAATATAAATAGTATCCAATCTCCCTGTATTGCATCGGGTGACTGCGCACGGCGCGCCGGCGCCCAGTAGAGCGCGGCGAGGAAATAGAATGAGCACGAGAGCGCCGCAAGAACAAAGAAGTGCTCGTTAAATATATTTGTGTTCCATGCGTTCGACGCAATGCTCCCCACCGACAAAATAACTGGACCAACAAGCGTGAGAGCCCCACGAAGTCCCGAACGCACATCTTTCGTTGCAATGTAGAGACCGACCGAGAACACCGTTGCCTCACAAATGTAGGCAAGAGTGAGTGCGGCTCCATCGAAGTGAATTGCCGTAGCGGCAGCAATGTACGCAATTGCGATACCTGCGTAGAGGGCGAGCGGCACGCGTGCACCAGTTATGCGGTACACCGTAAACGCCCCCATGAAAAAGACGATGCCCCATATAACGAATACAAAACTCTGGAGTGCCGCCGGCGCTGCCACATATATCCATATCGCAAGCAAGAACGCGTTGCCAAGTGCAGTAATGATATCGGTCTGTGCTTCATTATCTTTGAGTCGTTCCATGCCCGCCGTATGCACAAGAAAAAATATTGCGGCAAACGTGTACGCAAAATAAATCAGTACCGATAGGTCGGCAACGACAACTTTAGAGAGTACCGGGATGCTGTAGCAGCCCACTACAATCAGAGCCGCAAGCACGACTTCTCGGTAATCTTTCCACCACGTAAGCCACACTGCACCGATAATAACGACAAGCAAGTATCCGAATAATGCGACGTAATCGGGTACTGGTGAGCGCGTGAGGAGCGGTGCGATACCAGCAAGCAGCACGCTCATAATCGCAAGCTGTTTTTGGTTGTAGAAGCTACTTGCAAGACCAACGACCGCGGAGGTGAGAAACATGAACGAGAGTGCGATTTCTGGTGAGAAAAAACCGTAGATTGAACGAGCTGCGTACATGGTGAGAAGAATCACCGTGGCGCCAAGCACAAGAAAGACACTCCCCTGCGAAGGAAAGGTACGGATTCTCCAGAACCCAATACCCATGATGAATACTCCACCGCCAAACCCGAACATGATTCGACCCATCGGACCAATCCAATTATTGAGAAACGCATAGCTCACCAGCCAACCGAATCCGATTAACAAAAGCAGCGCACCGAGCTTGAGCAACCAATTCTCTTTGAACCATTCAATAACAGCGTCTCCTGCGGGCGGAGCCATTACTACTGGCTGCTGTACCACCACTGGCATCGTGGTCGGTGTCTGAGTCTGTGCCATAACGGGAGCAACTACTGGTGCGTACGGCTGTTGCATAGACGGCTGCGCTGCCTGTGCTGGCTGAACAACTGGCTGCACAGCAGGCTGTTGTGCTTGCTGTCCCTGAAGCCGGCGGTTCAATTCCTGAATATGTCGCTCAAGCGTGTCGACGCGCTCCTTGAGACTTCTGTTGAGCAGAATCGCGAACCCAGCAACTAGAAGCGCGATGAACCACATGGATGCTGTGAGTATGACACTTCGTTCATCCACCACAATGGGCCTGTGTGGACTGGCGCACTAATCTGTAATCACACGCAACACCTCTTCTATTGTAGTGACTCCTTGGACGGCTTTGAAAATCCCGTCCTCGCTCATGGTGAGCATGCCCTCTTTTCGTGCTTGGTCGTGAATCTGGTCACCGCTCGCGCTCTTCATAATGAGCTCCTTGATGGTGGCTGTTACGGGCAAGACTTCGTAGATACCAACGCGCGATGAGTACCCCGACGGGGATTGTCCACCTTCGGTTGGATGATAGAACGGTGCATTCTTCCAGGTCATGTCACTCGCAACAATTTTTTCTTCTTTGAGCGCCTTCAAAACCGAGCCCTGGTCGATAATGTTTTCAAGATCTGCTTGTTGGTCCTTGGAAAGTTCATATGGAACGCGGTCCGGCGTCAGCTTTCGCACGAGTCGCTGGCCGATGATGACGCGGAGTGTGGAAACAAGTAAGAATGGCTCGATGCCCATATCGAGTAATCGCGCCACCGCGCCTGCAGCAGAGTTTGTGTGAAGCGTCGAAAGAACCAAGTGACCAGTGAGTGCGGCGTTTACTGCAAGCGCGGCGGTTTCCTTATCGCGAATTTCACCAACCATCACGATATCTGGGTCCTGTCGCACAAGACTACGCAGACCGTTAGCAAATGTAAATCCGATTTCCGGTCGCACCTGCGTCTGATTCACACGCGCCATCTGATATTCAATCGGGTCTTCAATAGTGGAAATGTTTACGTCCGGTGTGTTTACGATGTCGAGGAGCGTGTAAAGCGTGGTTGATTTGCCAGCGCCAGTGGGACCAGTTGTGAGAATCATGCCAGTCGTTTTGCGCATCGCCTCGTGCATGCGCTCAAGTCCGGTGCCATGAAAACCAATGCCCTCAAGCGTAAAGCCAGAAATGTTGTCGCGGAGCAATCGCATAACGATTTTTTCCCCGAAATATGTGGGGAGCACCGAGACACGGAACGAAACGCGCTCTCCCCCATTGTCGGTACCAAAGCGCCCGTCTTGTGGAAGCCGCTTTTCGTCGAGCTTCATATTTGCGAGCACTTTGACACGCGCAGTGATTGCGGGGGCGGCATGTTTGGGCAGCTCCATCGCATCGTGGAGTAGGCCGTCGATACGATAGCGGATAAGCAGGGTTTCTTGGAGCGGTTCAATGTGAATGTCGGATGCTCCCTGCGCGTTTGCGTGGCGAAGCAATGTGTCGACGATACGCACCGCCGGAACGCCTTCTGCCATCTTTTTCTCATCGGCATCGGTTGCTGTGCCGGCGAGTGCTGCAGTTTCCCGCTCAATCACGTCTCCGAGATTGTCTTTCAATCCTTGCTGATACTGTTTGAGTGCAAATTTTACAGATGCCGCATCAGTGAGACGTGCCTGCACTTTTAAGTGCGTCTTTTTTTTAATGAAATCGATAGCAGCCAAATCGTCGGTATCAAGCATTGCAACCTCGAGCTCATCGCCACGGTGGTTATAGGCAATGATGTTGTTGCGCCGCGCGACCGGTTCAGGGATGAGCGATAGTGTTTCATACTTGATTTGCGTGCCCGCGAGCGAGACGAATGGGATGCCAAGAATGTATGCATAGGTGCGGCGCAGTTCATCTTCGCCAATCGCGTTCTTTGCAGTGAGCACTTCGCCCACAGATTGACCATTTTCTTTCGCCTCCTTTTCTGCTGCGTCGAAATCTTTTTGCGAAACGAGCCCCGCATCCGCGAGGAATGTCTTCAAATGGGTCTCGGAAATATACATCGATACAATTATATCCCAGCGATGAGCAGAAAAAGTAAAAAGTTATCCTTCTGGGGAGCGCGAGTAGCAAACTTCTTTTTTTGGAACGGGCGGAACTTCGAGTAGCTAACGTTGGATGAAGATTACCTCACCTCCTTCAGCCCCTGGCGCACACACAACGAGCTTGTTTTGATGATCCGCGTCGAGAATCACGTTGTACCCACTATAAATTTCTGACTCCGTGGTTGGGTCTACCGGTATTTCAGAGAGGTACTTCCCATCCGTAGTAAGCTCATCCAGCATCACTCCGCATCCGGTTGTTCTGCATATCGCGTACACGTCATTGTCCACCTCCGTTGTGCACTGCGTGAGCGAACCACTCGAGATTGAGGGAGGAATTGTGCCGTGAGTATCGAGCCGATACTGCTGCAACGCATTCCAAATAGTAGCTACGTCGATCTTTCTCTGCCCGTTACGGATATCCGCCAAATGACGCGCGGGGTTGATAGCGATGATTGTCACGCCCGCGAGAATCGCGATGGCAGCGACAATAAGCATTATTTCAATGATTGTGAACGCCGCAGTGCGTCGCACCATATGTTAGCGGGTGACGGAGATTGTCGCGCTCTCGGCGTACGGTGCACACACATACACATGGTTATTTGCATCTTTGAATGCCACATACCCCGAGAAATTCGCATCGGTGGAGGACGGATCAACTGGAATCGTGACAATGTAGTTGTTCACGAGATCATTCACTAAATACGTACCGGTGCAACTTGGGGCCGATTGTTTACATATACCATATTGAGAATTGAAGGTTTTGTCAGTACATACAAGAGAAGAAGAAAGGGTTAGTGCGGTTGGCAGACTACCTACCTTGATCTGATATTGCTGAAGCGCGTTTGCGATTGCAAGAATATCCGAACGACGCTGCGCATTGCGAGTATCGCCCAATTGTCTGGCCGGATTGATAGCAATAATAACGATGCCGGCAAGTATTGCGATGGCTGCAACGACAAGGAGAATTTCGAGTAATGTGAACCCTTTTTGAGGTCGTGTTTTCATGACCCCGTCAGTATAGCAATCGCCCTCATGTTGGGTAGGGTGCTCTGTGCACGGCTAGAAGTCCGCCACTTCTTCCCAATCGATGTTTGTTATCTGAGTTGAGGTCCCACTCTCGGTGACCAAAATATTTGTGCTTACCCCAACACGGACTCTACGAACTGCCGATTCTGCGTATCCCGTCGATTCAATCAGGCTTGATGTCTCGTTCTCTAATGTGACTTCGTAGGAGCATGACCCGTTTGGAAGACTTAGTTCTCCCGAACCTGAGAACAGTAGGTTGGCTCGTATATCGTAGAGCCCGTTCTCGGCACACGAGTCCGCGTAGGCTCGCGCCTCGATTGTCTGCTCAAGGGCACTCGCGCGAAGCGAGCCACCACCTCCACTGAGGAGCAACGATGCGGTAAGTGAAATACCCACGACAATCACAATCAACGCAGCAAGTAGAGTCACGTATCCGCGCTCTCCATGAAATGGAGCTTTCATGTGAATGTTAGCGAGTGGTAGCTGTTGCATAAAAAGTGTTTGAGTACGCGAGGTCCGGGCGGCCTCCTGCATTCGATGCCGCGGTAAATGTGACACGGATAGAGTGTGGTGACTGCGTCGATAGATTCGAGAACATGAGCTCACTTACTACGATACTTGATGGTGTGAGCGCAATGGGTGGCTGTGAGCCGTCCTGCATCATGAGTACGCCATCGAGGAGCGAGATTGTTTCTGTTGGGTACAGAGCGCCGTCATGCATCTCGAGCGATATCTCGGTGCTTTCTTGTCCTACCTCAGGTGCCACGACCGATTGAGCGTCCCGTATGGTTTGTAGAATATGATTGAGCGCTTCTTCTGAGGCAAGTGTAACGTTCGTAGCCGATTGGTTTTTTGCCTGCACAGTAAGCATCGCCATGTACAAACTTGCAATCACGTACAAGATTACGGTCGCAAGCGCGACATACAGAATTGTTTCTATCAAGGTAAATCCTTTTTTTGGTGACGTCCTCATATTTGTTGCCAGTCATACAAACGAGTCTCAACTGAAACGGTGCTCGAACCGTAGTCGTTGGTCCACTCAACAGACGACGTAATACTCTTGGACGCCCCGTCCATATCAATAATCTCGATGGTGCGCACGAACCCGTTCGTTGAATCGCTTTCCGGCGAGAGCGCCCAGACACCACCCTGCGCTGAAAGTCCGTAGTTTCCTTCCACAAGCTCAGAAAATCCGTTGGAACGAATACTCCGCACTGCTTCGAGCCCTTCGTCGGCGAGCAACAGCGCCTGACCACGGGCAGCGTTATCCGCCGCTGTTACTCTCCCATACACAAGTGCCGTCACAATGCCGAGTACCAAAAAAGCGATGAGCGAAGCCGCAAGCAATGGCTCGAGAATGCTGAACCCGGCACGCGGATTCGAACTATTGAATATTGATACGGGCTTTTTCATTTACGTCGATGCTCTTACTCTCCCCTGTCGCAGGTGAGGTGAATGTGGTTACACCCACCACAGTAGGATATCCCGTTTTCTTCCTGAAGACGTACTCATTTTGTCCAGAAACAGAAATGGAGAACAAATCAATCGTCTCATCGAATTGGGGGTCTCGCGCATCGTATGACGTGCCTTTAAACAAAACTGCGGTCCCCGTAACAAACGACACCCCCCACTCAGAATCGTCGTAGGAGGCCGCTGCGTAGCGCGACGCTTCGACCAAAAGTTCGCGCGATGCCTGCACGCCGATATCGAGATCGTTTTGGTACGGGACACTTTGATACATGACGTACGACATTCCAAACACAATGCTCACAAGCGCCACCGACAAGAGTATTTCGATGAGTGTGAATCCGCGTGCAGTCAACTCACGCATACACTAGTGCTGATTTATGCCTCCAATCAGGTTGTAAATCGGCAAGATAACGGCGAGCGCGACCGTAACGACCGCTACCCATACAACAAAGAGGAGTACGGGTTCCATAATGACTGAAAGGTTCCGCGTGGAAACCTCAGACTTTTCCTCGTATACGGTACCAACTTTTAAAAGCACGTCTGCAAGCGTGCCCGTTTTATTTCCCGTTGCGACAAGCTGTTGGACCGGCAACGGCATGAGCAAGCGAATCTTCGGGTACGTGGAAAGACTTTCTTCCATAGGCATACCTTCCTCAACATTTTTTGAAACATGCGCATACAGAGCCTTGTAATGAGGAGACTGTGTTGCGTCCTGCATGGATTGCAGGGATGCCATCACAGGCACTCCGCTGCGCAAAAGTGAACCTAAAATAAATCCCATGCGCGCGAGCTCAATCTCCTGAATGATTTCACGCAAACCAGGCAAACTAAATAGCATTCGTTCGCCTATGTGCTTGGTTTTACGAGCGATAAATACGTAATAAATAATAACTGCGAGGATAACGACTGCCACCGGCACAACAATCAGTCCGTATTCTGAAAGAAAAGTACCGAATCCCAAAATAATGCGCGTTACGAGCGGAAGTTCCAATTTAAGCTGCATAAACACACGAGCCAAACGCGGCAATATGAACCACGATACACCGATACCCACAATAATCGTGACCGAAAAAACGATTGCCGGGTAGGTGAGTGCGGCGCGGATTTTTGCGCGAAAAGCACGCTGCTTTTCCTCTTGGTCGCCAATCATCTTAAAGTACTTCGCCAATTGTCCGCTTTCCTCACCGATATGAACCAGCGTGGAGACGCGCTCGGAGAACAATCCACTATCAACAAATGTGAGGTAGAGCGACTTTCCTTCCACAAGATCCTTACGCATGTGCTGAATCGCACGTTTCATCTGCGCGCTCTTCATTCCCTCTTCGACTGATTCGAGTGCGCTGATTACGTCGACGCCCGCACTTAGGAGTAGTCCGAGGTTTTGAGTGAGATACTCGAGATCTTTGCTTGAGCCCCGACGGTTATATGCTTCTATTGAAGCTTCAACGCTCGTAACCAGACTCATAACGCCCACCAAAACGCGCTTCGGAATCGGAGCGACAAACTCAATGATTTTTTTAATCTCGAGTCGCTGGAGCGAATTCGTTGTCATGATTGAGCAGGTGGAGCAACGCGAAGGAGCTCCTCTACGGTAGTGATACCCTCACGGACTTTTGAAAGGCCGTTCTCGAATAGAGAATGCGACCCCTGCTGTTTGGCAAGATTCCAAATATCTGTTCTGCTCGGGCGATTCGCAATAAGTTCCTGCATTTGAGGCGTGTTGCGAATCACTTCAAAGATTGCGATGCGGCCGCGATATCCGGTCTGGTGACACGCATTACAACCCGCCCCACGGTAAAACGTTATTTGTTGCTCTTCATTAAAAAAAGGCGCTATCTTCGGTATCGAAGACTGCAACTCGCGTTTTGCGAGCGTGTAGGACCCATGACAGTTCGAACAAATAGTACGCACCAATCGCTGTGCAACGATAAGCTCTAGCGTTGAGCCCAAAAGGAATGGTTCGATACCGATATCAAGTAGGCGCGGAATTGTGGTTGCTGCATCATTGCTGTGGAATGTTGAAAAGAGAAGATGTCCGGTGAGCGCCGCATTGATTGCCACTTCAGCAGTTTCTCTGTCACGAATCTCTCCAACCAAGACGATATCGGGGTCTTGTCGCACAATTGACCGCAATCCGCGAGCAAACGTGAGCTCGGTGGCAGCATTCGTCTGCATCTGATTGACGCCTTCGATTCTATATTCAACAGGGTCTTCAATCGTAGTGATGTTTACCTCGCTCGTATTGAGTGTTCGCAAAAAAGCGTACAACGTGGTCGTTTTGCCGCTACCTGTCGGCCCTGTAACAAGAACCATGCCGAATGGTTTTTTTGCTGCTTCACTAAGCGCAACGCGGTCGTCGCCCGTAAGACCGAGTGTATCGACGGAAAAATGGCTACTGTATTCCGGAAGAATGCGCAGAGCAATCTTTTCACCGTCGATGGTCGGCGCAATTGACACTCGCACGTTGACTCCTCCTTCGGCGTGGAGATATCGAAGCGATCCATCTTGTGTTCGGAAATGTTCATCGAGCGGGAGGTGTGCAAGTACTTTGATTCGATTCAATATATTGCTGTAAAAAGGTTTCGGGATGCGAGCAATTTCAAGAAGAACACCATCGATACGAAAACGAACAACAACTTCGCTCTGATGAGGTTCGAAATGAATGTCGGATACATGGAGGTCTACGGCGTTGCCAAAAATAGTATCGATTACCTCCGGAACAAACGCCTTGTGTGCGGTAAACAACTCGTTGAATCGCTCCGAGAGCGGTTTCGCATAGAGTCTAAACGCAGTTTCAAGAAGGTTCGGGAGCGTATAGAGCACCTCGATTTTCTTTTTCGCAAAGAGCGGCTTGAGTACTGCTTGTACTTTTTTAACGTCCGAACGGCTTGAAGCAACCGTGATGGTTGAATCGCTTTCACTTATGAAAACAACTTGTGTGTCACGTGCAATCGTTTCGGAAATTCGCAAGACTACTTCTCGTTGCGTCGGCATCGAGTCCCGGTCTGCATATTTCATCTTCAGGGACTCCGCAACAGCCTGTCCGAGCAAATCTTCAGTTAAGAGACCAAGCGCAACCACAGAGACCATGAAGGTGGTTGCTTCTGCCTGAGCCTTTTTTTCTGCCGCGGTCACGTCTTCACTCGTCAAATATCCTCCGTCTGTGAGCGCTTTTTTTAACTTTATCTCGTCAATCTGTTCGTGTGCCGGGGCGGCCATATTATGAGTGATTCGTTCTGTGACTATTCGCGATGGCGGTCATTTCTTCAACCACCTGTTTCGGATTGTATGAGCTCTTTACGAGATATTTGAGCGCCCCCATGGTCACCGCTTTTTGCGCGTCCTCTTGCCCGGCAAGGTTTGTGAGCAAAACGACGGGAATATGCTTGAGTGTCATGTCGTGCTTTATCTTAGCGAGCACGTCAAAGCCGCTCATTTTTGGCATCATGACGTCGAGGATGATGACATCTGGTTGCGGATTCATTGTAGTAATCATCTCGAGTGCTTCTGCCCCATCGTGCGCGAGTGTTAATTCGTGACCACCAAGACGAAAGGCGCGTTCATACATGCGCCCCATGAGTGGGTCATCTTCGGCCATAAAAATTCTTGCCATAGATATATATTTTATGCGCGGTGCGGCTTTATAAACTGTCGTCGGAGTCACACATGCGCTACGAGCGATGGCGACAGAGTCGAATCGTCAGCACGTACATGTGTAAGTATACCAAACACACGGGACGTCTACGTACTCGATGGTGATTTCGTAGAACATACGAGCGAACTCGTTTCCAAAAAAATCTGTGAACACTCATGAGATGACTCACGACATATTTTCCGCACAAATTTCAGATACGAACTCTTGTTTTTCAATTTAATGCTGCGTTGCAGCCCGCTACTTGACTAGACGCTGGGACGCCTTTATATTGAACACATTAGTTCCGCCTCTGGCGGACCCTTTTTTTGAAAGGGCCCTGGAAAGCGAACGATATACAACATAATCCATATGGCACTATTCGACCTCAAATCATTGAATTCCGCCCTCGAAGAGCTTCAGGCTGAGCGTGGTATAACCCGCGAGTCTGTTGTTGATGCGCTTGCAACCGCACTTGCCGCAGCGTACCGCCGTGAATACGGAAAGCGCGGCCAAATCATCCGAGCAACATTCAACCCAGAGAGCGGCGACATGGAGTTCCGCCAGGCAAAAATCGTAGTTGATGCGACGCTCGTGCGCCGCGAAGACGAGGAGGCAACCGGCGAAGACGACCACCGCTCACGCTTTAACCCAGAACAGCACATCATGGTGGAGGATGCTCGCCGCATTAAGCGCGACGCACAGCTCGACGAGGAAATCTCGTTCCCTCTCGAAACCCAGGAAGACTTCGGCCGCATTGCTGCTCAGGCTGCCAAGCAGGTCATCATGCAGAAGGTCCGCGAAGCAGAACGCGCCTCTATTATTGAGGAGTATGGAGAGCGCGAGGGTGAAATCGTGACCGGCCACGTGCAGCGCTTTGAACGCGGCAACCTCTACATCGACCTCGGTCGTGCAACCGCAATTCTCCCCTACGACGAGCAGATTCCAGGCGAGCGATATCGCCAGGGCGAGCGCGTTCGCGCACTTTTGCTCCGTGTGGACGAAGGTGTCCGCGGTACGTTCATCCGTCTTTCCCGCTCTCACCCACGCTTTTTGACCAAGCTCTTCGAAACCGAAGTGCCTGAAATGGCATCCGGTGTCGTGGAAGTGAAGGGCATCGTTCGCGAACCGGGTTCCCGCGCAAAAATCGCAGTGCACTCAACCGACGACCACGTTGACCCAGTCGGCGCACTTGTGGGACAGCGCGGCGTTCGTGTTGCAGTTGTTACCTCTGAACTCGGCGGCGAGAAAATCGACGTCGTGGAGTGGTCGGAGAATGCAGGCGATTATGTGAAAGAGGCCCTCAAGCCAGCACAGGTGCTTTCTATTGAACTCTTCGAAGAGGACAGCCGCGCAATCGTACAGGTTGCGGAAGACCAGCAGTCGCTCGCAATCGGTCGCGGCGGACAAAACGTGCGTCTCGCAGCACGCCTCACTGGATGGAAAATCGACATTCGCTCAATGGGCGGTGAAGAAGTTGCGTCTGACGATGGCAGCACGCCAGTTGAGAGCATCCCAACCGATGTTGATAACCTGAGCGCCACCGAAGATACCTTCGAGGTGGCAAAGGCAGAGATTGCAGGTGACGACGACGAGGCAAAGGACGAAGGCGTAGATAACCTCGACCCCGTCGACCAGGACCGAGACGTTGCCGACGAAGTTGTTGAAGAACAGCAGGGTGGTACTACAGACGATAAAGAGAAAGATGCTGAATAGGTAATGCTACCCCGAGCTAACGCCGGGATTCAGGCCGGCAAAGCATTGCCGAGCCATCAAAAGACGCTGAATAAGCTTGTTTTGCTTTCAAAAAGGACTGCGCATGCAGTCCTTTTTGATTTGTAAAAAAGAATACGGCTGATAGATTGCTGCAATGGCACTAGAACCTGACGGCGCAGAGCGCATTGCGTACCAGGGAAAAATGATAGAGGTTGTGGAGCAGCCCATGCGTGACGGGCAGAAGTCCGTAACATTCGAGCGTGCACGGCGCTCACCGGGCACACGGATTATCATTCCACGCGAGGACAGAATACTGCTCTCACGCGAATTTCGTACTGAGCTCGGAACCTACGATGTGCGTCTCCCCGGCGGGAAGGTGTTCGACAAACTGGAGGAGTTCAACGCATTTCTAGAATCTGGAGCCGATATGCAAGCTGCCGCAGAGCACGCGATACGGAAGGAAGCTCTCGAGGAAGTTGGTGTACAGGTCGACTCGCTTGCGCTCTTTGGTGTTTCTAAACTCGGCGCAACGGTTGAATGGGACTTGTACTACTTTGTCGCTACCGCATTTTCCGAAGTTGACCGCGTCGACTCCGGCGAAGGAGAAGATATCGAACGGGTCTTATTTCCGATTGAGGAATGTAAAACAATGTGTCTCAACGGACAAATCAGTGAGGAGCGTAGCGCGCTCATGCTCCTACGCTACCTCAATCGCTAGTTGCGTACGTGCCACATTGCATTACACTCTCTGTTATATGAATCTTTGGCACGATGTACCGCTCGGCGAAAAAGCGCCGGAAAAATTTAATGTGATTATCGAGGTTCCAAAAGGCTCCAACAATAAGTACGAGATTGATAAGGAAACCGGACTTATCAAACTCGACCGAGCCAACTACTCCGCAGCCTCCTTCCCCTACGACTACGGCTTTGCCCCGCAGACGCTCTGGGAAGATGGCGACGCACTCGATGTGATTGTACTCACCACCTTTCCGCTCAACGTTGGTATTCTCGTGAGCGTTCGTCCAGTAGCAGTTATGGAAATGATTGATACAGGAGAGAGCGACTTCAAAATCATTGCAGTCCCAACTGAAGACAAGCGATGGGAAGACGTGCAAGACCTCGGCGACATCAATTCTCACTCACTTAAGGAATTCCAACATTTCCTCGAAACGTATAAGGCACTCAAGGGTAAGCCCGCGCCAGTTGAGATTACGGGCATCAAAGGAAAAGCCGAGGCTATCATTGCTGTTCAGAAATCCGTAGAACTCTACAAGGAGAAGTTCGGAAAATAGTCTCCCTTCGGAGCAATCCACATATATATGGTACACACACGCCTCATGTGGTGGGTGTACTATATATACATGCCTCCCCTCCCCGACCAACCGAAACCCCAGAAACATGACGATGGGGCCGGTCCAATCATCGGAGCAATCATCATCGTGATTCTCTTGGTATTCGGGGCTCTTTATTTTTGGGGACAGAAACTCAACCGACAGCCTTCCCCTGACGCCCCGTTGGTAAAAAGCTCGGTTTCAATCGACTAAACCCTGCCTGCCTCGGTGCAGTTACATTCGACGATGCCTGCCCCTGCCCTTTGTGTGCAATTTTGACTCAATACTGTATTTAATGGGAAATCCGTGCTAAAAATCTCCGATGAATACAGAAAGCAAAAAGGGTTTGGGGTCACACTCATTTCAAAACGTAAAAGTTTCCCGCGACACTGAGCGCTGGGAAGCATCCGTCACTGCAGAGATATCTGTAGAAACACTTACAAAGTATCGTGTTGTTGCCCTCAAAGAGATTCAGAAAACGGCGAAACTCGATGGTTTCCGCCCAGGCAAGGCTCCCGAGGACCGCATTCTTGCGGTTTACGGCGAGGCGCAGATTTTGCGCCACGCAGTTGAGCACGCTATTGAACACGAATTGCCAGAGCTGCTCGCAGAGCAAAAGCTCCCCATTGTAGAGGCTCCTCGCGTAACCACAGATACACCAACGCTCGACAAGCCCGTCACGTTTACCGCACGTGCCGCACTTGCACCAGAAATTAAACTCGGTGACTACAAGAAAATCGCAAAGAAGCACACCGACTCTAAAGAAGACACCACAGTTACCGACGCGGAACACAACGAAGCGCTCACTCACCTGCGCCGTGAACGCGCTCGTATCGACCGAATTGAATCTGGCACAGAGCCGCAGCAGGCAGCAGAAGAGACCAAGGCGCTCGCGGAAACCGACCTCCCTGAACTCGATGATACGTTTGTTCAAACACTCGGTTACGAAAGCACCGCCGTTTTTTCCGAAGCGCTTCGCAAAAATATCCAGACCGAAAAAGAAATGCGAGCCGGCGAAAAGCGCCGCGCAGGTATTTTGGACGATATGGTAAAAGATTCGACGGTCTCCTATCCAGTATCGCTACGCGAGTTTGAACTCGAGGAAATGGAGTCCCGCTTGAAGGACGACCTCTCCCGCGCCGGGCAATCAATTGACTCGTACTTGGCAGAAACTAAAAAAACACGCGAAGAATTGCTCGCAAGCTGGAAAGACGCAGCCGACAAACGAGCGAAGGTGCGATTGATTCTCGCTGAAATTGCTCGACAAGAAAAGATTGACCCACCAGGCCCTGAACTTGAGCATGAACTTGAGCATGCTCGCGCGCACTACCCACAAGCGGACCCCGAGAATCTTCGAGCGCACATTGCTCACGCAATGCGCAACGAAATGACCCTTCGTTTCCTCGAAGGAAATCCCGAACCAGTCGGACACACTGCCTCCCACCACGAACACACAGACAAGTAAGAATAGACAAAACGGCGCCGAAAGGCGCCGTTTTTTCTAGTGGAGCGTCGCGCCACCCTCCGGCTTTTGTGTCTCCAGCGGCGGTCGAAAATCGATATGCATCTTCTCGAGCATATCTTCACGTGAGTCCGCGATTGCAATATCTACGCGCTCCTCACCTTCCGTACCAAGTGACTCAATGAATTCCCCCAATCGTTCTGAGTTGGATTTTCCGCCTTTCGGATCCATCCAATCTTTCATTACTTCAGTTTTATTGATGTTCTGACCTTTCCACGGATGTATAAAATCAATCGCATCCATCGACTGTTTTTTACTTACAAGATATACATGAACCGCGAGCGCCATCTGAAGTGCCATCTTCTCCTGAAGCGTCATATCTCCTTTCATGTTGATGATATGCAAATCATGCATATCGTTCAGCGACGGGTCACCCTTTTCACGCTGATGACCTTTCCAAGTCTCTCCCATAGATAAAACGATAGCACGGAGATTTGCATGGCTTTCGAGTTTCAACTACACTCCCCCTTATATGAATACACCCCGCGCGCAGCTGATTCCGATGGTTATCGAAAAAACATCGATGGGAGAACGTGCCTACGACATTTACTCTCGCCTCCTGAAGGAGCGTATTATCTTCCTCGGTGGACCAATTGATACCGAGGTCGCAAACTTGGTCATTGCACAATTACTCTTCCTTGCCTCAGAAGACCCGAAAAAAGATATTTCCTTCTATATAAACTCACCGGGCGGCATGGTAACTGCAGGCCTTGCCATCCTCGACACCATGAACCATATCCAGCCACAGGTTTCAACCGTGTGCGTGGGTATGGCAGCATCGATGGGCGCCGTATTGCTTTCTGCCGGTGAGAAAGGTAAGCGATTCGCACTCCCCAACGCGGAAGTGATGATTCACCAACCGTCCGGCGGTGCCGAAGGTATGGCCTCAGACATCGAAATCACCGCAAAGCAGATTCTGAAGATGCGTGAGCAGCTCAACAAGATTATGGCAAAAAACACGGGCCAAAAGCTCGAAAAGATTGAGCGCGACGTGGACCGCGACTTCTTCATGGGAGCCAAAGAGGCCGTAGAATACGGAATAATCGACAAGGTGTTGAACTAGAAATAGCTCAATGAAAACCCCCGTCTTTATAGGCGGGGGTTTTCATATAGCATGTTCCATTGTCGGGTGTTATATTGCGTTGGTACCCCTTAGTATTTATGTTTCATTCTTCAAACGCGCACTCAAACATGAGCCAGAAACTAGCAAAAAAGGTAGCAAATAAGCCATTTTCTAGACTCTTCGTGTAAGAGACGCGCGTCCATAGACGCGTATGTCATTAAAAGTCATTCTTGCCCTCCTCGCCGTAACCGGCGTCATTGGCATTGGGTTCGGATACTTTCTCCGATACATCATAAGTATCGGGAAGAAAGGCTCCATGGAACTCGAGGTTCGCCAAATGATGCTCGATGCCGAGGAAAAGGCAAAAGATATTATCAACGATGCCGAAACACGAGCCAACGATAAGGTTCAGCAGCTCACCTCGGAGTACAAAGAACGCGAGCGCGACCTTAAACAGGTTGAAGAGCGCCTCGTTCGCAAAGAAGAGCTCCTTGATAACCGCCAGACCAACCTCGACAACGAGCAGGAGTCTTTGAACCGCAAGAACGAAGACGTTGCCCGTTTGCGCGAAGAGGCCGAAGGCACGATTCGCGAACAACAGGAAAAGCTCGAGAAAGTTGCCGGACTGACTGCCGAGGAGGCAAAGACCGGACTCATGAAAGCAATCGAGAAGCAGTACGAAAATGATCTCGAGGGACGCATGCGCAAACTCGAAATCCAGGGCGATGAAAAGATTGAGAAGCGCGCCAAAGAAATCCTTACCACTGCGGTGCACCGACTCGGTAACTCAGTCGTTTCTGACGTCCTCGCAACTACCGTTGCGCTCCCGAACGACGAAATCAAGGGCAAAATTATCGGTAAAGAAGGCCGCAACATCCGCTCGTTTGAACGAGCAACCGGTGTCGACGTGATTATCGACGACACACCAGGCCAGCTGACACTTTCTTCGTACGACCCAATTCGCCGACAAATCGCACGCATCGCACTCGAGAACCTGATTCTCGACGGACGCATCCAGCCTGCGAAGATTGAAGAGGCAGTGCAGAAAGCTGAGCAAGAAATCACCAACATCATCAAGAAAAAGGGCGCTGAGGCAGCATATGAGGCAAAGGTGCCAAATATCGACCCAAAACTCCTGATGATTCTCGGCCGTTTGTACTTCCGCACAAGCTACGGACAAAACGTGCTCGACCACTCTGTGGAAATGGCGCACCTTGCTGCCATGCTCGCAGAAGAATTGGGAGCTGATCCGGCTATTGCTCGTGCTGGTGCACTCTTCCACGACATTGGTAAGGCAGTGGACCACGAGGTACCGGGCACACACGTGGAAATTGGGCGGCGCATTCTGCAGAAGTTCGGCGTAAACGAACTCGTGATTAAAGCTATGCAGGCGCACCACGAGGAATACCCGTACGAAACTCCGGAAAGCATGATTGTGCAGGTAGCCGACGCCATTTCAGGCGGACGCCCAGGCTCACGACGTGACTCGGTAGAAAACTACATCAAGCGACTCGAAGACTTGGAGGCAATTGCCAACAACGAAAAGGGTGTCGAGAAGAGCTTTGCAATCGCTGCCGGACGTGAGCTGCGCGTGATTGTGAAGCCGGAAGAAATGACCGACCTTGAGTGTCGCAAGCTTGCCCGCGACATCGCCGACAAGATAGAAAAAGAGCTCCAGTATCCGGGTGAAATCAAAGTATCTGTGATGCGCGAAACCCGCGTTATCGAGTACGCGAAGTAATTCCCCTACCATATCGTGCACAAGGCCCGCATTACGCGGGCCTTGTGCTTACTGAGTGATTAAACCTATCGTTGGGCAACTAGACTTCTTTCACGTATGTCTGGAAGCGAATCTTTTCCTGGTACTGCGCGCGCAGCCCGATGAGCTGTATCCGAAAATCTTTAAAGTCATCCTTGAGTTCTAGCCGAATACTTTCCCGGGGTATATTTTGCTCGTCAACAACAATGGCGTAGAGGTCGATGGTTTCGGTAGCCGTTCTTGCTTCTTCCCATGCCTCGAATCCCGGGAGCCAGCCGTTCGGGAGAAGTCGCGTATGTGCGCTTCGGCCAAGAAACGCCCGTCCGTGATGTGTTTCGATTTCCGGTTGTGCAGGAAGTTCTCGCAGTGTCGGTTCATCCGGGATTGGATGTATAAGTTCAAGCGGAAATTCGCGCTCGTTCTTCGGGCCGACATTCTCCGGCGGGACCGTGTCTTCCCCCGGCACGTACTCTGAGTGAGTGAGACTGAATATGATGTTGTGGACGAGCTTCTTTGTAACATCGTAGTGCGCTCCGAGCTGGGCGCGTGCAAGCTCTGTAGAATCGCCGTACATGCACAACTCCCCGTCGCTTTTTCGAATATAGAACGCGGAGGCGCGCAGCGCGTCGAGAAATCCCCTCAACGTGAACGGGTCCTTAAGGATGTTCACCATTCCTCGTGCCGCCTGGGCACTCCCTTTTTCCACCTCAATTTGTTGGAAGAGTGGCAGCGGCATCATGCCGATAGATGCAACATATGCCTTACTCGGGGCCGGATCGACGCACACAAGAAGCGGTGAATTCTTCTTCTCAAAGAACACCTTTTGCCCGGATGGAACCTCTTTTGAGAACTGAATGCTCTTCCATTCCACATCGGGCATTGCACTGATGACGTCTGTATTTTCTTTTTGATACACACCGTCTTTTCTAAGCGCGATCATTTCATGCGCATTCACCCACAGCTGCACATAGCGTATGTCCAGCTGGTCGATCTCCTTCTTGAACTGATCACTATGCGCGTCCTTAGACGAATACTTGCTGTCATCTGACAGGTAGTCTGAATATGCCTTGAGTGCCTCGAGCTCTCTCGCGACACCGGATTTCTGTACTGGTTGTTGAAATTCCGGAAGCACTGCAAACACCTTTTGTGAGCCGGTTGTAAAGTTTATGCCGCTCGCCGTGCGCTGCTGCTGAGCCATACGCACATAGTCCCCCGTCACCTGCATCGTGGTGAGCAGATCAAAGTCTTCCTGAAGCATTCGGGTCAGCTTTGTTGGCTTGGACTCCGATTTATCCGCTGCAACATTCGCTTCGGAATTCAATCGGTACGAAGGATTTCGACGCTTTATGACCTCGGGAAAAAGCTCTCTCGACATCGCCTGCAGATAAATTATCTGCGAAACGAGCGAGTGGCTTTGCGGCGGTTGTGATATGTACATATCCTTCACTGCCTTTGCCGCGATGTCACCAAAGAGCATGTCGTCGTCTTCACGCAGCGTTTTATAGAACCTCGAGAGATCGTCTGGAGTAGAGAACGTCGTACGAATCAGAAGGCGCTTCGCCTTGTCTATCTGTTTTTTGGTTATCTTAAAATCCTGGTGCATCGCGGCAACCGGTTGAATACCGTCTTTCAAATACATGAGGGCCTGCTCGAGCGCGAGCGACTTGCGGGCGAGCTCAATGCCGGACAATGACGAGGCTGAGGAGTTCGTTTTTGTGAAGTCTTGGAATGTTCGCTTTACGGACGCGAGGTCGCCCGCAATCATGTTCCGATACCGCTCACTCGTCTCCCACAAGTGATTGGTGAAAACGTCTTTCCGCTTATCCACGCCTTCTTTCATACCCAGAATGCTAGCATGCTCGGTTCTCGATTGACTTCGGCACCCCCTTCCTCTATGGTCTGCCCAGGTAGGAGGCTGCCCACATGAATGCGTTGCTGAACGTCACGGTTGTTGTGGAAGAAAGTATCGACCCGCCGGAGCACATGCAGGCGGTTGTTGACTCAATCGAAGAGGAGCTCAGTACGTCGTTCACGGAATCGTCGTGCAACGTGCACACAACCGAACCGCTCCGTTTTGCGCGCAAGCGCGCCGACCGCTCGCTTGAAGGGCTCGTGCGGCGCATCATTCGTGTTGCAAAGCCTCGTGCGCCCGACGATGAAACAATCGCCGCGTACGTGATGCCCACTGAGTTCAAGTATGAACTCGACGGGCGGCCTGATAGCAGCGATATCGTTATCATCGTGTGTCTCGTTCACGAACGGCCCACGGGGGTTTTCATTGAATTTTGCGAACCCGAGAAAACACCGCAGGCCGTGGCCGATGCTCTCGCACAGGACGCCCGCGGACTCAAGGAGACTGTTTTGAAAGGACTCCTTATTCCGCCGATTCTGGGCGACATCTCGAGACAGCTGGTCCAAACAATCAAAGAGGGGCTCGCGGAGTCTCCAAAATATCTTGCCTAAGCGCACTTTCGCACCCTCCTATCGGAGGGTGCAGCGTTATCTACATACCCTTTTTATACGATTGACAGCCCGAAAATACGGCTCAAAATGGTTCTATAGGTCGAAAAAAGCAAGGATTTTCAATGTTTATTATTGTTACGAACAGTCTATGGCGAATAAAGCAGATTTGATCGATCGCGTACATTCGACGATTGGTTGCACAAAGGCAGACGCGGAACGCGCTGTCGAATCAATCATCTCCGGCATCACCGAGAACCTCAAGAAGGGTGAAGAGGTTTCCATCGCTGGCTTGGGGATTTTTGAAGCAAAGACCCGTGCAGGACGCACAGGTCGCAATCCACGCACTGGCGCGACGATCCAGATTAAGTCCATGCGCGTTCCCAAGTTCCGCGCATCCAAGACCTTGAAAGACGCGGTCAAATAAATACGGCCGTATTTATTGTGGTGTGCACACTGTGTGCGCAGACATGTCTCGAGAACACAAAACCCCGCCGTATGCGGGGTTTTGTGCGGATGGGCCGCATAGGGTAAAGTAGTCCAGTTGAGAGGCGAGACAGATTTGCGGGATAGAGCTCCTACGGAGCTATTCCGCGTCGGTCGAAGAAAATAAGAAAGGAAACTTTTTTATTTCGCTTCTCCCTAGCGGAATTAGTTTAATGGTAGAACATCAGTTTTCCAAACTGAGAGCAGGAGTCCGATTCTCCTATTCCGCACTACTTCGCTCACTATCGTGAGCTTCGAAGTGCAAGCACGGTTGCGATTAATCGCGATATGCAACGCCACCGCGAAGTAGCCCTTCGTAGCTTTAGCGCAGTAGGGCATACTTTCGCTATGAACAGTGTCTATGCACACCGCAATCTCATTGCGCACGTCGGTGCGCTCCTTCTCCTTGTGGCAGGGCTCTTATTTATAGTCTACCGAGGTGATACGGTTGGCGAGCTTCCGGAGACTATTCCCGTAGCAACGACAACAGTACCAACTGCCACAAGTACGTCCTCGACTGCACTTAAGCCGGGCCTCGCAACGAGCACCACCACTTCTACGGCAGAGAAGGAAGCCACTTTGCCACCTGCCACATCTACCCCAAAGACTAAGAAAACCACTGTTCAAGCCTCAAAAACAGCAGCGACGACTTCTCCCAACGACATATTGCGTATCGAAAATCCCTACGCAACTCCCCCACTTCCATTCGAATCTATAAATATTTCTGCCCGTTCAGCACTCGTGAACATTTACTGTTCCACCCAATCAGGGAGCGCTCTGAAGCCCATAACAGGGAGCGGCATTATGATTGACCCTCGAGGAATCGTGCTTACCAATGCCCACGTGGCACAGTACGTCCTGCTTTCGCAAGGCGGAAACAGCGACCTCACGTGCACGGTTCGCACAGGAGCTCCGGCGGTAGCCAAGTGGATTCCAGTAGTTATGTACATACCGCCTGTTTGGATTGAGCAACACACTTCGGACATCATACGCTCGCACGTCATTGGAACCGGAGAACATGACTACGCCCTGCTTTACATGGTGACAGGTGTAGGCGGCACACCCCTTCCCCCATCCTTTGCATATGTGTCCCCAGATATTCGTGAGGCAGTTGCGTTTGTCGACGACAACGTTCTAGCGGCAAGCTATCCGGTCGAGTTTGTGGGTGGAAGCGTAATCCAGAGCGACCTCTACCCCGTTTCTTCTATTGCGACAATTCGAAAGCTTATGACCTTCACCATAGGCAAAGCAGACGCGATATCGCTGGGAGGGATTATTGGGGCTCAGAGCGGCTCCTCAGGCGGCGCAGTAGTGAATCAGTGGGGTCGGCTGGTTGGTCTCATAACCACCACGAGCGAGGGCGCAACCACGGGAGAGCGCGACTTGCACGCAATTACCACCGGGTATATAAATCGCGACCTCATTACTCAAACCGGTGTAGGACTTACCTCTACCCTGTCGTACGACCCTCGATCGCTTGCCGAATCATTCGTACCCCAAGCGCAGATTCTTGAGCAAAAACTCATTCAGGTAATCCTTGGACGTTGAGCCTTCTGCCAACTTTATGTTAGTATCCTGAAGTCATCAGGTGTGTTTTACGTGTAACGTAAATAGACGCCAGCGACAGTAAGCGGCAGCTAGCCAGTATCTTTACTGGCATGAGTGCGCTTGGGAGTGAAGTGTTTTTCGGGACGTAGCCAGTTAACTATTTGGCGGTAGTACGCTTGGCTAAGGTCTCTTGTTTCGGGGCGTAGTATACCGGTAGTACGCTTGGTTTGGGACCAAGTAGACCGAGTTCGATTCTCGGCGCCCCGAATAGTGGTTTTAAAGGACAAGTCGCCTTATAGGACAATATAAAGGACATGTGGCTGTGTTGAGCCGCATTTTAGAGTATCTGCTCGTATAACGTGCAGGTCGCTTTCCTTGTGCGGAAGTCCAGCTCCACCGTCACTACATCGATTTGATAGTCCACGTCCCCTTTTATATCCGCCATGTACGTGTCAACGGTTCGAGCAAGCTTCTTTAGTTTTGCCGGGTGTATGTGGTCCTCTGCCGTCATGTTGGGCCGTGTTGCACGTGAACCCCCCTCTGTTGAGGTTGCACGTGAAATGGTCTTAACTTCGATGAATCTGTAGCCCCCCTTCTTGCGGCAAATGATATCTATTTCTCCCCATGGTTTGAGGTAGTTACGTGCAACAATCTCGAATCCCTTATCCAGCAGGTATCGACATGCTATATCCTCCCCCGTATTGCCCAATTGTCTACGAGCAGAAAATGCAGCCATTTCTGCAGTATAAACCTTTCACGGGAAGCCTTGTGGACTCATTTCACGGGAAACGTGTTGGGCTACGTTACTTAAGTAACATGAAGGTCATGGTTGTATTAAATTGCACGACTATAGCCGTCTTTAATAAAGTATCAATATATGGCTCAACAGAGCCACGTGTTTGATATATTACGGACGAATATTTCACGGGAAACCCGTCCGTTATCCACTTATACCCATAAGTTATCCACAATTTTGATGATTTTGGTCATTTTGTCCTTGTTTAACGTACAAATAGGACATGGCACGACTGCTCAAATAGTGAGGTTTTAAGCGCTATAACACGAATTTGACACCCCCGCGAATGTAGTCCGCAGCGGCTTGACGCAGTTGTGCACAGGGCATAGGGTGTCGACATCGTATGAATACGGCATCCCGCATCCAGCGTGGCATCGTCGGAACCATCATTGCAGTGGCTGTACTTACGGCGCCTGCATTTGCTGCAGCGGGAAGCGCATCCGTTCTCACTAAGCAGGTAGTACCAGTAGGGGGTAACTCGTGCGCGCCATTGTTCGTGAAGGCAGTTACACCATACATCTATGATGGTGAACTTCACTCGTTCGACATTGTGCTTTCTGACGCCTCCTACGTGGCAATTCTGGGTGCGGCAGGGGAGGCATCGATTCCATTCAACTATATGAGCCGCCGCTTTGATGCCGATGGTTCGCTTCGCATTCACGCAGACACAACAGTGGTAATAAATGGAACAGTTCCAGTTACTGTTACGCTGCTTTCGGCACTTCCTGGTGCACCGGTGTGTCTCTCAACTGTTTCATTCACAACTGATACACAAGGGAACATTGAGACGAGTAACCCAATTTCAGTACCAACAAGCCCAATAGACACAGGGGAGCCAGGTATTGACTCTTCGACTGGTTCGGGAAGCGGTGTAACACAGGGCGGGGGATCCCAGACTGGTTCTACAGGCAGCTCGAAGCCAACCCCAGCTGTAGGTACCACTTCGGGCACATCGACCACAATCGGGGCGATAGTGGCGAATATGTGCACCAAGAATGGCGCATACCAACTGTGGTTCATCCTCCTTGCGGTATTCTTCGTAATCGCAGCATTCGTTGGGCTCTCGGAGCCAGCACTTGCACTGCGCCACGGCGCTCTGCCAGCTGTCTTGATTGGCGTTCCGCTTATCGGACTACTCCTCTTCTGGTACTACGCCACAGGTTGCCGCTTGAGCTACTTTATCCCGGTGATTCTGCTCGTAGCAGCTGCTATCGGCCTCTATAGCGCCTATCGGACAGGCCCGGTTATGCGCCCGATGATAGAGCTGCCCGCCGAAAAGAAGAACACGGTAACCACGGTTACCAAGACCGAGGAGAAAAAGACAGACATTCAATAGGTAATTGAAGAGGGGAATATTGCTGGAGCGCTTAACTGCTGTATAATCCAGCCATTGCGGAGCGGCTTCGAAGGATGCCGTTTCGCTCGTGAGTACATAATGCGGATATGGCTTCGGTGGATGATACTTTGCCACCAGTCATGAGAGAGTAGGGGAAGTACATAATGCGGATATGGTTTAGTGGTAGAACACGTCCTTGCCAAGGACGGGATCGGGGTTCGATTCCCCGTATCCGCACATGAAATACAAAAGGGGCGCGACAAGCGCCCCTTTTGTATTTCAGGCGAGAGGAGGGGAATCGAAGGCGAGCACTGGGGCCCCGTCAGAAGACGGGGATGTGCGAGCAGGGCCGAGCGGAGAAATGTTCTGACGAGAACATTTCGAGCGCTTGGCCGCTTCCCCATATCCGCTTGACAGAGAACGTGCGACGGCAAAGCGAGAGGCGAGGGAGATTCCTCGTATTGGGCAGTAATCTGTCAGTCTCCACAAACAAAACAATCTTTGCGCGTGCTAAAATGCCGCAATGCTTAAGGAATTGCAGGATATCGGTTTGTCGGAGAAGGAAGCACGAGTCTACTTGTCTGCACTCGAGCTCGGCCGCACAACAGCCGAAAAGCTCGCAAAACACGCCAAGGTCAATCGATCCACCACCTACGTGCAGATTGAGACACTCATGAAAAAGGGCCTCATGAGCACCTACGAGGAGGACAAGAAGACATACTTTGCTCCTGAGTCACCAGAACTCCTACGACGCTTCCTCACAAAACAAAAAGACGATCTCTCTGCACGCGAACGCGACCTGGCAGTCGTGCTACCCACACTCCTGCAGCAGTTTGATGGTGCAGGGGAGCGCCCCGTGGTGCGTTTTTTTCCAGGAAAAGAGGGAATCACTTCGGTTCGCGAGGAGATGCTCAACGTAAAAGATAAGCATATTTTTATCACGCTTACATACGAGCATCTTTCGAAGATTTATACGGAAAAGGAACTCGACGACTACTCTGACCGCAGAAAAGCCCTCGGCGTTCACTCTAAGGGAATCTACCTTCACAAGGAGTACTTCAGCAAGGCGGGGCTCGATAGCTTAACCGAGCGACGATTGTTGCCTCCTGACACGCTCCCACTCACCATAGATTTGTATATATACGACGACAAAACTGCAATTCTTTCTCTGCAGGGCACGTTGTTTGCGATGGTTGTACAAAGCGTACAAATCTCCTCGAGTATGCGCCTCATCTTCGACTTCTTGTGGGATAGGGCACAGGGACCAACTAAATAAAAAAGAGACCGGGGAAACTGCAAGCGTTAGCTCACAATTCCTCCGGCTCCATTGTCGTCCAATCGTCCAAGCAATTCTGCTTAGGCGGATGCGTTGACGCTCAGGTCAACGCGAAGTGGGCCTTGCAATCACCCACCGTCGCCGAAGCGCCTGTGCGTCTGGCCGACCTTCTTCACGGTCATTTTCGGGCGAAGCGGCATGTGAATGCCGGTCTTGACGTCGGGCATGGTTCTCTCCATTGCCATGAAACCCCGGGGAAAGGGCAAGGGTAGACCCCTGAGCCACGCTCCACCAAAAAGTGCAGTGATTCGTTGCCTACACAGGAGTATATTCCGTCAAAAGTTTCTGTCAATCATTGTATGTGTATAAGCTCATATTGCGATATACGATTGACATTCATTTATGTCAAATATGGCTCTATTTAGAGCCATATTTGGGTTTTCCACAGCATGTTTGTCAGCGTTCGTTGACAGAATATGCCGAGGGTATATATTGATTATGTTTATGGAAGATAACATTACAAAGCGAAGAGAGAACATCATCGAGACGATGCGAACGCTGGTGCTCGCAGGGCAGATGCGCGGCGAGGAGCGGGACGAAAACGATGATACGGATCTCCGTGGAGGGGACAGCGATTAAGAGAAAATCTGATTCTTATGAGCTATCTCAACCACAGTCCGCCAACGCTCGCAGAGAGATGTACCAGATTTAACATAGAACCATGACAAAAAATCACAACAACGGACCACCAGCTTGAAAAAGAATCCTTATTAACCAAAACACATTTTCATGACTAACGCACAGGACCACGCTCCGCCAGAGGAAAACGAGACGAGTCTAGAAGAGGAACAATTACTAGGGGATGGGGGCTAGCTAAAAATATTAAATGTATGGAACCCGTTATTGAACCGCCGTAGTGGTCGACAAGGCACCGGGATAGCTTAGTGGGCAGAGCATCAAGTTCGGAACTTGAATGTGGAGGTTCGAATCCTTCTCCCGGAACTACAAACAGTTGGGCCCTAACGCATTCGCGCTGGGGTCTTACTGTTTGTTTCTGGGAAAGGATTCGAAAGCGAACACTGGGGCCCCGTCAGCAGACGGGGATGTGTGAGCAGGGCCGAGAGAAGTTTTGATTCGACGGAATCAAAACGAGCTCTTGGCAGAATCCTTCTCCCGGAACAAACAAAGAACGCCCAGGCACTGCCGTGGGCGTTTTTGCAGAAATCGCAGAGAACAGATTCTTCAGATTCGGCGATACCGAACGACACCGAGCTCCTTCCCGAACCGGGGTCCGATGGAACGCCACAGTACGTCGATATTGGTTTCGATGCGCTGTTTGCGCTTTCCGACTGGGTCGACCAACGAAACAATGCGCTCCTCGGTGCGAAAGGTCTCCACGAGACTGTCGTGAATATGCTGATTCACGGGGTCTTCAGGATGAACCTCTTCGGAGTGATACTCGATTTGCAGGTCAAAGTCGAACCGAAGTGCCCCTTCCACCAGTTTTTGGAAATCGCTGATTTGTCTGAAACGAATGGCTTCGCCCTGGATACGGATGCGCCTACGCCGAAAGAAATTGTTGATTTCGGGCACAATGTCCATCGTCGAGACACCCAAGCTCTTAACGGCCGTCATAACGGCCATTTCAGATCTGAACGCTACAGCATTTTCAGCCGCAACACCGACTCCAATCGCTTTGGCGATGTCTTCTTGATCGATTAGGCCGTAGCCGTTGCGCTCGACAACCATCTGCACGCACGCTGCCGTACAGGCATTGGGCATCTGGACCAGACGTACGTATTTCCGACCCACTGACAATGTAGTCATGTTCGTTCATACCCCCCGCCATGGATACTTTCTGTATAGTGCCGATTGTCCGGAAAATAGCAATAGAACACAAAAAAAGTTTGTCAATACTTTCTGACAGTTTGGCAGCCCAATTAGGCACGCGTTATAAAAAAACGAAGATGTAATGTAGTATTCCAAAGTTCTGCTCTCATAGTGAAATGGATATCACGACAGTCTTCGGAACTGTTATTGGGGGTTCGAATCCCTCTGGGAGCAAAAAATTAACGAGGACAACGCGAAGCGTGGGACGACTATAATTTTGTCGCTCCCAGAGGGATTCGAAGGCGAATCCTGGGGCCCTGTCACCAGACGGGGATGGATGAGTGTGGTCAGGCGGAGTTTTGGTTCGACGGAACCAAAACGAGCGCTTGACCGAATCCCGAGCAATCTATGCTCATGGCCGAATCCGAAACACAGGAATCCCCAAATCGAAACAAAACAGTTACAATGACCCACATGAAAAAAGCGGACCTGGAGATTCCATCGGAAATCCGTGCGCTCCATAAAACTGTGAAAGACGCCGGGTATGAGGCATTCTTGGTAGGCGGATGCGTGCGTGACCTAATCATTGGTCGCGAACCAAAAGACTGGGACATCACCACAAATGCGACCCCCGAGCAGATTCAAGCACTGTTCGAGGAAACATTTTATGAAAACAGCTACGGGACGGTGGGTGTGGTTACCCAATCCGAAAACCCCAAGCTCAAGGTGGTAGAAATCACGCCATACCGCATCGAGGGCAAGTACAGCAATGCCCGTCATCCCGACGAAATTCGCTTTAGCGACAATCTACACGACGACCTTGAGCGTCGTGACTTTACGATAAACGCGATTGCCTACGACCCAGCGACAGGGGAGCTGGTGGACGAACACGGAGGCCGTGACGATATAGGGCGCAAAGTTCTTGTAACGGTGGGGGACGCGCACGCGCGATTTGAGGAAGATGCACTACGCATGCTGCGCGCCATCCGTATTGCCGCTGAGCTCGAATTTGCAATCGACGGCACAACCATGGTGGGCATTTCCGGAAACGCCGCCCAGCTTGAAAAGATTTCCAAGGAGCGTATCCGTGATGAATTCAGTCGCATTCTGCTCTCATCGACACCGCTCACAGCTATTTATATGGCTCAAAAGCTTGGCATTTTGAAGTATGTGATGCCGGAACTTGAAGCGGGTATTGGCTGTGACCAAAACCAGGCGCACTCGTTTGATGTGTTTGAACACCTTTTGCGGAGCTTGCAGCACGCGGCCGATGAGAACTGGCCTCTCGATGTACGCCTTGCAGCCCTTTTGCACGATGTGGGCAAGCCGGCAACGCGTGAATGGTCAGAAGACAAGAAAGACTGGACGTTCCACGGACACGACGTGGTTTCTGCCCGTATGGCCAAGAAAATCCTGACTGATTTGAAATATCCCAAAGATCTCATTGAGAAAGTCGTGCTGCTTATCCGATGGCACATGTTTTTCTCCGACCCGGACCTCATTACGCTCTCTGCGGTACGCCGACTCATTGCCCGAGTAGGACAGGAAAACATAGCCGACCTCCTGAACTTGCGCGTTTGCGACCGAATCGGCACCGGACGACCAAAGGCACACCCGTTCCGACTGCGTAAGTACATGTCGATGATAGACGAAGCGCTGCGTGACCCGGTTTCAGTGAGCATGCTTGCAGTAGATGGCAGCAGATTGATGGAAATCGGCGAGCCGGCTGGCCCGCGCATTGGTTGGATTCTTCATGCGCTTTTGGAAGAGGTTTTAGACGAACCAACTAAGAATACAGCCGTATATTTGGAGTCTCGAGCACAGGAAATGATGGCGATTGGGGATGAGGAATTGAAAACCCTAGGCGAGCAGGGGAAGGACCGCCGCGCAGCGGAAGATGAGGCCGCTATTGCTCTTCTACGCAAGAAGCACCACGTGTCGTAGTTCCCCGACCTCTTTCGCTTTTCGCCGTCGCGAAAAGACATATGAAAAGCCCCGTCCTCGCGGATAGGGGCTTTCAAAGTAAAAAGGCCGACAGACGTAGCAACCCAATTTCTCTCTAATTTGGATTGCCGCCGTCTGGCGGCCTTCTCTTTGGTCTCGTTCATTCTTTAAAGAACTACGAAATCGTTTTTGGACAAAGTACTTTGCTTTCAATGAGTGCGGAGGCACCCTTTATATTTTGGCGTTATACATTTGTACCTATATATTTCGTTTATTTTAGAATCAACGAAAACCTGACAAAGAACCGCAGTCCGTAGAATAGCGTCGATAACGGACAACGTAAAGGACACCCCTGTGGATAACTATATGAGTGTCCGATATAAAGGACAGCAGCACCGTAGAGGGCTAGATATCAAGCTCTAGTGTCACCGGGCAATGGTCGGAGCCCATAACGTCGGCATGGATTTTTACACGGGAGACAAGCGGAACGAGTGATTCGCTCACAAAGAAATAGTCTATGCGCCATCCCACGTTTCGCTCACGTGCGTTCGAAAAATGACTCCACCACGTGTAGTGTCCTTTACCCTGAGTTTGAATGCGAAACGCATCAACAAACCCCGCAGCAATCATGGCGTCGATGCCAGAGCGCTCCTCGAGGGTAAAACCTTTTTTGCCTTCATTGGGTTTTGGGTTGGCGAGGTCGTCCAGAGTATGGGCCACATTCAAGTCTCCGCAGAATATAACGGGCTTCGTTTTCTCGAGATGTTTCATGTACTCGAGAAACGCCGGGTCCCAGTTTTTGTGACGTAGGGGAATGCGGCTCAGGTCGTCCTTTGAGTTTGGAGTGTATACCGTCACAAAGTGGAAATCGTCATATTCGGCAGCCACAATACGGCCCTCGTTGTTCGGGTCGCCATATTTATCTACAAAATCGTATTTTGCACAGATATCCGCAGGGAAGTCATATGAAACTTCGATTGGGGAGGGTTTGGTAAAGATAGCAGTGCCCGAATAGCCCTTCTTAGTCTTGGACGAGTTCCAAAACTCCTCGTAATCCGGAAGGTCTACCAGAGATTGGTGCTGTTCAGCCTTCGTTTCCTGGAAACCAACGATGTCGGGGTTTTCTTTATCGAAAAATGGTGTGAGTAAACCCCTCTTATGAACGTTGCGTATCCCGTTTATATTCCAGGTGGCCAGTTTCATATCGAAAAGGGTATCACAACACGATATGAAACAACGGCCATCCCCTTCTTCATCTTCATCTCACGGGTCAAAAGGTATAACTGTCACATGTAGGGGACTGAAACGTCTTCACATCAGCGTGAAGAGGCGCAAACGCCCATTCACGCACACAACTATGAACCGATTCAATCAACACACACATGACTTCTTTGGCCCCCCTGAAAAGGGTTCGCGAGAGTGGTCTGCATTTTCCGTTACACATGTGAAAAGCACGGGAATGTTTCGAGTTCGACAACCGGTGGAATCAAAACGTTACACACTCTCTGCTGTTGAACGCCACGCTCGCCCGCTCCAGTTGTTCGTTGCACGGCGAATACACCAATAAATGCACTCAATCAGGTGGAGAAGGCGACACGTCCTTGTGCCGCCTTTTTTAATTGCGCGTGTTTATCGCCGTCGTTTGCCGTGAAATGCTTTGTGCACGTCGCGAAGATGGGAGTCGGTAACATGCGTGTATACCTGAGTGGTTGCAATATTCGCGTGTCCAAGCAGCGCTTGAACGGAACGCAGGTCTGCGCCGTTGGAAAGCAAATCAGTAGCAAACGAGTGGCGAATAACGTGCGGTGTAACCTTGCGCGTGATGCCGGCTTTCATTGCGTAATTTTTTACGAGCCGCTCAACAGAGCGGGGAGTGAGCCGTGAGAGATCCTTTGTCTTACGCGCTTTACTGTAGCCGACAAAAAGCGCTTCGCCAAAATCTCCACGCTTTTTCAAATATGCCGCGACTGCTTTTTTTGCTTCATCTGAAAGAAATACCACGCGCACCTTTTCGCCCTTACCGCGCACAGAAAACTCGTCACGCGTTAAATCGAGGTCTTGATTCAAGTTGCACAGTTCGGATACACGCAGCCCTGTTGAAAAGAGGAGCTCGAGAATCGCACGGTCACGCAACGCCGAAAGCGAATCGCCCGTCGGCCCTTTCATCAAGCGCTCAAGCTCGGCCGAGGTAATTAAGTCGAGGTCGCGACCGCCCACTTTGGCAAGCTCAATGCGCTCTGGATTCAGACTCACCACGTCGCGCTTGCGAAGAAATTTTAAGAACGCGCGTAATGCGATGAGGTGATAATTCTGCGTATTCTTTTTCATCGTGCCACTGGTGCCAGCAGAGCGATTGAGTGCAATGCGGAATTCACGCACCATCTGCTCGGTAACAGCGCCTGGATTCTTCACTTTTGCGAAATCAAAGAATCGTTTCAGGTATCGGTCGTAATTCTCAACCGTTTTTACCCCGCGACCTTTTTCGATTTCGAGATATTCGAGGAACTGTGTTTTCAGGAGTCCGAGGTCCGTTGCCATAAAAACATTATGACATGTCGCACAATATAGAGGGTGACTACCGCTCGTCCTCGAGATACTTTTTCTTTTTCAGCTTGTCGGGTAGATACGATTCTTGGTCGTACATTTTGTATCCTTTGTGATAACCGACGTCTTTCATCAGCTTCGTTGGGGCATTGCGTACCTTCATCGGGATGGGGAGTGTGCCGTGCAGCTTTACATCCGCAAGCGCTGCAAAGACCGCGTCGTATGAACGACGATCTTTTTTGCACTGCGAGAGATAGGCAACACCGTGCGCGAGGTTAATCGTGGCTTCGGGGTAGCCGATCTTGTTCACTGCTTCAAATACTGCATTTGCCACCACCAGCGCAGTGGGCTGTGCGAGCCCGATATCTTCGCTCGCAAAAATAACCATTCTTCGTGCAATAAACTTCGGGTCTTCTCCTGCATCCACCATACGGGCCAAATAATAGAGCGCGGCGTCTGGTTGGGACGCGCGCATTGATTTTATGAATGCAGAGATAGTGTTGTAGTGTTCTTCGCCTTTTTTGTCGTAGCGCAGGTGAGTGGATTGAATTGCCTCTTTGAGTGAATCAATGGTGATGTCTCCATATAGCTTCTCTGCCGTCTCAAGCGCAGTGAGCGCCTGGCGCGCGTCACCCGCGGCCATTTGCACGAGCCAGTCGCGCGCATTTTTTGGTATGTGTATTTTGGTTCGTGCAAGTATCTTCTCCATTTCTTTTTCCGAGTGTTCGTTGAGTACGAATACTCGCGCCCGCGAAAGCAGTGGGGAAATAATTTCAAAACTCGGGTTTTCAGTGGTTGCCCCGATAAGCGTAATGTCGCCTCGCTCAACAAAAGGGAGTAGAAAATCTTGCTGCGCTTTGTTGAAGCGGTGAATCTCGTCTACAAACAAAACCACCGGTTTCTTTTTGAGTAGCGTGCCCTTTGTCGGCAACACACGCTTAATGTCGTCTTTGCCGGCCTCGACGGCGGAGAGCTCGTGAAATTCCGCATCGAGCGCGGTCGCATATATGCGTGCGAGCGTGGTTTTGCCGCTGCCTGGTGGCCCCCAGAGAATGAACGAAAATAATTCTTTCTTTTCTATCGCCACGCGCAGCGGCTTTCCCTTACCGGTCAGATGCTCCTGCCCGACGAACTCGGAAAGCGCTTTTGGACGCACTTGTGAGGCGAGCGGTTCCACGCCATGAGATATGTGGCTTTGGTTCTCTGCGGATTCCGGTTTCATAAACATCTAAAATTTGTCGGACATGTCGGAGACTTTATCTCACGGGGTCCGAGGCTTCAGTATACGCTTGTCGTATTTATTGTAGACATGGCTGTTTTCCCGTTTTCCCCGCAAAATTTCCTTGCACGATGTGGCTCACGCGGTATCCTAAGGCGATATGAACACACGCAACATGGTTATCTGGGTCATCGTCCTCATCGTGGTACTCCTCGGCGGCTACGCGACCTACAAATTTATGAGTGGAGATTCGTCGGGTGCAGCATCTGCACAACAGAATGCTACCTCGACCGCCGCTACTGGCGACCAGGTTCAGGCACAGGAAGTTAAGGTAGGTACGGGCGCTGAAGCGACCCCGGGCTCACAAGTATCGGTGCTATACGTCGGTAAATTGACCGATGGCACCGTTTTTGACAGCTCACAGGCACACGGTAATCAGCCGCTTACCTTCGTACTTGGCTCCCAGGACATGATTCCAGGCTTCCAAATCGGGGTAAATGGCATGAAAATCGGTGGTCAGCGCGTTATGGCAGTCCCTCCGGCCCTCGCCTACGGGGACAAGCCAGTTACCAACCCTCAAACTGGCGCAACCATCATCCCAGCGAACTCAACTATCGTATTTGAAGTCGAGCTCGTCGACGTGAAGCCAGCCCCAACTCAGTAAAATTCTCCCTTTTAGGGCCCAAAATATGCATTTCAGCCCCCTCGGCCCAGAGCCGCGGGGGCCTTGCATTAAGCCATTTAATATGCTATTCTCCCGGAATGCTAACGAAGCGAAAGAAGGCAAATGAAATCACGAAGGCGAAGCGCCACGACACCGATACGGGGTCTCCAGAGGTGCAAATCGCTATTTTGACACGCCGCATCGAGGAGCTTTCTGCTCATTTGAGCAAAAACAACAAGGACAAGCACTCTCGACGCGGACTTTTGGGTCTCGTTGCTGATCGCCGAAAGCATTTGAAATACTTGGAAGAGAACAACAAGCGCGCTTACGGCACGCTCGTGAAGAAACTCGGCCTCAAGAAATAACCCTCGCTTGGGTTATTGGTCGTTTGCGCCACTTTTATACAAAACAGGCGCAACTTAGCCGACGCTCCCCTGAGGAGTACACTTCTCTGTAGATTTTCTACTGTGTTTCCAACGAACGGTTCATTTTAGAACCTTTTTAAAATTTGTTTCCTCAATTAGATATATTTGTATGGCTATCATTAAACATCCAGAACAGCGTGTCGGCGTTTTCATCGACACACAGAACCTCTATCACAGCGCGAAAAACATTTATCATGCGCGTGTGAACTTTGGCAACGTCCTCAAGGACTCAGTTGCCGGCCGCCGCCTGATTCGAGCTCGCGCCTACGTTGTAACGACGGAGAGCGGCGAAGAGAAAGGCTTTTTCGAAGCCCTCGGTAAAATCGGCATCGAAACCACCACGAAAGACCTCCAAGTTTTCTTTGGTGGAGCAAAAAAGGCCGACTGGGACGTGGGTATGGCGGTCGACGCCATTACCATGTCTCCAAAACTCGACACGGTCATCCTCTTCACAGGAGACGGAGACTTCGTGCCATTGGTTAAGTACCTCCAGGTACACGGGGGCTGCCAAGTGGAGGTTGCATCATTCGGCCGCTCTACATCGAGCATGCTTAAGGCTGCGGCAGACCACTTCCTCGACCTCGACGAAGACCCGCGTCGCTATCTCATCAACTACCGCGGTGGCGCAAAGCGCCAAATCGACCGAATGAACGCGCCAGACGATTCGTCAGACGCAGACGTGCAGAAGGTCATCGGTGATAACGAAAAAATCTCTAACCAAGACTAGTTACAACCTTCTCGCCGTAACGCTCAGCCCCGACACAGTCGGGGCTTTTGCTACAATCCGTCGATGCTTCAGGACGTTGCACTCAAGATAATGAAGACAGGGGCAAATGTCTTTCTCACGGGGGAACCGGGCAGCGGTAAAACACATACGGTAAATGCATATGTGAAATGGCTCCGAGAACACGGCATTGAGCCGGCCATCACCGCATCAACTGGCATTGCCGCAACGCACGTGGGCGGCATGACGATTCACGCGTGGACCGGAATCGGCGTAAAGCGTGACCTCACTGAATATGATTTGGACGAGATTATGTCGCGCGAGCGTTTAGTAAAACGAGCAGCAGCCTCGCAGGTACTTATCATCGACGAAATCTCGATGGTTGATGCGCGCACACTCTCAATGGCAGAGCGCGCGATTCGTGCGCTCAAACGCACCGATAAACCGTGGGGTGGCATGCAGGTAGTACTCGTGGGCGATTTTTATCAACTACCCCCAGTCTCTACAAAAGAAAACGTCGTTGGTGAAGTAATTCAGTTCGACGCTACGGCTCCAAAGTCAAAACCGCAAACATCTTTTTCCTACACATCTGCGGCGTGGCACGCAGCAAATCCAATTGTTTGCTACTTGTCCGAGCAACATCGACAGGACGATGCCCCATTCCTTGATTTACTCAATGCAATACGAAAAGGCAGGGTAGGGGATGAACATCACGAACTCCTCAACTCGCGTGCCTCCGCGCTCGAAGATTTGCCAGAGAGCGCCGCGCGACTCTACTCGCACAACGCAAACGTGGACAGAGAAAACACACAGCGTCTCGCGTCGACCGATGGTGACGAGCGCAGTTATCACATGGTCTCAAAAGGCTCTGCCCATATTGTTGAAGCGCTCAAGCGCGGCTGTCTTTCGCCAGAAACGCTCGTGCTGAAAGTGGGAGCACGGGTCATGTTTACAAAAAACGCACTCGATGGCTCGTATGCAAATGGCACACTTGGTGAAGTTATTGAACTCAATGACGTCGGGCCGGTAGTTCGCACAAATAGCGGGCGCACCATCCTCGCGCAACCTGCTGAATGGTCTGTGACAGACGGTGGTAAAGTGCTGGCCCGTGTTGCGCAGGTACCGTTGCGCCTTGCGTGGGCTGTTACCGTGCACAAGAGCCAAGGCATGACGCTCGACAGCGCTGCGGTCGATTTGTCCGCCGCATTTGAATATGGCCAAGGCTACGTAGCCCTCTCCCGTGTACGCGAACTCTCCGGACTCTACTTACTTGGCTACAACGAACGCGCACTCCAGGTGCACCCTGAAGTCACCGCGCAAGACACGAACTTTAAATTGAACTCTGCCTCTGCGCGCAAGCGTTTTGAAGCAATGTCGTTAGCTGAACACGCTGAATATTCAGACGCATTTGTAACCGCACTTGGGGGCGACCCAAGAGGCGCCGTTGTGCCAACCGAGAGGGTTGAGCGCGTAGACACCTGCACCGCGACTTTTGAACTGGTTCAGAGAAAACTATCGCTCGAAGAGATTGCAATCGAACGAAAGTTAAAGTCCGGCACGATTGTGAGTCACCTTGAGCAGCTGCAACAACAAAAGAAACTGACCGCGGACATGCTCGGTGAGCTTATCCCTGCGAAGAAACTTAAGGAGCTCAAGCCGATTATTTCTGTTATGAAAAAGAAAAAGCTCACTGCGCTCACTCCGATTTTTCAAGCATTGAAAGGCGAACACTCGTTCGAAGACATCCGTCTTGCACGACTCTTTGTTGATTAGATATGGGCACTACGCGCTTTTCTCGATGAGAGATACGACAAACCAACAAATACAAACCCAACAAGGCCGGTGACCGTTTCCGGCACGTCCACAAAGATGCCTGCAATCATCGCGAGCGCGAGCCCGAAGATTGCCCAGTGCGCTCCATGTTCCAGATATACGAGTGTTGAGAGCGTTTTCGCACGCACGAGTGCGATTGTGAAAGTTCGCACGAAGAGCGCACCAATACCTAAGCCAGCAATGATGACAGGCAGTGAGTTGGTAACCGCAAACGCACCCACAACGCCATCAAGCGAGAACGCAGAGTCGAGCACGTTGAGATAGATGAAAAGCGCGACTCCACCACTTGCGACATGGCGCGTTGCGTCGCTGAACGAGTGCGTGACGCCTTCCATGATGACGAAAATAATTACACCGACGATGCCCGCAATAAGCAGTGTTGCCGCCTCCTCATGCGGCACGAACAACGCACAGACAAGCAGAACTCCGAGCGTAAGGGCAAGCTCGATAGCTTCGATGCGCCCCCAACTCGAGAGTCTTTGTTCTACCGCCTCAATCCAATGCATGGTCTTTGCGCGATTAAAGAAGTATTTGAGCGAAACGAGCATAAGGAATGCGCTGCCGAACGCGGAGATAGCAACATGTGCGTCAATGATGTGAGCGCCGTATGCGGCAGGGTCTAAGAAGGCGAGTTTTGCGACCGCAAACGGCGAGAGCGATACCGCCACCGCCACAATGATAATCGGCAAAACAAATCGGGTCCCGAATACGGCAAATATGATGCCCCACGTAAGAAAGCGTTTCTGCCACAGAGGGCTCATTTGGGCGAGAATCTTTGCATTAATGACGGCGTTATCGAAGGAGAGGGTGGTTTCGAGCACTGCAAGCAGAATCACAAGAAATAATGCTTCATAACCGCCCCAGAAGAACGCTGCCACACATGCCGCAAGCGTGACGAATATCGGAATGACAAACAACCTCATGAGGCCGAATCGTAGCACACTGCGCTCATCATTTGGAGCAACCTCGAGGGACTGGTAGAGTGCCTCTATTAATAGGGCCCTTGGATAGGTAGCTCTTAAGCCGGGTTTTCACCGGGTTTGAGACCTAAAATCCGAGGGTCAATAATTGATCCAAAATGGAAAAGAAGATTTATTCTCTCGAAATCGGGGGTAAGACCTTAACAGCAGAATTCAACGACTGGGCAGACCAAGCCTCCGGCTCGGTACTCATGAAGTACGGCTTGAGCACCGTGCTCGCAACGGTCGTTATGGGCAGCAAGGAGAGCAATCTCGACTATTTCCCACTCTCGGTAGAATACGAGGAAAAATTTTACGCCGCAGGCGCCATCTTGGGCTCCCGCTTTATGCGCCGTGAAGGTCGTCCGTCTGAAGAGGCGGTCCTCTCTGGCCGCATCGTAGACCGCACAATCCGTCCATTGTTTCCGAAGGGCCTCAAGCGTGACGTGCAGGTCATTGTTGCCGTGCTCTCAATCGAAGACTACGACACCGACGTCCTCGCGGTGAACGCAGCATCGCTCGCGCTCGCTACTTCAAATATTCCGTGGAATGGACCAGTCTCCGCTGTTCGCCTCGAACGAGCAGATGACGGTTCGTTTATCACCAACCCGACCTACAAAGAGCGCGAAGCGGAGGGTGCGCGCATGGACTTGCTCGCATGTGGTAAAGACGGACTCATAAACATGATTGAAGTCGGCGCATCCGAAGTCTCCGAAGAAGTTCTCGAAACCGCATTTCAGAAAGCGAGCGAGGAAATTGAAAAAATCCAGGCATGGCAGAAATCAATCGTTGCTGAGCGTGGCGTTGCAAAGTTCGACTACAAAAAGTCCGAAGACCTCAGTGCCGCGGAATCTTTGTGGGGTACATACATGGTGCCGAAAGTGCTCGCATACAAGGGCATTCTCGACAAAGAGGCTCTCGGTACACTCAAGGACGAGTGGACAAAGCATGCAGTTGAAACACTTCCCGACATTGCACCGGGTAAGTTTGGAGAAATCTATGAACACAAAATGGACGAATACGTGCACGAGCTTGCGATAAACGAAGGCAAGCGAGTCGACGGCCGCGCGATGGATGAAATCCGTCCACTCTTTGCAGAAGCTGCAACCCTCGCACCAGTCGTGCATGGCTCAGGCCTCTTCTACCGGGGCGCAACACACGTGCTCGCGGCGCTCACACTCGGTGGACCGGGAGACTCACAGCTCATCGATACTATCGAATACCAGGAGGCAAAGAAGAGCTTCATGCTCCACTACAACTTCCCACCGTATTCCGTCGGTGAGACCGGTCGCATGGGTGGCACAAACCGCCGCATGATTGGTCACGGCGCACTCGCTGAGAAAGCATTGCGCGCAGTACTCCCGACAAAAGAAGTATTCCCATACACGATTCGTATCGTTGCCGAGAGCCTTGCATCGAATGGCTCTACGTCGATGGCATCAACGTGTGCCGGCACTGTTGCACTTATGGATGCGGGGGTTCCGATTACACGCCCCGTGGCAGGTATCGCTATGGGCATGATGTCTGATGCGGTCAAAGGCGAGTATCGTGTACTCACCGATATTCAAGGACCCGAAGACCACCACGGTGACATGGACTTCAAAGTTGCCGGTACAACAGTTGGCGTAACCGCAGTACAGATGGACGTGAAGGTTGAGGGAGTTCCGCTCAAGGTACTTTCTCAAGCATTCGCACAGGCAAAGAAGGCCCGCATGCAGATTCTCGACGTTATTACTGCCGCAATTCCAACACCGCGCGCAGATATTTCTCCTCGTGCCCCAAAGATTCTGACCACGCACGTTAAGGTCGACCAAATCGGTCTCGTCATCGGGCCGGGCGGCAAGACAATCAACGGTATCAAAGACCGAACGAAGTGCGACGACATTACTATCGAAGAGGATGGAACAATCTTCATTACTGGTCGTGATGGTTCTGCAGAACTCGCGATGAAAGAAATCAACGATCTCACTCGCGAGTTCATGGTAGGTGACAAGTTTGAAGGACCGGTTGTCCGTCTCATGGACTTCGGCGCATTCGTGAAGATTTCGCCAAACCAAGATGGACTCGTCCACGTCTCCGAAGTTGCACCATTCCGCATCGGAAATATTTCCGAAGCACTACAGGTCGGCGACGTTGTTCCCGTGGTACTGAAGGAAATCGACGAGAAAGGACGCTATAATCTCTCAATCAAAGCCGCCGATTCGGAATGGGCCGCACGCAAGGGCCTCAAGCCGTCGGAAGGTGATGGAGGAAATCATGGCCGAAGAGAAAACAGGGAACGACGCATCTAGTCAAAAGCCGAACAAGGTGAGTCAAACAGGCGTGCCGGGGAAACCCGGCACGCCTGTTCCGTCTCCGGCACACCCGCCGGTGTCACATCTCATGCCACACGATGGCGCCGTCTCCGCCGAGCCTGTTATTCATGAATCAGTTATCGCCCCGACTGCAATACCTGTTCCAGATATTATGGTGCCTCAAAAAAAGGCCGAGCGAGCATCAATCCCCGAGGTGCAAAAAAAAGCTCCTGCAAAACCAGCGCCCCCCGTACTCCCTCCCATGCCCTCACCGAGCAAGCCGCCTGTCTCTCATCTCATGCCGCACGCCGAAATTGTGCCGACACAACCGTTGATTACCCCACCCAAGCCGCCGGTTACCAGCGTCATGCCCCCAACTCCATCGACAACGATTGAACTCACCACTCCTCCACCCCCCGTGTTTACAGGAGTGGCAATGCAGGAACCCGAGCCGCCGGCTCCGGTTGTAATGCCAACGGGCAGAAGCGCTCCGGTACAGGATGCACTTGAGGCAGAAGTTGGCCTCACGAAACCCGCGCCAAAAACCCGTCCGCCGGAGCCGCAGCACTCCGATATGGATAAAATTCTCAAGGGTATTAAACTGCCGGAGAAACGCGCATACGCCCCGGCAGGCGAATACAGAGCACCCGCGCCAACGATTGAACCGGATGCACAAAAGCTCGACGAAATTCTTGCTGCGCAAATTACCGAAAACACTCCCGCCTCAGTTCCCGCAACTGCGCCAGTACAAAATACGGTGCCGGATCAAAAGGTATTTCACGAGGACCTCCACGTCGCTTCAGTTCATACCCTCAAGCAAGACTTGCAGCATGTTGTTCAAGAACAAAGGATGTCGGTCGTAAAGGCGGTCGCACTCGAGCAGGAAAAAAGGTCGCGTTTCGACCATACCGAGGAAATTCCGCGTCCGCCAAGTAAGGCCCCGGCAGTGTTGTTCACTATTGCTGTTTTTATACTTCTTGGTCTCGGCGCTCTTGGTGGCGTGTATTACATTGCAACAATCCAATCTGCTCCGGGGCCAGTGAGTGAGAACACATCGCTCGTATTCGCGGAACAAACTGTCGCATTTGCGCTCACCCAAGATTCTCCTCAATCGCTGCGCTCCCAGCTCGCAACCAATCGCAACACCAGCGGTACACTTGGCTCGTTGTTGCACATTGTGCCCGTGGTACCACATTTCGATGAAAGCGGGAAAGAGGGTGGACGTCCTGCAACACTCGCAGAGTTTTTTAAAGCCATCGGGACAGAGCCGCCGGAAAATCTCATGCGCGCACTCGGTGACGACTTTTTCCTCGGCATTCACACCGTCGACAAAAACGCGCCAATTCTCGTTATTAAAGTCACATCATACGACCGCGCTTTCGACGGCATGCTCTCGTGGGAGAAATCTATGAATGCCGATTTAACACCACTTTTTGCTGTGGTGCCGCGTCTCATTATGGGAACCGATGGTTTACAAACTGAGCGCCCATTCACCGACCTTGTTATGCGCAACTACGATGTGCGCGCACTCAAAGACGACGACGGTGTCATACAGCTGTACTACTCGTTCCCAACTCGAGATCTGCTCATTATTGCTGAGAGTCCATACACCTTCACTGAAATCCTGAGCCGTTTGCAGGCCGGACGCCGACTCTAGTTTTTCTCATATCATTCTTTCCATACCCTACGAGATAGGCATTTGCGAACACATGGCCCGCTCGAACTTTTTTATCTCACGGGGTATACTCTCGGCATGAACAAAATCCCACAATCGGAATTAGAGGAACTGCGAGAAATTCTCGAGGTAGATAAAGAGAATCTCGAAGAGGAGCTTGCTGCACACGGCCGCGTCCAGACTGATACAGGTGACTGGCAAGGAGCCTCCTCTGGATACGAAGGCACGGAGAGTGACCCGAACGATGTAGCCGACCAGATTGAGGAACTTGCGACAAACGTGCCACTGGTAGAGGAGCTTGAGGACCGTCACCGCGATGTCGCTGATGCGCTCGAAAAAATGGATGAGGGAGTCTACGGCATCTGCGAAGTGTGTAACGAACCAATCCCACTTGAACGACTCGTTGCAATACCGTCTGCCCGCACCTGCATCGAACACGCTGAGGAAATATAACCGTTCAGTTGTTCATACGTTTTTGTATACCCCGCCGCGAGCGGGGTATACTTTTTTGGTGACACGGAGTGACGTCGAGTCCGGGTTTGCACGCGTATTCGGCGCACAGCCGGCGCTCCCTCGTGCGCATCTCGTTTCCGTTGAGTGCGATATCATTCGCGGTCTCCATGCGTTTACAGTTGTTGGACTGCCCGATAAAGCAGTCGAGGAAGCAAAGGATCGCATCGCCGCGGCGATTAAAAATTCCCCCGGTGAATTCGAATCCCCGAAACGGAGCAACAAGAAAATTGTATTTTCACTCGCTCCTGCTGAATTAAAAAAAGAGGGGGCCGTCTTTGATTTACCGCTCGCACTTTCATACCTGCTCGCATCTGGGCAGCTTGCGTTTGACCCCACGGGAAAACTATTCGCGGGCGAGCTCGCGCTCGATGGGACGATGCGCCCTGTACGCGGGGCACTCTCGATTGCGCTGTGCGCACGTGACGAGGGTTTCACCGAACTGTTTATTCCCGAAGAAAATTGTGCTGAGGCATCGCTGGTATCCGGCATTACTATCTTTCCGGTTAAAACTTTTTACGATGCCGTTGCGCATGTCTCGGAGCACGCACACACAATTACTCCGTATGTCGCTTCCCGCACGCAACGTGTACACGAAGAAAGCGGTGTTTCACTGAGTGACATTCGCGGACAAGAGAGCGCAAAACGCGGACTCGAAATCGCAGCAGCGGGTCGTCACAACATTGCACTCTATGGTCCGCCGGGCACGGGTAAAACAATGCTCGCACGCACAGCCGTTGCACTCCTTCCGGATCTCTCAGAGAGTGAAATGATTGAAGTTACCGCCATTCATTCGTTTGCGGGAGCAACAAAAGGTGCTGTTACACGCCCACCATTCCGCTCACCCCATCACACCTCGTCGTATGCATCTCTCATTGGCGGTGGTGCCATCCCCCGTCCCGGAGAAGTTACCCTCGCTCACCGCGGTCTTTTGTTCCTCGATGAATTTCCAGAGTTTCACCGCGATGTTGTGAATGCGTTGCGTGAACCGTTGGAAGACGCACAGGTGAGTGTTGCACGAGCTCGCGGCAGCTCCACGTTTCCCGCCAACTTTATGCTGGTTGCCGCACTCAACCCCTGTCCATGTGGAAGATATGGCAGCCGCGATTGCACATGCATGCCACACGCAATTGAAAAGTATCGTAGAAAGATTTCTGGACCAGTCGCAGACCGCATCGACATGTGGGTCCAGGTAGGCGACATGCCGCCCGAAAATTTGGCAATCAAAAAGAAACAGGCAGACGACCAAACAGCAAAAGCACGCGAGCGAATCTTGTACGCACGGAAATGCCAACACGAGCGATTTAAAAACTCAAAAGGAGTAAGTACCAACTCCGACATGCGCCCAAAGGAAATCGAGTCCCTCGCTGGTCTCTCTTTGAAAGCAGAAGAAACGCTCATGCAGGCTGCACGCACCATGAAGCTCTCCGCGCGCGGTTACCACCGCACCATCAAACTCGCTCGAACTATTGCAGATCTCTCGGGATCGGAAACCATCGAACCTGCTCATATGTTGGAAGCCCTCCAATACCGACAGCGCGACCTTTAAGGTCGCGCTGAAGTCTTTAATTTATTTCAGTGTGTTAATAGGAATTTTTAGGTATCGGATTCCATTGTTTTCAGGCTCGGGCAACATGCCGGCACGCATATTTACCTGAAGCGACGGAATGATGAGTTTTGGCATACCAAGTCTCTTGTCGCGCTCATTGCGAGCGCGCACAAAGTCTGCGCGGTCAACACCCATGCGCGCATGAACGTTGAGGCGTTTCTGTTCGCCGACGGTTGTCTCCCATGTGTATTCGGTGCGACCTTCTGGGAGGTAGTCGTGACACATAAACATTCTCGTTTCATCAGGAAGGAGAAACAACTTTTGTACGGACTCGTAAAGCGCATCCGCACTTCCGCCAGGGAAGTCGCAACGCGCCGAACCGAAGTCCGGCATAAAGAGTGTGTCGCCTACAAAAACGGCGTCACCGATTATGTAACTCACATCGGCAGGCGTATGCCCGGGTGTATGGATGACGTGCACCGGTAGAGTGCCAATCGTAAACGTGTCGCCGTCTTTCCAAAGCCTGTCGAACTGACTCCCATCGCGCGCAAATTCGGTCCCGGCGTTAAATATTTTTCCGAACGTGTTTTGTACGACGAGTATGTTCTCTCCGATTCCTGTCTCACCGCCCACTATTTCTTGCAGATATGGTGCGGCAGAAAGATGATCCGCGTGTATATGTGTTTCTAAAATCCATTCGATGACTAGTTTATGCTCACGCACGTAAGCTGCAATGGCGTCTGCGCTTTTGTACGAGATAACGCCCGCCGCCGCATCGTAATCCAATACACTGTCTATAATTGCTGCGCGTCTTGTACTCGGGTCCGTCACCACGTGTGTAACCGTGTTTGTGTCCACATCAAAGAATGATGCAACGTCGGGATGTGCTACTGAAGCTTGTGTTTCCATATCGGATTAATTATGCAACGGGCAATCCGTGTGCGCGCCATGCAGAGGTTCCTCCGGTAACGTTGACTGCCGAAATGCCGGCTTTGATGAGCGCTGATGTTGCGGTCGCACTACGACCTCCTGACTGACAGATCACATAGACCTCAGAATAGCCTTTGAGTTTGTCGATATAGTGAGCAATTTGCGGCAGCGGATAGTTTACCGCCCCACGCGCGTGACCCGAGGAATATTCGTCGGGGTTACGAACATCGATAAGTATCGTGCTTTCCCCCTGCATTTTCTGTTCTACTTCTGTAACTGCCACTGAAGGTACTGAGGTGAAGAATCCCATAGATAGGTGTGTTTATACGTATAACGGTTACGCTTTGATAAGTGAGTGAACGTCCGCTAGAAGTGCTTTGTCTTTCACGGGCGCATCTCCATAAATCTTCGAACTGAGAAATTCACTGATGCATGTCGCCCGGACACTATCGAGTGAACGACTTGCCGCAAGAAGCGTGCGCGCAGCTTTTCCGCAGTCTTCTGCCTCGAGTGCCACGCGAACTGCGGCAAGTTGCCCTTCGACACGTGCTACATGTGCCATTAATGCGGATACGTGTTTTCTTTGCATTTGCCATGTATACCATATACCCCCCGGGGTATGCAAATCGAGTGTGCTCAACCGTTACAGCCACTGCAATGCACGGAGCGAGATTTGTGCGGCTTTGTCTTCTTTGTGTCTTCATAAGTTGAGGAGTACAGTGCCTTCATGCATACACGCAACATGATTCTGACCCTGCTTATTGCAGTTGTCGCACTCGTCTTTATAGGAGTCATGTGGATGCAAAACTCAGTCGGTATTGATTTGGCAACCGTGACCCCCACGAGCACTCCTGAACAAATAACAACAATCCCCGAAACTGCTGCGGCAACATCATCCATCTTACTTGCCGTGCTCGACACCGCACAGGTTTCAAACGGCATTTCGCGCGGTTGCGATAAAGTCGTTATGGTGAGCACGCAGATTCCAAGCACAACCGCGCCACTCACGGCAGCGATGAACTCATTGTTTAACCTATCAACAACAACAATCGATGGATGGTTCAATTACATTGCGCGCACAAGCGCAACACTGCACTTTGACCACGCAACCGTAATCAACGGAACTGCAAACATTTATCTGACGGGAGCACTCTCGGGCATGGCGGGCATCTGCGACGACCCACGTACGGAGATTCAAATTCAGGAAACGGCAAAACAATTTGCTACTGTGAGCCAGGTGCAGCTCTATCTCAACAACAATGCAGTGAACACGCTCGCGCCGAGCATGCAGTAAATTACATCAACTCAACATCACAAAACATATGAACAAACAGATTCTCACCGTCGTCGTTGTTATTGCGCTGGTAATCGCGGGATATCTCTATCTACAGAGCAACAAAGCGGAATCCGCAACGCGGACCTTTAACTTGTCAGAGTACGGTATATCGCTCACGATTCCCACTTCACTCAAGAAGATGACATATGTTCCGCGAGACGAAAGCGAAAAAGGACCGGGTACCGTGCTGCACATGTTTACCGAAAACAACTGCGAGTTAGGTGCTCTCTATCAAATTCGTAAAGACGCAGTGGAAAAATCCAACACCACATGGACCGCAGAAACACTCGAACAGTTTACGAGCCCGCAGGGAGTTAATCCCGCGCAAGTCAAAGAGTTTACGGATTTCTATTTGGTGTTTGAACCGACACCGACACCATGCGCAACTGATGAAAAGGAGATTGCAAAGGAATCGAAACTCCGCACCGACTTGTGGAACGCACTGGTAAGCGCGCGCTTCATCTCATACTAAAAACCCGCTCTCTCGAGCGGGTTTAAAATGGATTTCGAGTTCCGTTACGAATCTCGAAGTGTAGATGATGCCCTGTCGGACCTGATACACGACCTGAGTTTCCGACCGTACCGATGAGTTGACCCTTCACTACGTGTTGACCAACACTCGCAACAACTGTCGTCTGGTGTGCGTATAGTGTCTGAGAACCATTGTCGTGTTGGATAACTACATAGCTTCCGTATCCGCCATTGTAGCCTCCTTGTTTTGCAACAATCACATCTCCTTCAGCTGCAGCGTAAATCGATGTCCCCATCGGGGCAGCCAAGTCAACGCCGTTATATCCGTGAATACCCTGCGTCCTTACGTAGCTCTTGAGCGGAGAGGAGTAGTAGCCAGCTGAAATGGTGGTCGTAACTTTCTTGCCGCCGACCGATATTTTCTTCGCCGGAGTCGGCGCTGGAGCGGTAATTTCACCGTTCGGAATGATGAGCTCGGTCCCAACCGCGAGGGTGCCGTCTTCTATGCTGTTGTAGTTGACGATTTCGGTCACGTCTCCGTCGAACTTCTTGGCAACCGATGCAAGGGTGTCACCCTTTCGGATTGTGTATTTCACTCCGGTAACCGGAAGAATGGTCAGAACTTGCCCCGCCTTTAGCTTGCTTCCCTTTGTCAGGTCGTTTGCCCAAAGGATCGTGCTTGGCGTTACTTCGAACAATTCAGCAATCCCCGAAACCGTGTCTCCCTCGCGGACCACGTAGGTGCTGATAGTTGAGTTCTTCGGTCGTGAGTATGAACCTGACGGACCGTCGTCAGAGACGAGTGCAGAATCATCGATAATAGTTATGTCTCCTCCGCCCGTGTCCTGACCCGGGTTTAAAGTTGCTTTTGGAAGCGGCATGGTCTGGCTGTTTCCAGCACCGGAGACACTTTCCGCCTCCGCAACGTTGCCATGTATTGAATTACTGACAGCAGAAATGATGTCAGCGAAGATTCCTGCCCGTGCAGTAGAGGGGAGCAGTGCACCGATGATTATCATCATAGAAATCAACGATGCCGCCGCCTGCGCGGATTTGAATTTGCGGTATGTCCGCTTCGGCTTTTTAGCCAAAGAATCCTTATTTTGAGCCAAAATACGTCAATTTTTGCCGACCGATTCACTTATGTGTGCCTGTCCGAACTCGCGGTACGTCCGCAATTTTCCGGGGAGGCGAAGTGGCGTAGGTCGATTTGTGCGATGGCGCGGGCAGACAGGCTGGAAAGTGGCTTAAAACCTCAGATTTGGAGGATTCGTCCACTTCGGAAATTGCTGGTTACCATCGACTTGTTAACGGTAGCCAATGCAGCATTCATAGTCAATTCATAAAAGGGAATCGCAGTGGATAGCTTTTTTGTCAACCAAGCCCTAGAAACAGTATCCGTCAACACCCATTTGATTGCCGTGGTGGATAGCCTCTTTGTCAATCGAGGGCTCTGGGTAAGGCTATCCGTCGAAAATCCGAAAAACCCTGATTTATAGCCATGCTATAGTGCACCCGTGCAATACTTTGACGAGCTCAACGACCGCCAAAAAGACGCCGCCGGACACCTTGCGGGTCCAATTTTAATCATCGCAGGGGCGGGGGCGGGAAAGACGAAAACAATCACCCACCGAATCGCACATTTAATTGAGACTGGGGTTCCCGCCCGACAGATTCTTGCCGTAACCTTCACCAACAAGGCCGCCGGAGAGATGCGCGAGCGAATCCGCGGACTTTTGCCCCCAGACAGGGGCATGCCAACTGTTTCTACATTCCATTCGCTCGGGGTGCGTCTTTTGCGCGAATTCCACGAGGAAGCAGATTTGCCACGTGGGTTCACTATTTGGGACCGCGACGACAGCACACGGGCCGTTAAAGTGGCACTCGAAAAGATGTCGGTTGAACAGTGGCCCCCGCGCAGTATTCTTTCGGCAATCTCGCGGGAAAAGGGCGATGGCGTGTCGCAGCGCGACTACGCTGCGAGTCCGAAAAGTTTCCGCGAGCGCACTGTTGCCCAAGTGTGGGAACACTACGAAAAGGCGCTGCGCGACGAGGGAGCACTCGATTTTGACGACCTCTTGTTCCGAACATTGCGACTCCTGCGCGAGTCCGAGCGAGTGCGCGGGCTTCTTACTAATCGATGGTCGCATATCACCATCGATGAATACCAGGACACTAACAAAGCGCAGTACGAAATCGCTCGCTTCCTTGCGGGGGAGAAGAAGAATATTTGTGTCGTCGGAGACATCGACCAAAATATTTACAGTTGGCGTGGAGCGGATATTGCGCACCTCATGGAGTTTGAGCTTACCTATCCAGGGGCAAAAGTTGTGACACTTGAACAAAACTACCGCTCCACCCGCACTATCCTCTCTGCCGCAAACGCGGTCATTGAGAAGAACAAGAACCGAAAGCCGAAAGTTTTGTACACCGATAACGCAACAGGGGAACCCATATCGCTCTACGGTGCGAAAAATGAAGTGGATGAAGCGTGGTTCGTTGCACAGTCAGCGGCGCAACTCATAGAAGCTGGAACAAAGCCGAGCGAAATTGCAGTTTTGTATCGCGAGAACTTTATGTCTCGGACTCTTGAAGAAGCAATGATTCGACACGGTGTACCGTACCGTGTGCTCGGCACACGGTTCTTCGAACGAAAAGAGGTAAAAGACATGCTTTCATATCTTCGTGCGGCGATGAATCCGCAGAGTCGTATTGATCTTATGCGCATCGTTGGTGTTCCTCCTCGCGGCATCGGAAAAGTGACGCTTGAAAAAATGTTTGAGGGTAAGGACAGCGAGCTTTCCGGCGCAACTGCCGCAAAGGTTGCTGCATTCCGCGCACTGCTGGCAAAAATCACGCACGCAATCAACACACTGCCCGCATCCGAAACTGTTCGCTTTGCACTTGAAATCTCGGGCATGGAATCGATGTTCGGAAAGTCTGAAGAGGGGAGGGAGCGACTGGCAAACGTGCAAGAGCTCGTAAACTTTGCGACGAAGTTCGACTTTGAATTGCCCATCGAAGGCATGGAAAAAATGCTCGAGGAAGCTGCCCTGCAGAGCGACCAGGATGAATTAGAAGAAAAACAGGAGCAGGTTTCGCTCATGACGGTGCATGCATCAAAGGGACTAGAATTTGATGCTGTTTTTATAACCGGACTCGAACAAGGGCTCTTTCCCGCTATCCGTCAGAACGACGTCGGGCGCGATGAAGAAGAGGAGCGTCGACTGTTTTACGTGGCTCTCACGAGAGCACGAAACCGCCTCTTTCTCTCGTATGCGAGTGAGCGGATGAAATACGGCTCACGCGAATACGCAATTGCCTCCGAGTTCATCGACGACATCGACGCTCGCCTCCTTGCTCCCGTCACACGAAAACGCTCGCTTCTCGACGATGAAGATGTTATTCGTTAAGGCATGAGCCGCACCGGAGCCAAATTAGGCCAGCACTTCCTCATTCATTCGTGGGCAGCACGAGCGCTCGCGCACGCTGTGCCGTTGCGTGAAGGGGAGCGATATCTTGAGATTGGTCCTGGAAAGGGAATCCTCACCCGTGAACTACTTACTCTGGGGCCCGTTGTGGCGGTTGAGAAGGACCCTGAACTCGTGGTGCGCCTACGCGAGACATTTGCCGAGGAAATTGGCACCGGCAAGTTCAGACTCCTCGAAGGGGACGTCCGCGACGTCGTAGTCGAGCCTGAGAAAACGACGCCGGATGCGAGCCGCGGAGAAAGCGACACACGAGTCGTATCTAGACATACGGCGAGTGTGACGCTGAGGCTCGCGAGCGGAGCAGACGGTGTTGTTTTGTCTGGCGAATATGTGGTCGCTGCAAATATTCCGTATTACATCACCGGAGAAATTATTCGACAGTTTTTGACAGCTGCACGTCAGCCACGCGCACTCGCGCTCCTTGTGCAGAAAGAAGTTGCACAACGAGTGACGAGTAAGAAGGAAAGCATTCTTTCACTCTCTGTGAAAGCGTACGGCAAGGCACACATCGCTGAAAAAGTCTCAAAGAAACATTTCTCCCCTCCGCCAAAAGTGGATTCGGCCATTCTCGTAATCGAAGACGTTACAAAAGATTTCTTCAACACGATTTCGGAGAATGACTTCTTTCGTGTTGTGCATGCAGGGTTTGCATCAAAGCGAAAGTTTGTGTCAAACAATCTCGCCGTTGTATTTGGAAAAGAAAAAACCCTCGCTGCACTTGCACTCTCCGGCATTCCGGAAAAAGCACGCGCGGAAAATATTGGGGTAGAGCAGTGGAAGGCAATCACGAGGGCGCTTGTTGGGTGAGTGGGTGACTTTTTTATTGGCTCGGTCACAGATATTTTTATTGCCGTCGCAATAAAAATTCTCTGACCACGCCTCGCGGTCCCGCAAGCTTGCGGGACATCGCTCCGGCCGAGTAGTCTAAAGAAAAAGGATGCGCAGGCATCCTTTTTCATTGACTACTCCCCATCATCGTAATGGAGATTCCAGCGTAGACGATAATCGGTACGATAGAGACGAGGCAGTAGTATGGAGCACCATACAGGCCCAGTAGGTATTGTCCGGTATGCGCCGGTGGACCGAATGGATACGTTACGGTTGACGGCGTCCAGATGTAAATACCACCCACCGGCGGGCCGACCGTGGTCCAAATCGCCTGGTTGTAGCAGAAAATAATCTGCGTAATAGGGCCGCCGAACGGATTCGTTTGCGCAACGGCAGCGGTCGGTGCCAAAAGAAGGAGTACACCCGCGAGCATTCCTGCGATTGTGCGCATACGTACAGTATACGACATTGATGGACACGGGTGCGTTATACTTTGAATAATGAAGCACCCGGTGTTCCTGACGCTTTCCGTCGCGGTCATCTTTGTACTCGTTGGCTTGTATTTTATTGAACGTCAGCGTGCCGTCACCCCGAATGGAGCAAGTGCATCGTGGGAAACTGTCGGGGGATACATCGAGCCCACCGACTCGATTTCTGAGCAACCAACACAAGCACAACCGCTAGTTGAGACCGATAATAACCCGGAGACTCTCGTGATTCCTGTCGCAACAACATCGGCGACAAAGAAGCCCGCAAACGCGCCTGCAAAAGATGATGGTGTGTTTGACTACAACGCAATGCTCGCACAACTGCAGCATGAAACTACGTCGAACGCTTCTGCACAGGCAGATAAAACATTTGAAAAATTGATGGGTGCCTTTTCGTTCGCCCCTGCTATCGCAGCCCCGGCACAAAAAGTGAAGACGCCCGAGCAACAGGCTCTCTATATATACGGCAACGAAATCGGCTCGCGAATTAAGGGTTTCGCCGCCGTGAACCCAAATATGGCTCAAACACTCACTAATCAGATTAACCACCGCACCGAACCCTCCGCTGGAGTCCCCGTACGTAACCTTGGCACCCGCTATATTGCGCTCGGAGAGAGTATTCTTGCAATCCAAAATGTTCCGCCCTCGGTCGAATCTGCCCACCATACGCTCGGAGAATCCTATCTTCATCTTGGTGAGGCGCTCAGCCGCATACCTGATGCAACCGAAGACCAGGCATTTATTGCTGCTATTACCACATACAACAACAAGGCCGACTCATACACGCGAGCGTTCGTCGGCATGGTTACACTGTTTTCAGCACTCAATGTCACATTCGAAGAAACTGACCCTGGTTCCGTTTTTAGCTTCCGTCATAACTGACAGATATCCCATTTTTTCCCGAGATTGAGCCACGATTGCACAAATCGCCGAGGTATACTTTTAGTGTGCAGAAATTACGCGCGATACTCGGCGGCTCTTCTCCTATTGCGATGACCGCTCTCGTTTCCGTTCTCGTGCTTGGCGGTGTTACGACGGCGCGCGTTGTAGCAACCATACGCCCCCCAGTTTCACCCCCTGTTGTTGCGGCCGCAGTGGTAGATACCACGAATGCCGATGAGAGTGCAGATTGGCAGCAGCAAATGCTGCTCCTTGGCCAGACGACCGAGACCGACGCGAGTGCAGCGACATCGACCGACCATCTCGCGCTCATCGGACCGATGGTAATGGGCGAGATTTTTGGCACCTATGACTCAATCCGTGCAAGTGGTAACTACACACAAACAGATTTGCGCGCAGCAGCAGAAAAAATTGGCTCGTATATGAAAGCAGCAGTGGCCTACGAAGCGTTCGAGATTACAGACTTTGCAACAGATGCTGATGCCTCAAGTGAGCGTGTGCGCACATACCGCGCAGAATTGCAATCGGCGCTCGAGCCACTCGCCTCTATTCCTGGAGCTGAATATGAAATCTATGGACGCTATGTGGAAACAAGCGATTCTAAATACCTTGAGCAACTGAGAGATGCTGCAAACAAGTACCGCTCAAGTGCGGCGAGTGCCTCCTTGCTCACCGTCCCCCGCGATGCGGTCAATTATCACAGAGACTTGCTAAACTCGCTGCGCGCATTCGCCTCCGTTCTCGACGGTCTCGCCGGTCACGCCGACGACCCGTATGCATCAATTGCACTGCTGCGCACATACAACGAAAAAGAGCAGGGTATTTACGACTCGTTCAACCGCATGCGTTCCTACTACGCGAAAAAAGAGCTATGAAAAAGAAATTTCTCATAGCAATCACTATTCTGTGCACCGGGCTCTCACCGATAGTAGCTTTTTCAGCGGCTGACGACGTTTTTACGTGCAGCAAAAATGGACAGGCGACGGGAAGTGCTGGCTCTCAAGTTCCACTTGGTGGTCCGTACGTCCCCGTTGCCGACTATGCAGTAGAGCTCAACACCGGGTTACTGGTTTACAAAGAATGCGTACTGCGTGTGCTAGCGACCACTAAACGAAAAGCAGCTCTCGCAAGTGTCGACAACCAAACACTGACCCGATTCAACGCATATCCATCACGCGAGCTTGGAAAGGAAGAGGTGCAATTGAGCGATAAGACCGTCCTGCGGTATCTCAAAAATGACAGCCTTTCGAACTTTAGTCCTACCGTGCAAGGGAAAGTAAAACAAGCAATTGCTCGTGGCTACAGTGCCTCGCGCGATCCTCGGACGGCATTTATTTGTGAATACACGGGTGACCTCAACGCTGTGTATAGTGGTGTTCCGATTGGAAATTACTGGGACGGATTTAATGCAGTCGCCGATGACCCTGCATGCAGCGTCCTCTCCGCATCAGACTTAGGCTACGGCGCGGTCATTGGGCAGGGTCAATACGAAGTCTATAAAAACATGCAGCGTTACAACGCCGGGCAAGGTGTATACGACGTCTGGCACGAAGATGAGAACGGTTTCCATATTACAGATACACCTGGGCAAGTTGTACTTCAACAGGGGATTCAGTCGGTGCAGTCCTCGTATAAACAGGCACAAGAAGCCGACGACATTGGAGAGATGGTCGACGGACTCTACCTTGGTGTTACCAACCAGGTACTCACACCAGGAACTTCCGGAACATCGGGTGGCCTTTCCGCTATTACACAGGCACTCGGTGGAGCACTCTCATACATGGCACAGGTTGCGCAAGGTGCGGGCACAGCCTACACAGAAGCAAATGCAAACGTCACGGTCGGTATTCTGCAGGGTGCGCTTGCACTTGAGCAGCAGTACAACGCGGTTATGTCTTCGACCGCATCTATGTTCACACAAACAAATGCGTCGCTTCGTACAAAAGAAGCACAATGCTTCACGTCGATTGCTGGGGCAATCTGTCAGTCGGGAACTATTTCTGGCTCTACATGCACGGGAGTATCAGGCGGCACGCTTACCATCGCCACCTCCACTGCATTCTCGCAAAAGGTAATCGATGCGAACGTGCGCACTCTCGCCACTGCAACGGTTACAAACCTCAACGCCTCGAATCAAATCATTACCCGTCTAAACGCAATGATTACGGCGCTGCGCGCGAACCCTACAGAAGCAGCACAAACTGCGGCGCTCGCGCAACTAGCTGCGCTCAACCCACATAATGCACAACAAAAGAACGATGCACAGACGAACCAGCAAGCACTCACGCAAAGTATGACCACGCTTCTCTCAACGACATTCGATGGTTGGGCTGCAGCCGAGCCTGTTGGGTGGTGCAACATCGAAGTTCAATCGAACAAAGATGCCTGGACCTCGTGCTGGAGCGGAAACGCTGCCGCATGTCCAACGCCTTAACAATATGACTATTTCTCTCTCACGAATCCAAAGTTTCTGCATCGCACTCCTCCTGGGACTCGTGCTTATGCTCGGCAGTGCCTCGATTGCAAGTGCCCAAGCAAAGCACATGTCGGGGCAGGACTACCTCAACAAAGTGAATGAGCAGCTCGTCGCTGCGGGCAGACCGACTATGCAGGGTAGCAGTGCGACAGCGCTGGTGGGAATTATCAATAGCATGGGTGACACCGAGTTTGGGTATCTACAGAGAGCTAACGACACTCGTACCGCAAATGGCGCAACATGGCTCACGACTGGTGGAGATATTACAAGGGTCACCGCAGACGCCACTCTCGACCCGGAAACAGGGGTGGTGGACCCCACAAAACTCGAAAAAGTCGCAGCCGAAAACGCCATCCAAAAGCCTGCGGGCTGCTCGATATTAAAGTGGAACTTTGAGGACTGTATCGCCGGCCCTATCGCACGCTTCGCAAGTCGCATGATGCTCTCGCTCGGTGGAAACATTCTGCGCCTTTCGGGGTCTATCTTCGACTTCGGCGTGAATCACGTCATTATCGATTTCAAGGCAACGCTGAGCGGCCCATTGATGACCATCATCGATGGGGGGTGGACATTCTTCCGCGATATCGCAAATATTTTTATAATCGGCATCTTCACGTTCATTGCAATCAGCCTCATTCTCGGACTCAAAGAGTACGGGCAAAAGAAGCTTGTTGCTCGCGTGCTCATTATTGCGGTGTTAATGAACTTCAGTCTTTTGTTTACGAAAATCATCATTGATTCATCGAATTTTATTGCCTACGCCATCTATAGTCAGACAGCAGGAGCAGGTGCCCCCACATTCAGTATTGCGGATAAAGTGCTCTCTCCGCTCCACGTAACAGGTGTGTGGGATACCTCTGCGCTCGCTCAGCAAGTGTACGGTCAGGAAAACAGCGGGGGAGCGCTTAAGGCCTTCGGGTTCGGACTCTTTGGATTCATTATATTAGTCCTCTTGGCCGCTGTTATTTTCTACGGCGCGTTTCTCATCATTGCGCGGGCCATCATGTTCGTGGTGCTCATGCTCACCGCTCCGATTGCATACGCCACCTATCTTGCACCGAACTTCGAAGCGAGTGAGTTCGGGTGGAGCAACTGGTGGAAGTCACTCATCAACAACGCCGCCTTCGCGCCACTACTCATGATATTTCTTTCGATTGCGATTCTTATCATGCAAACTGCCTCCACTTCGGTCAATCCGGCCGACACACTGGGCGCTCTCGGCACCGACCCGACTAAACAGGTGCTCGCCGACGGCTGGAAGGTGCTCTTCGTCTACATTCTTGGCACAGGTCTCCTGTTCATCTCGTTCCGTCTCTCAAGCTCGCTCGCAGGTTCAATTAGCGGCATAAAAGTAGGTCAAATGATTGCTGGAGTACCACTCGCTCTTGGTACCCGCGGTGCGGCGCGCCTCGCTCAGCTTTCGGCGGGCCGTGCGTCCCAAGCGCTTGCGAACAACGCGGACGATCGTATGAAAAAGGCGCGCTTGCATGCAATTGCAACGCAGGACCAAAAAGATTGGGACAAGGTGGAGCGCATCCGCAAGCAAAAAGCTGCATTCGACAAGGGTGCACAGAGCAGCTTCAACCCGCTTAATACCGCACTTGGAAAAGCGCTCGCAGGAAGTGCCGGTCTCAAGGGCGTCCTCGCGGGAGAGAAGAAAGGCAGCTTTGCTGGTTCGATGGAAGACCGTGCTAAGGCAGCGGAGGCAAAGGCAAAGGCAATGCAGCTCACCGAAGCGGACAAGAAAGAAATGCGCAAACAGGCTTCAGAGGAAATCCAGGCGGCAAACAATACGAAACTCGATGAGGCAGCAAAGAACCTCGAGACCGCAAAACTCGAACTTGAAAAGGCAAAGACCGAGCAGGCCGCTTCGCAAAACCCTGAACTCGTCCGTGAGGTTGAGGAGGCAGTTACAAAGAACGCAATTGCACGTGCCCCAGATATGGATAAGGCACAAACCGAAGTCCATGTCATTGAACAAAGAAAGAGCGAAATCGTTGGCGGTCACGACAGTGCAATTAACGAAATGGTGAAAAAGACGGAGGAACTCTCGGGTCAAGCACGCGAGAATCATGTACGCCAACTCGAGGCCCGCCGCGCTGAGCGACAAACCGCAATCAAACAACAAGACGCCCATATCGCTGACGCTCGAGAGCGAATCACCACACTCAAAAAAGAAATCGAGGCTCCACGTACGGAACTGCTTAAGCGTCAGGAAAAAGCGGCCCGTGAACTTGCAGAGCGTAATGCAGGAGTTCAATCAGCAGAAGGAACCCTTGCAACTGCCAAGACAAAGGCGGAGGCCGTTCCGAACGCAGCCGAGGTACAAAAGCTTGGAAACGCTAAGATAAAAACGGCGGAAGAGGCAGTTGCAGGGGGAGTACAGGGCCTTTCGAGGAAGGAGGCCGGTATCCTCGGTGGGCATGCAGGAGAACACGTGATTCAACATCACATGGACGCAACGTTCAAAAAGAAGACCGGGGCGGAGAGTATCGCAGAGGCGGTGAAGGGCATCCAGGCAGCGGCAAAGAAAGAGGAGTCGTAGCACAATCACTCTATGGAACCAGACACAAACAACATCGACTTGAATAAGGCGCTCGCAGAACGTTTTGGAACGCTACCGAAAGTCGTTCAAGACGCGATTACATCGGCCGACGTGCAAAAACACATGCGCGACCTGGCAGAAAGTAACAAACTCCATGTCGATCAGTACCAGTTACTCGAAAACAACGTCATGCTCACGCTGCTCGGTTTCCAGCAGGTTGCAGAGCTCACGTCTCACCTCCAAAAAGACCTCGGTGTAACAGAGGAGGTGGCAATTCAGCTCGCCTCCTCTGTTTCCGAAATCGTGTTTAGTCCGATTCGGGGGGAAATGGAGCGCGCACTAAGCCATCCGAGCGCTGTGCAAGAAGCAATTTCGGATGTTGAGGCTGTGCGTGCGCAGGAAATTGACGCTGCTGCCACACCCGCTGCTCCCGAGTCCACACCAACAACTCCTGCTGCAGCAACTCCCGTCCTACCTGCAACTCCACCCGCACCTGCCCCAGAAGAAAAGTCAGTTCGTGCACAAATTGCGCCGACGTACGCCACAACCGCAAGCCACGAACGCAAAACAATTACCGGGGACCCCTATCGCGAGCAACTGTAAAGCACTCGAACATCGGATTGCCAAGAAAATCGACGAGCTCTTAGAGAATCCCGCCACAATTCTATAAACATATTGGAGTCGTTTGACACGTCGGTCTGTATATCTCACGGGGTATACTGATACTGCATGCAGTTCCAAGTACCTCAATTCATTGAGGTCGAAGATAAGATCTTCGGACCGTTCACATTCAAACAGTTCGTCTATATTGCTGGCGGACTTGGTCTCTCATACCTTGTATGGCGATTATTGCCTCATTTAATCGCGGCACCGCTCCTTATCGGGGTAATGGGGTTTGCGGTTGCGCTCGCGTTTATGCAATACAATGGCCGCCCCTTCATGATTGCGCTTGAAACATCTTTTTTCTATCTCGTTCATACAAAACTCTATCTTTGGAACAACAAGACAAAAAAGCGCATGAACGATTCGCGACAAAACCCCACACTACCCCAGGAAAACCTGTATGTTCCGAAACTCTCGGATAGTCGCCTACACGAACTTGCCTGGAGCCTCGACATTAAGGAGCGAATTGCTGCAGGGGTTGGCAACGAACGAGACCGTTCCGTTGTAGACAGGCAGGAAGCGACGCTTGGTATCCGCACGCCACGCGAGGCACTGAAATCGCTCACACAATAATTATATGCCGCAAGCAGGATCAAATACCCGCAACGACAATAAATCGACACAGGAGTTTGTGCCGATTAAAGAAGTGCGCGACGGTATTGTGGTAATGAAAGACAATGGCTTGCGTGCGATACTGCTCGCCTCATCGATTAACTTTGCGCTGAAATCCGAAGATGAGCAGACAGCGTTCATCGTGCAGTTCCAGAACTTTCTGAACTCGCTCGACTTTTCCTGCCAGATATTCGTACAGTCGCGTCAGCTCGATATTCGCCCGTATGTCGCAACACTCGAAGAAGCTTACAAAGGTCAACTCGACGACCTCATGCGTATCCAAATACGCGAATATATTGAGTTCATTCGGAGCTTCACCGAGGCGGCAAATATTATGACGAAGAATTTCTTTGTCGTGGTCCCGTACACACCAGCGGTGATTCAAACAGGGAAGGGGTCTTCGTTCAATCCGTTCAGTAAAAAAAAGGCCAACGCCGCAGAGGAGAACCGAACATTCGAAGAACAGGCAACGCAGCTTGAACAACGAATCTCGATAGTGCAACAAGGCCTTGTGCGCACGGGTGTACGCACCGTGCAACTCGGCACTGAAGAGGCAATTGAGTTGCTCTATAAGATGTTCAATCCAGGTGAAGACTCAAAACCGATGTCACTTTCACAACAGTAATCTATGGGACTTTTCGAATCAATTTTCAATAAGAAGCCAGAGCAGGGGCCCAATGTGCTCCCGGTTCTTCCAGACGAAATCTACCAAACTGGCGTACTGGACCTGCAAGACGTAATTGCGCCGCACGCACTCAAAATAAGTTCTCACGAACTTGATTTGGGAGAGAAAATTGCGCGAACGTTCTTCGTTATTTCGTACCCACGATTCCTCACAACTGGGTGGTTTGCACCAATCATTAACATGGACAAGGTTATCGACATTTCTATCTTCATCCATCCGATGGATACGAACGAAATGCTCCGTAAGTTTCAGAAGAAGGTTGCCGAGGTCCAGAGCCAGATTTCTACTCGAGAAGAGAAGGGAATGGTGCGCGACCCGATGCTCGACACCGCGTATTCCGACCTTGAACAGCTGCGTGATTCGCTCCAGCAAGCGCAAGAAAAAATATTCGATGTGGGTCTGTATATGACAATCTATGGTGCCACCCGTGAAGAGGTCGACAAAACCGAGTCCGAGGTTCGCTCGATTCTTGAAAGTCGTCTTGTGTACATTCGCCCAGCACTCTTTCAACAGGAGCAGGGATTCCGCTCAGTGCTTCCAATTTCTACCGATGAGCTCGATGTGCACACAAAGCTAAACTCCGCGCCACTTTCATCAATCTTTCCGTTCATTTCGTTCGACCTCACCTCTGACAGGGGAATTCTCTACGGAATCAATCGACACAACTCCTCACTCATTCTCTTCGACCGTTTTTCTCTCGAAAACTACAATTCGGTAACGTTTGCTAAATCTGGTGCGGGTAAGTCCTACACGACGAAGCTTGAGATTCTTCGCTCACTCATGTTCGATACCGAAGTAATTGTCATCGACCCTGAACGAGAATATGAATACCTTGCAGAGACTGTCGGTGGTCGCTACTTCAATATTTCGCTCTCGTCCGAACACCATATCAATCCGTTCGACCTTCCCATCCCGAGAGAAGACGAGGCACCGTCTGATGTGCTTCGTAACAACATCATCACGCTCGTCGGACTGTTTCGCATCATGCTCGGTGGCCTCACACCAGAAGAAGATGCGGTAATTGACCGAGCTATTACGGAAACGTACGCCCTCAAAGACATTACTGCTGACGCGAATTTTGCTGCGGTTGAGCCACCGCTTCTCTCAGACTTCGAACTCGTGCTTTCCGGCATGGAAGGCTCCGAATCTCTCGTGCAGCGACTGTCTAAGTACACAAAGGGAACATGGTCGGGCTTTATGAATCGTCCGACCAACGTGGATATGAACAAGAAGCTTGTTGTTTTCTCAGTTCGCGACATGGAAGACGACTTGAAGCCAGTCGCGATGTACATTATTACGCACCACATTTGGAACACAGTGCGTAAAGAACTTCGCAAGCGACTCCTCATCATCGACGAGGCGTGGTGGATGATGCGCTCTGAAGACACGGCATCGTTCCTGTTCTCAATCGCAAAACGTGGTCGTAAATACTTCCTCGGTATCTCCACCATCACACAAGACGTGTCCGACTTTCTCAACTCACCGTACGGTGTGCCGATGATTACGAACTCATCTATTCAAATGTTGCTTCGACAATCGCCGACGTCGGTTGACCTTGTGCAGCAAACATTCAAACTCTCCGACGAAGAAAAATATCTCTTGCTTGAGTCCGATGTGGGAGAAGGTATCTTCTTTGCCGGCCTCAAGCACGTGGCAATCAAGGTGATTGCCTCCTACACAGAGGATCAAATCATCACATCAGACCCGTCTCAGATTCTCGCAATAAAGAAAGCTAAACAAGATCTCCAGGTAGCAAGCGATGCTCGTACCGCCGCGGTTGAACAACAGCGTGCTGCCATCGCTGCACCAACCCCCGTTTCTGCGGCGGTCTCCGCAGCCCTCGAAGCAGAAACCCCCGTTGCGGCTGTTGCTGAGATACCCGCTCCTGTTGCAGTCGCTCCAGCAACGCCTCCTGTAGCTGAACCCCCGCTCGCTCCTGGAGTTGTATGAAATATCTCGCTGCGTTTCTCGTGCTTGTTGTCGCCACACCTGTACTCGCGCTCGATATTGGTCCCTCTCTCTATATAGCCGTTGCCCCGCAGTATCCAGCCCCCGCTCAGCCCGTTACGCTCACCATACAAAATCCGCTCGTCGACCTTTCGGAGCGAGAAATTACGTGGAGAAATAATGGTGTTGTTGTGCTCACGGGGGAGGGTGAGACCATCTATCGAACTACTGCACCGAACGCAGGAGAGCGCATCGACATGACTGTTAGTGTTGCCGGCCTTGAAGAAATGGCCTCAATTTCAATTGCACCTTCTTCGGTGGATCTCTTGTGGGAATCCAATTCGTTTGCCCCCGGGCTATATCGTGGGCGACACCTCCCCAGTCGAGGCTCCGTGCTCACACTCCACGCCCTCCCGCATCTCACACAAAAAGGCGTCGAACTCCCCGCGTCACAACTTGTTTTTACATGGAAGCAGGAGGGGCAGGTTGTTATGTCCGGAAAGGGAAAAAGTTCATTCTCTATTCCCGTCGCTGAGTTTGTCGATACAAGTACTATTTCGGTCAGCGTGACAACTTCGGATAAAACTATTGGCGCGGAGCGCTCTGTTGTGATTAACGCCGCAGAGCCAGTTGTGCGTCTGTACTTTGACCACCCGCTCTTTGGTGTCATGTATCATAATGCACTCACCGCCCGCTCAATCGTATCTGAGACCGAAGTATCATTCGCAGCAATTCCGTATTTTGCCCAGGCCACAGGAGCCAACGATAAACTTTTTTCGTACATTTGGCGCGTGAATAGAACTACTATCGAACCAAATAGCGAACAACCCAATACAATTACCATAAATGCTGGCCCGGCAGGAGGTCCGGCTCAGATTGAGGTGTCACTCACACACACAAAAAACTTTCAACTTGATGCACGCGGCACATGGAATGTAACGTTCGGTTCAATCGCCGGTGGTAGTAGCGGCGTAGTGGGGGATCCATTCACAGGACAATAATCATGAATAAAATTATCCAATTCGTTACAGCCGCACTTCTTGTAGCTATTGTTGGTGGCTTTGGCGGTTGGTATTTTTTTATTAAAAACAAAACGGCCGAAACAGACAATCTTATTGCGGGGCGTGGTGAGGATGCCGCATCTTTTACTGGTGAAGTCGGCAGCACCTATCAAAACATAATCACGGACTCCTCGGAGACTACCCCGGCCTCTACAGGACAGCGTGCGCCGCGTTTGTGGCATGTAACGAAATCCCCCATTGCAGGATTTGGATTCGGTCCGGGAGGACTGACCGTGTACATCGCTGAGCGAGCAACTGGAAATATTTTGCGTGCCGCCCCTGATACAAGTTCAATCCAACGCCTCACCAACACACTCGTACCGAAGGTCCGCGAAGCACTCTTTAGTCGCTCGGGGGATGTTATCTTACGCTCGACGAATGATGCAGGCTCAGTTACCACTTTTGCTGCCACTATCGCTACCACTACTGTTATCACATCCACCTCCACACCAAACACACTCGAGGGTACATATCTTCCGCAGAATATTGTGGCGATTGACGCACCAAACAATCAACCAACATCGAAAGGCATCTTCTTTATGACCCGCCTGCCTGAAGGAGGATCTGTTGGGGTATCATCGCTTTGGAAGGGTACCTCGATTAAAAAAATGGTTTCCTTGCCGCTGTACCAATGGCGAGCGCAGGCACTCTCGGACGGTCGGGTAGTACTCACACAAAATGCAGCAGACGATGTTGTCGGGTACTCATTTATAGTGAGTCCTGCAGGTGTTATGAAGCCGCTTGTTGGCAATCTCCCCGGCCTCACACTTACCTATCACGATACGGGAGATGCGTTTCTTTACGGAGTTGCCGGCGCAGGCACGCTGTCTTTGTATGTAAAAGCAGGAACGTCAAACGCCGTTAAACTGCCGATTGCAACCACTGCAGACAAATGTGTTTGGGCCCCCGGCGTGGGACTCATTGCATATTGCGCGGTACCAACTTCAGCACCCGCATCCCCGTACCTGACGAACTGGTACGGAGGGGCAACACATACAATCGATGTCTGGTGGAAAATTGAGGCAGCTGAGGGTACCGCAGAACGTTTCTTTGTCCCCGACACGCGAACACAGTACGACGTAGAAGATCCCGCAACTGATGAGACCGGTTCTTACCTCGCCTGGAGAAACGCTGCGGATAAGTCTCTGTGGCTGCTTAGAATCAGTGAATAATGTATCTATGACAAAACGAAAACACCTTATTGTCTCCAGCTGCGCCTTTGCACTCTCTTTTGCTCTCCCTGCACTCGTTCTTGCCGCCGAAGGATTCGTTCCACTGACAAAAGATGCCGACTTTCAAAAGATTTTCGGCGTGGGTAGCAATGCCGGCTCGAATCCTCAGGACCTGAGCACGTTCATCAGCGGCGCATTTAAGGTTACTCTTTCTATCGGAGCAATTCTCGCAGTGCTTCGAATTGCGTATGCAGGGTATCAGTACATGTCTTCTGACGCGTGGGGAGAAAAATCACACGCAAAAGAAATACTTGGCGATGTAACAATCGGTATTTTATTGCTTCTGAGTGTTTGGCTCATCCTTAACCAAATCAACCCAAACATTCTGCAGCTCAAAATAAGTGGTGTGAATAGCTCCGGAGGATCATCGGGCGCTTCAAGTGCGACAACAAATACAGGCACGACTCAAGCTCGAACTCAAAATCCAACAAACGTAGTACGAAATACAGAAACGGGGGACTGCACCTACTACGATGCAATGGGGGTAGCGTATTCAGCGAGCTGCTAGGCCTCGGCAGCTGCGTACTTGATGACAACGCGTCGGTTCCGCCCCTCACCCAAGGACTCTGTTTTTACATTCGGTTCGTCTTGTAGGGTAGTGTGAACAATAAGACGTTCGTATGCACTCATTGGCGAAAGCTCCACATCGTATTGAAAACTGCGAGCTCGTTCTGCCATCATCAGCGCCTTGGTCTGTAAATCTTTAATTTGTTTTACGCGGTAGTCGTTTACGTCGATGAGGAAATGGAGATCCTGTGCGCCTTCCGTTGGCACGCGTTTCTCGGCAATCTTTTTTACCAACATATCAATCGCATGTATCGTATCGCCGTGACCACCGATAAGGGCGCGCGCCTCCGATGTTTGTATTGAAAAAATCATCTGCCCGGCAACTTCGGACCGTGTAACGACGGCATCGGTAACCCCCATCGACGCAAGTAGTTCTCCAAGAATGGTTTCAACCATGTCGTGCATGGAGGGCACTATACCCTATGAGATAAACTCGTAGCAACGTTACGACGGTACCGCGACGTGTCGTAATACTTGAATTGGTTCTAAACCAGCATCTGTATCTCACGGGGCAGCTTAACGCGCTGCTCCAAAATACATACCCCTACATCGGAATCTTCCCGTGGAAACGTCGCCCCACATAAAACTCCTGCCCAATCATAAAGAGGTTACTCGTTACCCAGTAGAGTGGTGCCGCGGCTACAACAAAGTACGACACAACCCCAATAACACCGGGGAGTACATAGCGGGCTTGGACATCGAAGCTTTTTGCCATCTCTTCGGAGAATGACGCCTCGGTTGGTGTAATCGTACCCTTGGGACCCATGGAAAGCCGCGTGTATATCGCCTGTGTTACTGCAACCAAGACTGCAAGAACAATGCTGTGGCTTCCCATATCAATAAGCCCGAGGAAGCGCATGTTTACCAAATCTGGTACCGCAACAAACGAATAGAGCATTTCAGGGTTTACCAGTGGGAAGCCGCCCTGCGCAAATACCCAGTAAAGACCAAGCAAGATGGGGAGTTGGAGCAAGAGGAGAAGGAACCCCGAAAACGGATTTACTTTGCGCTCACGGTAGAGTGCAAACATTGCCTTACCCTGTTCTTCGGGCTTGTCTTTATACTTCTTCTTTAACTCTTCTATCTCTGGAGCAACGGCTTTCATTGCCATCTGCGACTTGATTGCCTTGCGTGAGAGAGGGAACAGGATGAAACGCACAATAATGGTCACAATAATGACCGCGATACCGATATCGTGCGTTGGCACGATATCCACAAAATAAACGAGGGCGTTATATATCGGAAGATAGATGACTGCATGAAACGCGGCTCCAATCATAGACGATGATTGTACTCTTTTGCGCTACTTCACGCTACGCAATCGCTCGATGAGCTCTGCTACATCTGCTCGTATTACCGCGTATGGAGCGTCAACGGCCTGTCTCTTTGCCGTGAGAACAAGTGACATTCCGACAGGCAGAGTGACTCCGTGCAGAGCAGTGCGCATACGGCGTTTTATCCCATTTCGCACCACGGCCTTACTTGAGACCTTTTTTGAAACGACGCACGCAACCTTGGATGTGGTGCCTTCATGTTTTGTGCGGGATAGCGAAAAAAGGCTTGAAATAAGCCTTTTATCAGGACTCAGCCGTCGAATTTCCGCCCCCGTAAGCCGGTGTTTCTTTGGCATACGAACACGGAATCAGGTTGAAATTATACGGTCAGCTTCGCGCGGCCCTTGCGGCGGCGGCGAGTGAGAACGGATACGCCTTTCTTGCTCTTGGAGCGGATACGGAATCCGTGAGTTGCCAATCGCTTTTTCTTTTTCGGCTGGTATGTTCGCTTGGTCGACATGCGGCACAGTATGCCTTTGCGTGAGAAAAAATGCAACGCTCTTACCCCTCACAGAGAGCATGTAGTTTTTTCGGCGTTCGCAGCGCGGCGGCGCGAGACAGAGGGAATTTTCAACAGAAAATTACCCGGCCGCAAAAACTACATGCTCTCGCACACTTTTCACTATCCCCGCGTTATCCACATGGTTGTCAACATCGCTACGAGGGTCGGTCAAGATTCCCTCCGCGCTTGATGTGCGTATAATGCTCAGCATTGTTCTCACTGAATCGATGCCGTAATGAAATATATGATGACTAACCGTGAATTATGGCAAAACGCACTTGTTCAAATTGAACTTGGTACCACAGAAGCATCGTTTCGAACTTGGTTTCGTAACACCGACATCTCTCATCGCGATGGGGGAACTGTCCAGGTTGCTGTTCCGTCCAAAATAGTAAAGGAGTGGCTCTCTGACAAGCATCACAAGTTGATTCTCAAGGCGCTTCGCAGCCTCGATAGCTCTATTCGCACAGTGGAATACGTTGTGCACCGCACCGCACCGCAAACTGACCGCAAACCACAGAAACAAGAGCCGCAGCAAAATGCATCGTTCGACTTACAGTCGCTCTATATAGACAAGCGCGACAACCTCAATCCGCGCTACACCTTCGAAACGTTTGTAGTGGGCCCGTTCAATCAACTCGCTCATGCCGCTGCAAAGGCAGTGCTCGAGCGCCCGGGTCTCGCGTACAACCCACTCTTTATCTATGGCTCCACTGGTCATGGAAAGACGCATCTTATCCAGGCTATTGGAAACTATTTCAAGAAGTCGCACGCGAACAAAAAGGTGCTTTATGTAACGAGTGAACGCTTTGCAATTGACTACATCAATGCAGTTCGTGCAGGACACGCAAACAATTTCAAAGACCAGTACCGGCAGTACGACGTACTTATAATGGACGACGTACAGTTTATTGCGAACACGGAGAAGACCCAGGAAGAGCTCTTCCACCTCTTCAACGCGCTTCGTGATAACAATAAACAGATTGTATTCTCGTCCGATAAGCACCCAGCACTCCTCCCCGGCTTTGAAGACCGTCTCAAGGGCCGCTTCTCAGGCGGCATGATTGCGGAAATCCCTGAACCCGACGTTGAAAGCCGTACGGCCATAATTTCGGCGAAGATTGAGCAACATGGATTTTCTATCCCCGACGACATCATTCAGTACATCGCTGAAAACGTGAGGGGCAACATTCGTGAACTCGAGGGCGTGCTCAATATGATTGTTTGTAAGTCTCAGTTGAAGGGAAAGGCTATTTCCCACGCAGACGTACGTGCACTCATTAAGCACAATGTGAAGCCAAATCGCGGGGTTTCTATCGATGAAGTCGTGCGCCGTATTGCGCAATATTACGAAGTACCGGAAAAGAGTATCTACGAAAAGACTCGTAAGAAGGAGGTCGTAAAGCCACGACAAATAATCATGTATGTACTTCGTGAAGAATTCGCTGTTTCGTACCCATCAATTGGGGAGAAGCTTGGTGGTCGTGACCACACGACCGTTATTCACTCGTGCGAAAAAATCAAGGAAGAAATGAAAACATCCAGTTCACTCGAACAGGAGCTTGATCACATTCGCGCACTCATTCACGCCTAGGGTATGTGGATATCGCGTGTATACCAGGGGGGAGAACACGGGGTACAGCAGTATGGAGTTTCGATGAACAACGTGGTGATATTCTCATTCGCTCGTGAATCCACTCGTTACACATCGCTCGCACAGCAGTTATCCACCACTCATCAATACAAGAATTATCGCGTGTTTCCTAGCTCAATTTGAGTTATCCAGTTATCCCCGTAACTAGTAGTAGTAATAGTCTTTAATTAAATAACTATGAAGATAGCCACGACGAAGGAAAAAATACTCAATGCGATTCTCATCGCTGAACGAGTCGTTGGTAAAAAAGAATCACTCCCAATTCTTTCTTGTATTTTGATTGATGCACAAAAGGAATTAGTAATACGAGCAACAAATCTAGAAGCAGGGGTGGAAGTTGTTGTTCCAGCTGATATCCAAGAAAAAGGAACGATTGCAGTACCTGCCACGATTCTTTCTCAGACAATTCGTTCTATCAACGGGGAAACAATTACATTCACAAGTGAAGAAGGAAATCTTTTGATTGAATCACGTGGTACGAAAACGCTCATAAAGGCCGTGCCACAAGCTGAATTCCCACTCCTACCTACCACCACCACTAAAAAGGGTATTTCAATCAATAGGGAGCGTGTTATGCGCGGATTACAGGCTGTTAGCTATGCAGCATCCCCCTCAATGATTCGTCCGGACCTTGGAAGTATCTACATTGTGATAAAAGACGGCTCAATGGTGAGTGTTGCAACGGATTCATTTCGGCTCGCTGAGAAGACGATTACAGGCACAGGGGCAAAAGATGATAATGAGCTCTTGATTCCTCTCAAGCACGCGCTAGAACTCACACATATTCTCGAACGCGTAGACGATGAGATGGTTGTAATAGCTATCGAAGATGCCCAACTCGTACTCTCTGGTGGTGGGGTACGGTTTGTCTCGAGAGTGGTAGACGCTACGTTTCCGAACTATAAAGAGATTGTCCCAAAGGCAACAGCAACCGAGGCAACTATATTAAAAGCCGACCTTGCTGAGATGCTTCGTAAAGCACGAGTGTTCTCCGGGAACGACCAGCATGTTGGACTTCATATATACCCAAAGAAAAAGATATTTACTGTAACAGCTCGTTCGAGTGATGTGGGGGAGATGTCGGACTCATTCGATGCGGCTCTTACTGGGGACGACCTCGATATCAATTTTCATATCGGATACCTTTCGGAATGTTTACCGAGTGTAGAGAGTGACAGTGTCACGTTATCCTTTGCGGGGCCCGGGAAGCCACTGGTTATTCGCGGTTCGTCTGACTCCTCGTTTATGTACCTCGTGATGCCTCTCAATCGCTAAGAGTCACCCTTACAGTACCGGTTTGATTTGTTCCAATAGTCGAGCAAACGCCTGCTCATCGTTAAAGTCGATGCCCGAGCGGTCAATGTGCACTGTGGGTACTGGAAACGTTGTGGTGTCTATAAATTTCTCGAATGAGCGTTTTACAGCCAAGAGGTGATTTTGAAAATAGTCTGTATCGAATGCTTCCGGACCGCTTTGTTTCAAAAGATTTTCACTCGTCGCGTCATCTTCACTTAATATAATCAGTGCGTCGGGCCAAGGAAGTGTTCTCATATCTAAACCAAAGAGCTGTTTAAGGAGGGTGCGCTCGAATTCGTCAATGGGATATATATCGATGTACGGCCCGCAGTTAACCCAGGCGGCGTCGAGAAAAGTATATGCACTCTGTGCAGTGAACGCTCGTGAGTTTTGTTGCATATCAACCGCCCTTCCCCGGAAATAGAGGTGTCGCTCCAAATAGTTTACCGGCGTACCGGGGACGTAGCGGATTTTTTCTGGTATCGGTACATCAGATTCGTAGAGAGCAGGGCATGAGAAATGCCGGGAGAGTTTCTTTGTAAGAAAAGTTTTGCCGCTGCGTGAAGGAGCAACAAATGCGATTACCTTTCCGTTCATGCGCTACTGGACCGTAAACGGTATTTGGGACGTCTCGGTTCCTTGTGTTGTCTGAGCGACCGCCTGTAAGCTTGCTGGCCCAGGACTCATGGGCACGTGTGTGACTGCGTATGGTGGCTGCGTTGCGGTGCCTATTGGAATACCGTTGAGCATATACGTGATTTGAATAACATTTGCAGGACTTGGGTGCGACGATGTGATTGTCATTGGCATACTGACGCGTACGTATGTCCCCGGGGTAGGAGAGGTGATTGAGAATGCCGAAACGGGGGTTACAGGAGTTTCAACGACACCTCCAGCACCTGGTGGGGTGGGCTGACCCGCAGCCCACAGCTGCACAGGATAGTCCCAGTATTGGTACTGTGAGTCGCCAGCACTTCCTCCACCACCTGCACGTGGATTGTCCTTATCGATCCAGTAGAGGATGTCGTGGATACCTTGCGAAGGGTTTGTGTTCCACTCACCGCGCAGAACTGGCGGCAGCGACCCACGCTCGGGATCCGGAGCAGGCTCAATAAATGGTTCTGACGGATACTTTGTGAGCGCGTAGGCCATGAACTCATGCCACATCGGTGCAATGATAAATGCCGCGATTTTTCTTTGCATCGGACTGTTGTTGTTGTTTCCCGCCCATGCGCCAACAGCTACACCCGGGGTGTATCCGATAATCCACACGTCGCGGTAATCATTTGTAGTTCCGGTTTTATCTGCAACCTTGAACTCTGAGAAATTGAGTGGAGAATCCGCACCGAACTCTGGTGTGCGTGCAACGTTGTCGGAGAGCACATCGTTCATCTGGCGAGCAATCTCGGGATCGAGTACTCGCTCATTGGCTTCTTTGTATTCCTCGAGCACCGCCCCATCACGGTCTTCAACACGAAGGATACCTGTTTCAGGTGCTCGCACACCATCATTTGCAAATACGCCGTAGGCACCAGTGAGTTCAAGGAGTGTCACTTCGCCGCCGCCGAGCACGAGTGTGAGTCCATAACGGGAGGCATCGGTGAGTGTGGTGATACCAAGCTTCTGTGCCATTTGTAGCGAATCGTTTACACCTGCAAGGTACAGGGTTTTAACAGCGGGAATGTTTTTCGATTGTGCGAGCGCATTTCGGAGTGACATTGGACCGGCAAAATTCAAATCGTAGTTTTCGGGGCTATAACATGGTGGCTCGCTAGAAAAGTCGTTGGGTTGGCATGAGGTAGAGAACTGTGTTTTCAAATCGAACACCATAGTCTCCGGCGTATAGCCTTTTTGGAATGCGGTCGCATAAACAATCGGTTTGAACGATGAGCCAGGCTGACGGTGGGCAAGTGTCACGTTTACTTTGCCATCGATTGTATCGTCGAAATATCCCTTTGAGCCGACCATTGCAAGAATCTGACCAGTCGCGGGCTCTACTGCAACCATGCCCTGGTTCGAGGCATCGAAGTTTTTCAGCATTCCCGGAGCAAACTTTGCGACCGATTCCTCGGCTTTCTTCTGCAACTCGTAGTCGAGTGTGGTTATAACCTTGAGGCCCTCTTGCTGCACAGCGTCTACACCATACTTACTTTCCAAATATTCTTGAATGTAAAAGACGAAGTGTGGTGCTTTAATGCCAGCCTCAGCAACGCCACGAAACTGCACCTGGTCAGCGCGTGCTGCATCGTATTCCTTTTGGGTAATCATTTTATGGTCAAGCATTTCCTGCAGGACGCGATTTTTTCGGCTGTCGAGCGCTTCGCGGTGGTTGCCATGCGGAGAGAAATACGTGGGAGCCTGTGGAAGTGCCGCTAGATACGCTGCCTGCGCGAGGGTGACGTCGAGCGCACCGACACCGAAGAAGTATTGACTCGCTTCTTCAACGCCATAAATGGTGCCGCCGTACGGATTCTCGTTGAGGTACACGGTGAGGATTTCCTCCTTTGAAAACACACGCTCGAGGCGGATTGCAAGAATTATTTCCTGAATTTTTCTAGTCACCGTTTTCTTGCGGGTGAGCAATGCATTCTTTACTACCTGTTGGGTGATGGTGGAACCGCCTTGGCTGAAGCTACCCGTTGTAATGTCGGCAAGAGCCGCACGAGCAAAGGCCATCGGACGGAAACCGAAGTGTTCGTAAAAGCTTGCGTCTTCGATGGCGACAGTGGCTTTCTGGATGAATGGTGAAATCTGTTCAAGTGGGACAGATGTGCGGCGCATTGAACCATGCACATCGTAGAGCACGATGTTGCCGGTGCGGTCGTAAATCTTTGTGCTCTCAGCGACCTGCCGGTTTTCGAAATTATTAATAGAGGGAATCGGCATGAACGTGGCCCACGCAATCACCGCGCCGAGTCCGAAAAAAGTGAGTGCCGCAAGACCTGTTAAAGAGAGCCGCGCCCATTCGGGTAAGCGGTTGAAGAGGTGGCCTGTGCGCCTTTTTGCCTCACGTATTCGACTCATTCTGACTATTGTACAATTTTTCGTGTTTGTTCGCGATGTGCGAGGCTGCGCGCGTGTGCTAGGTGTGTAACACCGACGGCAATAGCGTCGTATTCATCGTCGTGCGAAATCTTTTTCTCAATCTTTACGAGCATGTGGAGCATGGTTGCAATCTGCTTTTTGTCGGCGCGGCCGGAGCTCGCCACCGCGCTTTTGATTTCGGCAGGGGAATATTCGTAAACGGTAAGCGAGGCGGAGGTTGCGGCATGTAAAAGCGCGCCACGCACTTCTGCAACACGCATGGCGGTAGTGCGATTGGCCTTGAAATAAAGTTTCTCCATCACGACGCAATCAGGCTTGTGTGCAGTGATGAGTTCTTCGCACACGGAGACAACGGTATGCAGGCGTGCAACAAAATCAGATTTTGACTCTGTTTCCACACACGTCGAATACAAGAGTACATCTTTGATGCCGACTCTCTCGACTACTGCCATGCCGCATCGACCATATCCCGGGTCGATGGCAAGGACTTTCATATTGCCTGCTCCGGTTTGATTTCAAGGGCGCTACTTCCTTCGAAGCACGACATGCACAAGTTTTGTGACGCCTGATTATCACCGGGAGGGGTAAAGAGAATGCCGCCCATGGATAAATCCGTGTGGCAGCGATTGCAGGTACCTTCCATATGAGGGCCAGTATACACCCGTATATGGCAAAGGGCCGCCCGCAGGCGACCCTTATGAATGGTGCAAAGCCGCCCTGATATGACGGATTACAAGCGTCAGCTCGAATACGAGGATACCGCGGCGACTGAAGACGGGCATCAAGTAATGTTCGGTTTCGCCGAGGGTGTGCTTGATTTTCCGTTTGCTTTTCGGCCAGAGGGTAAGCAAGTTATCCAACCGGTCTACGGCTTTCAGGAGAATCACCCGATAGTCCACATGCTCGTTGGCGAGCCACGAGAAATATTCGAGATTGACCGCGTGTTTTGAAGGGTACCTTTTGCCTCGGGCACGCTTGGTGAGTGCAAGCACAAGCTCGGCGACTTCTGCATTGAACACCGCCGCAACACGGTCGTGGCTCCAGAGTGTGCGCTTTGTCTCAATCAGGTCATGAAGAATCATCGCAACAATCATGTTGATGTTGCGAATTCCCATGTACAGAACGAGGATGAGAGCACACCGCCGGAGATGTTCGAAATATGGCTCACCGCTCATGCGATAGATGCCGTTGAACTCACGTTCGGCGACGTCGTATGCCTTGCGGATGAGCTCGAGCTCATCTTCTGTGTATATGTGCCAACTCGTGATGGTCTCGAAAAACTTCTCACGAGTGCGGGCATACACAAGAAAGTCGAACTTTGGACGCAGAATCATCGGAAGATTCATCTTCTCGAATATCTCGCGCGGAGTCGGTTCAGATGAGGCGAACGCTACGCTCGCCAATAAGCGCTGGCGAGCCATAACGGGCCTCCTTGTATGTGGAATCTGGCGCGACAATACCAAGCTTGCCTCTGGGCCGCAATGGAGTAGGATGCCCGCCATGACATTTAACCCGCGAGACCCACACTTCGTAAAAGCCCTCGTTTCGAACGTGGAAGAGGGTCTTGTGCTCACTGCGGGCCTTCTTGCCGGGATTGCTATCGCGGGGATTTCTCAGACAACCATCGTGCTCGTGGGTATGATTTTTGTATTTACCGGGGGCATTGCCGCAGCGTCACGCTACAAACTCAGCCATCAGAATCATCCTGAATACGGGGCATCGTCAACCACGGCATGCATCATGATTGGCCTGCTCTATATTGTGGCGGCTCTCGTGCCAATTCTGCCCTACATGGTGCTGCCGGTAAGCAGCGGGTTTACGAGTTCTATCGTTTGCTCGTTTGCGGTTGCGTTCATAATCGGCATTTGGAGCGGCCACACCGGCTCTGCTGTGTGGAAGAGTGCCTGGCACCTGGCGTACGTAGCGGCAGCTGGCGCCATCATTGGTGCAATCGTGCACGCTGTCCTCTAAGCCTATTCCGCGTTTGTGTACACATCCTCGACGTCGTCGTTTGCGTCAATCTCCTCGAGTATTTTCATGAGCGCCGCATTGTCGCCCTCGTTCAGAGGGACGGTTGTTTTTGCTGTGAACCCGCCTTCGACATCTTTTTCAAATGCCCACATCGCAGAACCTTGTGAGGCGAGGGCAAGACCGTTTTTTGTGAGGAGGTGTTTGATTTCCTGTGCAGTGCGGTTGCGGGAGTCGGTAACGGTGTTGATGAGGATGGCAGCACCGCCTGGCCCGTAGCTCTCGTACATGATGCTCTCCATCGAGCTCGCGTCGTTTGAAATTCCTTTGGCAACCGCGCGCTCAATGTTTTCTTTCGGCATGTTCTCTTTCTTGGCCTTTTCAATCATGGTGCGAAGCGTGGGCGAGGTAACGTCGCCGGCAGCCAGGCGACTCTCAACAATAATGCGCTTAGCGAGTTTGCCCCACACGTTGGACTTCGCCTTATCGGCCGCCCCCTTACGGTGTTTGATTTGTGACCATTTGTTGTGTCCGGACATTGAGTGATTTTATGCATTTGGGAGCGAATGGCAAACTTCATGTAAGAGCTATACTGTATTCATAGCAGTTAACGCTTTACGTTCATGAAATCAATGATGGATGCGTGCGGACGGATGTTGTATAAGCCGTCGCTCGGACTACTTTTAATACGCGTTGGAACCGGTCTTGTGTTCTTGATGCACGGGTGGGGCAAATTCCAGAATATGGACGGCGCCAACGGATTTTTCTCAAGTATGGGATTCCCGATGGGGACCGCCACGTTTGTGGGAGGACTCGAGGTGATTGGCGGCATCGCACTTATTCTCGGCATCTTGCCGCGCGTATTTGCGATTCTCTTTGCAATCACGATGGCTGTTGCTATCTATGCTACAGGCTTCTTTGCCAATGGCTACAAGCAGCACGAGCTCGAAATTGTCCTCTTGCTCCTCTCGCTTGGTGTCGCATTTGCCGGCTCAGGCCGCTGGTCGCTCTGGGCTGTCGAGTGCCGTAACTGCGGGGGAATGACATGCAAAGACGACCATCCACAGAGCGTTCCGGCACATCTCTAAAGTGGCTCTGTAAAGCCGTGGAATGGCGGGTTTTGGGATATCCCCTGAGTTATCCACCCCACTATCCACATAGATACGCACGACTAATCCCCCGAAACGGGGGATTTCGTGTTATTTGCATGATTCATGAGCGCAGTATTATTTGATTTCTGATACGCCTTACCGTGTGTCAGCGAGAAACAGTCGATTGGTCGCAAGACCAAGAAAACCGAATCTCAGTTCCCAGGATTGGAGGAAAATGAAAGTTTTCCGGCGGCGTGGGAACAGTCGGTCAGAACAAAGGTCGTCCGGCGGAAGTCTCGTGAAAGCGAAACATCCAGCTCGAGTAGGGTGAGATCGTATCAAACCTTGCACAACCGAACGATTCGTCCGCAATGACCGAAGACGAAAAAAGGCCCCGAGTAATCGGAGCCTTTTTCGTTACCGTGTGTCCTGCCAATTGTATCGGCTCACACGGCCACATATTTTCTTATCCCCACCCGATTCAAATATTTTTTGCAGCCCGTTTCTCGAGGGTAAACGCAAAATGCGGACGTTACTCACAGAGTTATACACATAGATATACAGTACTTTTCCACCAAATTTCGCTTTTTCGCAAAATTTGCGAAAAAACAAAGGGGGTATAGTAATCGAACTGATGCGCTTTACCGTGTGTCAGTCGATCTCAAGGGAGCGACGGCAACGTCGAAAACCCCGGAAATCAGTTCCTAGGATCTGTCTCAGCGTAAGCCGAAGTACAGTGCAGGAATGGGCGGCGAGAGCACAGGAGTGATTGCTACGAGACGGGGAGATTATATCAAGCCGAGAAGTGGAGATTGCTGATTCGAAATCGCCGTGAACACAAAGACCTCCCGCAAGGGAGGTCTTTGTGTTTGTCTCTGGCACGAATTCGAAAATCTGGAAAGGAAAAAGGCCTCGAATTTCTCGAGGCCTTTTTCGTTACCGTGCGTCCCGCTCATTCTATAGCCTTTATCAGGCGCGGAATTTGTAACGATGTGTGCATATCTGAGCAATGTTCAGCTTTTCACCATCAGTTTTTCTGGTTCGATGCCGTACGCTTTGCAAAACTTCAGGGCGCAGGCATGGAGTGGCGTGCCAGATTTTGTCTGAATTGCCCGCGAAACACGCTTTGCACAGAATGTCGCGTCCGATTTCTCCCGGCGGAAGAACTTGCCGATTTTCTCGCGGTCCCACGAAGGGTAGAGCGCACATGCTGCTGCCATCGCAACGACACGTGCGTGGGATTCGTTTGCGCCGCTCTCCAGGGAGCGCATGGCCTCGACCGTTGAGTTCAGGTGATGCGCTACTGCAGAGGCAAGGTCATGCATAAGCGACTCGGTGTACACGGTCGGAACCGGACCCTTTTTTGAGGTCAATTTATCCGATGGCGGTGCGTTCATTTGAACTCCGGTTTTGAAAAGTGGGTGAATCTGCGCGCATCCTAAGCTTCCTGCGCAGGGAAGCAACTACAACGAGAGTGGTTCCTGAGATGCGGGTGGTTTGAACCCCATGTGGAGATACGCCTTCTTTGTTGCGGTGCGTCCGCGAGGCGTTCTATCTATCAAGCCTGTCTGCATCAAGTAGGGCTCGTTTACTTCTTCGATTGTGGCCTCTTCTTCGGAAAGTGCTGCTGCAATCGTTTTGAGTCCCACGGGCGCGCCATTGAACTTTTCTATCAAGAGCGTCAGGATGTCGCGGTCTGTCTGGTTTAATCCAGCCTCATCGATTTCAAGCATCGCGAGCGCGCGTTTTACCGTTTTTACGTCGAGCGCTTGCTCGCTTACTGCAGCGTAGTCGCGGGCGCGTTTCAATAGGTAGTTTGCGGTTCGCGGAGTTGAGCGTGAGCGTTTTGAGATTTCCATCAAAGAATCGGCGTCCGCTTCAATACCAAGAATCTTTCCAGAGCGTCGCAAAATCTCAGCGATTTCCTCGTCAGTGTAGTACTGCAGGCGGAATGTGCCACCGGAAAATCGTGAGCGCAAAGGTGCTGAGAGCATTGAAATACGCGTTGTTGCAGCAATCAGGGTAAAGGGCGGCAGCTCAAGTTGCACGGTGCGTGCAGCGGGGCCCTTGCCAATCACAATATCGAGCACGCCGGACTCCATTGCCGGGTACATAACTTCTTCAATGGTGCGGTTCAGGCGATGAATTTCGTCGATAAAAAGCACGTCGCCGGGGGACAGGTTGGTGAGAATTGAAGCCAAATCACCCACGCGCTCAATCGCAGGGCCCGATGTGGCGCGCAAATTAGCCCCGACCTCTTTGGCGATGAGGTGGGCGAGGGTAGTCTTACCCAAACCAGGGGGACCATACAAAAGCACGTGTTCCGGTTGGTGGTTTCTGCCCTTTGCGGCAGTGAGAAGGATACGGAGATTCTCCTTTATAGCTGATTGGCCCACATATTCAGCCCACGAATCTGGGCGGAGGGCTTGGTCGAGGGTCCGGGAGCCCTTCTGGGTCGCGGAATCGTCGGGGGTCACCATACTTGACAGTTAGTTATACTATGATATATTACCTACAGAAGCGCTGGAAGGCGCTTTTTGTCTACCGTTTCTCAGAGACGCATAACTTCGGGCAATCGCGGTTTCTTCGAGGACGTGAAAGTTTAGGCTCTCACTATCCTTAGATCTCAACTGCAACTTTTCCTACAAAAGGATTGCCCGAAATTGTGCATCTCCATCTCAGATATTCTTGAGAGGCGGCTATCCGAACCATAACACCCGAAAAAAAATTGAGAAGCGCGTTCTAGCAATAGACCGCGCTTCTTTACATGGTGGCAACTAATGTAGTGCAGCCTACTTGCCCCAGGCACGCTGGTTTTTGTGGTGTAACCCCGCCGTTACACCGGGGTTCAGGCCGCCGAAGCATCGGCGTGCCCATCAAAACAAAACGCGCCGGCAAATAGCGGCGCGAGGTTGTCATTCGAATGCAGTAGCTAAACCGCAGCTGCATTTTTTGGGCAGAGGATACGACGCCTGCTCCCGAGTCGAGCTTCATTTCTCGGGCTGATTGACTGCCGTTATTTCATTGATATCGAGCACATCGCGTTGGATGTGAACGCCAGTCGGCAGCACAGTCTTTTTCCGTTCGTTCACGTCGCCCACGCGCGCAATCTTCGCGCGCTCGGCATCGGTGAAGTGAGGATCGGCGATAATCATATCGACGTCGCCCGTCGGTGCAGTAACCGCGGTCCACGTACGGCCGCGTGCAGTAACGGTATCTCCCCGCTGGATTGTCATCGGCATCTCCTCGTGAAAAAGCCCCAAGACACACTGCCACACTCGTCTCCAAGCAGCAAATTATTCTATCGTGGAAAGCATTACTTCGTCGTTGAGGTCTACAACGCGTGATAATTCGTCGAGCGTGGTGACTCCCTGTAACACCTTCACAACACCATCCTGCGCCATACGACGAATCTTTTGTGGTTTGGCAGCGGCCCAGATTTCGCGTTCCGACGATGTGTGCCGGATGCACTCTTCTACGTTTTTATCCATGAGGATTACTTCCACTACTGCAATTCGTCCTTTGTAGCCGATGCCGCCGCACTTCGGGCATCCCTTCGCAATCCACATCGTGTCTTTGTTTGCTGGCAACTCGTCTCCATGTGGAATGTTGTGGAGCAATTTATCCATGGTTACACGATCGGCTCCCTGAATCGGCACCGCTTCGCGACAACTCGTACAAAGTCGTCGCACAAGTCGCTGTGCCATTGCAGTCGTGATAGCTGCTCCTAAAATGTCTGGCGATACGCCCATGTCGATAAGGCGGGGGAATGTGCCACCGGCATCGTTGGTGTGCAGTGTAGAGAACACCAGGTGGCCTGTGAGCGATGCATTCACTGCGGTCGAGGCCACTTCGCCGTCGCGGATTTCTCCGACCATGATTACATCGGGGTCCTGACGGAGTGTAGAACGCAGTCCCTGTGCAAATGTGTAATCTTTTGATACCTGTGTCTGCACAACTCCCGGAAGGTGATATTCAATCGGGTCTTCAATAGTTACGATTTTTATTTCGGAACTCATAACGCCGCGCAAGAAGGCATAGAGCGTGGTCGTTTTCCCAGAACCCGTTGGGCCTGTATTCAAAATCATCCCGTTGGGCTTGGCGATTTCGTGTTTGAAAATATCCATCAGGTATTTATCAAAACCAAGCACTTCCATCGGCAGCGCAATTGTCGACGGGTCGAGAATACGCATAACGATAGTTTCTGCGTATGCGCCCGGGAGCACCGAAGTACGAATTTCGATTTCTTTTCCACCGACCACAATCGAGAATCGGCCGTCTTGAGCCATGTTTTTTATGTTGAGTTTGAGCCCCGAGAGTAGTTTCAGACGTGCAGAAATAAGTGCGTACGTTGGCGCGTCGAACATGAGCACCTGCAAGAGCACGCCGTCCATGCGGTACCGCATACCCACGCCCGCGTCTTCTGGTTCGAGATGCACATCGGATGCACCAAGCGAGAGAGCCCCCGCCATGAGGATTTCAAGCACCCGAGAGATACGGTGGGCGTCTTTCGAGCCAGTGTTCGAAGCGATTTCTGCTTTCACGTCTTCAATAGTGTGCAGCTTCTGCAACATTTCCTGGATTGTTTCGTTGGATAGTGTGAGCACGCCTGCTTCGGTTTGCGTGGCCATCGAGATGTCGTGGTAGCGGTCCCACGCATGTTTGAGCGATGCCTCGGAAACGATGAACCGCTTTGCTTGGTAGCCAAGGCGCTCAATCGCTTCGATTTGTTTCAGTGCATCGGGGCGGTCCGGAGAGCGCATCGCAACCATGATTTGTTTGTTCATTTTGCGGAATGCTGCGATTTCGGTTGCGCGGGCGTCTTTTTCCGTAACGAGGCCGAGCGCATCGGTGTCAATTGACTTCGACGTGAGGTCCACGTATTCAACCCCATATTTGTGGGAGAGCATTTCGGCGAGCTCTTCCTCTTCTTTCAAGCGCAACTCGTGCAAACGTTCCTCCTGCTTTTTTTCGTTGAACTCCGTCATGTATCAATATTGTATCTCAAAACAAGAGTGTCTCGCTGCCGCGACCCGCTTTGAAGCATGGCGTAAAAGAGTAGAATGCGCATATGAATATCCTCGAAGTTGCGATGCCTAAAAAAGCAGAAGAGTTCGTGGCAACGCTGCGACCGCGAAAAACCGCAATGGTCGTTACTCTCTCGGGAGAGCTTGGTGCTGGGAAAACCACCTTTGCCAAAGGTATTGCAAAGGCCCTCGGGGTGGACGAAACGGTATCAAGTCCTACATTCGTCATCGAGAAAATATATAGTCTGAAAAATCAACTCTTTGACCGACTCATTCACATCGACGCATACCGGCTCAAGGATGCGCATGAGCTTGAGGTGCTTGGTTGGAAACAGCTGATAGCAGATTCTGGGAATATTATTGTGCTCGAGTGGCCCGAAGGCGTGCCCGGGGCCATACCGACAGACGCCATTGGTATTCGATTCGACATTGAGGGGGACGGGCGTATCATCACCATCACCTATGGCAAAGAAAGTTCAGAAAAAAGCAGCTAAGCCCGAAGACAAGAATAAGAAAACCACTGCAACGCCCGCAGGTAAGGTAGTCGGGCGCATGGGTAAGGAGGTACCGAAAGACACCGGTAAACCGACACGCATTGTGCTCCTTGACTCGCACGCAATTTTGCACCGCGCGTATCACGCGATACCCGATTTTTCCAAAGCAAACGGTGAACCGACAGGTGCTCTGTACGGGCTCGTTCTGATGCTCCTTAAAATCAACGATACGCTCAAGCCCGACTACATAATCGCCACGCGCGATTTGCCTGGGAAAACTGTTCGCCATGAATCATTCGAAGCCTACAAAGCAACGCGGGCAGAGGTTGATGAAGCGCTCATCAAGCAACTCATCCAGGCTCCAGAGATTTTTAAAGCATTCGGCATCCCGGTATACGAAAAACCCGGCTATGAGGCCGACGACATGCTGGGAACGATTGCGCACGAAACTTCCAAAAGAAAAGACCTTGAAACTATTATTGCTACAGGTGATAGCGATACATTGCAGCTCGTTGGTCCGCGTACGCGCGTGTTTATGCTTCGCACAGGGATTTCCGACACAGTACTGTATGACGAAGAAGAGGTGGTGAAAAAGTACGGATTTGGCCCAGAACACGTGGTTGATTACAAAGGGATTGTTGGCGACACATCCGATAATATTCCCGGTATTCGTGGAGTCGGTGCGGGTAGCGCAAGTAAGCTGATTATAAAATATGGAAATCTTTCCGAGATTTACAAGGCGCTTGCAAAAAAGGGTATAGAGGAAGTTGCAAAAGAGACCGGTGTTCGCAGACAATACATGGACCTTGTGGCGAATCACGAGAAGGAGGCGCTCTTTTCAAAAGAGCTCGCTACTATTCACTGCAATTTACCCATTGGTTTCGAGCTGCCCAAGGAGCACTATCGAATGAGTGACCACGCCGCCGGCATTGGCGCCGTACTCGAGGAGTTCGAGTTCCACTCCATTCGTCAAAGACTGAAAGGAGCTCTTGGCTTGAGCGAACCAACCGTGCAGAGAGCCGGCGAGAGTGAGGTAACGGTAGACGCTGCGCGGATAAAGGAAATTGGCATCGCGCTCTGGCTTCTGAAGAGCGATGTTGTTTCTCCGAGCGTGCAGGATATTCTTTCGTTTGCAAAGACTCAGGACTTCGACGAGGCATGCGCAGTTATCCTGAAGCAACTACACGACACGGGCCGCTTGGAGGAGGTGTTTAAAAACATCGAGCAGCCGCTCATTGCAGTGGTAAATCGGATGAACGAGGCGGGTGTAATGCTCGATGTAAAATATTTGACTTCACTCGAGCGTGAATACGCAGGAGAGCTTTCAAAAATCGGACTCAGAATATTCGGCTATGCAGGACACGAGTTTAATATCAATTCTCCCAAGCAACTCGGCGACGTGCTTTACGATGAGCTCAAGATTACCCCCGAGCGTCAAAAGAAAACTGCCACCGGGGCACGCACGACGCGCGAAGAAGAGCTACTCAAAATGGCCGGCCAGCATCCGATTATCATGGATGTGCTCTCGTACCGCGAACTGCAGAAGCTGCTCGGAACTTATATCGAGAAAATGCCCAAGCTTGTAGGGGAAGACGGGCGACTGCGCACCGAGTTTGTGCAAAACGGTTCCGCGACGGGGCGCATGTCGTGCCAGGACCCGAATCTACAAAATATTCCGATAAAAACAGAATCAGGCCGTCGCATTCGCACTGGCTTCATTGCCGCTCCTGGAACGAAGCTTGTCGCAATCGATTATTCGCAGATTGAATTGCGCATTGCCGCCGGCCTCTCGAACGATAAAATCCTTACCGAAGTGTTTCGACGCGGGGAAGATGTGCACGCGGCCACCGCCGCGCAAGTGTTTGGTGTGTCGACGGAAAAGGTTGATAAAGAAATGCGTCGTCGTGCCAAAGTAATAAACTTTGGGATTCTCTACGGTATGGGAGTAAATGCGTTGCGTCAGAACTTGGGTGAGGGAGTAACACGGGACGAGGCCGCCACGTTCCTTTCTGAATATTTCAAAAAATTTGCAGGGGTGGCGCGCTATATCGAAAAAACTAAAGCAGACGCACAGCGTCAAGGCTTCACCGAAACACTCTATGGCCGCAGGCGCTATTTCCCTGGATTCGCTTCGCCACTACCGAACATCAAGGCACAAGCAGAGCGCATGGCTATCAACGCACCGATTCAAGGAACGCAGGCCGATATTATTAAGCGTGCAATGGTGGTAGCCGATGAAATGATAGAGAAAAAAGGGTGGCGAGAACGTGCAAAACTTATTCTCCAAGTGCACGACGAGCTCGTATACGAAATTGCCGAGAATGATATAGAAGAAATCGGCGAGGCCCTGCGCGGAGTTATGGAGAGTGTCGTTGACCCAGCGCAACTTTCGGGAGTGCCGATTATTGCGGAGATGTCGGTCGGAACAAATTGGGGAAACGTGGAGCGCGTTAAACATTCGTAATCATGTTGTATCTCTACTCAGGAACAGATACCGAGCGCTCACGCACACGGCTCAATATTGTTGTCGAAGAAACTACAACAGGCGCAGACGTTTTTCGAATCACCGACGCGCACAGTCTTGCCGACCTCGAGGCCGCGCTCATGGGTGGGGGAATGTTTGGTGGAAAACGCATAGTCGTGCTCGATAGCACGCTCACGCACGAGGAAATGAACGTGATTGTGATGGCACGGCTGCCGCAGCTCAAGGCTTCGACCGACACGTTCTATATATACGAAGGCGCACTCGATGCGGCTACTCGCAAACAAATCGAAAAATACGCAGAAAAAAGCGAAAAGTTCGACGCTGCAAAGTCTGCGGTCAAAGAATCCATTTTTAACTTGGTGCGGCCATTGCAGGAGAGTAAGAAAAAAGATCTCTGGGTTGCGTATCAGCGCGAAATTCACGCGGGTAAAGCGCCCGAGGCGATACACGGCATTCTTTTTTATGCTGCAAAAGATGCACTGCTTCGAAAACCGAGTGATGCACGAGCAAAAAAGCTCGTTGCAGAGCTCGCGGAGCTTCCACACACCGCGCGGCGCGCGGGTTTTGAACTCGAATATGCACTTGAACGTTTTGTGCTTGCGAGCGTGTGATACGATTTCTGTATCGTATGGAAGCTACCAAAGGAGGCTCTTGGATGACTGCTGTGCTGTTCATTACATTGTTTCTCATTGTTGTTCCGCTCGTGACTCTTGGACAAGAAGGTAATGCAATGTGTGTACCATCAATTCCCCCATGTGGTTGTGGCAAGATTCTCAAAGATAACAAGTGTGTTGGGGGTACTAATAAGCTCGGTTGTTCGTGTCAGGAGACGGAGAATGGTTTTACCGCTTCGGGCATTTGTGTTGTTGGTAGCATTTGTAAAACGACTGGCACGAGCGATGGCAAAGGCCCAGATCAAGGAATGGCAAAGCTCGGCGAAATCCTCGGCAAGTTGATGGAGGCCCTCAAGGGCAAGGATGGTGGAGGTGGTTCGCCCACATCTCCAACCGACCAAAACTGCACAACAATGTCGCCGACGAGCGATAAGCAGCTCGCGATGACGAACCCAATGTGTTACTACCTCGACCCGAATGCCACGGACCCGAATGCAACCGACCCCTCCGGCGGACTCGTCGCCTCACCAACAGAGGGGCCGGCACCGCTCACTGTGTATTTTGCATTCACCAACGGTACTGTGGGATGCAAAACACCGACCCTCGTACTTGATTTTGGCGACGGTAAAACCGAGCAGCAGCAAATCCACTCAGAAACCACGTGCAGTGGCCTGTCTGAAACGACGCAGCACATATACACCACAGCGGGTGCATATTCTGCACGCCTCAAGAATGCATCAACCGACGAAGTCCGTGGTGGCGTAAATCTTACGGTTTCAGAAGGGGATGCAACTCCAACTCCCGATGATACTGCAACGACAGCCGGCACAAACACGGGCGGCACAAACACAAATATTCAAACGAACGGAAACGCCACGAACCTCGGCGCCACACAGTTCACTACTCCGCTCACGAATTTGGGCACTACTGGCACTGTAAAAACGGGAACCACCGGCGGCTCAAATTCAGTAACAGGGAGTTATTCCACAGGAGGGAGCGTATCAACTGGCGGGTCCAACTTTGGAAACCCGGGAGCAACACTCAATTTCAATACGCCGCAGTCCATTGTGCAGAGCATCATTCAGAAAAATCTGCCACCCGGTGCATACGGCGACGTAAAGATTCTCGAAAACGGGACCACAATCATTGCCGGTGTCCGCGACAACAACTCTGAAGTGGTTGGATTTTACGGAACCAATAGCAAATCTGGTGGGGTCGGAGCAGTTTCCCGATTGTGCACGAACCGACCATGGGCAAGCAATTTCTTGTCATACATTATTCCGCCGTCGTTCTTTGATTCTCTGTGTACATGGCGCGGGTACACGCCGGGAACGCCACAAAAGGCACCAGTATCGACCAATCCAACTACTGTGGGCACTAAACCTGCCACAGTGAAAACGACGGTCGGCGGTAAGGCAGCAACGACCACTAAACCGGTAGTCGCTCCGGAAACAGCAAAGGTGGATATTTGGGCTTCGCCACTCGTTGTGCCGCTTGGTGCACGAACCTCAATCTTTTGGAGTTCACAGGGGGTGAGCGAGTGCGTTGAAACGTCACCAGACGGCAGCTTTACGCATGCCTCGCTCAAGGGAGGTGCTTCTACAGTGCCGCTCACTGCAGACACAACATTTACGATTTCGTGCATTACGCCAAACGGTGTACATCTCACCAAGGATGTAGTGGTGAAGATGGCTCTCTAGATAACGAAGAAGAAAAAAGCGATTGCGATTACGATTCGGTACACACCGAAGGCAATGAACGTATGGTTGCGCACGTAGTGCAGCAAATAGCGCAAACTCACGAGAGCGACAAGGAACGAAACAACAAACCCAACAAAGAGTGGTACAAAATCAGACAGGTGGAACGAGGAATAGCTCTTTAACAAATCGAGTCCTGTGGCGGCCGCAATAGTGGGTACGGCGAGCAGAAATGAAAATTCAACGATAGCTGCGCGCGGCATCCTGAACGACAACCCGCCCACAATTGTGGCTGCTGAGCGCGATATGCCCGGTATCACTGCGACCGACTGCACGAGTCCGATTAGGGCGGCTCGAGAATACGGCATGGTGCGAATATCACCGCGCGATTCATCGGGAGTAATGTGGAGCATTTCGAAAAGTATCAGTGCAATACCGCCCACGAAGAGTGCAATAACCACAACGAGTGGGTTCCCAAGCAAAAAAGCTTTCACAAATGGGTAAACCGTGAATCCCACAATTCCCGTGGGGATGAATCCGACAATGAGTCGTTTGATGATTTCAATATCAAAGAAAGAGCGTAGGTAGAGCGCAAGCACCGCACACATTGCGCCGAGCTGAATGATAATCTCAAAACTTTTGGTGAACTCGGTTACGGGGATGCCGAGAAGCGAGTTCGTGAGGATGAGATGCCCGGTAGAAGAGATGGGTAGAAATTCGGTAATTCCCTCAACAATGCCGAGGATGAGTGCGTCAAAGAGAGGCATAGCTATCTATATACGCGAATTGAAAGCAGTTGTCGCGCGCAGTACACAGCACATACGCCGAGGATGAATCCGCCCAGCACATCGACTCCGTGGTGCACGCCGGCGGCCACGCGCGCTATTCCGACGCAGAGTGCAACCACAAACAGAGCGACGCCAAGTGTGCGTCGCTTGGTAAATACCAGTGCGGCGAGTGTTGTGGCAACGAGTGTATGCATAGACGGAAATCCGTTTTCAATCCCGTGGGGGATGAGTGGGTCAAAAGCACCGACAATAAAGGGGCGAGGATTGTCATACAAATGTGTGCCGATTTTGGCAAAAATGTAGGCAAGCAAGAGTGAAAAAATTGAAAGTGAGACAAAGTGTATACGTTCTTTCTCTGGAAGCATCCAGATAACCTGTAGCAGGGCAAGCGGCACGAGAATGATGAGGTACTGAGCGGCAAAAACAATCAATGCGTCCATGGAAAAACTTTAGCATGGGCACTCGCTCACTCCTCAAGGGAATGCTATATTTTCGACACTTGCGCTCATAGCTCAGTTGGTAGAGCAGCTCCCTTTTAAGGAGACGGTCCCAGGTTCGAATCCTGGTGGGCGCACACGAATCACAAACGGCACGAAAGTGCCGTTTTGTGTTTACGAGTGAGCCCACAGCAATGTGCCTGCGCACATTGCGTCAGGATTCGAACGCCGCAGCGGGGTCCCGTGCAGCAGCACGGGTCGCGAGGCGGTGCCCAGACAAATCTGAGCGGCGGCGAGGATTTAGTCGAGGGAGAATCCTGGTTCTTACAACCGCCACGAGCCACCAACTTTGCGGGGGGTCTTCGCGGCTGCAGCTTTTGAGCGATGGTTCCATTTATCCATCACCACCGTGTACACCGCAAAAAACGTCCACGCAGGGAGCACGTCGAGTATCGGCATGAACTCTATAACCGCCCCAAACGTGTACGACGGTGCGCGGCGCTTGAGTATTCCGCCGCCGTGGTGATGGAGCATGATTGCCATACCTATCATCGCCACAAAATTGAGTACGGGGGCAAGTAAAATCCCAATGACCAAAATTGCCAGAAGCATCTGGATAAAATCAATCATGACGCCCAATGTAATAAGCCCGAAGGCTAATCCTGCCCCGATAGGTTTCGAATCGTCCATACGGCTAGAGCGGAAGGTCGAACGCAAAGGCGCCCGGCCCAGTCACTACAAGTGTGAGTGTCATCACGAGCATCATGGCGACCGTTGAACGAGGCCACACGCGCAGGCGGGGAACGAGGAGCGAAATAACGAGTAGTATCACTCCTGCGATTGCTGAGGCTTGTGTCCACGCCCCCACAAACAGCGATGCTGCCACGGCGATTTCCAAAAGTGCATACCCGCGTGCCACCATGTCGAGCTTTGAAATATTCGCCCACGAGCTGTAGGCAAACATTACCGAGAGTGCGATTCGAATAAAGGTTGCAGCGAAAATGCTTAAGAAAAGAATTTCGTGAATCAGTGCGAAGAGTCGCGGGATATGCTCGAACATTCTGTTTAGTATACCCCGTGAGATAAAATCGAACAGATTTTAGCGACCCAACTAAGCGACTATCTCATGGGGTATACCCCGTGAGATAAAACCTAAAAGATATTCAGAGGTGGGTTTGAGTCTCTATCTCATGGGGTATACAGTGCCCGTAATCACCTATGCAAAAACGCGCCATATTGCTGCACAACATCCGCAGCTCCCATAATGTTGGGTCCATTTTTCGTACTGCTGACGGTGCGGGGGTAACCCAAATTATTCTCTCTGGCTACACACCCACGCCGATCGATAAGTTCGGTCGGCCACAAAAAGATATTGCAAAAACTGCGCTCGGTGCTGAGCGCACGATTACGTGGTCCTACGTTAAAACACCAATCACTACAATTCGCCGTATGAAAAAAGAGGGGGTACATATTGTGGGCGTTGAGCAGGATTCGCGTTCAATCGACTACCGCATGTTTACCGAAAGTGGCCCCACATTGTATTTGCTCGGAAACGAAGTCCGAGGGCTTTCAAAGTCGCTGCGCGATACATGCGACACGCTTGTAGAAATTCCTATGTACGGAAAAAAAGAATCACTCAACGTATCCGTTGCCGCGGGAATCGTGTTGTTCTCCACCATCAGTAACTAAGTGTTGCAACGGCGCGTCCCTCCTCATCGGTAAGCACTATCGTGTCGCCGGTATTCTCCCATAGCTCGCTGCTTGATGATTCATATGCGCGCCACGTGCTGAGCATGTTTGTTGTTCCGTATGCACGCACACATCCGCTATATGTAAACGAGTTTGATAGAAATGTGCGGCACGTAGGCGATACATCGTTCGGTATGCTTGTTGGGTAGCTGCACTGTGGCAGGTGTTCAACAAAATTCAGACACGACGAACCGTATCGCGCCTCATTCTCACTTGTGCGAGGCAAGAGGTTTGTTGGTCGCAAGCATGCGTTCGATAGTGGCGGCGAAAACCGTTGTGTTTGTGCCAAATATCCGGTGCATCCCGATTCGCGGAATGAAACGCCGACAGGAGACACCCCGGAGGAGACAACCACACTCTCACCGGCATTCAATACAATCGGTCGAACTCTGTTCACGGAACCCTGAATAAACGGAGACGCTGCAAGTGGTACCACGGCACGCGTTCCCGTGCGTGCACTCTGCAGCTTCCATCCCGAAACAGTAATCGGTGTTCCCACAGAAACCGTGGCGCGTATCACTATGTATTCGTCGCTCGGACTCGAGCTTTGTGCCGCACCGATTTGCAGCTCCACATACCCCACATACGGAGATGGCCCATCTGAGCGATTTCCGTAATTTACGTCGTAGAGAGCGTCGGTGGGGTTTTCGTAGTCGGCAGCGCCGTATTCCATTTCGTCTGCGCCAGAAGTTGTGTCTTCTACCTGGAAAAATTCCGGCTGCCCCGGGAGTTGGTAGAGGTTATCTGAAGTTGATGTTGCATTCAAAGGGTTTGGAATAATTTCGGCGAACTTGGCGATTTTCCAGTACCCACCTTGCCAGAGCCAGAGTGCAATGAGCGACAAAACCATCGCGACCGCTATCCACTTCAAGATGGTCAGAATCATGCACTCATTATACCGATGCCTGGAGACACTTTGCGATTTCTTCGCGTGCGACAGCGGCGTCACTCCACGGCTGGTATGTTCCACCTGGGCCCGCAATGTTCGGGTCAGTTCCTTTTCCTGTTATGAGCACCGCATCTCCGGTATGCGCAAGTGAAATAGCTTTTGCAATTGCTAAGCGGCGGTCCATGATTATTTCCGGTTTAATCTTCATGCCATCGGCCAGTGCGTGCACTATATCTTCTGGTTTTTCATCGTATGGGTCTTCGTTGGTGAGAATCACGTGGTCACAATATTTCTCTGCAACACCTCCCATAACAGGGCGTTTCCATACGTCGCGTCCACCACCGGTCGAACCAAGCACACACACTAACTTGCGCTTTACCCCTACCGTAGTCGAGGGGATGGAGTAAGCCTTGTAGAGTGCTTCGAGTGAATCCGGTGTATGTGCGTAGTCCACAATAACCGTAAAATCCTGTCCGGCTTCTATTCTCTGGGCCCGCCCGGGAATAATTGAAACCTTTCCGAGTGCGAGCGCAATGGTTGCAGGGGCAACGCCGAGTGCACGAGTCACGAGCGCGGCGGCAATTCCATTTTGCAGAGAAAAGTCTCCAGGAAGTGGGATGGTGACGCGTGTTTGTTCGAGTGTGAAGTACCCACTGCGGTCGTTGGATTCGCAAGGGGCAAAGTTTTGCTGCGCAAATCCGATAGGGGATTCAACGGGGAGCGCAAGATACCGAATACCCTGGGCATCGTTTGCATTTGCAACCATGATACGTGGTCGTTTCGAGGATTGTACGAGCGAGAGACCGAGGGAAAATTTTGCGTCAGCATACGCCTCATATGAGCCGTGAGACTCAATGTGTTCTGGAGCGAGATTTGTAAACACGAGCGCGTTGAGTGCAATCGCACGGTGGCGATACTGCCGCGCGCCTTCGGATGTCATTTCAAGGACAACGGCCGTGCACCCCTTTTTTAGAGCTTCCGCAAGAAAACGCTGGATATACATTCTTCCCGGCATCGACATGCGCATCGTGTTCGGCTTTGACTCTGCGCCAACCTTGATTCGAATCGAATTTAAAAGCGCGACAGTGTACCCAGCTTCTTCCAGGATAGCGGTAATCATCTCCGTTGTGCTGGATTTGCCTTTTGTGCCGGTAACTCCGATAACAATAAGCTTCTGCGAAGGGAATCCGTATAAGAATGCACCGAAGTATGCGAGAAAGAGGTGATAAGCCGGAAGCAATCCGAGCGAGACAACAATGTTTCTGAGCGAGTCCATAGGTGCGCAGTCAGGTTACTTACCCATGATTTTGAGCGCTTCGCGCAGGCGCTCTGTGCCGCCTGTGATATCTGAGGGAACTTTACGCAGCGTGTCACGCGCCTCTGCAGCGGAGTAGCCAAGTGCGCGCAGCGCTTCAAGGGCATCTTCGTCGCCCTTGAGTGAGGCATCAGTTCCAGCAGCGGATACACCAACTTTGTCGCGCAATTCAATAATTATTTTTTCAGCAGTTTTTTTGCCAATTCCCGAAACGTTCGTAAGGTAGCCGGAGTTCCCGCTACTAATTGCACTGCGTAGTGTTTCGATAGTCGCAATGTCGAGAACCGCGAGCGCGGACTTAGGTCCGATGCCAGAAACAGAGAGCAGCATCTCAAAAAAACGCATCTCCTCTTCTGTGTGGAATCCATAGAGGTCGAGCACGTCTTCGCGCACAATAAGATGAGTCCAGAGAGCTGCTTGGGAACCGATAGAAAGGGAGGCGAGCGCCGAGCGCGTTGCAGCAACTTTGTATCCCACGCCACCCGCCGAGATAATCGCGTAGCCTGTGCGGAGTACTTTCACATCACCTGAGATTGAGCCAATCATAAACGGATAGTGCAATCATAGCGCGGGAAATGTGCCCTGCCGAGTCGAATGACTTGCATTAGAGCGGTTTTTTGCGTAGTATCCCGGGAATGGCAAATACGTCATCAGCAAAAAAGGCAGAACGAGTTTCCGAGCGACGCTACGTGTTCAACGCGCGCCGCAAGAAGACTATGAAAGACAGCGTGAAAACGACCTCTAAACTCGTTGCTGCAAAGAAAATCAAAGATGCTGAAAAGTCTCTCCCAGCCCTTTTTAAGGCTATCGACAAGGCTGCAAAAAACGGCACCATCAAGAAAAACACCGCCTCGAGAATGAAGTCACGTCTCTCCAAACAGGTGAACGCTGCGAAGGCATAACCCACTTGTCCCCGTGTGCGAATTGCTGATGCGCCCGAGAGGGCGCATCATTGCGTTATGCGCCGTAAGGACATCGGGGATTTTCTTAATGCTGAACGCAAAATTTCTCCACTCACTGCGTTTTCACTCCTTGTCGTAGCAGGCTTCGTTGCCGGCTCTTTGCAGCTCGTTGCACCGCGCACCACCGACACGATTGCAATCACCGCGACAGCTGTGCAGGCGCGCGAGTCGATGACTGCGGCAACAGCTGCTGCCCCGGCGACCACAAATTCTCTCAATACCAGTTTTCCGAAAGATTGTGAGACGGCGATTAAAGGTGCGCTCGGAAAGAGCCAAAGTAACGGTACGTACTCGGTAGACAAAGGGAGTTCGGGGAAAATGGATTCCTGTTTTGCTGCAGTGCTCGCCGACCCAGTTCGTTCAGTACCGAGCCAAAACCCCGCCGACTATAAATGTGTCGGCCGAAGTGGAAAAGTCACCATTACACCGATACAAGCTTCTTCGGTCATGGACGCGGATAAAAGCGTACCGGCGGGCAGCTGCAAGGTGAAGGTTTGTCAGCCGTTTCAGTACATGGAGGGGCAATACATGAAGGTAAATGAAAACTGCAGCGAAGCGAAACAAATGAAACCGGGCGAGAGTACGACCGGCACACCGGCTATCCCCGAAGGAAAGTTACCGGCCCCATATTCAGTTCCCTCGACACCTACTCCAACAGGTTCACAAACACCAACACCGAATGCACCGGGAGCTGGAGGAGCGGGCGAAAGTGGGGGAGGTGGTGCACCAGGCTCAACACCCGCAACTCCAGACCCAACAAAGCCAAACACCGACGCAGACGAAATTAAAAAAATCCAAATCGGAACTGATGCAGATGGCAAGCCCATTTACGCTGCGGAAGAAGTGGCAAAACCCGACGCGGTCGTACCGAAAGGCGATGCAGCAAATATTGGAGCCGGTAGCGGTAGTTGCGAACGCGGCGGCACATGTGCGGGCGACGAGCGCTCACAAACTGCACCTGGTACTGCCAGCTGCGAGCGCGGTGGCACCTGCATCGGCGACGAACGTTCTCAAACAAGTACATTCAGCAGCTGCGAACGTGGGGGCACGTGTGCGGGCGACGACCGCTCACAGCCTGCACCTGCAACGGGCAGCTGCGAACGTGGTGGCACATGCCCTGGTGACGAACGCTCGCAACCTGCCGTGTGGGGCCCTACAAATTGCGAACGCGGTGGCACGTGTGCAGGTGACGACCGCTCTGAACCAGCTCGGCTTGAGCCTGCTACACGAGGGTTAAATGGCAGATGGACTAGTGCAGAAGACGAAATGCGCCAACTCGAAAATCCTACGTTGCGCGACCAACCGACCAATGATGACGATATGCGTCGAGCCGAAAATCCAACACTACGCGATCAACCCACAAATGATGATGATATGCGTCGAGCCGAGGATCCGAAATTGCGCGAACCCGCAAAAACAGATGCTCCTTACAGCGATGTAACAGATGCTTCCAATTCACCAATTGATTGCGACAGTAAAAGCATGTGCCGCTCCTATCCCAAGGAGCAAAAAGATATTGAGACACTACAGAAGGCGGGATTCACCTGCACAAGCGACCAGGGGAGTTCGGCATACTGCTACAAAGATAATTCGAAAGGCCCCGCAGTTACTGATCCAAAAACGAAACCAGGTGGTTGTGAACGCGGCGGCACCTGTCCAGGCGACGACCGCTCCAAGCCGGCTCCGACGCCAGCACCAGCTCCAGCACCGGCGCCTGGGCCGGGTGGTGGTGGAGGCGGAAGCGGTGGTGGTGGAACCGGGGGAGGAGGCTCAGGTGGTGGAGCAGGGGGACTTGGCTCGCTCCTGAGTGGTCTCATGAAGGGCATGGGAGGAGGCTCACCAGCACAGCAGCCACAGCAACCGGCACAGCAATGCCAAACCGACCCACAGGCATATGCTCGGCAGCAAGAGCAGTACAACTATCAGTTGCAACAGTACAACTACCAGCTCCAGCAATACAACTATCAACAGCAGCAAAATTCTCAGTACGGCCAATCGTCGTATGCAAGCGCACCTGTGCCACCACGACCGTGTTCACAGGGTGGAGCAGGGCAGTGCCCTGCAATGCCCGCCCAGCCAAATGCGTCGGCCTGTCCGAACGGCACGTGGCGACAAATGACCACCACGCTTGGTTCAGGTTCGGTCTGTCCAGTTTGGCAGTGTGTAGTCGGAACAACGCCAACAGCACAACTCACGTGTCAGCCGGGAGTCGCAGAAGACGGAACGAAGGTCACACTTACATATTCATGCACAAACTCGCTTATGAGCACGGGCTACGGATTTGTAACAGGTGGGGCAACATCGGGTTCAACAAGCACGATAATTGTTAATCCACCGGCAAATGCAGGGGGAATAAATTATGCGCTCAAGTGTGAGAATGGAAGCGCTTCGGCTGGCGCACAGTGTCAGGTACAAATCGCAAAAGTATCGATTTCCCTAAAGGCCTCACCAGAGGTAACGCGAATCGGTGACAAGGCGCTCATTGGGTGGGTAACAACAGGCATGGAATCATGTGTAGTTTCGAGCCCCGACCAGCAAGACTTTACGGACCGCAATGCCAACAACAAGCGCACATCCGGTATTGCAACCACATCCCCAATCACCAGTACGTCTGACTTCTATCTCAACTGCGTTACCCTCACGGGTAGTACGCGCGAGGAAATGGTAACAGTGGAGGCGTACCAGCCGGGCACGGTTACCACCTCGATTGAAAACCGTACAAATGTGCAACGGGGACAGGTAGCAACTATTCAGTGGAGCTTCCCAGATGCTCCTGATGTTTCTGCGGTTGCGCTCTGGCTCTTCAGTGTCGAAGACCAAAAAAGTGTTGCACTCATTGTGGGACACAAAGCAAAGACGGGTAGCTACACCTGGAATCTACCGGAAGAGAGCGAGCCATGTAATTCGTCGTCATCACTTGTTTGCGGAACCGATTTGATTCCAGGACGCACATACCAAGTTCTTGCGTCGCTCTACACGCCGCCGAATGCCGGACTCGGAGAGTTTGGCGATTCAAGCCTCCCTGCGCCACAGTTTCTGGATAGCCCAACAACGAGGAGTTTCAAGATTCAGCAGTAAACGGCGGCTGGATTTCGATGCGACTCTACGTTAGACTCCATCGCAACGCTCCCGTCGTTCAACGGATAGGATGCATCCTTGCGGAGGATGTGATGTAGGTTCGATTCCTGCCGGGAGCACAACGCACGAAACCTGCCGGAAGGCAGGTTTTGTGGTTGTAACTCCCGGAGAGTGAGCGCGGTGCGCTCACTCGTCAGGAATCGAAAGGCTGCGCGAGGCGTCCGTTTAGCAAAACGGACCGCGCTGCCAGGGTCGAGAAATTTTTTGGCTCGGCGGAGACAAAAAATGTTCTTGACAGGTTCCTGCCTCCCTTTTTTGCGACGGCAAAAGTTTAGTCGAGGGAGATTCCTGCCCGAAAAACTGTTCGTATCCCCGTGTGTGCATTGCGCCGAAGGAGCATCAACGCGATGATACATGTATGAGAGTTCGCCAGTCTGGCACATCGGTACTCGCCGCGCTTGTATTCGTTGCTATTTTTGTACTGTTTATTTCTGGCTACAAAATTGCGTCGCAGAGCGCAGGTGAACAAGCGGCTGCCGCAGCGTCTGCTTTGAAGCACGCTGTCACCTGTGCGCCTGGAAGTGTTTACACCGTCGACATGCAGGTCGGCTCCGGCAGCATTACCTCGGCTTCTTGTTTCAAACCAGATTCGCGTGAACCGTCGGGGATGGCTGCCAGCGTCGACTACGGCACAGCTGCGTGCAACCAGGCCAATATGTCCAAGTGTGTCGTAAATTACTGCCCCCCCTCCTCATATGTGACACAATCGGGAACATGTTTCGATGTCGCCGTGTGCGACAACGACAGCTGTCTGAAAGCCGCAATCCAAAACGGTTCACAGCCGATGCAAGCGGCGAATATTATTGCCGCTCGAGTACTCAACGATCGCGGAGCAAAGACTATTCGTTCACCCGGCTCAAGCGAGCCACTCGCACTTGCCGATATGCTCAGCGAGAGCGGCCGTACGTTCGTGGGAAATGTTATCGAGCAAACAGCGCAAGCCGCTGCCGCGAATAACTTCGATGAGGATGCAATCAGTGAAATTGCTGACGGGATTCGGGATGCCACTCCAGTAGGTCCTGCCAGTGGGCCCGCCGCCCAGATTTCATGTCAGCCGAAGATTGCGGAATCCGGAATGAAAGTGGGCATTGCGTTTGGATGTGCAAACTCAGTTTCTAGTATCGGCGGTGGATTTTCCACCGGGGAAAGATTGTGGGGAGCGACCGAAGAACGAATTGAACCGAATCTTCCAAATGGCACCATGACGTACGAGCTCTCATGTTCAGACGGGATACGCTCTGCGAGCGCGTCGTGCTCGGTGGCAGTGATGAAGCCATTTATGTTGCTCACGTCACAATCCGACGAAACAGCAACGTCGTTTGCATGGGTGACCCGCGGCATGGATGTGTGCGAGCTCTCCGCAGCAGATGATACAGAGCTCTCAGTACAATTTCAAAATCCGATACCGCAGGGCGGCGCTCTCTCTGTGCCGACTATTACGAAAGATACAAACGTGACACTTATGTGCACCACCGTAGGGGGCACCGTAAAAGAGGTAACGACGACGATACACGCAGTGCGCTAAATACCGAAGAACTCGAGTACCTTGTGTGCGATAGGTTCTTTCATGTGAACTTCTTCGGCATGCTCTTTCATGTATGCGCGAACGAGTCCAGGTTCAATATCGTGGATTGGAATAATCAGGTTTGGCGACATAAATTTAATTGTGTCGATGAGGAGGAGTGGATGACCGTCGTGTTCGTCTTCTACCCAGAACGAAATGATTTCGTGATAGTGGTGCAGTGTTTTGTCCACGCGGACACCTTTGGCAGAGATTTCAAATGTTGATACTTCTGGTGCGTGCCGTGCAAGTAACGCAATCGTGAATGCTGCCACTATAATGAGCACTCCAAAAAGTACATCGCTCAGGATTATCGCAGTGAGGGCAGCGCACGCTGCTGCAATTCCAAGTGCCCAAAACCACTCAGAGCCACGCTCAATGTGTTCGTGCTCGTAGGCATTCCACCGGAGAACTACAGTGTGGTCCTGCATAGATGAAATTATTGTAGCATCGCGCAACATGCACGAACGTCATTGTCGTGCTACAACATGCTCTACGGAGGGATGGCAGAGTGGTCTATCGCACCTGTCTTGAAAACAGGAGTGCCGCAAGGTACCGAGAGTTCGAATCTCTCTCCCTCCGCAACGAATTCATAGTTCGGACCACACCGAACACGCGCTCACTGCATCAGTTAAGATGTGGTGTATGAGTGTATCCGCCCAAATGCGCACTGCAGCTATATGGGGAATCTGTGCGATTGCCGCGCAAATCGTGTTTTTAACCATACAGGGTGTTTTACAGGGTTCTTTTAGCCCGATGTTTAAATTCTTCTGGTTCGAGCTCGCCGTCTTTCTTACGGCGCTGTCCTTCACAATACATATGTGGGGGTACAGTCATCTCGGACAGAAAGTTCAAAACGTGTGGCTAGTCTTCAGTGCGCAGGGGCTCGCATTCTTTTTTGCAGTCATCGGTGGTTTTGTGATGGTCGCAGGAGTTATGAATGGTTTTTTCGCGGGTTCGGGTATACACCTGCTCAACGGTATACAGGGCATCGTTTTTATCCTCTTCTGCATCCCGGCGCTTACGTTCGTTATTTCGCTTATCTCGACTTATAAAAGAGTCGGCATTCTATCTGTTCTTTCTGTCGGGGTGGTGGTATTTCCTGTCGCAATGGCAATTCCGTGGCTGCTTATCCTTTTCCTCATTCCGTCCGTGATTCTTCTGTTTCGCGAGTCAAAGTACTAAGCAACCGCAAAGACCTCGGAAGTGATAGAGTATTCCAAATGGCAATTTCAAAGACCCGGGGCTTTATGCCGGTCCTTGCGGCTCTCATTGGGAACGCGCTCGTAACGGTCTTTAAGACGATTGTGGCACTCAGCTCAGGCTCGAGCTCAATGTTTTCCGAAGCAATTCACAGCTTTGCAGACACTGCGAATCAGGCACTGCTCCTAATCGGCGTTACGCGCTCCCGAAGAAAACCGACAACCGAGTTTGGTTATGGTTTTGGTAACGAGCGCTTTTTCTGGGCACTCATTTCTGCGTGCGGAATATTTTTCGTTGGGGCAGGAGTTACGATGTATCACGGCATCGAGGCAATCAGGCATCCAGAACCAATTTCTATTGGCGTTTCAACGTTTGCGGTGCTTATCGCCGCCTTCGTGATTGAGGCGCTCACGCTGTGGGTCGCGTTACGCTCACTCGCAAATCACTACCCCAAGAAGTCTTGGGCACAGCGTATCGAACTTGCAGACCCGTCGACTCTCGCGGTTTGTTTAGAGGATAGTGTTGCAGTGATTGGCGTTGTGATTGCAGCGATATCCATATCCGTTTCGTACATGACGGGCAATCCGGTCTGGGACGCAATTGGCTCAATCATTATTGCGACACTTCTTGGACTCGTTGCGGTCACACTCATTGCAAAAAATCGCTCCTATCTTATCGGTCGCTCCATTCCGGACGACGACAAAGAAGCAATCATGGATGTGCTTCGTGCGGAGCCTGCAATAGAACGCGTTATCGACTTCAAGTCGACCGTGCTCGATATTGGCGTGTATCGCGTGAAGTTCGAGGTCGAGTTTAATGGGGCGGCACTCATGAATGAGGCGTACCAGCAGGAATCGCTCTTGTCCGAGTTCGACAATATCTCAAACGACTACGAAGCGTTCAAACGCTTCTGTGTTTGGTATGCCGATCGCATCCCGCGCATGATGGGGAAGAAAATCGATGAAATCGAGTCACGTGTCAGAGATGCATGCCCCGAAGCCCGCTATATCGACATTGAAATCAACTAATCGAGTGTCATACAACACGGGCGAGTGGATGTTTCCCGGACACCCGCGTACACTGTGCCGATGAAGTCTTTTTCTGGCACGGTCATTCGCGGCTCACAACGAGCAGCGTCTCTCGGATATCCCACCATCAATCTTGCCGTCGACAACATGAATACCGATGGCATTTTTGCTGCGATGGTTGTTATCGACGGCCGCGAGCGCATGGCGGCAGCCTTTGCCGACCCACTGCGCGGCCTCCTCGAGGCGTACATTCTTGATGTAACTGAGGATTTTTACGGGAGGGAGGCGAAAATCGTGCTCCACAAGAAAATACGTAGAAACCAACACTTCGCTACCGACGAACTCCTCAAAGCGGCAATCGCTTCCGATGTGGAAAATGTTCGGGCATACTTCACACAATTATGACGCCGGTAGCTCGCTCGCTCGCGTTTTTCGGCCCACTCCTTGTGTTTGCTGCCGCAATGCTCTGGGCTACCGACGCCCCGTTCCGTACTCATCTCACAACTGATTTATCATCAAGCTTTATTGTGCTTGCCGAACACGCCGTGAATCTGTTGTTCGTGATTCCGATTCTTTTCTTCAACTGGCGAGAGCTCGGAAAGTTTACTAAACGTGAGTGGGGAGCAGTGCTTGTAATTGCAGTCGGCGGCTCCGCCCTTGCTTCCATTGCGTTTACTGAGTCGTTCAAATATGTAAACCCATCGGTTGCGATACTTTTGCAAAAAGTACAACCACTTATCGCGATTTCACTTGCAGCACTTCTCCTGAAAGAGACAATGCATAAATATTTCTGGATATGGGCTGCGATTGCTATGGGGGGCGCGTATCTCATCAGCTTTCCGTCTATTCGTCCGCAGCTCTACGACGGCGAAGTGTTTAACCCGAACACACTTGGCGTACTCTTCGCGCTCCTGGCCGCAGTACTTTGGGGTGCTTCGACAGTGCTGGGGAAGTATGCGCTGCGCGTAAGTTCGTTCCAGATGCTCACCGCGCTTCGCTTCGGTATTGCATTTGTATTCTTGTTTTTTCTCGCCTCCACGCAAGACCAACTGCCACCATTTGCCGCGGTCACGTCTACCGATTGGCTTTTCATCGCTATCGTAGCGGCAGTATCCGGTGTGTTCTCCCTCTCCCTCTATTACTACGGTCTCCAATACACCAAGGCATCGATTGCCACACTTGCAGAGCTCGGGTTTCCGCTCGCTGCAGTTTTTGTAAACGCATATTTTATTGCGGGCAACGTACAGCCGGGGACATACTTCGGACTATTCTTAGGTCAATGGCTCGGAACAGCACTGCTTCTTTTCTCGCTCTACATGCTTAGCCGTGAGAACAGCGCGGAAGCTGCAGTTGCTGTCGCATGAAGTTGATTAGTCTGAATCTGTGGTGCGGTGCGGTGAATGGACCGTTGTTGGATTTTCTAAAAATACACCAGGACGTGGATTTTTTTCTGTTTCAAGAAATGCTCGACAATGCGACTGCTAAAACAAATTGGGACAACCGCGGAAACCCACACTTGTTTGCCGATGTACGCGAGTTACTTGTAAACCATCGTGCATATTTTGCTCCCGCAGAAAGTGGTGAATACGGACTCGCTGGTTTTATTGCAAAAAAACACACGCTCACCGCAACGGGGGATGTATTCATTCATCGGTATAAGGATGCGATGGAAAATGACGATGCTCGTCTGCTCGGTAGGAACCTTCAGTATTTCGATGTGGTGGTGGACGGCCGCCCGGTTTCACTCTTAAACTTTCACGGGCTTTGGACCGGCGTAGACAAACAAGATACCCTCGAGCGAGTTGCACAATCAAAAAAGATTTCTGAATTTGTGTCCAAGCAGACAGGGGACTTTATTCTCACGGGAGATTTCAACTTGATGCCCGAGACGGAAAGTGTGCGGGTACTCGAGAGCATGAATGTTCGCAATTTGATACGGGACTACCACGTGCTGACAACACGTACTTCTTTTTATACAAAACCTGAAAAGTTTGCCGACTACATGTTCGTCTCGCCAGGAGTCACTGTAAAGGATTTCCGAATACTTCCAGACGAGGTTTCCGATCACGCGGCAATGTATCTAGAATTCGATTTGCAATAGACCTATGTTCACGGGAATTATTGAAAAGCTGGCACGTGTGAAAGTGACCAAAAGACAGAACAAGGGGATTCGTGTTCAAATCGAGAAGCCTCGCGGATGGAAGCTCGTCATCGGCCAAAGCATTTCGGTTGATGGTGTTTGTTCAACTGTTGTTGCGCTGTCCGCAGGAGGCTTCGATGTCGTCTATATGCCCGAGACACTTCTGAAAACAACAGCCCGTTCGATTGCAAAAGACTCGCGAGTGAATCTTGAACGTTCGTTGGTATATGGAGCGCGTATTGAGGGGCATATTGTGCAAGGACACGTTGACGCGCAGAGTAAAATCACGAGCATCGTTCAACAAGGGTCGTCGCGACTCCTCACGTTTCCGATTCCTGTCGCGTATAGGCGGTTTGTAACCCTCCATGGGTCAATCACTGTGCATGGTGTTTCGTTAACCGTTGCCCGTCTCAAGACGGGATTGTGCACGGTGGCGCTTATTCCGCACACACTCTCGCATACAAATCTCGGTCATCTGGCGAAAGGGGACGCTGTAAATATCGAGGTCGATTACCTAGCTCGATATGGCATTGCTGCGCCTTGGCAGAGTGGTACAGTACTCCGCAATGCAACGAAAGGAATACAAAAAAGAGCGCGCAGTCGGTAACGGCTCCAAACTCAAAGTCGCACTCGTTGTGTCGCGTTTCAATAGCGACATCACCGACTCCATGCTTGAGGCAGCACGCGAGACGCTTCGCGCATGGGGAGTGACTGCGCGAAACACCACCACTGTGTTTGTTCCCGGAAGCTTCGAGATTCCCGTCGCCTGCCAAAAAGTAATCGCAAAAACAAAACCACACGCAATCATTGCACTCGGTTGTATCATTCAGGGTGATACAAAACACGACCACTACATTGCCTCGGCAGTTTCCCATGGACTCATGAGACTTTCTCTCGACCACAAAATTCCAATTTCCTTTGGAATATTAACTACCAACAACTTAGCGCAAGCGAAAGCCCGTTCTCGGGGAAAGGAAAATAAAGGCCACGAAGCTGCGCTTGCCGTATTGGAAACGGCTCTTTTGTAATAACGATGAAGCGCATAATGGTGTTCGGTACGTTCGATATTCTTCACGAGGGACACCTCAACTTTTTTAAACAGGCCCGTTCGCTTGCCGCAGACCCGCAACTCATAGTTTCTATTGCGCGCGACGCGTCGGCGGAGCGTATCAAGGGAGACAGTCCGAAAAATAACGAATTGTTTCGGATGAAAGAAGTGGAAGCATCCCCACTTGTTGACGAGGTCGTGATGGGGGACAGGGACGGGTTTATAAAACACATCATCTTGGCTCGACCGGATATCATTGCTCTTGGGTACGACCAAAAGAGTGAGTATGTGACAGAGTTGCAGGCGGAGCTTGATAAAGCAGGGCTCCCGACGCGCATTGTTCGACTCAGGCCGTACAAGCCCCATATCTACAAAACATCGATACTTAAGAACCAATAGGGCATACTGCCAATATGAAGATTACCAAGTACGGCCATTGCTGCCTGCTCGTCGAAGAAAAGGGCGTGCGGCTTCTCACCGACCCGGGAGCATTCACGGCCGATACTCACACAAACCTTACGGCCCTTGATGTTATTTTGTATACACACGAGCACGCCGACCACTTCCATCTCGACTCCCTGAGGCTCCTGCGGCAGAACAATCCTGGCGCAATTGTTATTTGCAACGAAGGTGTGAGCTCATTTTTGGAAGCAGAGGGAATACCACATACAAAAATCATAAACGATACTCACGAATACAACGGGGTAACCATTACAGGCATTTCGGGCGAGCATGAGGAAATCTATCCAACAATTCCGCGCATTCAAAACACGGGGTATCTTATTGCACAGAAACTGTGGTACCCGGGAGACTCGTTCGTCAATCCGGGCATGCCCGTAGATGTGCTTGCGCTCCCTGTTGCTGGTCCGTGGCTAAAACTTTCCGAAGCATTAGATTATGCGGTTATGCTCAAGCCGCAAAAAGTTTTATACGTTCATGACTGGATTTTGAGTCCGTCGGGACAGAGTGTGACGGAGCGCGTGGCAAAAAGCATCCTTTCTGCGTATCCTATTTCTTTGTTTAGTCTGACTCTCGGTGAGACATACGATTTTTAAAATGAAATTTCTTGGAATAGATTACGGGGCAAAGAATATCGGCATCGCGGTGTCTGACGCCAATGGAACAATTGCATTTCCACGCGAAACCATTGCGAACATGCGTGGAGTAATTGGTTCTATACAAAAGATAATTGAGGAAGAAAAGATTGGATTCGTAGTTGTGGGGGATACGCGGAGTTATGGTGGTATCCCGAACCCAATCACATTAAAGGTAAAAGATTTTGTCGAGGATCTAAAGAAGGTGCTCGATGTGCCAATAGCCTCGTCGTGGGAAGCGGGGAGCACGATGGAGGCAAATCGATACGACCCTGAGGGCGCTCACAATGATGCTGCCGCGGCGGCCATTATCCTGCAACGCTATTTGGATATCAAAACGGGAAGTGTAGACTAGACGAACTATGAATGAACCAATCGAACCAAAGCCGCTCCCTGAGGTCGCCGTTGAAAACAAAGGGGAAATATCGTACGACGACTTTGCGAAGCTTGATATCCGTGTTGGCACAGTAATTTCAGTTGAAAAAATCGAAAACGCGGACAAGTTGCTCAAATGCACGATTGATTTTGGTGATTTTGGGCAGCGAACAATCGTTTCCGGTATTGCTGAATGGAAAACCCCCGATGATCTGGTTGGTAAACAACTCCCGTACATCGTGAATTTGGCACCACGTATGCTGCGCGGTGTTGAAAGCCAGGGGATGCTCATAGCGGCGTCAGACGAAAACGGCGTTGCGCTCCTTCATCCTGAGCGTGAAGTCCCGAAAGGCACAAAATTGAAGTAACGAGAGGTTTGCTCCTGATATAATCCACAATATGTGGTCGTCGGATTCACCGGCTCTTTCGGGCGTAAAAGAATCGTTCTCGCGCAGACTCGCGCGCTGGTTTCCAATGCCGAGACTTCTGATGCCGCGCGCGGCAGGTGTGGATATTTCTGACTCATCTATTAAGTGGCTTTCACTCGCTCCCGCTGAACATGGTTTGCGTGTCGAAACGCATGGGGATTTGCCACTTAAGTCCGGCATCGTTATGAACGGCGTGATTCACGATATCGCGGCGCTTGCCGACGTGTTGCGTTCAGTACGAAAGGAGCTCGGAGGTGTTACATGTGCGCATGCGGCTCTTCCAGAAGAAGCCGCCTACGTGTTCAGTATGCAGGTTCCTGGCGGGACTCCACGGGCTCAGATTCTCGGCATGATTGAGTTTGAATTTGAGGGTCGTGTGCCGATTCCACCGAGCGCCGCCGTGTACGACTACAGCACCATTTCAACCGATGAGACGGGGAGCGAGGAGATCAGTGTTGTTGTGTTTCCGCGCGACGTTGCACAAGCGTATGTGGACGCATTTGCGACAGCGGGTATTACGCTGCTGTCACTTGAAGTTGAAGCACGTTCGATTGCCCGCGCCGTTTCATCATCGGATCCGGACGAGCCGATTGTGCTACTCGTGGATTTTGGTCGTGCGCGCACCGGTTTTGCAGTCGTGAAGCGAGGTGTACCAATTTTTACATCGACCGTTGAAGTAGGAGGGGACCTCATCGATAGAATACTGGTCGAGAAACTTTCTATGTCGCATGAAGCAGCAGAGCAATTCAAAAATGACGAAGGGCTACTTGCGGCGCGCGGCGGCAAATCACCACAGCTCGACGCAGTGAGTGGCGCAGCAGCAGCGCTCGCCGACGAAGTCGCGCGCCACTATCACTACTGGGACACTCGTCGCAATGAACACGGAGAACGGATGACGCCGGTAGGACGCGTGATTCTCGTAGGCGGAAACGCAAATCTTCGCGGGCTCTCGGATTACATCTCTGGCCGCGTGCAGGCAAAGGCGCTCCGCGGAAATGTGTGGAGACATGTGACTAACTTCGACGACTACGTTCCGCCTATTGATAAACACAACTCCTTGCAATATGCCACTGCAATTGGACTCGCTCTGCGGGGTATCTAACTCATATGACAAACGTTTTACCACTCCCGACACAAAAATCACTCTGGGCCATGCACCGAGCGCGCTTCGTCAGTATGCTTTCGCTCATGCTCATTGGCCTGGCACTCTTGGCATTCCTCGCGCTGATTCCGAGCTTTGGTGCGCTCGAGGCAAATACGCTCTCAGATGATGAAATGACCCAGCAGAGTAGCACCGCGGCAGAGAGCCTCAAAAGTATGAAAAAATCTAAAGCACTCATGACTGCGGTTCTTCCAATTATCGCAGCGACATCGTCACCGATGGCGGCGATTGAGAAAGCGGTATCGTTGCACCCAAAGGGGGCAACCGTGATACGTGTGCGATACGTTGCCTCTGCTCACAATATCCAACTCGGAGGCACTGCAAATCGAGAAGCACTCACTGCGTATCGAACCGCTCTCGAAAACGATGGGGCTTTCACATCGGTGTCGGTCCCGGTGGCGGCGCTCGTGGGTTCGAGCGGACAATATTCCATAACACTTGGGGGCGCATTCTGATATGTCGAACAGCATAAAAATCACCTCGTGGATTCTACTCGTGCTCGCGATTGTTTTGTGGGTAGGAGTTGGGTATGCGGCGCATATGATTACAAGCACGGCCTCACAACGTTCAACAGACACGATGCTTGCGCAAACGAAAGTAAATCAAGCGGCGCTCAACCGACGCGTCGAAGCGCTCGCAGAGAATACAAAGGAAAACCGTGAACAGCTGAAAGCGCTTGCGGGGGCAGACGTAGTTTCAATAATCGATATCATCGATGCTGCAGGAAAGAGTGCGGGAATAGAAGCACGAGTGAGTGACGCCGCGGTTGCCGGGACGCAAGAACTCGAGAAAAATGGAGACACGCTCAGGGCGGTCGTGTTTAACGTGCAGGGGGCCGGGACGTTCGCACAGGTAATGCATGCGGCACAACTGTACGAGAAGCTCCCGCTCCTTTCAACGATTGATCAGCTCGATATTGAAAAGGTGCAGTCGACCGACCCAAAGGCACCACCGTGGCGGATAAATGCACGCATTCGTGTACAGACGTTAATCTCTGTATCCATATGAAAAATCAAACGCAGGATTCGCTCAAACAACTGTACGAAGCGCGGCACGAGCCAGAAAATCTCCGACCGCTCGCAGAATTATATTGGCGTGGTCTATTGCTACTCACACTCGCGGCAGCGGGCGGTGTTATAGCGTTTGGCATTTGGGAGTTTTCAGTGGTTATGAAAACGATGTCTGCCACATCGGCAGACGCTGGGGCACAACAAGCCGCTGCAATCGATAAGACGCAGCTTGAAAACACGCTCATGAAGTTTTCTGAGCGTAAAGCAAACTTTGAGCTCAGTAAAAGTATGGGCCCAGCACTCGCCGACCCGAGCAAGTAATGGGTTAGAACGAGGTGTTATAATCTTTTGATGGGATATAAGAATCGTGAGGATTTATATGCCGCACAAAAACGTCACCGTGTTCGAGTGCGTGCAGAGCTACTCGAGTATCTTTCAAAGAAGAGATGTATAGATTGTGGTGAGAACGATCCTGTTGTTCTGGATTTCGATCATATTGATAGAAAAACAAAAAGTAAGGGTATTGCGAGAATGTTGTCGGGGCATTACGCTTGGGCGACCCTCTTACTAGAAATAGAAAAATGTGAGATAAGATGCGCTAATTGCCATAGACGAAAGACCTATGTGCAGTTCGGGTCTTGGGGGAGAACAAAGACGTCCCTGTAGTTTAATGGATAAAACTCCGGACTTCTAAGCCGGCTATGTAGGTTCGATTCCTACCGGGGACACACGTACACTACACATATGGACGCGGTCTTCAATCCGACAATGAAGGGGAGGAAAATCGCCTCAGGCGGCGATAGGAATGTTTATGTGTATGGCCCCGACCACGTGGTCAAGATTTCCTCATTGTCATCCTTTCTCGGTAAAAAGTTGCATGCAAAGTTGGTGCGGGACCACGCGATATGTAAAAAGTATTTTACGGATTTTGTCGTAGAAACAGTCGACGTTACTCCCGTCTCCGGGGTGCCACATACCGAAATACAACCGTATATTCAGGGAGAGATGTTGCGTCGGGAGCATCTCCGCAACCCTACGATACGTGCGCAATTCGATAAGGTAGTCGGGGCAATGATGCAGATGAAAGAAGATGGGTGCCCGCAGATTGATTTGATAGGGAACGGCGGGGTGTTTAAACAGCGACTGAGCAACATAATTATCGATACCAACAACGCTCTACACATCATCGATACGACATTGTACGAGGCAAAGTCAGTCGGTCCATTTGGTAGAGTCCTGGAAATACTGATTCCGCTTGCCACAATGCGGCAAAAGTATCTTTTGTGGAAGTTTTCTAAACAGAATTAGGCCGTCAAACACTAAACCCCGAATGCGATGCATTCGGGGCAAGTGTTTTCGAGTGGGCGATACAGGACTCGAACCTGTGACCTTCGCTGTGTAAAAGCGTTGCTCTACCAACTGAGCTAATCGCCCGTGACCTTATGACGCTAGCCCGGACTACGATACCTCAACGCAAACAAAGGCATCGTCCCCTGGAGCTAATCGCCCGAGAGGCCTATACTAGCGCACTTTTGGGAGAGAGCCAGCTTTTCGGGGCTGCGGGGTTGGCAATTTGCCCCTGGCGATGACTCATGTTACAGTGCCGCGACGTTATGGCGTTCACAATTTCACCGGTAGACGTGCAAGCACGCAAGACTTTGGACCTCCGTTCAGGAGACACTGTTCGTGTGCACCAGAAAATCGAAGAAAAGGGTAAGACCCGCATCCAGACATTCGAGGGGCTTGTTCTTGCTCGCAAGCACGGCACCGAGGCAGGGGGCACCTTTACTGTGCGTCGCGTTTCGAGTGGTGTAGGCGTGGAGAAGATTTTTCCCCTCTACTCACCAATGATTGATAAGATTGAAATTGTGAAGCGCGCAACCATGCGCCGAGCAAAGCTCTACTTCATCCGTGAAAAGGTTGCCCGTGAGGCACGCCGCATGCTTCGCCGCACTGTACTCGTGAGTAAGTCTGCAGCACCGGTTGTTGCAGGTATCGAGGAAGAGCCGATTGAAGTGGCTACACCGACTCCAGAAGAGGCAAAGGCAGTCGAGCAAGCATAAAATTAAACTCAAAACAAAAACACCCCTCTCGGGGTGTTTTTGTTTATGCTACTCAGTGTGCTCTTTCAATTCCTCGATTTCCTTCTTGAGTTCTGTCATTTTGAGTTCTCTATTAGTCATTGCATGCATAAGCTTTTCAAGTTCTGTAATTTTTGCCCTCAAATCATTTTCCAGTTCTTTATACTTCGTCACGTCGGTGCTTATACAGAGGAGTACTCGTTTTTGATTAACTACAGACGGGGACATGCGACACAAGTAGGTAGCAGTTGTTTGATTCGGCCCAGGTCCCGCTATCTCATACGTGACCATTTTGTTCGTTGCAAGACACTCCCGTAAGGATGCTTTTACGGTTTCAACCGACTCAGGTGTCACAAAGGAATACACTGACGCACCAATGACGTCTTCCTCCTTTAAACCGGCGACAATCCGACTGGCGTACAAAAAGGTTCCGTTCTCGTCAATCATTGAAATGAGTTCAGGTGTTGAACTCAAGATTTGCCTGAGAATTTCGGGCGACTCTCCAGGTTGCCCAAGAGAATTGTTCATACTTTATATTCTATCACGGGGCTCCCGAACGGAGAGGATTAGGCCAAACGCTAAATACAAAAAGCCGGAGTGTATTCCGGCTTTTTGTATTCTGTGCGCAGGAGAGGACTCGGCCAAGCGCTCGAAAAATTCTCGTCAGAACTTTTCTCCGCTCGGCCCTGCTCAGGCATCCCCGTCTACTGACGGGTCCCCAGCCTTCACTTTCTCGCCCTCTCGCTGCTGCCGCAAATGAAAAGACCGGGATATATCCCGGTCTTTTCATTTGAGTGCGCAGGAGAGGACTCGAACCTCCATGCCCTTAACGGGCGCTACCACCTCAAGGTAGTACGTCTACCAATTTCGCCACCTGCGCGTCCGGGCCATTCTAGCAGAGCGTAAAAAAATGGCGAGCGATGGCGCATTTTGCTTGACCCCCACTATCTCAGCGTGTATACGAAAGACTGGCGAAACAAAATGGGTTGTGTCGAATGATAGTCATCAGCGTAATGAGTGGAATTGCGTTATACCTGCTCGTCCGGCGCTTTGTCGTCGATTCGTATCGCAAAATCGCTGCGGTATGCAGCTTCTGCACCGGCGCAGGTATTGAGATGTGGTTCACACAAGACTTCTTTTCGGTTATCGTCATAAAGCTCGTTCACTAGGTCCCGCTCCGCATTCTCTGCGGACGGGGCCGTCGTGTTTGCTATCATTTCACTCATGATTCGGCGATACCTCCCAAAGAGCACGTCAGAGCTCATTCACTGGTACGAACGATATATTTCGCCGCTGGCGCTCGTATTAGGATTTCTGCTCGATAATTATGTGTTGCTCGACCGTGTCGACGTTATTTTTGGCAATATCCTCCTCCTCACATACCTGTTGCTCGCAGGCACCGCGATTGTTCTCTTGAATCTGATTGAATCAGGGCGCACTCAGAATCGTATTGCTTTGCGGATTGTGCCATTTTTGCCGGTTGTGATTCAGCTCTTTTTCGGCGCGCTGTTTAGTGGGTACCTGAGTCTCTACAGCAGAAGTGCCGGTGTAGCTGTTTCGTGGGTATTTGTGCTTGTGCTCGCATTCCTGCTTGTCGGTAACGAACGGTTTCGGCATCTATACCAGCGGTTACCGTTCCAACTCTCTATCTACTTTGTTTCGCTCTATTCGTTCCTCATCTTTTTCCTTCCACTCATTTTCAAGACAATCGGGACATTCATGTTTCTGCTCTCGGGGCTGGTGAGTATTGGCATTATTGCGCTCGTAATGCTCCTGTTGCGCCACCTCATCTTTGAGCGCTACATGGAAACAAGACAAACGAGCATCCGCTCGCTCGTGGCCCTCGTGATTATGTTTAATGTGCTCTACTTCTCGAACCTAATTCCACCGCTTCCGCTGGCTCTCAAGGAAGGTGGCGTGTACCACAGTGTCCAGCGTGTCGAGAACTCGTACATGTTACTCGGAGAAAAAAAATCTCTCGCCGTGCGCTATCTCGGTACACCGGCGGTATTCCATATTGCTCCCGGAGGAAAAGCGTACGTGTTTGCGGCGGTATTTGCACCATCAGGCCTCACGACCGAGCTGCGGCACCAGTGGCAGCGTTACAATGATTCTACAAATACATGGGAAACGCAGAGTGATGTGCAGTTTACGATTCATGGCGGGCGTGATGGCGGGTTCCGAGGTTACTCCGAGAAACAAAATCCAGCCGAAGGGTCGTGGCGTGTGAATGTGCTTACTGAGCAAGGTCAGATTATAGGGCGCATCCGTCTGACTATTGTGCGAACTGTTGAGGCGCCGAATTTCGTTGAAGAAACGCGATAATTTTCTTCGCGCTCTCGCGTAGCGGGCGCGATTCTGCTATAACTCGTATGTTCAGTGATGGCGACTATGGTGTAACGGTTAACACTGGAGCTTGTGGAGCTCTCGATTCGGGTTCGATTCCCGATAGCCGCCCAATGAGGTTTTATCAAAGAGCCGAACCCGCGCCGCCCAACATGAAAAAGGGGATTGATTTTATAGGCGTCACCGTGTCGTACCTGTGTTTTGATCGCGACGGACGAATCCTGCTCGGGAAGCGCAGCAAAAATGCTCGCGACGAACACGGTCGGTGGGACAACGGCGGTGGGGGACAGGAATTTGGCGATTCCATAGAAACAACCTTATTTAAGGAGCTCAAGGAAGAATATTGCGTCGATCCGCTCGGGTACGAGTTTCTCGGTGTGCACGACGTTTTCCGTGAACACAACGGCATCCCGACGCATTGGGTCTGTGTCATTTATAAAGTCCTCGTCGACCCAGCGCAGGTACAGAACGGGGAACCGCACAAAATGGACGAGATAGCCTGGTTCACGCTCGATAACTTGCCCGAGCCGTTGCATTCTGACCTGCCGAATACCCTCGAGCGCTATAAGGCACATCTGCCCGGCTGATATACTCGTCGTATGGACCCTGAACTCAAGAGTCGCCTCGATGCACTCGAAAAAAAGCTTGAACTCACCTACATTTCTGCCGAAAAAACTCGGAAATACTTCCTCGTAATCATGATTATCTCGGTAGTTTTGTTCGTATTACCCCTTGTCGGACTTCTGTTCGCTGTTCCCACGTTCATGTCCACCTACGGTGACATGATGATGACGCTGTAAGTACAGCGTAGGTGCTGCGTCAGATGTTATTATGTGCACACATTAATCATCATTTCACTTTTTCATGACTCCAACAGAGCAGGATATCGTTCGAACAAATTACTGGATGAAAATTGCAGGAGCGCTTGCGCTCGGTCTTTTGGCCGTATTCCTGTTTGTTGCTTCTGTGTATGGGCTCAAGAGTCTTCGCTACATCGGTAGTGGAGTTTCCGCGAGCAATACCATCAGCGTTTCAGGTGAGGGTGAAGTTTTTGCCGTGCCAGATACCGCTACCTTTAGCGTGACGATTCAGGAGAAGGGTAAGGACGTTGCAGCAGCACAGACTGTTGCCACCAAGAAAAACAACGATATCGTGGCCTACCTCAAAGAGGCAGGTGTTGATGAGAAAGATATTCAAACCGCCGACTACAACGTAAATCCGCAATACGAATACAGTAATGGTATGTGCACGAGCGGATACTGCCAACCAGGCAAACAAACACTCGTTGGATTCGAAGTCACGCAGACGCTGACCGTAAAGGTAAAAGACACCGACAAAGCGGGTGACTTGCTCTCGGGTGTTGGCTCACGTGGAGCCTCCTCGGTCTCAGGTCTCTCATTCACTATCGACGATCAGGACAAGCTCGAAGCGGATGCTCGCGACAAAGCGATTGCGGACGCGAAGGCAAAGGGAGAGAAGCTCGCAGCATCGCTTGGGGTTTCGATTGTGCGCGTTGTTGGATTTAGCGAAAATAGTTACCAGCCATACGCATACGGTCGCGGTGGCGTGACAATGGATGCTGTGGCTATGAACGAATCAAAAGCAACACCACCTTCACCAGAACTTCCTGTAGGACAGAATAAGATTACTTCCAACGTGAATATTACGTACGAAATCCGATAATTATATGGGAACCGTTGAACGAAAGCGCGCAGCGCACGCTGCTCGACTATTAAAGCTTGCAGCAAGCTCCACACGAGCCGCAATTCTCTTCGTGCTCGCAAAACACAAACAACTCGCCGTACAAGACATCGCAAAAGAGCTCGGCATGACACATTCGGCCGTGAGTCACCAGCTCGCGGTTTTGTCCGGAGCAGACATCGTTACCTCGAAGAAATCCGGACGCATGATGTGCTACGCAGTTTCCAGCAATGCGCAGGCGCGTGCGCTCGTAAAGTTTCTCACCAGCGTTAAATAAACCAGGCATCAACTCCTTACGAGACGAGTTTTCCTCGCTTTCGTAAGGGGTTGACTGGAGGCGCGCGTCAGGTACTATGTGCAACAAGCCCCGGAAGGGGTTTTAAAAATGTCTAATTTTTAAGCCATTCTTTAGCCTAATTAATTGCCGTATGTCAGTACTCAGCTACTTCAAGGAAACCCAGGCAGAACTTCGCCACGTGGCATGGCCAACGCGATTCCAGACCATCGTCTACACGGTGCTCGTTTTCGCTATCTCAATCTTTATCTCGATTTATCTTGGCTTGTTCGACTACATCTTCACGACGACCCTTGCGCGACTTGCCGGTGTGCAGCGTGCAGCTCCGATAGAACAGGTTGCCTCCACCAATGCCACATCGACCGCAACTACGACCGTAGATTTCACCCTCCCTGGTAGTGGTCAGAGTGAAACTGAGGCTCAGTAATATTTATTCGTAATACCTTTCATCATGGCAAAACAAACATACGGAACGGAGCGCCAGTGGTACGCGGTTCACACCTACTCGGGGTATGAAGATGCGGTCGCACGTAACCTCCGCCAGCGTGTCGAGTCGTTCGGCATGGCAGACAGAATTTTCAACGTCGTTGTACCGACCGAGAAAAAGATAAAAATTAAGAACGGACGCCGAACCGAGACCAAGGAGAAAATCTTCCCTGGCTACGTGCTCGTAGACATGGTTGCGACCGACGACGCATGGAGTGTTGTGCGCAACACACCACAAGTAACCGGATTCGTGGGAACCGCCAACCAGGCAGTTCCGCTCGAACCAGCCGAAGTCGAAAAAATCCTGAAACGAACAGATGGAGATATGGTCCGCCACGCGATTGACCTTGGTGAGGGCGACGCGGTAGTTATCATTGACGGTCCGTTCAAGGATTTAGAAGGGAAGGTGGGTGAGATTGACGAAGAGCGCGGAAAGGTTAAGGTATTAGTTCCTATGTTCGGTCGAGAGACTCCGGTGGAGCTCGAAGCGGACCAGGTTCAGCGAGTCTAAATAACAAATATGGCAAAAGAAATAACAAAAATCATTAAATTGCAGATTGCAGCAGGTGCTGCGACTCCTGCTCCACCAGTTGGTACCGCGCTTGGTCCTGCCGGCGTAAACATTGGTGAGTTCGTAAACCAGTTCAACAACCAGACTCGTGCCCTCGCTGGGTCAATCCTCCCGGTTGTCATGAACGTATACAAGGACCGAACGTTTACATTCATCATCAAGAAGCCGCCGGCCTCGCGCCTCGTACTCAAGGCAATCGGTAAGGAAAAGGGAAGCGACAAGCCCCACTCAACCAAAATCGCGAAGCTCTCTCAGAAGCAGCTCGAGGAAATTGCCACCGAAAAGATGGAAGACCTCAATGCGCTCGACATGGCACACGCAAAGAAGATTATCGCCGGGACCGCACGCTCTATGGGCGTCGACGTCGACACAAAATAATTCGAACCTCTCCAACAACAACCCCTCACACGAGGGGTCGTTGTTTTTTACACGGGTAGCCGAATCCAAGAGTCGTCCTTGGAAACTGATGGCTCATTATTGTGAGCTCTTGTTTACTCCTGTAATCTATCCAATTGGATGATTTACAGGAGTTCTGTGCAGAGTAATAACCAATTGCAATTTCATTCATAAATGTGAATACTGGCCCCATGCGAACCAATACCCTTATCGTGTTCGAGGGCATCGACGGCTCCGGCAAGGCTACGCAGGCAAAAAAGCTGGTAGACCGATTGAAAAAGCAGGGCCACCAGGTAACTGCCACGCATTCGCCCCGCTACGAAAAACCGATTGGGAAGTTGGTGCTCGACGCCCTTCATGGAAAGCATGGCGACTTTCGCAATCTCTCACCCTACTTTTCTGGTCTTCCATACTTGCTGGATTTTGCGACCATGAAAGATTCACTCCTCTCTGCACTTAAAATCGGCATGGTGGTAGCCGATCGATATGTGCCCTCCACGCTCGCATTCCACGGCGCCAAGCTCGAGGGTCCGGCGCGCAATGCATATATAAAGTTCGTACAGGAGCTTATGTACGAAGAGGCGGGGCTTCCAAAACCGCACCTCATTATTTATTTGAAAATGACAGAGAAGTTGGCAAAGGAGCATCTCGATGATTCCGGTAAACCGCTCGACCAGCACGAGCGCGACACCGACTACCAGAGAAAAGTCGCCGAGGTATACGGAAAATTGGCACGCGATAAAAAGGTATGGCGCACGGTGGAGTGCAAAGAGGGGGAGTCGCCAAACGAAATCCATGAGCGTGTCTGGAACACTATTTCAGCAAGCTAGGTTACAATCCGTCCATGCCGGTTCGAAAACTAATTGAAGAGCGGCTTGTTGCGACGCTCCATGCCGATGGCAGAGTGCCGCTGAGCCCTACCACTGAATGGAACCGTGGCGATTACGCTACGGGAATCGCCCTCGCACTCGCCAAGAGTGCTGGCATGCCACCGGTGGAGTACGCTAAACAAATTGTCGAAAAATTGGGCACAATCCCCGGTGTAGCAAAGATTGAAGTCGCACCCCCCGGATTTATCAACTTTACGCTCGCAGACGACGTCCTCGCTCAAACAATACGCGACGCTGTATCAGAGTCGTGGGGAAGGGGCGACTCAATGAATCAGCGAATGTTGTTTGAATACACAGACCCAAACCCATTCAAAGAGTTCCATATCGGCCACTTGATGAGTAACTCAATTGGAGAGGCGATTGTGCGTTTGTCGCAGTTTGCCGGGGCAGATGTGAAGCGTGCAAACTACCAGGGCGATGTTGGACTGCATGTAGCTAAGTCTATTTGGGGCAAAATGCAGCAGCCGGAGCTCGAGTGGGGGCAAGCGTATGCGTTTGGTTCAAAGAACTACGAAGAGAACAAAGCGGCAATCGACGACATTAATAAAAAGGTCTACACCCGAGAAGATGCTGCGATAAACAACTTCTATAAAGACGGACTGATTTCTTCGCAGGCGCAATTTGAAAAAATATACGAACGCCTCGGAATGCAGAAAATTGGTACCCACACAGGGAGTGAAGATTTTTTCGATTTCTATTTCTACGAGAGTATGTGTTGGTGGATTGGGAAGGTGCTCGTGGAGGAGAATATGGGCACCGTGTTCACGCAGAGCGATGGCGCAATTGTGTTCAAGGGAGAAGAGGTGGATCCGAAGCTCCATACACGCGTTTTCATCACGTCGCAGGGACTGCCCACGTACGAGGCAAAGGACCTCGGGCTCTTTAAATCAAAAAGCGACATTTTTGGATGGAGTCCGGATGTATCGGTTACCATCACAGCCAGTGAACAAAAGGATTACTTCCGCGTTGTTCGTGCAGCAGCACTGCGCATAAAGGAAGTTTCAGAAATTGCCGAAAAAACAAAACATATTACCCACGGGATGATGCGTCTGCCGACCGGAAAGATGTCGTCGCGAACGGGCGATGTTATTACAGGGGAGGGACTCTTAAACGAACTCACCGAGGCAGCAAAATCGCGTGCCTCTGAAAGCCGGGCCGACGACAAAGAACAACTTGCACGCGACGTTGCGGTTGCGGCAATAAAATTCCAGATTCTCAAGCAGGCAAGTGGGAAGGATATTATTTTTGACCGAGAACGCGCGCTTTCGCTCGAAGGTGACTCTGGGCCATACCTGCAATACGCGCACGCACGCGCGCATCAAATTGTTGCGCGCGCACGGTCAGAGGGGATACAGCCACAGGTAAACGAATCCGTTGCATCTTCTGTTGTCGTGCGCCTCGTGCACCGCTTCCCAGAAGTTGTGGAACAGGCGGCGTCACTCCTCGAGCCGCATATTGTTACGACATATCTCACTGAGCTCGCGAGCACCTACAACAGCTGGTACGCACAGGAGCAGATTCTCGATGGCACACCTGCTGCTGCGCACAAGGTGGCGGTTGTCGATGCTGTGCGAAATACACTCAAAAACGGACTCTGGATACTCGGGATTCCTGCCCCCGAAAAGATGTAGTGCTATTCAACGCGGGCAATTTCTGACTGGAACTTCAGCAGGATTTCTTTGAATACATCTTTTGTACTTTCGTTCCAGGAGGTAGTAGGGAGTTTTTCGAGCGATTTTTCAATACACATAAGCAGGTGTTCCCGCAGTTCTACCGCGACACCTTTTTCCTTGAGCGCGGTCTGAGATATCAGAACCGAGAGCGCATCTGACCATTTTTTGTCCAAGTGTTCGGCGGAAATATCCACAATCCAATCAGCCGGGCCGAAACCCTCCCCCGGGCTTCGCCACAATCCTGCATCGTCTACCTGCATATATGCTTGTAACCGATTTGTCTTCTGAAATTGTGCATACGCTGAAAGCAGTGACGTGTCGATATCGCTCGCGCAATGCGAAAGAGCTGCGATAATCTCATCGATGTTCTCAATAACACTTTGAGTGGAAGGCGAAGGATGTTCCGGGTCAGATTCTTTGATTTGTCGTTCAACGGATTTAACCAGCTCGACGAATGCCGCCTTTGTCTCAGTACTTTCGATAGTGCCCTTGAGTGATTGCAGATAGCGAATGAAGGGGCGTGCGTCGGTAACACGCAAGGCAAGAGGGCCCGACGGGAGCCCGTAGCGTAAGCTCTCGCTTGCTGAATGATTCAGTGTGAGGCCGAATCGCGCCAGAACCGCCTCGTACTTTGTCGTGAGTTCTCCGAGGTTCGTACGCGCAGCCTGCGCCGACTCAAGAGCCGTATCAGCCTGACTTTTCCCGATATTAAAACTATCCTCGCCATTTTCGATAAGGGAACCGAATGCCCGCGCGAGTGATTTACCCATCTGAGCGCCCGGTCCGTGGTCGTGATTGTGGTTAGCGAGCTCCGCTATGAGCTGGGTCAGCTGCTCAGATGAGTTTTTTCTGAAATCAGAGAGACTTGTTACCTTCTCGCGACTGTTCATGCGAAAAGCATAGCACCCGGTCATCACTCGTCCACTCCATGTTCGTTTGGTACGATGAGCCGAATATGGCCGAAAACGGGGCAAAAACCGATGTTGCAAAGCGCGAGGAGGAAATCCTGGCTTTTTGGAATGAAAACAAGATTTTCGAAAAATCGCTCGCGCAGGATTCGCCCAAGGGTGAGTATGTGTTTTACGATGGTCCTCCGTTTGCCACCGGATTGCCGCACTACGGGCACATCGTCGCCTCGGTTATCAAAGACGTCGTTCCACGCTACTGGACGATGCGTGGCTACCATGTGCCGCGCAAATGGGGATGGGACTGTCACGGACTCCCGATTGAAAACATCATTGAAAAAGAACTTGGTTTCAAACACAAGAAAGAAATCAAAGAATACGGCATTGCGAAGTTCAATGAGCGATGTCGAGAGATGGTTCTTACCTATGCGGGGGAATGGGAAAAAATAATTCCGCGCATCGGTAGATGGGCAGATATGGAACATTCGTATCGCACGATGGACAAGGACTTTATGGAGAGCGTGTGGTGGGTATTCAAAACCATCTACGATAAAGGGTTGGTATACGAAGACTACCGCTCAATGCACATCTGTCCGCGCTGCGAAACCACGCTTTCACAAACAGAGGTTTCCGAAGGCTACAAGGATGTTAAAGACATTTCGGTGACAGTTGAGTTTAAACGTGCTGACGATCCGTCGACATCGTTTCTTGCCTGGACGACTACTCCCTGGACGCTCCCGGGCAACGTAGCTCTTGCTGTTGGCGCGGATGTCGACTACGTAACTGTCGAAAAGAAAGACGAAGGGACGGGAGAGCCCGTGCGCTTTATTCTGGCTAAGGCGCAGCTCGAGAAAATATTTGGTGGGCAGGAATACAAGATTGTTGCAAAACAAAAGGGGGGTGAGCTCGTTGGTATTTCGTACATACCGCCGTTCGACTACTACATCAAGGACGAAACGCTGAAAAACCGCGAGAACGGATGGAAAGTTTACGCTGCAGATTTTGTTAATGCCGAAAGCGGAACAGGTATTGCACACGAGGCTCCGGCGTTTGGTGCTGATGACTGGGAGCTCTTGAAGCAGGTGAATCTGCCGTTTGTGCAGCACGTGAACTACGACGGGACCATGAAGCCCGAGGTCACTGCGTTTGCTGGGATGGAAGTAAAACCAAACTCCGACGACGACAAGGTTCGGCTCGGCACCGACATCGCAGTACTGAAGTATTTGCAAGACAACGGCACCTTCTTCTCAAAGGAAAACATTGTGCACCCATATCCGCATTGCTGGCGTTGCGACACGCCGCTGCTTAACTACGCGACATCGTCGTGGTTTGTAAGTGTTACCGGCATCAAGCCGAACCTTCTCGCTAACGCACAGAATGTTTCGTGGTCTCCGGAGCACATCAAGGAAGGCCGTTTTGGCATGTGGCTCGAGGGAGCACGTGACTGGTCTATCAGTCGTCAGCGATTTTGGGCGAGCGTGATGCCAATTTGGGTATGTACGGACTGCAAAGAGAAACGAGTGTTCGGCAGCGCGGGCGAACTGGAGGAGGCGAGCGGTAAAAAGGTAGACGACTTGCATAAGCACATCGTCGACGAGATTACGGTCCCGTGCGTGTGCGGCAGCGATATGAAGCGCGTCCCGGATGTACTCGACACATGGTTTGATTCAGGCTCCATGCCGTACGGCGAGCGTCACTATCCGTTCGAGAATAAGGAGCGCTTCGATGCCGCGTTTCCTGCACAGTTTATCGCCGAGGGTCTCGACCAGACGCGTGCGTGGTTCTACTACCTGCACGTGCTCGGCGGGGCTCTCTTCGAGAAGAACGCGTTTCAGAATGTGATAGTAAACGGCATTGTGCTCGCTGAAGACGGCAAGAAGATGTCGAAAAAACTCAAAAACTATCCTGACCCGATGGAGGTGGTGCACACATACGGCGCCGATGCACTTCGTTTGTACCTCCTTACATCCCCGGTGATGCAGGCGGAAAACTTACTCTTTTCTGAAAAAGGAGTTGATGAGATTGTAAAAAAGAATATCGGCCGCCTCAACAACGTGCTCGAGTTCTACAAACTCTATGCCGATGGAACCGTGCGTGATTTCAAGAGTGCGCACGTGCTCGACCGTTGGGTTGTGGCGCGCGTGAACGCCCTCGTTGGGGAAACTACCTCGGGCTACGACACGTACGAGCTTGATACCGCAACCCGACCGCTAGCGCAGTTTATCGACGATCTTTCCGTGTGGTATCTGCGTCGCTCTCGTGAACGTTTTAAGAACGAGGATGACGATAAAAAGAACGCCCTTGCTACGTTGCGCTACGTGCTTCACACACTTTCCCGCGTCATGGCTCCGGCGATGCCGTTCTACGCCGAATACCTCTTTCAGGCTGTGCGCGAAACAGAAGACGAAGAGAGTGTGCACCTGACGCTCTGGCCTGAAGTACTTCCGCACGATACGAATTCTGCGCAGGAGCTCACCCGCATGTTTGCGACGCGCCTCATCGTTTCAAATGCCTTGAAAGAGAGAGAGGAGAAGAAACTCAACGTTCGTCAGCCGCTTGCGAAGCTATTCATCGGACACACCGACTTATACCGCGCAGATACCCCAGGCATCAGCGAGCACCTCGAACTGATTAAAGACGAAGTAAATGTGAAAGATGTTGTTTTTATGGATGAGCTCGGTGTTCGGCTCGACACAGTTGTTACCGAAGAATTAATGGAGGAAGGTCTCGTGCGCGAAGTCCGCCGCCTGCTTCAGGGCGCCCGCAAGGACTCTGAGCTTGCTCCAAGTGATGTTGTTGCTGAGGCATTGATAGAGGCACGACCCGAAGAGATTGTGATTTTAAAGAAATACGCCGACGAGTTGCAGGGAACAACCCGTATAACCACACTTCGATTTATCGAGGCCGAAAAGAAGCGTGTTACTTTGGAAGTCTGACATTCAGACTGCGATGTATCCCATTAGAGAAACACGTCAGAGAACATTTGTATCCCTAGAGTATGTGCATCGAATAGAAAGCGCTGAAAATATTATTCTTATTCTCTAACGGGATGTACCAGAAATATCACACAGAAGCGATTGTGCTCGGCAGCACCGAACGCGGCGAGGCTGACCGCACGATTGCGCTCATGACGCATGATTTCGGATTGGTGCGCGCCCGCGCAAGTGCGGTGCGTTCCGAGCACTCAAAAATGCGCTACGCATCACAGAACTACAGCCGTTCTGTGGTTTCGCTCGTAAAAGGTAAGCGTGGTTGGCGACTCGCTGGCGCGAGCGCCCGAACGCTTCCCACAGGTTCCGTTGCGGGGGTTTCAGCGTTTGTGCGTATCGCGGAGCTCACGCTCCGGCTTGTTGCCGGTGAAGAGAAAAATGAATACCTATTCGATGTCCTCGCCGAATCACACCGCGTGCTCATGGATACGCGCGTCGAAGCAGTTCCCACAATAGAGATTGTTTCGGTTGCACGCGTACTCTACGCGCTGGGCTACATCTCAGCCGAGGCGCTCCAAACAACGTTATTTACGCATACGCAGTACGGTAGCGAAGACATGCAAGAGGCAGAGGTGCTCAAAGAAACGATGCTCAAGTCGATTAACCGTGCGATTGCAGAGACACATCTGTAGCGGTAGTCTCTCACCATGGTGCCACTTCCCGCGATATATGAACGAGCCAAAATTGGCTCGATACAGTCGAAAAACGGTGAATCGTTCGATATTGTGATAGGGCTCGATACAGCACTTGTTGATCAGCTTATTGCATACTCAGTCGATGCAAGCGACGTTGATTTACAAAACAACACGTCAGACCGAAAGCGCTTTGGTGAGGGCTCATACGAAGAATGGTTCAACAAAGAGCGCACGCCATATGCATTGGTCAGTAATGACGGAACACTCGCCGCGCTCGCATGGTTCGGGCCAAAGCCAATCGGTCGCAAGTCATTGCGCTATCTGAGCGAGGCGGAGCTAAGAGAAGAGTATTCGCAGGCCAAAGGGGATGCCCATACAATTGTGTATCGGTCGTATAATCCATTTCGAGGCCAGGGACTTATGTCGGGGTTCATGCGCTTCGCAATAGACGACTATCGAGCACGACATCCTGGCGCGAAGCTCTGGGCGGGAGTGAGCACGCACAATCAAGCGAGTGTCGCGCTGGCTACCAAGCTGGGATTTGTATATTCAGAGGAATACTCCGATCCGGAACAAGACTGGGCACTTATGTTTGAAAATGATGTATGGCGCGCGTAAAACTTAGCGAATATTCAGCAAAGAAGATTCTACTCGGGGACACCTACACTGGTGTGAGCCTGCGCTCCGGCGCTCTTTCGATTCCGGCAGGACGATGGGTTGCAAAAGTGGACCAGGGCGTGAAAAAGCGTTTCAAGCAAGGCTTGGTCGTCGTGGATAAAAGTGAAAGTGAAATCAAGCAAGCGATTGAACAGTGGGAGCAGAAAGGTTTCTCCCAATTTATTCTTGATCCGCTCGTCGCACATGATTCAAAAGATGCCCGGTATATTTCATTTGAACGCGTGCGTGAGGGGATTCGTGTTTTGTTTTCGAGAGATGGAGGTATTGATATAGAAGAGCACCCCGAAGCGGTCACGCAGTATTTGATGAAAGTTGAGAGCGATATAGCCCACGTGGCTTCCGAAACTGGTGTTCCTGAATCGTTTCTCTCGCGTGTGTACCGCGCGTTTCAAAAAGAATTTTTTGCCTTTCTCGAAATCAATCCGCTCCTCGTTATAAACGGTACTGCAGAGTTATTGGACGCTGCCGCATTGGTTGACAGCGCAGGAGAGTTCTTCGTGCGAGATTCCTGGACGGGGGATGATGTCATCAAACAGAGAGCGAAACATCCCGCCGAAACGAGAGTTGAAAAACTTGCTGCAACTACCCCCGCATCTCTCAAGCTTTCGGTTATCAATCCAGATGGAGCGCTTTTTTTTCTGCTCTCCGGCGGTGGAGGCTCCATCGTGATTGCTGACGAAGTTCAGCTCCGAGGTGCGGGGGCGCTTTTGGCAAACTATGGCGAATATAGCGGGGGGCCGACACGCGAGGAAACCTATTTGTACGCAAAAGAAATTCTTGGACTCCTCATTGATTCCTCGGCAAAGAAAAAAGCACTGGTAATCGCGGGTGGGGTGGCGAACTTTACCGATGTTAAAAAAACATTTCTCGGCATCATTGACGCGCTTGCCGAGGTGGCACCCAAGCTGCGCGCAGCTGGTGTGCGCGTGTTCGTGCGACGCGGTGGTCCCAACGAAGCCGCTGGCCTCAAACTCATGCAGGACTTTCTCGAAAAAGAAGCCCTCCAGGGTGCTGTGTATGGTTCGGACACCGTTATTACGCGCGCAGTGGAAGACGCGATTACATTTATACAGGTATGACGATTCTTGAACGCATTCGAAACGGAGAGGACGGCATCCTCGTCATAGGGAATCACCCAGGTATTGTGCAATCAATTCTCGATTTTGATGCCCTCTCTGGGAAGGGGCGCGCATCTGTCGTTGGCATTATTGCAGGCACGCGAAAAGCCCAAAAGTTTTTCTTTGGGGGCACAGAAGTGTTGATTCCGTGTTTTTCTAACGTCGCAAAGATTCCGAAAGACGTTGGCGGGAGAGTTAAGTGGATGCTCAACGCGCAGTCGGGGCGTCGCTCATTCTCCTCGACGGTGGGATTTTTTGAAGCATTTCCCGATGCGCTTGGCGGGCACCTGTTTGCAGAAAACATACCCGAAAGTCATGCAACGGAACTCATTGCACGTTTCGGTAACCGCTACCTGATTGCAGGGCCATCTGGGGTGGGATTGCTTGTGTCTCATTGTCTAAAACTTGGCGCTATTGGCGGAACCGATGTTGCACAGATTATGGCGGGAAAGCTCGCTACGGAGGGTTCTGTGGCAGTTGTGTCCACCTCAGGTGGTATGACCAACGAGCTCATCCGCGCCGTGTCACTTGCAGGCAAGCGGGTCTCATTTTCACTCTCAATAGGCGGAGACCGATTTCCTATCACGTCGCTCTCGCAGGTGCTCTCGCTTGCCGAAGAAGACGCAGCCACGAAAGCAATCGTGTATTTCGGCGAGCTCGGCGGGTCAGATGAGTACGAGATTGTTGAGCTTCTCAAAGCGGGAAAACTGACCAAGCCGATTATTTGTTACGTCGCAGGGGTAATCGACGAGGCGTTCGACGAACGAATGCAGTTCGGTCATGCCAAGGCGCTGGTTGCCCATAAAGATGAAAGTGCGCGCGCCAAACGTGAAGCGCTCAACGCCGCTGGTGCAATTGCGCCGGAATCATTCCCGCTTTTTCTCAATGCGCTAGCTGACCTGCCGCTGCCAGAGATTCGTGATACCGTCATTGATACAAAAGCATTTATGGACAGAAAGCCAAGTATTCTCTCATCACGAAAAATTGTCGACCTCGATACGGTTCCCGTATTTGTGAAGGACGGGGTACTTGTTACTCAGCCACAAAATGCATTTGCAGCTGCAGCGCTCAAGGCATTGCTGGGGCGCGAAGTTTCCGCCGAGACTGCTGCGTTTGTCGAAAACATTTTTGAACTCCTCATCGACCACGGTGGTCACGTCTCCGGTGCCGTAAACACCATGGTCACCGCACGCGCGGGCAAAGACATGGTCTCATCCCTCGCCGCAGGGCTCCTCACGGTAGGTCCCCGTTTCGGGGGAGCGGTGAACGAAGCTGCGCGAACTTGGCATGATGGCGTAGTCTCAGGTGTTGAAGCATCGGTCTATGTGGAGGCGCAGAACAAAGCAGGGAAGCTCCTCGCGGGCATCGGGCATCGCAAGTATCGTGTTGGCATTCCTGACCCGCGCGTGTCCGCGCTTTCTGAGTTTGCGGCGCTGCTTACAAAACACCCACATTACGACTTTGCGCGAAGCATTGAACTGGTCACAACAGCAAAGAATGGAAATCTCATTTTAAATGTGGATGGCATTATGGCCGCGCTCTTGCTCGATTTCCTCGCTGAAAAGGATGGCCTCAGTAGTCAGGAGATTACAGAGCTCCTGGATGCGGAGTTTTTCAATGCGTTGTTTATCATCCCGCGCTCAGTTGGATTCATTGCACACTTCATCGAACAAAAAAGAAACGACGAAGGACTGTTCCGTTTACCAGACGATTTACTGTTTGAACGTGATAACGAAGCAGGGGAATAAATGAAGGAGGCTACCCGCGAACGCGCGGGTAGCCTGCCATGTTCTCTGGTTCATGCCGCAGCGGCATGCCACTGAGATTTCAAAGCATCGAAATCGGCGTCGTCGATGTAGACGGTGAACACCGGATTGCCCGGGTCACTCTCGTCGACATCTTCAACAATCGCCAAGATGGTTGTCGTCAATTCGATTTGCGAATCGAGTCCGGTTCCATCGGGCACTTCGATGATGCGCTCGAGTGGGTCACCATCGACGGGGTCAGTCACGCGTTTGATTACCACACGTACTTTCATGGGCATCCCTCCATTTTCAGCCGTTCGAATTCGCTCCAGTCATCATCAAAACGCCGGATTGAGTGCGAGTCAAGTGAATGCCGGATGATAGAATGGTCGATAATGGACCCTTCGGAGCACGAGCAGGAACGAATAGAACAACTGCGACGCGCGATGTACTCGCGCAAACTTTCGGGACAAATTCATGAACGCCCTCGTCGCGAGCTCGAACACGACCGCGAAATAGTGGGCGAAGATTGGAAAATGGCCGAGCCGGAGCTAAATAAAATGCGCGTTGCGCCGAGATTCATTGGTACGACTCGTGCAATATTGAAATGGTTCTTGGTCATGTCGGTTGTTTTCTTTGTTGCGGCAGCAGGATTTTTTGGCTTCTACTTCCTGTTCGGTGGGGGTAGTCACCCGGCGAGTCCCGGCAATATCGACATTTCGGTTTCTGGTCCTCCGCAGGTTGCGGGTGGCGAGCCCGTCGAATTGCAGATTACCGTCGTGAACCGAAACCGCGTTCCGCTAGAACTCGCAGACCTGCTTGTCACATTCCCGTCCGGTACGCGCTCAGTCGCTGACTTTGCGACCGACCTCCCGAGCCTTCGACAATCGCTCGGTACAATCGAGCCAGGTGGTCGACGACAGGGCACCATTTCCGCGGTATTTTCTGGGGCAGGTGGGCAGACAGGCAATGTAAAGGTAGAGCTTGAATACCGAGTACAAGGGTCGAGTGCAATTTTTGTCGCGAATCATAATTACGCCCTTACCTTTACGTCCTCTCCACTTTCAATTTCTGTAGACGGTAATACCCAAACAACATCGGGGCAGAATGTGCAGTTCACTGTCAGCGTTGCATCAAATGCGAGTGCTCCATTGCGTGACGTTGTGCTCGACATGACATATCCATTCGGATTTAAGTTTACGAGCGCATCTCCTGCTCCCGTGAAGGGCAGCTCATGGGCACTCGGGGACTTTTCGCCGGGTCAGCGTAAATCAATCCTTGTGCAAGGAACACTTGCTGGAGAGCAGGGAGATAAACGAGTGTTCCGGATTTCAGCGGGAACCCGAAATGCGACATCAACGGGGGTTACAACAAAACTTGCCGACAACACGTATGAGATGAAAATCGCAGCAGCGTTTCTTGGGCTCACCATTAATACCAACACAAGTCAGGCGGCTGAAAAACCGAATGACTTTGAATCACAGCCGAAAATTGGATTACCGATTGCAGCCCCGGGCTCCACTGTTACGGTCACCATCGACTATCAGAACAACCTCTCGGTCGACATCAGCGATGCGGTTATCGTTGCGCGTCTTTCAGGACTTGCAGTGAACGGAGAGAGTGTGCGTGTAAACGATGGATTCTATCGCTCGTCCGACGACACTGTCATTTGGGATAAAAGTACGACGAGGGGAGACCTTGCGAGTCTTTCTCCGGGGAAGCGCGGCACGGTCTCGTTCTCATTCATTATGCCTGCGCCGAAAACCGCTACGGGGGACCCAAAAATCGACATCAGTGTGAACGCGGCAGGTAAGCGACTGTCTGAAACCGGAGTTCCGCAGAGCCTGCAATCTACCGCTAAGGCACAGGTGCGTCTCGCAAGCGATTTACAACTCGCCGCTCAAGCGCTCTATACGCAGAACCCGTTTGGAGTTGCCGGTCCGATGCCGCCCAAAGCTGGCACCGAAACAGAGTATGCCCTCGTGTTCACAATCACGAATACAACCAGCAACCTTACCGGGGCAAAGGTTACGGCAAAACTTCCGTCGTACGTGCGATGGATTGGGTCGCATGCGCCGCGCACCGAAAACCTTACCTTCAACCAATTCGACGGCACGTTTACCTGGGAGATTGGCAATATTGCACCGGGCACGGGAGTAAATGGCACCCAGCCGCGCCAGATTGCTATTTCAATCGGTCTCACGCCGTCGACAAGCCAGATAGGCGAGCAGCCGGTGCTTGTGCAGAACGTAACGCTCACCGGTACCGATGAGTCGACGGGTACAGCAGTGACTCGCAAGGCAGAGCCGGATGTAACGACCAACCTCGGACAAATCGGTAAAACGTCGACCGGCTTTACGGTGAACCCAGATTCCGGCTTCCTCCCCGCCAATGCGACAGTTGTGAAATAGCGTTGAATCGGTACACTCCTCTGATATGTCTGATGTTTCGATGGAGAAAATCATTTCGCTCTGCAAACGCAAGGGATTCATATATCAGGGCTCCGAAATCTACGGTGGCTTGGCCGGCACGTGGGACTATGGCCCGCTCGGTGTTGCACTCAAGAGAAATATAGAAAACCTCTGGTGGCGAAAATTTGTTCTCGACCGTGAAGACATGTACGGACTCGATGCAGCCATTCTCATGAACCAGGAAGTGTGGAAGGCATCCGGCCACGTGGGTGGGTTTAATGACCCACTCGTCGAGGACGTTAAAACAAAGCGTCGCTTCCGGGCGGACCACCTTCTCGAAGATGCAGGTGTTGACCCAAAGGGTATGAATCTCTCGCAGATGGATGCGGCAATCAAAGAAAAAGGACTCAAGAGTCCCGACGGTAACTCACTCGGTGAGGTCCGACAGTTCAACATGATGTTCAAAACGCATGTTGGCGCAACAGAAGACGAGGGTTCGGTATCATACTTGCGTCCCGAGACCGCGCAGGGAATATTCGTAAACTTCAAAAACGTGGTTGATTCGTTCCATCCGAAACTCCCATTCGGTATCGCACAGATTGGTAAAGCGTTTCGCAACGAAATCGCACCGCGCGACTTTATTTTCCGCGTGCGTGAGCTTGAGCAGATGGAAATCGAGTATTTCGTTCGACCCGAAGATTGGGAAGCGCACTTCAAAGCATTCGAGGAGGAACAAATTAAGTTTTTGACAGAAGACCTCGGTCTTTCTCGCGAGAAGATTCACCCGGTAGACGTCCCAGCAGAAGACCGTGCGCATTATTCAAAACACAGCGTCGACACCGAATTTGATTTTCCGTTCGGTCAGAAGGAACTCCTCGGTCTGGCATACCGCACGGACTACGATCTTGGTGCACATTCCGCCGCTTCTGGTGTTGAGCTCGCATATTTAGACGAAGAATCAAAGAGCCGATTTATTCCGCACGTTATCGAGCCAACCTTTGGTGTGGGGCGTCTTGTACTTGCAGTGCTCTCGGACGCGTATGCCGAAGACGAGCAGAACGGAGAAACGCGTGTATTTCTCAAGTTCAACAAAGCGGTTGCTCCGGTGAAGGCTGCGGTCTTTCCGCTCCTCAAGAACAAGCCGGAACTCGTGGCGAAGGCCCGCGAAGTGTTCACAATGCTCAAAAAGGATATTCCGCAGATTATGTGGGACGACAATGGCAATATTGGCAAACGTTACCGACGCCAGGATGAAATTGGCACCCCGCACTGCATAACCATCGATTTCGACACACTAGGCGAGAATCCCGAATTGCTCGATACCGTAACCGTGCGCGACCGCGATACGGGGGCGCAAGAGCGCGTTTCCATCGCTGATTTGAAGGCAAAAATCTCCTAAGCACAGGCCCTCCCGTGATAGGATGCGGGCATGGAAGGCCGCAATCTCCATGTTTCCATTACGACCGGTACGCTGGTAAAAACGATTGTCGTCCTCATGCTCTCGTGGCTGTTGTTTATGCTGCGAGACGTTGTGCTTATTGTGCTTACTGCGGTGGTTATTTCCTCGGCAGTCGAGCCCGGGGTGCGCTTCATGACAAAACGTCGTTTGCCCCGCGTGGTAGCCGTACTCGTACTCTATTTGGTGATGTTTAGCCTGTTTTTTCTCCTGTTCTACTTCTTCTTTCCGTCATTGTTGAAAGACTTCGGCACATTCGCAGCGTCACTGCCGCAGTATCTCGACACATTCACACAGTCGAGCGCGTATACCGCGTATTCCAGCATTCTGGGGTTGCCGTCGTCGGCAGAACTTTCTGGTAGCGACGTTCTTGCAAGTTTCCGAGGCGCATTCGACCTGGGGGACGCAAGTAATACACTCAACGCCGCATCAAAGATATTCGGAGGGTTGTTTTCCTTTGTCTTGATTATTGTCTTTTCGTTCTACTTTGCGGTGGTGGAAACTGGTGTCGACGACTTTATTCGCATCGTGACGCCTCGTTCGCATCGTGCGTACTTGCAGGACCTCTGGAAGCGCTCCCAGCATAAAATCGGTCTCTGGATGCAAGGACAGCTCATCCTCGGCATCTTGATTGGTGTGCTCGTTTATCTATCGCTTCTTATTTTCCAGGTGCCGCACGCGCTCATTCTTGCCGTGATTACGGCATTCTTTGAGCTCATTCCGGTGTTCGGTCCGATATTGGCGGCAATGCCAGCAGTGATGATTGGGTTTGTTTCCGGAGGACCGGTTCTTGGTATCACGGTGGTGATTATTTACGTGGTGATTCAGCAATTTGAAAACCATCTAATCTATCCACAGGTTGTAACCCGCGTTGTGGGGGTGCCTCCCTTACTCGTTATTCTCGCACTTATCATTGGCGCGGAACTTGCCGGGTTCCTCGGTGTTATCCTTTCGGTTCCGGTTGCCGCTACACTCCAAGAGTTTGTAAAAGACATCGAAACGGGCCGTCTTGCGGAGCACGTGAAGAATGCGGCATAGTTGGCTGGTATGGGAAAGAATTTTTATCTAACGACTACGCTACCGTATGTGAATGCAGACCCGCATATTGGCTTTGCGCTTGAGTGCGTGCAGGCAGATGCGATTGTTCGCTACCGACGCCTTGTAGGAGACACGGTCTTTTTCTCCACAGGGACCGACGAGCACGGACAAAAGATTTTCCAGAAAGCCAAAGAAGAAGGCCGTGATGTACAAGAATACGTTGATTACTTTGCCGGGCAATTTCGCAAATTGCAGCGTTCACTCAATCTCTCGTACGATGCATTCATTCGTACAACCGATGAGCGGCATGTGCATGCGGCACAAGAGCTGTGGAAACGATGTGCCGAAGCGGGCGACATTTATAAAAAGAAATACAAAGGACTCTACTGTGTGGGCGACGAGGCCTATGTGAAAGATGCTGATTTGGTCGACGGCAAATGCCCAAATCATCCAAACATGGAGCTTGTAGAAATAGAGGAGGAGAACTATTTCTTTCGGTTGAGTGCATATCAAGAGAAAATACTCGCGTACTTGAATCAAGCGGGGGTCATTGTGCCTGAATGGCGCCGCGCAGAAGCCATCAAGTTTGTGGAGGGCGGACTGGAGGATTTCAGTATTTCTCGCGAAACGTCCCGCATGAGCTGGGGAATACCGGTACCAGGCGACGACGCACAGGTTATGTATGTATGGTTCGATGCGCTTACCAACTACATCTCTACGCTTGGCTGGCCAGATGACACCGAAGGATTCTATAAAACATTCTGGGAAAACGGCGAAACGCTTCAGGTTGCAGGCAAGGACCAGGTACGGTTCCAGTCGATTATGTGGCAGGCGATGCTTATGTCGGGAGGACTCACGACAACCGGGCGCGTGCTCTACCACGGGTTCATTACGAGCGGGGGACAGAAGATGTCGAAAAGCCTCGGCAATGTCATTGAACCGTACGCGCTTATCGATGAGTACGGCACCGATGCGGTGCGCTACTTTCTGCTGCGCCACATCCACCCATTCGATGACAGCGACTTCACGCTGGAGCGTTTCAAAGAAGCCTACAATGCCGACCTCGCCAATGGTATTGGCAATGTGACCGCGCGCATCATGACGCTTGCCGAAAAGAATTTGGACGCAGCAGTTGCCCGACCCGAGGCAGTAGGGTTTGCCCCTGAATACACTACAGCGCTTGAGGCGTACGATTTCAATCGAGTATGCAGCTACATTATGGAGCGTGTCCAGACTCTAGACCGGAAGATTTCTGAAACTGAGCCGTTTAAACTCGTGAAGACCGACCCTGAAGCGGGGAAAGCACTCATTTCAGAGCTCGCGACCGAGTTGTATGGTATCGCTCGACTATTGAATCCAATTATGCCGACCACGTGCGACGCGATAAAAGCTGCGATTCTCGCAAACAAAAAGCCCGAGAACCTATTTGCACGCAAGGAATAAGGGGTCACAGGTGCTAACATTTTCCTATGTCCTCTGGACCGGAAGGGAAGTTCAAGAAGCAGAGTCGCAACAGGCTCACCCTAAAATCTGCCATCGCAGCACTTGCGATTATTGGTGCGCAACCCGCAGAGGCGCAGTATACGAAGGAGCAAGACACACAATCCCAAACTTTGCGCGACGTTCCGAAGGCGAATATCGACCAATCGGGGGCTCGTATTCGAGAATCATTTGCGCAGCACAAGAGGGGTATCGAGAGACTTCGTAAGTATTTTGGCGCCGATGATCCTATCGTGAAGGAAGAGATGCATACGCTGGAGCTCACGGAGCCGCTATTGCAAGACGGGCGATATATACAGGGCGTGATAGAGATTGAACGCAAAGGTGGAAAACTGCATCAAATCGTCGGCTCTACACACCCGGACGTAGTGATGGACGCGCCAAGGCTCGCGAAGATTCTTGAGCGTATACCGGATGAGATAGTCGGACATTACAGAATGAACGGCTCTGATTTGAGTGAAGATGCGAGATACTCCTACCATCGGACGGGAGTCGTCGAGCTCGCACAGAGCCTTTCTGAACGCGGGATTATTCTCTCTGGCGAAGAATTGAATCGAGTGCTGGACATCAGGGTTGATGTACCTGACATTTCCGAGACGTTGACGCGCCTGCAATCAGAGGGGGGTCAGTTTCTGAGCATCACCGAAGTACTGAAAAAGATACGGGATAAATATTTCGATCCAAGTGCTCTGAGTGACCCTGAATTTGTTCAGGGCCTCATTGACCTCGGCAAATCAGATATCTCTTTAGGTGAGCTCAGCAGCGCACCTGATGAGAAGTTTAAGTCTCGGATCGTCGAAGCGGTACGTGATCCGGTGTTCGTAAAAACCTTGATTGAGTTGAGGAAAATGAAAATGCCGATGTGGAGCTCAGACATGCTCTCAGTTGCGCCAGAAGTCTATCGCAGCCCTTCGTATCTCGGCAATATGCGCATCGCATTGGAAAAGAAAGTTAGTTTTCTCAGTGCTCGCATGAATGAGCCAGCCATGGCACAGGAGGGTCTTGCGACCCTTCTTTTGTCAGCGGATAAGGACCATGCGAGCGATGTTTTCGATGCTGCGAGAAAGTACGGCAGTGATCCGGTTGTGTGGCAGCGTGCCATAGAGTCAGCTTCGAAGCACAAAGACGACGCGCGCTACATGACACTGTTCTACCAACTGGATTCGGATCGCATAAGGAACGATGAGTACATGGCGCGTGTGGATGCTCACATGCGCGACCCGGAAAACCGCAAGACGTTTGATAAGTACTTGGCGCGGTTCGAGATAGACACCATATACGCCCGAGAAATCGGAGGTATCAATCCGAAGGATGCGCACATCAACGAATATCGCAGGGCGCTGGAGCGACATCAAAGTGACCCCGTGATGATGCAGATACTGTCGCTGTACCATTTTCGAATACTTCGCGGACCGATTTTGCGAATGAACGAATTGCACGACGGTCGACCTGAACTGCGTCTCGAGCAGCTGAAAGATATCGATACTAAAACGCTACTCGACGTCATGGTGGTGGGGGGAGCAGATGCCTATCTATCAACGTTTCGATTGATCTATAACGGCAACGGGCATACGGGAAGTGCGCTGAAGCATACTTTCCTTTCTAAGGTTCGCACCGAGTACGGCTCGTTGCATTCATTTTTTCGTGAAACGAAGCCCAGTGAAAAGACTTTCGGATCGCTGCTGGAGCTCCTGTCGCAAAATAATCTAATAGACACTTTTTTGTCCGACATCGGTACCCTTGAGCAACAGCAACAAGTGCTGAGGGAATTCCTTTTTGATTCCTCAAAAGGAATGTCGGAGACCCAAGCGCTCGCGCTCGACGACTTGTTGCACTCGACTAAGAACGAGTCAGTGAGGAATTTCGTATTTAATTCTGTCCGTGATTTGCGCGACAAAAGCATGAATAATCGCCCAAAGTATATTGCGGACTTGTTAATTGCAGAATACTTCAGAGATATACGCAGCGTGCCTTTGTGGGCGAAGGAGAGTATCGAACGATACGGTGCTCTATTCCCAGATGTTAGACAGATTGAGGAAGGGTCCGTATTTCGAGTCGAGAATGGAGTATCTACAAATACACAACTTCATTTCTTCTATGACGACAGAGGTCCGAGTAAACCCGAACATACGTGGGACGGACACATGTCATTTAGGAATTTTATCCAAAGTTTGGGAGGTTCGGTCACGTGGGACGCTGCGGGAGTGATTCAAAGTATTGTCTCTGGAAAAGGAATTAAGATAACTGACGAAGGGGATTACGTAAAAATACAGAAGACTGATACGAAATCGAAAAAGGAAGTCGTTATGTTTGCAAATAAGCCGGATCGCAAGGATGAGAATGTGGCAAAGATTCAGTCAGACCTCATGACGCAATTTAAGCCGCAGACAGTCGTTCACAGGGGGCACAGTTACCATGCCCCGAAAACCATTATGTTGCTCAATGGTGATATCGCACTGGTGAACCTTGGTTCGTGCGGTGGCGCTAAGAATATTTCTGACGTGCTCGAAAAAGCGCCGTCGGCACAAGTCATGGCGACTAAGGGTGTGGGGACAATGCTTGTTAACGACACGCTTATAACCGCCATCGATAAGACGCTCATGTCGCAAGGTCGGGTCAATTGGGATACGCTGCGTGGGCAGCTTGATTCAGAGTTCAAAAGGCGCGGTGGTGATGCGAATGAGCGATGGGGGCACTACCAACTCCCGCATCAGAATAGGACCGCGCATTTGATTGCTGCATTAAAGAAACTACCTAAGGACTAGTATGAAATATTTTGATGCACACACGCACGTGAACTTTGTTGCGTACAAAGACGACCGCGACGAAGTCATTCAGCGCGCTCTGGAGCAGGGGGTTGGCATGAATGTGGTTGGGACCCAGATTGATACGTCACGCGAAGCCGTGGCGCTTGCAGAGGCCCACAGTCACATCTGGGCAACCATCGGGCTCCACCCGGTGCACACCGCAAAGTCGTACCATGACGAAAAGGAACTGGGTGAGGGCGGTAAGGAGTTCACGTCACGCGGCGAACAGTTTGATGCTGTTGCGTACGAAGCGCTTGGCAAATCAGAGCGTGTTATTGCAATCGGGGAGTGCGGGCTCGATTACTACCGCGTCGAGGAGAACACGAAAGACACTCAAATTAAAGCGTTTATCGAGCACATTGAACTTGCGAACAAATTGCAAAAGCCCCTCATGCTACATATTCGAAATGCCTACGAAGATGCGCTCGAAGTTTTGAAAGCGCACACCAAAGTGCAGGGTGACGTGCATTTCTTTGCTGGCGACTGGGAAACGGCAAAAAAGTTTCTCGACATCGGATTTACGCTTTCGTTTACGGGCGTTGTTACGTTTACTCATGACTACGACGAAGTAGTAAAAAACACCCCACTCGACATGATGCTCTCGGAAACCGATGCACCATACATTACGCCGGTACCGTTTCGCGGTAAGAGAAACGAGTCGTCATACGTTCCGTATATTGTGAAAGCAATCGCTGGCATCCGTGGAGAAGACGAGGAGTTAGTGCGTGCACAACTCCTTGCAAATGCCGCGCGGGTCTTTAGTATTCAGCTATGAACAAAAATCTTGGTATTGCGCTCGTATTCATTATTCTCGCTGGAGGCGTGTATTACTGGTACGGCCACAAGGCAACACCTGCGCTCCAGGAAACCCAGCAGGCAAATGAAACTACCGGCACGCAATCGACCGGAGAAACGCCGACCGCGCCGGAGGGAATTGGTAAACATTCGGTCAAATGGGAATTTAAGCAGGTGAGTGAAGACAAAACGACAGGGGCAGTAAAGACCAAGGTCACAGTCACCTGGGATGGAACAAGTCACGATGCGGGAACCTACGAGGGAACCTGTGCAGAAGTCGACGGCAGCAACGGCACTTTGAAAGAAGGAGAGGTTTCCGGAGTGCTCTGTTGGTATGCGGGTGCTGGGGACGAAATCGGTGTTTTCAGCGAAAATGGAAAGTTTGTGCTTAAGCACGGCGAGCAGCAGGAGCCAAGTGGAGAGGGGGCGGGGTTCAGGGGCAACTTTAAGACGATTATTGCCCTCTAGGGCATAAACGAGGGCCGTATTCTTGCCTCGCAAGGGGGGCTGTGTTAGAGTGCCCCCACAAACGCGATATGGCAGAGCAAACATCACAGGTACTCGATACAACCGCAGAAGATGCGGTAACGACTCGTATTTACGAGGTTGGTTACCATATCCTCCCATCAGTTGCAGAAGAGAACGTGGACAAGGTAGTCGGTGAAATTCGTTCTGTTATCGAGGCTGCAGGAGGCTCTTTCATCGCAGAAGGTGCACCTGTCCTCACCAAGCTTTCCTACGACATGAACTCTCGCGAGGGAGACAAGTGGGCCTCTCAGGACCGCGGTTACTTCGGCTGGATTAAATTCGAAGCCGTTGTGGGCGCAGCAGCAACTCTCGAAGACGCACTCAAGGCAAACAAGAATATTCTCCGCCACATCGTATTTCGCACCGTGCGAGAAGAAACTCGTGCTCGCTTGAAGACCCCAACCTTGCGAGAAGTGAAGCGCACCGATGTCATCAAAACAACAGCAAAGCGCCCCGACGAGGAGAGCGCCCCTGTTTCCGAAGAGGATCTTGATAAGGCACTCTCGGACATCACCACCGACTAACTATGTACCTCAATAAGGCAATGTTGTTCGGCAATTTGACGCGCGATCCTGAATTGCGCGCGCTTCCGAGCGGCATGAACGTCTGCAATTTCTCTGTTGCAACGAATCGCACCTACAAAGACCGCGATGGAAAAAAGCAGGAGCAGACGGATTTTCACAATGTCGTTGTTTTCGGCCGCACGGCCGACACGGTCAACCAGTACCTTAAGAAGGGGAGCTCGGTGTACGTCGAAGGCCGCATGCAGACACGAAGCTGGGAACAGAATGGCGAAAAGAAATACCGAACTGAAGTTATTGCAGATACGGTACAATTTGGTCCGCGTTCATCCGGTGGTGGTGCAGGGGCAGCGAGTTCACGCCAGCAGCCAGATGATATGCAGGACGCCCCGCCGCCCGCAGGACCCGGCATTGATTACCCGAAAGACGATATTAACCCGGACGATATTCCGTTCTAAATAAAAAAGTATGAGCCAGACAAACATTTTGACGCAGAATGACATCCAGCACGTGGACTATAAGGACATCGACCTGCTCAAGCAGTTCGTAAATCCGCACGGTCGCGTAATGGGACGCAAGCGAACCGGCCTCACCGCAAAGCAGCAGCGTGCTGTAGAAGCGGCGGTCAAACGCGCACGATTCATGGGGCTTCTGCCTTACATCCAAAAGTAAAACTTCAAAACAAAAAGCCCAGGGGAAACCCGGGGCTTTTTGTTTAAGAGATTTACTTACCTACGCGTTCCACGTAATCGCCGGTCTGAGTATTGATGCGGATGATGTCGCCGGTCTCCACGAACATTGGCACTGTAATCGCAGCACCTGTTTCAAGCTGCACGAGCTTGTTGCCGCCCTGTGCGGTGTTGCCACGTGTATTTGGGGGAGCATCAGTCACTTTAAGGTCTACTTTAATCGGCATAGTCACTTGGATTGGCTTTTCGTCGAACCATTTCACTTCGACTTCAGTATTCGGCTTGAGCCATTTGCTCTCGTCGCCGATACGCTCCGCTGTAAGAGTAAAGCGTTTCGACTTATCTTTGGTTTCGTGGAAGAACCACTCGCCATTTCGTTCGTAGATGAACATCGCGGTGCGATTCTCGATATCCGCTTCTTCTACTTTGTCGGAGACATGGAATGTGTGTTCCGCCATTCCGCCGGACTTAAGATTGCGAAGCTTTACCTGGTTCACCGGCTTGCGCTGCTGCTTGCGGAATACCCATGCAGAGAGCACTTCGTACGGTTCGTCGTCGATGAGGATAATCCTCTTTGGGAGGACTTCGTTGTATGCGAGCATTGCCATAGTTCGAGCATTGTAGCCAAAAAATAAACCTTGTCCATCAGATTATGACCCGCTGAATTAAAGTTTGTCGGGCTGTTATTCGTCTGCAGAGCCACCCGAACTCTTTGAGCTCATGCCGGTTTCTGCCAATTGTTTCTTGATGTCTTTGAGCAGCTGATTGATGACTGGCTTGTTCTCTCGCAGGAACGTGCGTGCCGCATCGTACCCTCGGCCAAGTTTCATATCCCCGATAGTGTAGGAACCGCCGGAAGATTTTTGCACGAGTCCGAGCTTCTCACCGAGTGCGAGCGCCTCACCTTCGCGAGAGATTCCTTCGCCGTACATCATGTCGAACTCAACTGCGCGGAATGGTGCAGCAACTTTATTCTTTACGATTTTCACTCGGTGGCGGCCACCCATTGTTTCGTCTCCCTTTTTAATTTGTGCAATTCGTCGAATATCGATACGAACCGACGTGTAGAACTTAAGCGCCTTACCGCCAGTCGTAGTTTCAGGGTTTCCAAACATGACGCCGATTTGCATGCGAATCTGGTTAATGAAAATGACCACGGTTTTCGTTTTACTCACGATTGCAGTCAATTTGCGAAGCGCCTGCGACATAAGGCGCGCCTGCTTGCCTACATGCGACTGGCCCATGTCTCCCTCGATTTCGTCTTTTGGTGTGAGTGCTGCCACGGAGTCGATTACGATAATGTCGATTTTGCCGGAACGCACGAGACTCTCCACGATTTCGAGGGCCTGTTCACCAGTGTCTGGTTGCGAGACGAGGAGTGTTGCAATATCGACACCGATTTTTTTGGCATATTCAGGGTCGAGCGCATGCTCGGCGTCGATGAACGCGCAGATACCACCTTTCTTTTGTGCTTCTGCAATGGCATGGAGTGAGAGTGTTGTTTTGCCCGACGACTCAGGCCCGAAGATTTCGATGATGCGTCCGCGGGGGATACCACCAATACCAAGTGCCCAATCCACGCCGATTGACCCGGTAGGAATCGCATTCACGTCCACCTTCGGGGTGGCACCCAACATCATTATTGAATCGTCACCAAACTTCGTCTTAATGTCAGACAATGCCCGCTCGATGTCTTTGTCAGTGCCGGTGCCTGTTTCCTTGAGTACTTTCGTCTTTTTCGCTCCGAATGCCATATCGTTGTCGTTCTATCAGGATAATGAGGAAAGTATACCTTACGGGGTTTGAGAGCTTGTGGATGAGGTATCTGGGCTCGAAGTGGCGGTAGGAGCCACGCGTTTGGGAGCATTGGGGTCCGGCGTGTAAACGATTTCAACGATTTGCTGCGTTTTTCTACCGTAGCGGTCGGTTGCGTCGAGCATGATGCGGTTGAGTCCGGGGGAGAGGAGGTAGGGTTCGTTATATGCTCCGTCCTCAGTAACCGAAATCGGTCTGCCATTCATTGATAGCTCGGCGATTCGCTCGGCCTTTCCCTGTATGGCTATGTATGGGTCGGTAACAACAGTCTGACCCGAGACTACCTGTATGTTTGGGCCGTAGAGCACGCCGCGGGCTTCGAAATAGGCGTAGCCAACAATCAGCAGAAAGAAAAGTATGATGGCTACACGGGTGATTCTGCTATCTCGGTAGGGCAACATAACCCTAGTTCTCGCGCGGGTCGTCCACAAACACTTCCTCGCCTTCAATCGGTTCCTTCGCGAGTTCGTCTGCGTTGCCTGCTCCAATGATTTCTCGCGGCTTCGCACCATCTGCCGGACCGATAACACCGCGCTCCTCAAGGATGTCCATAAGTTTAGCGGCGCGCGCGTAGCCTACACCAAGTTTTCGCTGCAGATACGATGTTGATGCCTTGCCCGCCTCAATAACAGTGCGTTTGGCGTCTTGGTAGAGCTCGTCATCATCCTCTTCGCTATCGTGCCCAATCATCGACGAGAATATAGCATCTGTGCCACCTGCAACTTTGTCCGCCATATCAATTGTGGTGGCGAGCGTTGGTTCATTGTGCTTGGCGATGTAGGCAACAATGTTCTTTACCTCTGCTTCAGAAATATACGGCGCCTGCACACGGTTTGGTTTCGACATTTCTCCGGAGAGGAACAGCATATCGCCGGCTCCAAGGAGGGACTCGGCACCGCCCATATCCAAAATGGTGCGTGAATCGATTTGCGACGACACTTGCAGTGCGATGCGAGCCGGGATATTTGCCTTAATCAAGCCCGTAATCACTTTCACCGATGGCCGCTGAGTAGAAAGTATCAGGTGAATACCCACAGCACGGCTCATTTGTGCAAGGCGCACAATGCCGCCTTCGAGCTCGCGCGGGTATGCGGTCATAATATCGGCGAGTTCGTCGATAATAAGCACAATATAGGGCATTGCTTCCGGCATGGGCAATCCATCCTGTGGCCCTTTTTCAAGTGCCGGTTTCAAAATGGTGTCGTGATACGAACCGATGTCGCGCACGCGTTCCGCTTCGAGAATGTTGTAGCGCCGTTCCATTTCCTTTGCGAGCCACTTGAGTGCAAGAATCGCTTTTTTTGCATCTGTGATAACCGGTGTGAGGAGGTGGGGGATAGGGTTATAGAGGGTGAGTTCCACCCGCTTCGGATCCACCATGATAAAGCGGAGTCGCTCCGGTCCGCAGCGATACAAAAGCGAAACCACGATGTCGTGAATGGTAACCGACTTACCGGCTCCGGTGGTGCCCGCAACAAGCATGTGTGGCATGCGTGCCAAATCGGCGTACTGGGGCGCGCCCGTAATGGTGCGCCCGAGTGCTATCAAAAGTGATTTGTCGGAGCTCGTGAAGCCTTCGTCGGAAACAAGCGGGCCCATGCCGAGCGTTGTGCGAGAAATATTTGGCACTTCGATGCCAACGAGCGACTTGCCTGGAATTGGTGCCTCAATGCGAACAGGGGATGCGGCGAGTGCGAGCTCGAGGTTGCTCTGTAGGGCAACAATCTTCGCGAGTCGCACACCTTCTGCCGGTTTCATTGAGTAGCGTGTAACGGTAGGGCCAATATTTGCCTCATCCATTTCCACTTGAATACCAAAGTTCAAGAGCGTGCGCTTGATGATGTTCATGTTGGCTTTCACATCGCCAACTTCTGGCTTGCCTTTGTTTTTTGCAAGCAGGGATGCTGGCGGCGGTGTATAGGTGCTGCCAGTTGCCGCAATAATAGGGAAGCCACCTTCGTCGTTCACTTTGTCGGAGAACTTTTTGATTTCGGGCTCCTTCTCTTTTTTCACTGCCGCCTCCGGCATTGTTGCTGGCTCATCGTGATCTGGTTCCACAGTCATGCCGGTAACAGGCACGTCATCGAGTGCTACGGGCACGAGCGCACCGTCGTATTCAGGGACTGTAAGCAATCCTTTGAACCAGCGTACAACTTCGCCCAAGTGAATATCAAATGCAATGACGAGCGCCATAATCACAAACGCGAGAAGGAATATAACCGTCGCAATCGTATCCACCGCAGCTACAATCGGGGCCGAAACCGCGTCTCCCAAAATGCCGCCCGCCATCGGGTAGGCCAACGCAATGAGTCCCAAACCTGAAAGAAGAAATATCGCCATCGAAACCACATGCACCCACGAAACACTTCGTTCTAGTGAGCGAAAAATCAACACAGCGAGCATGACCATTGAAAGTGGAAGTAATAGATACCCCACGCCGAATAGCCACGAGAGCCCGTTGTAAAGCGCTGCTCCTGCCGTGCCTCCTACCCCGATGAGAGCAAGTAGCAGGAACCCGGAAATCGCAAACAAGAAAATGGCAATCACCCCACGGAGTGCCTCGCTACTAATGACACGCATTGGGGCCTCGGAATCGTCACCCTTTTTCTTTCCATTCTTTCGGGGCTTATCTTTGCCGCGATCTTTCATGGGCACATCATATCACGCGCTGCTGTACGTAAGACAGAAAAAAGCGAGCGATTGAGCCATGCAAACGGCATCGGACAAACCCCGTGCAGGAGTGAGTGCGTCAAAGTTTGCGTTTTCACCCGTCCTTTATATAATCGCCATGCGTTTCAGATGTCCAATATCTATATAGGACATTAGAATCCCAAAATGGACGACCAAAAAGACATACAAAAGACAGAAAACCTTGGAAAGTTTTTCGACTCACAAAATGTCCGTGTGAGTCCTTTTGGTGACAACCGCGCGGCCGATAGAGCATACCGTCGTGCAGAACGAATCGCCGCTGCGGTCCACTTGCTCACGAATCATATCGATGAAAACGAACCCGTCCGTCATGCGGCGCGAAAGGAATCGATGAGCCTCCTTGCGGCAATGCTCGGTGTTCGCGATGATATGCGCGCATCAAACTCCAGCGGCGTTGTTTCCGTTATATCCTCGATTCGTCACAACATATCCCTTGTCCGAATGCTTGCGATTTCTGGATTTGCGTCAACACAAAATGTGAACGCTATTGTGGAAGCTCTTGATGAGCTTGGTAACTTTATGCAGGCATCGCAACGCACAAATTTCTCGGAAAGTGTTGTTATTACCCGTGACGAGCTGCTCGACGTGGGGGCATCAACGGTTCGGGGAGCGACCGTTATAGTAAAAGACGTAAAAGACAATCGGCCTGTGCAACAGGAGTCACGCGCAAGCGGTGTCGTTTCTGAGGCTATGAGACCGCAGAACACAAATGGACAAACGAGTGTTCGCACACAGAGCATATTGGAAATACTCAAATCGACCGGTTCCATGGGAATTAAGGACATTTGTTCAAACTTGCCCGAATATAGCGAGAAAATGATACAGCGTGAGCTTCTGACCCTGGTTTCAGATGGCAGGGTAGTGAAAACCGGCCTCAAGCGCTGGTCACGCTACAGCGTGGCCTAATAGTGGTCCATATTCCAACATGAAATGAATGGGGTGGACAAACGTCATCTCAATTGACTCCCAGGGGTCAGTGAAGTATTCTGCCCCGGTAACTTGGGCTATGGATTTCGGCTTGAAATGAGGCCGCAATTCAGACAAAAGTAGTCACAAGTTATCCACAAAACGGAGTTTTGCTCAGACAGGCGTATTCAGGCTTCCAGTATATAATTGTGCGGACGCATATTCCATGCGTCGCACAGGGAAGCGAAAGCGCTCGCTGTGTCGCTCTTTGACATTTAAATATTGAATACAAATTCTGGTGATCGCATCACCACCTTTCGTGACGCCTGAATATATGTACGGGTGCTCATGAATTTCGAATTTCGTCGTTACTGATTCTCCCGACAGGATTGAAACGCTGTACGACACTTCCTTCTCGCTGCTACTCTCTTGGCTCCGCGTCGACTAATTAGCAAGGGGCTTAGAGTTAGCAAATACATTATTAGTGGACACTCTATTAATAGAGGGTTCGCAAAAAAACGTACGGGTATTCACGTCGAATGAATACGTGTACGGTTCCGTCCATTCTTTTTGGATGCGCGGAATACAAAGGTCAAACAATAACTATGAGTAAAGCATTAGCAACAAAGAATGTTGCGGCAGTGCTCTTGGGCATCGGTATGATCCTTTCGGTTTTCGCTTTCGCTACACCAGCTAAGGCAGACACCGCATCGGACCTCCAGGCTCAGATCAACGCATTGCTCGCACAAATCTCTGCACTTCAGGGCGGCGCTTCAAGCGCAGCTTGCTTCACGTTCACTCAGAACCTCAAATTGGGTTCTAAGGGAGCAGAAGTAATGAACTTGCAGAAATTCCTTAACAGCATGTCCGACACCAAGGTATCCGTAAGCGGAGCTGGCTCACCGGGCAACGAGACATCGACATTCGGTCCGGCTACGAAAGCAGCTGTGATCAAGTTCCAGAACAAGTATGCAGCTGACATCCTCACTCCGAACGGACTCACTGCAGGTAATGGTAACTTCTTCGCATCGTCACGCGCTAAGGCAAACAGCCTCTGCGTAACGACACCGACAACGCCGACGACTCCGGGTACAACCCCAGGCACCCTCGCGGTGACTGCAGGTTCACAGCCGGCTAACTCGCTCGCACCAGCAGGTTCTGCTCGTGTCCCATTCACTAACTTCACACTCACGAACACTTCGGGGTCTGCAGTTACAGTGACTGGTGTCACAGTAACCCGCACGGGTCTCGCAGCTGATGGCGCATTCGCAGGTGTAGTTCTTCTCGATCAGAACGGTCTCCAGATTGGAACACCGCGCACGTTCGACACGAACCACATGGCGACAATTGGCGAAACGATGACACTTCAGGCTGGTCAGTCAATGACCTTCACTGTTGCTGGAAACATGGCTACTCCTCTCACCAGCTACGCTGGTCAGGTAGCTGCTCTCCAGGTCACCGCAATCCAGACGTCGAGCACAATCTCCGGTTCTCTCCCAATCTCGGGTGCTAACCAGACGATCAACTCTTCGCTCGCTATCGGTACGGCAACAGTTATGACATCGTCGTTCGACCCTGATTCCAATCAGACGAAGAACATCGGTGACACAGCTGTGAAGTTCTCAGGTGTCCGCATCACTGCGGGTTCAGCTGAAGACGTCCGCCTCTTCTCAGTTCGATGGCGCCTGAACGGCTCCGCGAGCTCGGGAGACATCTCCAACGTTATGACAGTCATCAACGGCACGAGCTACCCAACGGTTCTCTCTGCTGATGGCCGCTACTACACGACTACGGTCTCAGGTGGCGTTCTCATGACGAAGGGCAACTCTGCCGATGTATACGTACAGGGTGACATCACGGGTACGAACTCGAACTCTCGAGTAATCGAATTCGACATTGATCGTCAGTCAGACATCTACATCGTCGGTCAGACATACGGCTACGGCATCACGCCAACCGCGTCTGAAACACTTACGGCAGCAGCTACGGGCAACCACGGCTCTACGTTCGTAGGTTCTGGCAGCGTTTCTTCGCAGCCGTTCTTCCAGGGCTCAACCGTTAACGTAATCGGTTCGTCGGTAACGACAATCGCTCGCGCAACGGAAGTTCCTGCAGCGAACATTGCAATCAACGTCCCAGGCCAGGTACTCGGCGGCTTCGTAGCAGACATCAAGGGTGAAGCACTCACGATTCAAACTCTGAGCGTTTACGCTGTCGGTGTTGCTACAGGAACAACCAACCAGCTCACAAACGTCACCCTCGTCAACGACGCAGGTGTCGTAGTAGCAGGTCCGGTTGACGCATCTGCAGGCTTGATCACGTTCAACAACTCGATCACGCTCTCGTCAGGTCGTCATGTCTACACCATCAAGGGAACTGTCCCAACAGGTACGTCTAACGGCGGTACCTTCACCCTCAACACGACTCCGTCGGGTTGGACAGGTGTAACGGGTCAAACAACAGGAAACACAGTAACGATTTCGCAGGGGAACTTCACCATGAACACGATGACTGTTCGCGGTGCACGACTCAACATCACAGCAGCAGCTCAGCCTGCAGCTCAGACAATCGTTGCCGGTGGTTCTGCAGTCCTTCTTGCGAACATCCAGCTCGACGCATCGCAGTCGGGTGAAGACATCCGCATGAACCAGCTTCCGGTCAACTTCACGAACGTCACAGGCGCAAGCTCGTGCCAGCTCTGGAATGGATCGACAGCAATCAACACCGGTTCCAACACCGTTAACCCGGCTGGTACTGGTATCACGAACTTCACGTTCGATAACTCACTCACAATTCCTAAGGGAACTGTTGTGACGTTGTCACTGAAGTGCAACCTCTCGTCGTCAGCAACCGGTACATACATCACCGGTGTTATCACGAGCGGCACACAGACGTACACCGCAACCGGCGTACAGTCTGGCAACTCGTTGACTAACAACACCACTCTCACTGCAACTACCTCGAATAGCGGTACGCAGACGATTGGTACGAGCTCGCTCGCAGTTACCACATCTCCGTCATCTCCTTCATACGCATATGCGTCTGGTGGTACTACGAATGTGACAATCGGCGCGCTCCAGCTCCGAGCATCTGGTGAAGACCAGACACTCACTGAGCTTGGTCTCGTTGGCTCTGCTTCAATCGACTCAGACGTCCTCCAGGCTACAATCTGGAACGGCGCAACTCAGGTTGGAACAGTTACCTTCGTTTCTGGCACCACAGCCGCAACGTCGACACTCTCGACACCGGTAGCGCTTGCTAAGGACACGGATGTTACCCTCACAATCAAGGTCAACGTTGCTAACGTTGGTGTTGGTCAGTCAGGAACTCCGGGTGACCTCGTTCAGGTTAACTTCCAGGGCGCTAAGTCCACGGGTGTAAACTCTGGCAACACGATCTACGCAACCGGCAGCTCGTCTGTCGCCGGCGTACGCATCGAACGCTCTTACCCAACGCTCGCTCTCGTAAGCCTCGGCTCAACGGGTGCAGCAGACGGTAAGCTCATCCGCTTCTCTGTCACTGCAAACGCAGCTGGCACGATCGGCGTTGAGCAGTTCGCCTTCTCGATCGCAAGCTCGACAGGCGTAACGGTCAACAACATCATTCTCTACGCTTACACAGATTCTGGCTTCTCAAGCCCAGTATCAAGCGCAGCTTCTGGTCAGTTGAACGCAACAGGTATGTTTGCTAGCGGCTCGGTTAAGATCACCACGGACAACGTCACGGGTGGTGTTCTCCAGGTTCCAGCTGGTCAGACCTACTACTTCGAACTCCGCGCTACTGTAGCGGGTATCCAGACAGGCTCGTCAATCACGACGACTCTCCTCGGCGACTCTGCTTACCAGCGCGCAGCGACAAGCACCCTCAACTCTGCACGTAACTTCGTATGGTCGCCAAACTCGACGACCACTACATCGTTCGCTGGCTCTGACTTCTCGTCAGGCTTCGGAGTCCCAGGCCTCCCAGCTTCGGGTCTCACGCAGACGCGAAACCAGTAATTCCTCTAGGAATTACCTGATATGACTTCACCGAGCTTCGGCTCGCGGTCATAGACAAAGCCCCCTCTCCGCAAGGAGAGGGGGCTTTTGTTATGGCGATTTGTCAGCACAGTAAGGGCTGCAAAACCATTCCGTCTCATGTATGATGGCCCGCATGAACCGAACCACACTTTCAGCAACTGCATTTCTGGTGCTCGCCGTTGCAATTATCGCTGCAGGCTACCTGTATCAAAATCGCTCCGACTTACTTGCTCGAATATCGGCCCCAGTGGAAGCCGTTGCCACATCCTCACAAAATGCAGCATTCGCAATCACGGGGCAGAATGCCGCAGATGAACGCGGCTCCACCAGCATCATTCCGCTCGCGAGCACCGACGCTTCGATACAGATGCCGGACTACAAGCGCCCGCTCACGTTTCCAAAAAGCACCACACTCAACGCCGAGGCACAGGCAGCGCTTTTGAAAAGTTATGCAAAAACGCAGGCGGTCGTTATCAAAGACCCAATGCAGTTCAACGAATGGATTTTCCTCGGCAACGACCATCTCATTGCAGGGAACTTCACAATCGCACAGGAGTACTGGGAATACGCATCACTCCGCTGGCCAACGAACCAGGCATCGTTCAACAACTTGGGCGACCTCTATATGAATTACCTCAAGGACTACCCAAAGGCCGAAAAGAATTGGTTGCAGGGAATGAAAAACAAATCGAATGACCCCGGTGTATACGCCAACCTCTTCTCGCTCTACTCCAACACTTCGTACAAACCATCAAACACCGCAGCTGAAGACATTCTCAAAAAGGGAATAGTAGCCAACCCGCGCGCAGTCGACTTGCAGTACTTGCTCGCGCAGTACTACAAAAAGCTCGGCCGCACCGCGGACGCGCAGGCTATGTTCACAGCAGCCGCGGACAACGCAACGCGCCAAGGTCAGACCGCCCTCGCCGTCCAAATCAAACTCGACGCCGCCAAGAAGTAGGGAAGTATTAGGGAAGGGCCTGTCCCAACCAAAGCAAAAGTCGCCCTTTGGGCGACTTTTGCTTTACAAGCGTTTACACGTCCACTTCGTACATTCACAGATGCCTTTACGCACTCTGTGTTCACTCACATATTAAGATAACGGTAGTTATATTAATATGTATTCCTACTTGAGACTGAATTTCGTTCGAAGGTGAGAATCTCTCTCGATCGTATCAGCAATTATGTACAGAACCTCTTTCCCCAAGCCGTAGTCGACTTTTAACAAGGTAATCAATTCTTCACAGTCATATGGAAAAACCCAAACCGAATCCTGCAATCTTTCGAAACCAATTTCCACGAGAGTTTTTCTGAGAAGGTGTCGGTGGCCCTTTCTCGCTTCAGCGATGTCGAAAATCACCATTCGCCACCTTCCATCCCATTTGGCCGGCTTACGTACCACAAAGCTTTTCCGGACTAGGAAAGCACTCCCTTTCGGTGTAATTCGTAAACGCCTTCCGCTGGCACCCTCTTCGTAAGAAATCAGGCCCTTCTTCAATAATCGCTGCGAGGCAGTCTCGATAGATTCTTTAGACCTATTTGAATACCGTTTACCGAGGAGTTGAAGCACGTTTGGCGCTAAGATGGCCAGAGTGAGGACTCCTCCAAGCTCAAGAGAGGAGAGAATCGCATTCTGAAGTTTGGTACGCCTTTCACGCCTCTTCAGATTACCCTCCATTGTGGTTCCCATATTAAGATAACTATAGCACTGTTAATATGTATCGGGAGGGGATAGCTTGATGAAGGGCTCATGTGTTGGCATACTGTCCGGGATATGACTTCTGCACGCTTTGTGCTCGTCTCTCTCCTCGGCGCACTCCTGGTTCCGTATGCTGCATCTGCTGCGACATATGGTGATATTGGTCACGACATCTCGTTCCCGGGAAGTGGCTCTATGGCAGCGATGCAGAACCTGGGCAATGGCAACTTTACCCACGGGGCCGCAGTAACCGGCATGGATGTGCGCATTTCCACCGCCGCAGGACAAATGATTAAGGCGTTTATTGTTGAATACGCAATTGATGGTGGACAAACCGCACAATACGGGCCTGTTGATTACGTCACGACAGTTGACGGGGAACAGGTATATCACTTTGAACTGCCAGCTCCGTTTACGCCTCGCGCCGACCGATGTTACAACCTCCTGTTCTACCAGTTCCTCGATCCCTCGGGGACAACGTTCTATGGGTGGTCGAATGAAAAATATGTGGCTTCACACGCAGGGTGCGCATTTGGGCGAAACTCAGATGATGTTGCTTACCTAAACCAAAACCCTTCACTCAATTATCCCGGGCTTGTCGATTATTCGTTTGTAATTCATGACGACGGTTTTATTCCGCCCCCACAAGAGCCGGTTGTTCCTCTGGGCAAAACATACGGAAGTCTCGATGCGGATTTTACTTTTGGGGCACAGGGAACGATGGCCGCGGTGCAGAATCTCGGAAACGGAACGTTTTCTGAGGGAAATACAGTAACGGGTGTTGATGTGCGTGTGGCGGCAGTGCCGGGTAATATCATCAAAGCTTCGGTTCGTGAGTTTGACTCTGTGGGCAATCAACTAAACGAGTACTTCCCGCCCGATTATCTGCCAACGGTAGAGGGTGACCACGTGTACAATTTTGATTTTTCAACTACGTTTACTCCCGACCCATCTCATTGCTACCAGCTGTATTCCTATCAGGCTAACCTTTCGCCATACAGCAGTACGTACTACGGACATTCGAATGATGTGTATGTGGCTTCAAGTACCGGCTGTGTATTTGGACAGAATAATGATGACCGGGCACATCTCACCCAAAACCCCAGCTTGAACGCTGACGGATATATTGACTACGCATTCCGCATCCACACAAACGGAGCAACCTCTACGCCCCCTGCAACCACGACTCCTGCGTGCACGGAGAATTGCTATTCCAACGTGCTGTTCCTGCCCGGTATCAAAGCGAGTCGTCTGTACCATCCACGCGGACCGAGCTGTGCGGTCGGCGACTGCGAGGATCAGGTGTGGATACCGAACGCGAACAGTGACGTTGAAGACATGTTCCTAAATCCAGATGGCACAAGCGTGCGACGAGACATTTATACAAAAGATATTCTCGACAAATATCCGGGAGGAGATGTTTACGACTCTTTCTCAAAGTTTATGAATCAAATGGTTGCTTCGAGCACCATAAATAAATGGGATTCTGTGCCATACGACTGGCGACTCGATCTTGAGCATGTGGTGAATAATGGCACCTCCATCGACGGACATATTTCATACGTAGACAATGCAACATCTTCGTACGTGATTAACAAACTCGTACAGCTCGCGGAAAGTTCAAAAACAGAGAAGGTGACAATTGTTGCCCATTCAAATGGAGGATTATTCGCTAAGGTATTGATGAAGAAACTCGACGAGATGGGAAAGGGCGACCTTGTAGATAAAGTCGTATTTGTTGGGGTGCCGCAGTTGGGGACGCCAAAAGCGATTGCGACATTCCTGCACGGATACGATGAATCCATCCTGCGCGGGGCGGTGCTCAATGAAGCGACCGCGCGAACGTTCGCTGAAAACGCTGCGGGTGCGTACACGCTTCTGCCATCTAATGCGTACGTCGCAAAAGTCTCGACGCCGACGGTTGAGTTTTCCTCAACTTCAACAGCAGCCCAGACGCTCTTCAGTCAATATGGTGCGTCTATTCAGTCGTACCAGACACTGCGGGCATTTCTGCTTGGTTTTGATGGCCGACAGAAGCCCGCGACGAGCGACGTAGATTCACCAAACATTCTGAACTTTGAACTTCTTAACCGAGCGGAGCAACTTCACAGTGAACTTGATTCATGGACACCACCTGCGGGAGTGAAGTTGTATGAGGTGGCGGGGGTAGGACTGGAAACGCCTTCAGGGATTAAGTACATTGATAGCTGCAAGTTCCATTGCATGTTTGGGGGGCCCAGTCTTTCATATGAGCCAAGCGTTGTATTTGAGGGCGACGGAACGGTCGTTGAAGCAAGTGCCCACTCGGGAGATGGTGATCAATACTATTTCAATATTAATCGGTACAACGATACAAATGGTGACCTGCCGTCGGTCGAGCACGGCACAATCATGAGCCCCCACGCAGTCCTCGATTTTGTCGACTGGGTAATTCGTAATGAGCCGATTCGTCCACTCTCAAATACTATTTCTCCGACCGCGCCCAGCTTCGCTGGCCAGAAGCGTATTGCACTTCGCATTCACTCACCGGTCTCTCTCGATTTGTACGATGGCCAGGGGCGGCACACGGGGGTGGTCCATGCTGCGCTGCCAGACGGCACCCCGATACGATATGTTGAAAACAATATTCCTGGTGCTCACTACGATGAGTTTGGAGAAGTAAAGTACGCATTTACGGACGGTTCGATTCCCGTGCATGTTGTGCTTGATGGGCAGGCATCCGGTTTCGTTACCTACGACATTGACGAAATGGTTGGCAACGATGTGATAACGACAACATCATTCGTGAATATCCCAGTCGCAACAAGTTCTGTTATTACGATGGACATTACTGATAATATTTCCACAGCGTCTGACCTCCATATCGACGAGGATGGTGACGGCCACGCGGAAGCAATTCTAGAACCGGGCGGGATAGTGTTGTTCGATGTAACCGCGCCCACAACCATAGCTTCTACGACAGGACCACTCGGTGCTCATAACTGGTATCTTGGTACAACAACCGTTCAGTTGAGTGCGACTGATAATGACGGAGGCTCGGGAGTAAGTGGTACAGTCTTTTCTCTCGACGGTTCACCACTTCAAACGTATTCAAGCCCAATCGTAGTAACTACCGAAGGACTGCATACTTTGCAGTATTATTCGATTGATAACTCGGACAATCGGGAGGCAACGAGTACTCTTGCGATTAAGATAGACTCGACGGCGCCAGAGGCAAAGCTCTCGGTGAGCATCTCAACAAAAGACCTGCTGGTAGTGGGAGCGGGCGGAATGGGAACGACCACTGTGACCAAAGATGTGAACGGAAATTACACAGTCACGGACGATGCAGGGCATTCGACAAAACTCTTCTTTACGAAAACGTACAGCGGAAAAATACTCACATATGCAAAACTCACCGCCGTGCAATACGACAACGCTGCAAAACTCACACTCCCGTCGTCCTCGTTCCTATATGCGTGGGACTCCACATCGGCGCTCTTGAGCCAAACCATAGCCGCGGACAAGACCTATGCAATTCAGGCGCTCTTCGACAAAAAGAAGAATAAGACGACGGTGGTACTCCTAAAGAAAGGTCTTTCCATACAGACCCAGGTATTCACAGGATTGCGTATCGTGAAGCTTACGACGGCAAAAGGGGTGGTAGGGTATGAGATATGAGAGCCTTCGTTCAGGCGAACTTCTGGAGAGCGCTGCCAGTAGTGGCCGCTGTTGTGGTGTGGGGAATAGGATATATATACATGCATCCGTTGCTTTTTGGACTTTGCTCTGCGCCGTACGCCGAGGTTGGGTACACAGGTTGTTTGGATTCCACTTTTAGAACCGTTGGGGAACCTGCGGTGGTTTTTGGCAAATGGCTGCTTGCTGTCGGTGTAATTATGTTTTTTGTTCGGATTCAGATACTCAAGCGCTGGGCAATATTTGCAGCGTTGTTTCTGATTGTCGCTACCGTCCTAATACATACTAGCCCCACCACATCGGGGTTACCCGGATTGAACGAAAAGTTACTTATGGCTAACGCGCTCGGCATTTTTCTTCTCGTGATTACTCTTGTTTGGATGATTGTCCACACAGTCATACTCAAACGGAAGACCCGCGTCTCGAAGTGACAACGTGTTTATAAGGTGCCCGACACCATTTACAAAAAAGAGTTAATAGGGACAGAAACGATTAAAACGATGTCGAACAGCAAAAAGAGGAGTGATTCTACGAGAATCTCAACTGCGCCGCGATGGGCGGCGTACGGTGTTATATCAGCATCAATTCTGTTTATTGCTAGTTATGTTTGTAGAGAATCACTTACTACCTTTGCTTGCGCAAACGATTTGTACACGAGCGGCTACTCTGCATGTCGTAGTAGTGTCGAGTACTGGGCACAGTTGGGCATGTGGCTATCTGCAATACTCTCTGCAACATTCGTCATAATTGCCCTCCGGTACGACGCGCTCCTTCGAACTCGGGCACTTAGATTTTTGAAGTATTTTGTTCCGGCGGGGGCGGTGATAGTGCTTATCGGATCACAGGTCGATTTCTGCATAATGGGCGGTTGTTCGAGCATGGTCGCACCTGCACTTGGCCTCACCGTCGGTGTATTTGTAATCACCAATATCGCTCTGGTTATCGGCCTGCTCGGCAGGAGAAATCTCTTAGTAACGGGAACCGCGTTTTTGGTGCTGATTGCATTTGTGTATGCAACCCCACAAATTACTGAAATGTATCGCGACCACGATAAAAAAATAGAAGAAATCGCGAAAAGACAGAGCAATCCAAAACTTTGCGACGATATGCGGAATCCCCGTGCCCGCGACAAGTGCGTGTTTTTCGTTGGGGTGGGTAGTGGTGACGGGGCAATATGTGCATCCATCGTAGATGCTACGTTTCGACGAGATTGCGGAGACTACATTGTTCGGAACACGGCGGTATCAAAGAATGACGAAAGTATGTGCCTACAGATTCAAGGGAGCGATCAGCAGTATATTTGCAAAAAATTGATCAACGAGCGCAAAAAGTAATTTCTTTGATATTTGACTCGGGAATGTGGGGGCGGCATAGTTGCGGCGGTCGGGGCTTCGGCCTCCGTCCTTTGACTCGTGCGCTTCGGCGCACCCCGTCTCCCTCGGGAGACCTATAGGAACTTCGGTTCCGGAAAGGCACACCATGTCGACACAGGCAGGCATGCGCTCATCGCGCGCGTTTTACGACGACGCAATCACGCTGGCAAAGAACGCCGCCGACAGTCTCAACAGCATTCGACACCCGCTCATTCCGGGCAGCAATACCACGATTCAGCAGGTACGAAAGCAGGCAGGTGAGCTTCTTCACCTTGCAGACTTGCTGCTTAAGAATGATTCGCTCAGTGGTCGTACTATCTTCATGCGTGACCTCATGCGCGAGAGTGTGGAGGCGAAAGACTATTTCGGCCTCGCGTTCTACACCTCGATCGAGGTGAAGGCTGCGATGGATGAGTGGATGCTCCCGCTCCTGCTCGAGCACCCCGACATATCTTCGGTCGAAGAACTCGATGCACACCCACGGTGCCGCACAGCCGAACATTACGTGGCCATGGAAGCGTTGTGGATTCATCAGTGGCTGCCGCAGAAGGGGAATCAGCCCTTTCTCGTCGATACATTTAAGTTGATTTTCCAGACAGCGGTTGCAGGCTGGCGAAACAGCACGGACGGAAACGCCGAAGAAATCTTTGAGCGCCTGTTGCAGGTGCTGCAGCAACGGGGGAAACAGGCCGAAGCTCTCGTGAAGCTCTTCCGCACGGTTGGTGCGGGAGCCAGCGACGCCCGCTACGAAGCAGCCATGAAAGTGGTCTACGCGGAGCGCAACAAGTTTACCGATGACAAACTCTTCAAGCTCACCTACATGGCATTGGCACACGGCTGGCTCAATGCGATTGGGGTCGAAGAGGTGCACGGCATCATTACCGCGGAGTAGTTCCGCAAAGTCTTGGACGCCGGCAGCACGAGCTGCCGGCGTCTTCTTTTTGATATAATAAAACCGTTATGCAGCAGAGCACTCCTGCGGGATCGTTCATCAAGTTTTTGACGGGGTTTTTGACCCTCATCACGCTTTCGTTTGGGCTCACGTATGCCGTAAACTCCTACGCCACTGCGCGGGATGCAAACCAAGCCGCCGCTGCCGCAAAGGCGCGGATGCTCAAGGACCTCAAATAAGGTCCGTTTTCAAAAGTATAAAAAAGAGGAAACCCGGCGGCGGTGGATGAGGCGCGCCGCCGGGCCCTGGGATGCCCACAGAATCGTGGGCATTTGCTCCGCACACAGGTCGGGGATTGCGCACCCGCAGCGGAGGAACGAGCAGTTGGCATCCTAGCGTAACTCGCCGTGCTAGGCAACTAAAAAACAAGGAGGCCCAGTCGCGAAATGGCGACCGGACCTCCAACACCGCTGACACCCGGGGCTAGAGCGTCATACGCGCGGTGTCTACCACAGCGGAAAGCAGGAGAGGCTGGGCGGCGAACCCTTCTCCTACGCCGTGGGAAACAAGTTCAGGATTTAACGTGCTGCACCTGGACGGTGTCGAGATTGACGCCGTGTTTAGTACAGATTTCGACGAGCACTCTTGCGAGATACTCGCCCAGACAAAGCAGCGTATGCCTCGCGCGTTCGTGCACACCAAGCAGGTGAGCGCTCACGGCGTCGATGCACCAGGGTTGGACCGTTTTCATGTGCTCGAATCGCTTTTCGATTTCGGCCACGATTGCGTCCCAGCCTTGGTGCTTGGTTGCAGCGGTGTGCTGCTCACCAGTACGTGTAGTCATTTGGTCTTGTCCTTAGGCCAGAGTTGTCATCATTTTCCCTGCTATGAACCCCAGTTCAAAGCCTAGAATCGACATGACGATTTTTGGATAGTTTTCGTCTTTGCCGAAGAAGAGTTCGATTTTAAACCGAATCACTCCGATGTGGTGTCTCATGGTTTTTCTCCCGAGTACACCCTCCGCCATCCCACGAATACGCTAGCACAGTCTTAAGGAAAGTCAATAGAGAAGTTCTGACCCTTGGGAGGGGAGTGAGTGCAGTTTGACCGCCTCTCAAAAATAGGGCACTATGCCGAGCACAAGGCCAGAGAACGCGAGCAGGAATAGGTGATAGGGAATAGGTAATAGGGAGTAGTGAAAACTACAACCTACAACCTACAACCTACGACCTGTCCGTCAGTCTTGCCGAGGTCGAACACTCCGTCTTCCCGACACCGTCGGGACGGACAGCCTTGTTAGTAACAGACGTAACTTTTTGCACATGGCTAAAACCAGGGAACAGAAAGGACAGGTCATCGATGCGCTCGCAGACTCTTTCAAGAATGCGACCTCGACGGTCTTCGTGCACTTCCGCGGCATTAGTGTCGCTGATGAAACGGCAATGCGCCGCGCGCTCGGAAACGACAACGTGAAGTACACGGTGGCGAAGAAGACGCTCATCAAGCTCGCGCTTCAGAAACTTGGTCACTCGACCGAGGGCATGACGCTCGACGGTGAAGTAGCAGCCGCATACGGCGGGGGCGATGACGCTACCGTTGCTGCGCGCCTCGTACACGAGTTCGGAAAGAAGTACACCAATCGCGTTCAGATTCTCGGAGGACTCTTCGAGGGGAAGATTGTCGATAAGGCACAGATGGAAGAAATCGCGACGATTCCGTCGTTGCAGGTACTCCGTGGAATGTTTGCGCAGGTGATCAACTCACCGCGCCAGCGTTTCGCAGTTGTACTCAACGCGGTAGCAGGAACAAAACAGTAATTAATAATTG
>CAYYEX010000003.1:0-54761 GCA_964471165.1 uncultured Candidatus Saccharibacteria bacterium
GCGGAGGGTGAGAGATTCGAACTCTCGGTCCCTTGCGAGACTCGTCCTTTCCAGGGACGTGCACTAGACCACTATGCGAACCCTCCGTGTCGGGCACAGTATATGGAATGAGTCACATCTACACAAATGCGCTATACACCATATACCGATATATCGGTATACTTTCGATATATGGCTCATGTATCAAAAATTCCGATGAACGATTCAGATCGTCGTCGCATAGCCGGAAATCTAATGAAAACACTCTTTAGTGATTCGGGGCGCGGTAAAACTATCCTCCCCACACTTCTGACAAAAACTGAGCGGGTGATGCTCGCTAAGCGTCTGGCTGTGATAATAATGATTGAAAAGGATTACTCCTCATACGAAATCTGGAAAAAACTCAAGATAAGCACATCAACGATTAAACGATATGAGCTTGCGATGGACGCGGGCCTGTACGACCCAATTCTACGAGCGGTACGTATGACAAAAAAAGGCCTGTCGTTTCTGGAACTAATCGAATTGATAGCGGCAGCGGGATTACCCTCTATCGCAGGTCCGCGCGGGCAAAAAAGACTGAAAGCATTGCGGGCTCGAGCGGGTTCGTAAACATACCGATATATCGGCATACGATAGCCGTCCACTTTTTCAATCTCAATCCAGTTGATACACAACGTAGTCTCTGAACAAAAAAGCGACGCGGCTGCACGAGGCAGCCGCTTTGCATCCGGCGGCTATGTGCCGCTCGTAATTGTGGTTGATTCCTTAATCTTTTCCTTGCGTCTGCGCGCCCGACCGAATTCGGATTCCCTGTCCGAAATTGTCAGCTCTCGTGCGAGATCCGTCTCAACCTCGGGCTCAGCCATCGCCGCGGCGACACGTTCCTCAACCTGTCGAGCACGCTCGGCGATCTGCTCGTTGAGTGCCTCAAACGGGCACCCCGTCGGGACGTGCGATTTGTCCTGTTCAAGTAGCGCACGCTTTCGCAAAAAGCTCCTGTCCACGTTGTCGTTCATGTTGACCTCCACGAATCCGACCTGTTCCCATACGAACTATACGCCCGACTTTCCTCATCGCAATACACTGCATTTTCCTCTCCCACTCCCCTTGTTTTCAATCGCTCGATAGAGCGGTAGCATTACCACATGATTCTCTTTCGCTTCGCCTACCTGCTCATAGTAGTCGGAACGGTGCTGTATTGCGGATACCTGTTGGTTGTCGGACCGTGGCCCGAGGCCGGAATACGAATACTTGTTACCTGTGGACTCTGTGTACTCTCGCTTATCGCGCTCGGTATCATCCACCGCATTTGTGCGCTCGTTGTGAAGCGTTCGCTCTATCCTTCAACAAAGCTCCCGTTTCCTCTCACCCTCATCATTATCATTTTGCTTTGGGTTCTTGTGGGAAGTTACTTTATCCTCGGGTAGCGCGATGGGGCTACACGCGGCCCTTCATTCCTTGCAATGCAGCGATTCGCTCCTCTACAGGTGGATGAGTTGAAAACAGTTTTGTGAGAAAGCTTGTTGCCTTTCCTGGTCCAAAGGGATTCGAAATATAGAGGTGTGCAGTAGCACTCGACGCACGCTCCAGTGGTTGCGAATACGACGATATTTTCATCAGCGCGGAGGCAAGTGCATCTGGATAGCGTGTGAGCAGTGCGCCGGAAGCGTCCGCCAAGAACTCTCGCTTACGAGAAATGGAAAATTGAATGAGCTGTGCTGCAATCGGAGCGAGAATAATACCCACTACCCCGAGCACGAGCACGATTGGATTCGCTTTACTGTCTCGGTTATCGCCGCCAAACATGCTCACACGCAAAAACATATCCGCGAGCACCGAGAGAAAGCCTGCAAGCACAACCGCAACAGTCATTACGAGAATATCGCGATTGCCCACGTGCGAGAGTTCGTGCGCGATAACTCCTTCGAGTTCGGATTTATCGAGTCGCTCAAGCAACCCGGTAGTAACAGCGATTACTGAGTGTTTTGGGTCGCGCCCTGCCGCAAACGCATTCGGCGCTGCGTCCTGAATAATATAGACACGAGGCTTCGGCAAGCCTGCAGTTATCGAAAGATTTTCGACAATCCGATGAAGCTCGCGAAACTGCGCTGGGTCGGCTTCGTGCGCACCGGCAGATGAGAGCGCAATTTTGTCCGAAAACCAGTAAGCCGTGACGTTCATCACGATGCTGAAAAGTACCGCAACGTAGAGCAACATCGGGTTCCCGAAATACTGCGAAGCCGCCCAGCCAACCGCCATAACGAGGACGAAGAAACTAATCATGAGCGCCCACGTCTTGGCAACGTTACTGCTCTGGTGTGTATAGAGTGAGGCCATAGCAAAAGATATGAATAGACAGTATAGCAAAAACCAATTCTCGCAGCAGCTACCAACTCCCACCGCCACCGCCACCAAAGCCGCCGCCGCTTGAACCACCACCTCCAGAGCCACCACCTCCCGATGTTGGAGATGCTGTCATCGATGCTACCGAGGTCGACATATTACTCATATCGTCAGCGAATGCGGTGGCTGTGAATACGGGATACGCACCTCCCGCATACCAACTCGGCGGTTCTTTATAGAGCCCCTCAAACTCTTTTGCCCACGCAGCCGATACCCCGAGTACCATGGCATAGGGAAGAAGTTTTTCGAACAATGCGGGCGACTTCTCTGGTGCATTGTGAAAATCGAGCCGGTCTTTTTCTGCAATCTGGAGGTAATCTTTGAGACCGAGAATGTGTTCTTTAGTGAGTGCTCCCTTGTGCGTTTTTGCGGGCATTATCATCCCAAAAAAACCAATCACACCGGCAGATATAACCGCCGCAATAAACGCCACCCCTGACTCGATTGCGATAGCCAGGAACACGCCAAGCACGAGTGCAAAGACAGTCAAAACGATAAATTTTATTCGTATCGCCGTTGGGTTCGCACGGAAGTAGCCTCGAGCGACCACTTGTATGCCCACGATGCGCTGGATTTCTTGGAGTCCACTATGCAGGTCTCGACTTTCCGAGAGCTCGACACTCGTAACACTTTCCTTTTCTCCAAACAGGGCTTGAAGCAGCGCCACTTCGTCTTTTGAAAGAGAATCATCCGCAGCCTTCAATTTGTCGAAGCGGTATGTGGTCGAAGTAAAGACCGCGAGCGTGGTCGAGTCCTCCCGTGTGATTTTTAGAAATCCTCTCACGGCAAGACGCACAATCGTTGCGGAAACACTCCCTGGCGTTACTCTCAAATGTAAAATCTCTGACATTGTTGCTGGTGACATGTCATCTGGTGCGTCGTATTCGGGAATGATAGTGCCCCGACCCTTGGCATCTTTTCCATGGAGCCTCCAGTATCGAAAGAGGACAAAAAATACTACTACGGGCACGAGCAAAATCAGATTGTTTGCAATTGCCCGCAATATAATGAGCGCCTCCGATGGTGGAGCAACGATTCCCTTTGGCCATCCAACGGATACTGTGAGCCCTTCCCCAGGTGGCAAAACTCGACCAGTTTGAAAATACCACTCGGTCCCGTCAGCAGAAATTGCGCGCAATGATGCACAAGGCTCGCTTGAACCAAGCGCTCCCCGATAGCACGCTGCCTGCGTGCTCGACGCCGGTGCATACACTCGAGCGCTCGAGCTTGCGATACTAAACGTCCAACCATTTCCCGTAACATTCCAGTAGAGTTCATCATACTCGTCAAAAAAACCGACCACGTCGTGTGCCACATAGGTAATCTCGTACGTTTTCTTGCCCGTTACGAGCACATCGGGGTCGCCAATCTTTATGCGCAGATTGTCTCCGTTTTTAAACGACTCAAACATGATTGGCGAGAACTTTCCGTCGACGACCACAATATTGTCGATGGTAACGCTCCGCCGTGAGCCGCTGGCGTCCTTGTAGATAATGGGAATATCCCGGTAGATGCCGTGGAGCTTGTCAGCACCGAAGTCGTAATGAATTGTCTCGACTACTTCTGCTGAGCCATCGGGTCGGACATGTATTGATGCTAAGAAACTATCGATAACATCGCCGTGCGCGAACAATGGCGTTACTGCGACGAAAAGTACCGAAGTGAGAGCGACGATAAATCGCAAAATATAGGAGTGAGCGCTATTCGGAAGATTCCGTGTTTGGGGTTCCATTTTTTTCTTTCTCTTCCTTTTCTTGCAGCGCCTTCTTGAGTGCATCTACAGACATCCGTCCGAAGTCGGGTTCAGCCTGCGCATCCGTTTCACTCTTTCTTTCTTTTCGCTTGTCAGGTCCGTTTATATTCATGGCTCGTTCAGACATGACTTCTTTAGAACTGTACTTTTACTGGTTCACGTGCGGCTGTTTCATTGTCGGCAAGCGCAAAAAACTCACGTGTCTTGAATCCAAACATGTTCCCGACGATATTTGTTGGGAACTGTTCGATTGCGTTCTGGAGTTCCTGCACGACGCCGTTGTAGAATCGACGCGCTGCCTGAATTTTGTTTTCTGTGTCGGAAAGCTCACGCTGCAATTCTACGAAGTTGGAATTTGCCTTGAGATCCGGATACGCTTCCGACAGAGCGAACACGGATTTGAGTGCCCCGGTGAGCATGTTTTCAGCTGCTGCATGCTCTTCGACAGTTTGTGCACCCATCGCCTTTGTGCGCGCCTCGGTGACTTTTTGCAGCGTACCCGCCTCGTGCGCAGCGTAACCCTTTACTGTTTCAATAAGATTCGGAATCAGATCGTATCGTCGCTTCATCTGCACGTCGATATCGGACCATGCTTCCTCTGTGCGGTTAGTAAGTTTTACGAATCGGTTGTATACCGCTACTCCGTAGAGGGCGATAAGCACTACAGCGCCGATAATTATATAGAGTGTTGTCATGGCATGAGTATACCCCCCTGAGATTTGACCCACAACATGTGCCACGGCGACAATGATGTGTATCTCAGCGGGCAGACCGAATCCCACTCAGGAGACTACTTGACGAGCACTTGTACGGAACCCGTCGCGTATGCCCCCGTGCCGTTCGTACAATAGATAGTATAGGTTGCCTTTGCAGTGAGCGGTCCAACGGTAAAGCTCGTATCCGGCGCCCCAATCGCAACTTGCTCAGTCTGTGTTTTGAAAGCACGGCACGCAGTGGCATTTACACTTGTCCACGTGATGGTGCTGCTCTCCCCCGTCAATATCGGATTCGGTTGTGCTGATACTTGGACTGATATCGGACCGCGCACGAGAGGCTGCGTTTGCGTCGGCTGTGCTGGCTGCGGATTGAGCATCCCCGAAATCCCTTTTAAGAAACCTGAAAGTGCAGACATGATGCCGTTGAATGCACCTGCTCCACCGCCACCACTCGGACTTGTGCCGGGTGTATTTGGTTGCGGCGAAGGGCTCGGAGACGGACTTGGATTCGGGTTTGGTTTTGGAGTATCCGTTCGCGTCTGAGGCTGTGGCTTTGGTGCTTCTGTTTTCGGTGTATCTGTTTTGGGGGGTGTTTTTGGAGTCGGTGGTGGCGGAAATACATCAGGCTTTGTTTCTGTTGGATACTTTTTCACGTCTGGGACAGCAGGGCCAGGAGTAACGTCCGGCTTGTTCGTCGTAATTGTTGAACCGATTTTTTCTTCTCCCGCGGGGGTTTTCGCCGGTGTGTCCGTGTTCGGGTTTGACGGCAATACTGCGTAGAGACCGCCTCCGCCAAGTAAGCCTCCGGCCCACCATTTTGCTTTACTGAACCACGAGCCTAATCCTCCGCCTCCTGAACCTGACCCTCCACCCCCGGTAACACCGCCCATTCCATTTGAACCAACACCGCCGATTGTGGGAGTAGTGCCAAGCGTTGGTGGTGGAACATTACCTGGCTCTACCTGCTCAGCTGCAGCAGGCGGAGTTGTTGGAATTGGTGTTGGCGTTACTGCTGACGTTGCGGGCGCTAGGTTTTCAGTGGTAGTGACAGGAGATGTGTTCGTGGGCTGCACAGGTTGCGTCGTGTCTGGCGCGGCATTTGCCGTACCTGTTACTCGTTTTACCGTTGCATTGGCGTCGTTGCGATACTCACTATCGAATGCGTAGTTAAACAACGCTTTCGGGAACGTAATTGCTGCTTTTACTCCAAGGTTCAAGAGTGGCATCGTAACGTATGGGTTCGAGCCGTCGACCGCCCACATCACGCCCGAAATGCCACCGGTCCATGCAAGCGCGTGAAGATTTGAGAAAAATCCATTTGTCGGCAGGAATGCCGAACGAACCACGGACCAGACCATACCCCCGGCACTCCATCCCTGCGGGGTGGTTGGTTGTGCAGCCTCTGGAGCAGCCTCCGGTGTAACCGGTGCTGGTGTAGATGGTGCATTTTGAGCAGGCACAACAACTTCTTCCGGAGCAACATACGGCTCAACACCCGTGACAGGCTCCGGTACAGCTGAGCGGAATCGAGTCCACACCGACTGTTCCGCGCGCCAATCCTGATATGCTTTGGCATTTATATTGGCAACCTCCTGCAGTGAAAATGTTTTTGCGCCTCCGTTCTGAGCAGCATCAAGACCAGCCCAGAATGCGTTCAGTTCATTGATATTCTTGGTCACGCTACCAGAACCATCAGCACGAACTGCGTCCTGGCGAACAGATGGAGAATTTTGTCCGCTCGGCGCTACGTATGCTTCGCGAGGAATGAATGTTCCCTTTTGTCCCGCCTCTACCGCTGCCTTTGCGAGTGACTGCGCTGCATCAGTGAGATTTACCGCAGCAGATTTTGCCCGCTCATAATATGTTCCACTTGGATTCAGAACATATCCTTTTCGTGCAATGTCGGCATCTGTCAGCACTCGGTTAGAGAGTAACTCTAACTGCTGTTTCGTTACCCTATCAGGAAGACTGTCTGTCGTGATAACGGTATCAATGAGTTCATTCATCGCAGTTTGATTTGCGACAACCTCCTGCTCTGACGTAAACCATGTCGCAGGAAACTGATACACGTCTCCGATACCGTTATTTGCCGTCATGCTCCCCGACACATTTACATGTTTGAATATTTCCTCTGAAGGCGCCATTACACGTACGAGCACACTTTCCGGCACGTTTTTGCCGTACGAAATAGCAATGTCCGGACTATTGGAGAAAAACTGATCGCGGTAAGGACTTTGATATGCCCTACTTATTCCGCGGTATAGGTACCTATATCCATCAGGGGCTTGTTCGCTTTGCAAACCAGTTATCATCTGCGGCGTAAGTTCCCGAATCGGGATTGTCTCAATCGATTTCAGAGGAGAGCCGCTCGGTACGGAATGTTGCATGTACGGAACATCGGGTGTCGAACGCGCTTGTCCAGAAGTCGTCTCTACAATTGGTTCTGCGGCTTTTGCTGCTGCGGGCGTGTCCACTTCAACAGGAACAACAGGTTCTGCTTCTGCAATCGCGATTTTTGCAGGGGCTTCACTTCCAGTAATTGCTCGGTACTGTTCTTCGGTTATCACGCCTTCTGCCAGGAGCTCTTTCGTTCGCGCACGAATTTTACTTTCGACACTTGAAGAATACTTGAGTTTCTGTAGGTCCTCCGGGGGCATTTGAGAAATGTTCTCAACGCCACGTGAGTTATCAATCGCATCAATGCGCACTGTGCCTTCCGCGCTCAACGTTTTGGCAATTTCAAGCGAGCGCTTATACGTAGCTATAAAGACCTGGATTGGAACAACACGTCCCGCATCAATCGAATTACCGTTCATGCGAGAAATAACCCCGTTTTCCCATGCATCAAGTGGATCGCGATATACGTATTCAACCACTGGAATTTTTCCGGCCGCCTCTATTTCTGCAATTCTCGCGCGTGCCGCATCCACATTTGCAACAGAGCCGTCCATCGCAGCTGCGACCGTTCCATCAAGAAGTCCCTCAAACTTAGAGACTGTTGAACTCTTGCCGGCTCCCGGTCCTCCGACGAACAACATTGCGTATTTCCCTTCGTTTTGGAGCGCCCGTTTCCAAACCTCGTCGGCGAGTTCGCCGGAAACCTTTTGTACCGCTCCGGAATTTGTTCCGACGTAACCAATGTCTTTAAATAGAAGTCGCGCGAGGTCGGGATTTGCTGTCTTGTTGCCGAACAGCGATTGATACTGACTTATGAGCGCGTCTTTTTCGGCAAGATACTTCGCAATAGAGGCTTCCTGAAGAATCGCGTCATCCCCCGTCAGCTTCGCCCGCGGGAAGTTTTTGAACGCATCGGTTTGCGCTATCGGGTCGTTGAGGTATCCGTTGCGCACGTCTTCAATATTCTTTGGTGTAACGGGTTCTGTTTCTGGGGTTGCCGCCTCTTCACGCGCCTGGCTTGCGATTATTTCACGATAGTCGTCGAGCGAAATTACACCATGGTCGAGCATTTGTCCGGCAATACTTTCGGTTTCAATTTCCTCCGCTTGCGCCGACTGCGCAGTATTCGGCGCAGACTTAGACTGAGTACGGCCAAGCAAACTACCAACTCCTGTAATGACGTCGTTGAAGGCTTTTGCGATTGCATTTGCAATCGCTGCATCTGCCTTCAGTAGATCGATATTTCCCTTGTTTGAAATGGTCTCCGGTGCTGGCGCATTGACCGTCACAGTACCTCCAGTTCTCGTATCCAACAGTGCGCTGCCCCTTCCTTGCATTGATGTCGGCGCGGGAGTAGGTGCCGGTGCGTTAACCGTAATATTTCCTGTATTACGCGTATCAAGTTTTCCGCTTCCCTGTCCTTGGATTGTGGGTAGCGGTTGTGCCGCCTGCGGTGCAAACGGCGTTGGAGCCGGCGGCGCGCTTGGCGGCGAATCCACGCGCGCGATTGCTTGTTCTCCCTGACCTTCTTCGCGAGTTCGCGTGTTGTTTGTTGGCTGTGGTTGCGGTGTTCTGTCCCCCGGTGTCGGTGCAGGATTCGCAGGAGTTGGATTCGCTGGTACTGGATTTGCGGGGGCCGGGCTGGTTGGTGCGGGATTGGCAGGAGCTGGGTTTACCGGAGTAGGAAGTGGCGCAAACTCAGGTGAAGGCGGCTGTATCATCGGCTTAAACGAAGTGAGTGATTCAGAAACTGTTTCCTCTACTAGTGGGCCTTCAAACTCTGCGTACTGCCCCGGATTCACCGCGCTATGTACAATGTTGCCCCAGTTTATTTCTCCTTTATAGTCTTTCGAGTCAGCGACCCGATTCCAATCAGGACGAACGCCCAGCATGAGCATTGACTCATCAAAGGTGGAGTTCACAATGCCGTCGTAAAACGCATTCGCACGCTGCGCGCCACTGGAATGGCCATCAAACACCGGATTTGGTGCATTACTGCTGTACTGCGCTCTAAGCAAATCATCCCCCAAAGACCCAATAGCGTACCGAAGAGTCTGGAAAACATCTTTCCCTACCAGACCGGAGCCAACGAGCATATTTCCTGCCAGCGCATCCGCCTGGAGTTCTTCAATGGCACCCGGAGTTGTGAATATTGCCTCAGATAGAGGCGGCATTACCTTGTAGTCAGCAAGCTTAACGCGAGAAGCTTGCACGGTACCCGTCATGTAGGCCACGTAGTGTCCAAGCTCGTGCGCCACCACATATCGCACAAGTTCACCTGGCGTATTTGAGTAATAGCCCTCCATTTTTCGGAGCTGCGCGATGTCCATGACAATTTTCCCCGACCCTATGTCGAAGTGCGACCCGATATCGGTGAACTTCGGTAAAGCAGTTGTCGTATCAACAATAACTAATTCCGCTCGACGATACTGTCCCCCGTTTCTCCTTGCCTGAGTTTCAAGATAATCCTGCATTCTTTCAAAACTTGTACTTATTTCAGCGCGAACTGCTGCACTACTCATACTTGCAAGACGTGGAAGCGGCGTTGTATTTGGCAATCCCGCAGGTGTATTTACCGGCGCTGGAATTATTTCTTTTGCAGTTTGGTCGGTTTGTCTGCCGAGTCGGTAGTTCAGCTTCAAATCTTCAAACTCTTTTTGTGTTCGCACAGGTGCAGGCTGCGTCGGTTGAACGGTTGGTTGTACTTTCGACGCAGTGCCGGGGGCTTCCAAGTTCAATCCTCGGGTAACCTCTCCCCTGGGAATCGATCCGGTCCATGTTTCGGGGCGATCGTACCCCTCCATCGGGTCTGCCGCGGGAAACGGTGTCTGCGGAGCAGGAAGGTCCGGCCCCCTCGTAACCTCTCCCTTTGGAACACCTCCTGTTGTCACATCCAATGGAGGTGTCAGGGTTTCGGGTTTCGCCGAAGTAAGTGTCCCGCTCTCCGGTGCGTCAACTTTTTCCGGCGTTTCAGCACTTGGCACTTTCGCGTTATCTGCCATGTCTTTCATCAACTGTGAGCCAGCCTCCTGCCCGGAATTCGCAACGGGTGGAACGTACCCTGTTTTCAACGACCAGTCCGGGTTCAGATGCCCGAGGGCAAACTGATATGCATTCTTATCCATGTCTTTCCAGCGAATAGAATCAAGCTCTTCCTTTGTGAATGAAATCGTCTCTGTTTCCATCGTTGCTACGTCGTCCAACTTGTCGATCATGCTCTGAGGTAGATAGGTTCGAACACCGAGCGCCGCATACAATGCCAATTTCAATGAAATTGGACTTGCGTATGTGTATGACGGCGACGTTCCTACAAGATCGTTCGGGTACATTCTTAAATCCGGAGAAAAATCCGGCGGGAGTGCGAGCTTGTCATCGCCTCCGGGAACCTGCTTAAATTCCGGCACTTTCTCCGCCTCTGGCGCAACTTCAATTGGATTTGGAAGTTCGGGGACTACCGTTTCTTGCGGCGTCGGTGTTGTTTCTGCGGGAGTGGTGGGCACAGGCTGTACCTCTGGCACTGGGGGTGCCTGCAGTGACTCGGGCGCTGGTGCCTGTTTCAATTCCGCCGCAGTCGACTGTTCAACTTTTTGAAGCGTCAATATGTTGGCATTCGCCGCAGATAATTCTGAGGCCAATCCCTTTCGTATCTTTTCAAGTTCATCTGAGTCCTCTACAGAGTCAGCTTTCGATGTTGCTTGAGCGATAACTTTTTGTGAACGCGAGAAGAGCGCCTTGCCCTGGGAACGCGCAGTGTTGAGATTTTGCTCCGTTTGATTTTTTGGTTGTTGCATCGCTGTCAACAAGTTCACGTAGCCACGCAATTCAGCCGCGAGAGCCGCATCCCCCAGTGCACGAATGTTGTTCGACAATCGTGATGCTCCGTTTGCTGCATTTCTGAGCGTTGCATGCTCAGCTGGATTCGGCGTCGTAGTCAAACGGTCAAGGAGCGCTCGCGCGGAGCCCATCGTAGTCAAATTTCTTTCCGATTGTTCAATCAGAAGCTCCTGTTTTTTTACGCCTGCAGTTTTCTGAACTATCGCGTCTATTTGCTTCTTAAGGTCTTGCACACGAGCCTGCGCACTTTTGAGAGACGTACGCGTGTCGTCTAGTTTCTTCTGAAGCGTGGAATTGCTAGAACTATTATCCGGAGTTGTTTTGGTAATCGGTTCTGCAGGTTTTTCTGGCGAGGTCGTCTCGGTTTTCGTCGGAGCTGCTGGAATCTCAATAGAGCGATTCGGGCTCGGTATAGATGTATCTGCCTGCGGAAGATCGGCTCCGCGAGTAACTTCCCCCTTGGCAATCGGACCCTCTGTCGTTTGCGGTCGTTCGTATCCTTCCATTGCATCCGCAGCCGGGAACTGCGAACCTTCTGGAATAATCATCGGAGCCTGTGGCCACGTCGCCGTATCAAGCCGTTTGAATATTTGATTGAGCGCGAGCGTTTCTGCAAAATCTGGAGCAATGAACTGCTCAACAGGGGCAGGTGGTTTAGACGCAGTTGCCGTCGACGTGATTGTTTCTTCAGCAGGGGTTTCTTTCTTCGCGTACTGTGTCGAACCCTGCGGGAGTGTCGATTGGTAAATGCTGGCTATCTTTTCCGCAGAAAACTTATCGGTCAGTCGTACTGAGTGTTCAAGGAATGTTTTTTCGTTGACGAGCTTAATAATCTGGTCCTGATTGGTGTAATCGAGTTTCGTGTTCGGTCCAATGCCAACCGCTTTGGAAATTCGGGCTATCATGCCTGCTGTGTCGTTTTCGTATGCTGGTGAAAGCCGGTGCATCAATTTAGAAATCGTGTCGTCGCCACGCTTTATCCATTTCTGCACGTTATTGAAGTCTGCCTGAGTACCGACTTCCAGCGACGAAAATCTTCTCGGCTGTTTACCGAGCATCATGTTTCCCGGATTATTGTTGCTGATGCCCTTACCCTTCGCCTCAACACTGGTAGAAAACGGATTGAAGTCTGGGATGATGTCGCCCGTAAACGGTTGCGCAAAAAGAAGCGACGCTGCGATTGCCGAGCGCGCGAACGCCTGAGTCACTACTTTTGGAATATTTGGAGAGATGTACGGACGTGTTGGTGCGGCGCTCACCGGTGCCTCGTCACCCAGATCTGAGGTGCGTGAGTCCGAGGCAGTTGGATTGTCATTTGTTTCGCTCGCCGAAAGCTGACCGTTGTCGTTTACTACGCGAGTCGCAGCGTCAGCATTATCGTTTGCCGTTGCAATCGCGTCATCCGCGGTGGTTTGCGCAGTACTAAATCCAAGACGCTCTCCAATCCCCGAAACAACTCCCGAGATTCCCGAACGCAATCCCGCTGTCGCAGCGCGAATGCCACCGACGGCGGATTTGATTTCCGAAGCAACTGCGTTTTCAACTCGAGCCACTACCGACGTTTCTGCCGTCCGTGCAGCAAGTCCAGACGCGGCTTCAGGCACGAGTGCGGGCGGAATCAAGCCCTCACGCAAAGAACCCTTCGCAATTGCCAGCGCTTCAACTGGTGATTCCGCGCCTGCGAATGTGCCCTTTGCTTGAGCTCCGATATCGGCATACTTTGCATTTTCCGCGGCAGTCAGTTTTGAATCCCACTTCGCAAGCGCAGACTTCATTTCCGGAGAAAGATTGCTCGGCAACGACGAACGAAGCTCGTTGTACACACTACGCGCATCGGCAACTGTGGACTTAAATACGTTTTCAATGTGCGCGTCTACCGCGTTGAGTGCAGTGGTTGGTTTGATCGTTGCATCGAGATTGGACGTCTGCACATTTATGCGTTCCCCGTATTTGGCCTGAACAGCGGTTCTCTCAGCATTCGAGAGGCCCGATGTGTTCAATAGCTCTTTCAGCGGCGCGTTCGTACTTGCTTCGTTGAGTCCGCGACGAAGCGCAAAATCTCGCGCCTCGCTCAATGTAGAAGCTGTAGAAATATCGGAGGATAGTGCCAGTCGCTCGTTCAAACTCATCCCATATCCGGGCTTACTGGAGTTTGCTTGCGCTGTATTGAAAAGTCGCGCGCCGAGGCCCTCAGTACTACTATTGGCAGCGAGCGCCTTTGCAACCTCATCCTTGTACCCTTTCGCCAGCGCCCCCTGAAGCTGGCTATCGAGTGCCGCGCTATCAACTACCACATTACGCTCAGCCGCATACGTGCCACCGCCCTCTTTGGTGCGACCAACGCGACCAAGCGCCTGCACAAGCTCTTCGCGCTCAAGCTGTGCAACTTCTTTTACAATATTGCCCGCCGTATCTTTCGTCAGCTTATCGCTTTTGGTGAGGATTGTTTGCACGTAATCGCCTTTGTAATTGAAACCTTCTATCCCTTTTTTATCCACGATAAATGCTGTTTGTCGCGTTGAGGCTTCTTCTGCAAGTGAGTTAAACGATTGTCGCGTTTCCTTGCCGTTGACGTAGACTTTTCCGTCGGCGCCGTACTCGACGAGTCGTGCAGCTTTTCCTTCCCCAGCAACAGCACGCATCGCCAACTGCGCCTCCTCAAAGGCGGCCGGCGTTAATGCGACGGTGAGCGTGTTTTTTCCTTCACCGATTGCTGCCTGGGCGCGGGCGTTGGCCGTCTCAGACGTCCATGCGGTTTTTGTGCGCGTCCCATCCGCAGCAATAGTCTCAACTTCAGTGCGGAACCCATTGAGATCGACGCGCGATGGCTTGATCGCAAGCACACCTTCACTTCCAATGCCCGAACGAATAAGGTTCTGTAATCCTTCGGCCGTTCCGGTCATACCACCCACGAGCACGCCCTGATTTGTTGCGTAGATATGCGTAAGCGGTGTTTCTGCTTTTGTCGTGCTCACGAACGTATCAACTTTATTTGCGCCAGCACCTCGTCCGTTCATTTTCGCAGCTGTAAGCGGAAGCGTGGGATCCGAAAACTGCATTTCTAATTGAGGCTTTCCAAGCTTATCCGTCGGAACATACTTTTCTGCACCCGAGGCGTCGCGTACGAGCTTGTAACCATTTACACCACCATCTTTGAGTTCGAGCGTTCGAAGCACCTGCTGTGTCGTACGATCCGAGGACGAGAGTCCGACGCGCTCAAGTTCCTTTTGCGCGGCTGCATTGAATCGCACAGCACCCACCTCTCCGTTGAGGTTTTGCTCCACCAAGTACATGGGTTTGTTACTTTTTGTAAACTCGCGCTCAAATTTCGACGCATTTGCATCAAGCATTTCGCTCATTTGCACGCGATTGCCGGCACCCGTCCCTGAATACTTTTCTACCGTGCTCGGCACTCCTTCAAAACCGTTTTCGGTTTTACGCATGCCGAGTTTTGTCATCACATTGTCGACGGCCGCTTCTTCCGCAGCAGTCACCGCTCTGCGTGAGTCGCTAATAACAGATGAGGTTCTCGAACCAGCAAGGTTGTGCACTTCATCTACAACCGCCTTTCTCGTTTGTCCGAGGGCCTGTCTGAGCGCCGTTTGTTCCGCTCCGGTACCGAGGGAGAGACCAACTAAGTGCCCGCGCGTTTCTGGCGCCATGGCGATTACAGACGCCGTGCCGTTTTCTGACATTTTTGCTGCCGCGATAAATTCGGAAGGATTCGCGCCTTTGATTGTTTTTACGGGAGCTCCGACTTCGTTAAGAAACTGTCCGTATTTTTCTCCAAATTTCGTAACGAGATCTTGTGTGGGCGCGAGGTATTCCCACTGCGCACCCTTGCCGAGCGTAAGGCGTGTGCCGATGTAGTCGCCGATACTCACCGCACTCTTACCGAAGCTTGTTGCTGCGTTGATTGATTTACCATTTCCCACTGCATAGAGTGCAAGACGTTGACCTTCGCTGAGCGTTTCGACACCTTCGGCAAGCGCAGTGAACTTTTCTTGGATAGCGCGCCGTGCAGCCGCACGCTCGGCAACAGAAGCGTACTTCGCGGCATTGTATGCCTCTTCAGCTTTCAAGAATGCCTGCCCAATTTCTGGTTTTGTTGAATTTAATCCTTTCGGCAATGTGGAGGCAAGCTGCGCTTCAAGATTCGCCTTTGCTTGAGCGCTTGCAGCGTCTGCGACTTCGATCTCACGGGCTGTTGCACGCCCGGCGGCCGCCAAATCTTTTTGCACGGCAGCCACATCTGTGTACGTAAACCCAATTCGGTCTTCCACCTCCTTGAGCAATTTTGCATTTGCCTCGGTGAGTTTACCTGCCTGCGCCTCAGCAAAAATTGTACGCGAGTCGCCTCCGAGTGCTGTGAGCTCACGCTCCATTTGTGGCACTACATTTTTCGTGAGCTCTTGCATTGCCGGCGCATCCGCTCGCTCTATTTCTCGAAGAGCGGCCCTGTCTGCATTTATGGTTTCTGGTGTGACACGTGCAAACAACGACTCAGACACTTCGCGCGATGCCGGTTGCCATGAAGAATTCTCAGATGCGCGCACGAGCATTGCTTCGTTGTTTGTTGCACGCGCAAGCACCTCATACTCACGACCAGCGACAGCTCGCGTATCGACGACAATGCCTGATTTGTTGAGCTCGGCTGTTGCTCTTTCTAAATTTACTTCGGCTGCTGCGACACGCGCCTGCGCCTCGGCTGCTGCAATTCGTAATTCTTCGGGAGCACTCGATCCACCCAATAACCCGGTCGTAGATTCACTTGCCGTCACGCGCTCAGCAGCTGCTGTGGCATCCATTTTTGCCACACTCACAGCAGAGGACTCAGAAACAAAGTTCTCCACGAGGCGTGCTTCAGAGGTACTCAGTGCGGCACGCTCGGCGTTGAAGCCGAATGATTCGAATGCCGCGCGTCCGCCCGCTTTTATCGGACCATAGACGAGTTGTCCCACAATCGCCACATCAGCAACTGCAATAGCGCGCTCAACTGCACAACCGTTTAATGCGCACGTCGCCGCCTCTTTACCGTCAGCCGCAAACGCCGGCATTCCGCCATCAGTGAGTTCATTCCCCCACGCGCCAAGCGTTTGCAAACCGTGTGTTGCCGCAGCTGAAACGTCGAGCGTCAACTTAGCGGCAAGAGGGATCATGCCGTCGAAACCCGCTTTAAATATTTCGCCGTAGGTGCCGACGAGCTCGCTTCCTTTTTTCAAACTATCCGTCCATTCATGCAACTTTTTTGCGGCCGCTCCTTCAGTGTCATATGCGCGATCGACGATCTTGTCGTATCGCGAGTCCAAATCATCCAAATTTCCCGTTCGTGCGATTTCTGCATTCTCGGCTATATCGGCGCGTTCTGCCCTGAGTCGTTCGATTACGCGCTCAAGCCTACCAACTTCCGCATTCCACGCCGCCTCACCTCGAGGAATTTCGCCGTTGCCACGAAACGTAGCGGGATTCGACGCTCGTACTTTTTCGAGCTGTCTTTCCGCCATTGTAATCGCGTTATCTTTCGCCTGCTCCTCCTTTTTGATTGCCTGGTACACGTGACTCTCCGGCGTTAATCCCGCATCAAACTTTTGCTGAGCAATTATCGAGTCGCGTGCGTTGGCCGCATACGCATTGTATTCGGCGGTAAGACTCGCAACTTTCAGTTGATCCTGGCTTGAATATATTGGTCTGCCGTTACTGTCGTAACCGAGGGGCTTAATCTCACTCACCTCATCATTAAATTTCTGAGTGGTCTCGCTGAAGTTGTTCAGCATTTCCTTCGCGTTGTTGCCCTCGGGTTTTGCGAGCTGCAATATTGGATCCCCTGCGTATTGAGTTTTGTACCAGTCGCCCGCTAGACCGGCAGCTTTGTTTTCGAGAATACTCGCAACGGCATTGTTTTCGATGTAGGTCTTCATCGAATCGCCCAAATCTTCTCTCATCTCCTTGGCGTCGCCCGGGTCAGCAAGCACGAGTCGGTTACCAATTCGCTCAACGCCGTAGTCATTCAAGACCTCCTGTATTTCTTTGAGGGCTTTGTCTGATTCGGAGCGTGGAACTACGGAGTCACCAAGACATCCTATGTATCCACACGTACTTTTTTGAACTGCATCGATTTTGTCTTGAAGTGCTTTCTGTTCTGCTTGCTGCTCCGGCGTGAGTTTTGAATCACCGCCTTCTGGTGTGCCACAACTGCCCAACGTGCACACCCCCTTGTTGAGGGCGGCCAGGTCTTGCGGATTGTTTTTAAAATCAAGATTGCCCCTGTCGAGCGGATCATCAGCAACCTCGTCGCCGGCTTTGGGATTTCTAATCGCCTCGTTGTCGAGCGGACCCCCAGTGAATTGGTCCCACGCGCGCCGAGCTTCTGCGATCGCTTCCTTGTCGCCGCTTTTTACTGCAGCAGTGTAGTCGTCGCTGAGTTCTCTGAGTCGTGCGGAATCCAACTCCTCACGTTGTTTTATTGGGTCAATTTCAGGTTCACCGCCAAACGGATCTCGCCTCCATTCGTTCAACGTATCTTGCGCATAATCTTGAACACGTTTCGAAAGGTCCGACACTTCATCGCCAATCTTTTTCCAAGTATCTGCTACAGGGTTCGTTTTGTCTGCGTCGGTACCATCTCGAGCGCCATCAGTTCCATCCGGATTTACATCAAAACCAGTTATTGGATCGGATTTGCGAGCAGCGTCGAACAGACTTCCCCCCGCAGTCTCAGTGGGAGTATCAGGCGACTCAACTTTTGGCTGTAGTGTTGCTTCTTCGCCCTTGAGCCAATTCCACAATCCGCCCTTTGCCTCGGCCTCTTTGAGTTGCTCAGCGAAACTGTTTACTTCTGGTACGGGTGTTTTTACATCGGGAACATCCTCGCATCGCCCGACGATACAGTTGCCCCAGGTATCGTATTTCGGTGAGTCATCTTGTTTCGGCTCTGTTTTTGGCTGCTCATCGGGAGTAGGACCCGGCGGTGTCGGCATGCTTGGTGGCGAACCACCTTCACCCGGCTTTGGCTCCTCTGGCGGTGGGACTGTGCCCGAAGGCGGTTCCGTTGCCGGTGCGCCGCCGGAACCCTCTGTTGGTTGGCCAGGGCATGCTTTGCCGTCACATAATCTCGCTTCACATCTTTTCTCCGCGACGCAAATACCTTTTACTTCTCCAACCCCAGCTGGATCCTCCCAACATATGCCCACTTTGCAGCCCTTTGTATTTTTTCCCTTTATGCATTTGGGTGCCTTGGAATCAGTTTCAGCAGCCTTGTTTGGCTCCATGCCGCACTCACAGTCTTTGTGGAACGGCTGACACATGTTGTTCGCAAATCCACCCATTGCGCGAGCTACATGTGGTTGTAAAAAAAGAGTCGCAGAAAATGCAAAAAGTAGAACAAGAAAAGCGGCCGCAAAGCGACGCGTTAGCATTCATTAATTGTAGCAGTAGAGCCACGCAATTCGTCTCATTGTGTGGCTCTACCTGTGCATATTTCTAGTAACCGTTCGGGAGAAAACAGTTGCTACTGCTTGACCTGATTTTTCTTCGTGCGCTGTGCTGCTTTTCCTATTTCCACATTACTGGTGGTACTGGGTAAAAATTCCAGTGATATCCCCATGGTCTCCCGAGCGCCCTTGATGAAGTTTTCCAAAGCGCGCTCTCGCCGCGCGCTATCTCCCGACTGTGTGGCCAAATAGAGTTCCTTACGCAGCAGTTGGAAATCCAGTTCCTTCGGGGCTGTCGGGCGCACGTCGTACGAACCGACCCAGAGGCCGCCCGGCTCCACAAGGAGCGTTGTTATCTCGTAGCGGGGGTCAGTACTCAAATACCGCACATCGTCGGGAAACACGGTCTTTGTGTCAGCATAGCCGGATGGCCCCGTAAGGAGCTGCTCAGGGAACGGCGTCGACACGTCCATATCGGGAAATCGGGCTTTGAATCCAGCCTTGCTCGAATCGACAGGGTGGTCATGTGTCATGATCAAATATTTGAAATCAGGAAACTTTGCGGCCTCTTCGAGCGCCCGTTTCTCAAGCAGTCTGCCGAGTGCAGGTGGAATTATTTTCACGTCCCCGTTGCCGAGTAATGTGAGGCAGCTTTCAAATTCCGCGTCACAGATCGTGGCGGCTGCTGTTTCAACTGGTTTTCCGCTCGGACCAATTTCTGATTGCAAAAGCCGCACCAGACTAGTCGGCGGAAAGTTTTCCAACCGTTTAATTTCACTTGGCGGGAGCGTGCTCACGCGACCCCACGGCATCTGTGGCGTCTCCGGCACTTTTGGATTCTCCAATTTTTTCTGATTGATCTCAAAAAGTCTTTGTAGCAGGTCCCTCAGCTTCAGCATGAGCTGCGGCAAAATGCCTTGTGGTTGTACCGCCTTCTCCTCAGCGCGAAATCCTGATTCCGGATTTGAAACATTCTGACGCCCAGGTTCATTGAGTGCCAGCACCTTCATTGGTTCTGGTGGAGCAAAGCCCGTTGCATCTTTTCGCGGCGGTATCTCGTAGCGCTCCTCTCTCAAGTTTGTGACCTCGGGTTCCCTTCGCTGTTCCACGATTGGTTCTATTTTCTTTTGCTCAGAAAAATCGACCGTCTTTGTTTCTTCGATCTTTTCCTGTTTTTTTGTCAATGTGTCGAGCCCGTTGGTAAACACAGATTTTTCAGCACTCTTCGTAAATGGTTCCCATGCTGCAAGTGCTTTTTCCACATCCGACTTTGTTCCTTGACCGTTCTCGAGTGTGCCACGCATCAACTCAAGTCCTGTCGAAGTTCCTGTTTGGTTGGGTTTCGGTGTCTCTGGCGGCTTATCATCTTTCGGTGGTGGTATTTGCGGCATCTGTGGTGGCTGACCGCCTTTTTCATCTTCTTTTCCCTTACCACCGGAGCATCCCGGTGAACCTTTGTTTGCGCCCTCACAATCTGCCTGTTGTGGCTTTTCTCCTTCGGCAGTGGCTGTGGCTTCACATTTTTGAGGCGCCACACATTTCCCGGTAACCGGCCCTTTCACGGTTTGGACCTTGCACGGGCAATCTTTACCGCCGATCTTAATTCCCGCTTCTGTTTTTATTTCTTTGTTGCATGGCTCGCTGTACACCTTGTTGATCACGCATTCAGGATTGATACCTTCCGCTGCTTTTGCCGAGGGAATATTCAAAATCACTATCGACGCTCCAATAACGACCGCGACATACACGATAAGAGCGGCCGCATAGCGACGCAGTTGCATCTGTTCATACTAACAGTAGAGCCCCGCAATTAGTTCAATTGAGGGGCTCTACCTGTGAATACTTCTCCCCGCCCACCCCGTTAGCTTAGCGAGAAGCTTCCTTTATGGAACCCTCGGGAGGAGCGGCGGCGACGGACGGAAGAAAATCTCACCAGAGATTTTCTGTGGTTCCAGAAAGGAAGCTTCTCGCGAAGCGCTAATCCATTCCCATCCCACCCATCCCCGGGTCTCCTGCCTTCTTTTCTTCCGGAATATCCGCAATAGCAGCTTCGGTTGTGAGCAATACAGCTGCAGCAGACGCTGCATTCTCCACACCGAGTCGCGTTACTTTCACCGGGTCAATGATGCCGGCTTCAATCATGTCGACAATCGTTTCGGTTGCTGCATCGAATCCCTTGTTGTCTGCACCTGAAATCTGCTCCACGAGCACCATTTCGTCTTCGCGTCCGGTGTTGCGCACAATCTGCTTGAACGGCATCGAGAGTGCACCCACGAGAATGCCGTAGCCTGCACTCATTTCGGATGTTCCGCTCTTGGTCATTTTTTCCATGTTTTTCACAAGACGCGCTGCCACCTTTACGAGCGATGCACCGCCACCAGGAATGATTCCTTCGGCAATTGCTGCTTTCGTTGCATTCACCGCGTCTTCGATTTTGTCTTTGAGATACTTTGCCTCTGTTTCGGTTGCTGCACCCACACGAATAACCGCAACTCCGCCGGTAAGCTTCGCAACGCGCTCAGCAAGCTTTTCCTTATCGAACTTCGAAGTTGTCGCGTCGAGCTGTTTCTTGAGTTGTGCCGCGCGCTTCGTTATTTCCTTACTGTCTCCCTTGCCACCCACAATCACGGTCGAATCTTTTGTTGAAACAACGCGGTTTGCGCGACCGAGCATGGTGAGCTCCGCCTTCTCAAGCGTAAGACCGAGATCGTCGGAGATCATCTGTGCTCCAACAGTAATTGCGATGTCGGAGAGCATTTCCTTTTTGCGGTCGCCATATCCTGGTGCCTTGACCGCGAGTACGTTGAAGTTCCCGCGCAAGCGATTGAGCACGAGTGTCGTGAGTGCTTCGCCATCAACATCGTCGGCAATAATCACGAGGTCCTTCTTGCCGGATTGCGCCACCTTTTCAAGCAGCGGCAGAATGTCTTTGATACTCGAAATCTTTTTGTCTGTAATGAGAATTGGCGCATCCTTCACTTCGGCCTCCATGCGCTCGGCATTCGTAATCATGTAGGCTGAAACGTAGCCTTTGTCGAACTCCATACCCTCTACGTAATCCGTTTCAATACCGATAGACTGCGATTCTTCCACAGTAACCACGCCGTCCTTGCCCACTTTTTCAACAATGTCGGCAATTGCTTCACCGAGTTCGCGGCTTTCTGCCGAGATGGTAGCTACCTGACGAACGTCTTCACGACCCTTCACAGGCTTTGCCATTTTCTTAAGCTCTTCCACCGCATCCTTTGCAGCGAGCTCGATGCCACGGCGAACCATCATCGCGTTTGCACCCATCGCGGTCTTTTTGAGCCCGTCAGTGATGATGGCCTGTGTGAGGACAACCGCGGTCGTGGTGCCGTCGCCTGCTTTGTCGTTTGTCTTGTTGGCCACTTCTTTCACAATTGATGCACCCATGTTCTCGAACTTGTCTGCAAGCACGATTTCTTTCGCAATTGAGACACCGTCGTTGGTGATGGTTGGACCGCCCCATGATTTGTCGATTGCGACGTTTCGTCCTTTTGGCCCGAGCGTCACTTTCACTGCGCCCGCTACGATGTCTACGCCGCGTTTGAGCGCTGCGCGAACTTCTGTGTCAAAGATTACCTGTTTTGCCATAGCTGTATTTCTGAAATGATTAACTCTTGTATTTAGTTCAAGATTGCGAGAATGTCGCTTTCGCGCACGAGGAAGTGCTCGTGGTCTTCATCGATACTCACTTCGTTATCCCAACCAGAGTTGAAGATAACTTTATCGCCCACACTCACCGTGACTACTATCACCTTTCCGTCGTCACTTATGCGGCCGGGACCAACTGCAAGTACTGTGCCGAGCTTCGATTTTTCTTTCTGCGCACTATCAGGAAGGATGATGCCAGAGGCCGACTTCTTTTCCGGTAAATCGTCGCGTCGCACGAGTACGCGATCCGAAAGGGGTTGCACCGGGGCCTTCGCCTTTGGTGCGGTAGACTTCACCGACTTTTTGCTCACTTTTTTTGGTGCTGATTTCTTCATCTTTTTCTTTGCCATATGTGCTGTTTTAGCTAAATAATCCTGTTAGATAAGCGGTTTTCTACTCCGCGACGACCGGATTATACATACCTATCATGGGCCGTGCAATTTCGGCGTGGATTGACCCATTGCCTCGCTTTTGTTAGGATTCTGCCACATGGATCTCCTCCGACAGGTACTGCCCTTCGTGCAGATTGGATTGTCCGTACTCATCATTGTGGCGGTCATTTTGCAGCGCACGGGCGCCTCTTTGGGCGGAGCATTCGGAGCCGACAATTTTTCGTCTGGTTTCCACACCCGCCGTGGTTTAGAGAAAACCCTCTTCACGGCGACGATCGTTCTCGGTGTTTTGTTTGCCGCGTCCGCACTCTTGAATTTACTCATTAGTTAACGGTTTTTCCGCATATCGCCCGTTGGGCGTGTGTGCTTGCGCCATTGCGCTATGGACCCCGTGAGATAATCCGGGCTTCACTTCTAGATACATTCATATGCAACTTGAATCTGACGAATCACCTGATTCATCAAGACGTAAAATATCTCATGGGGTGGATGACTCCCTTGACGGTACGCCTGTACCCACAAAAAAAGCAACGCTCACAAAAGAACGCAGCATTATGCGTTTTTCAGTGCTCGACGAATTAGTCGCGCGTTTTTCTCCTGCAGAACGCCTTATCCTGTACACACTCACCGTTACGCTTGCGGTGAGCGCACTCGCACTGCTCTCTGGGGCAAACGAAACAGTCTCGCTACAGGTGCCGTCACGTGGCGGCTCCATCACCGAAGGACTCATCGGCCCTGCCCGCTTCATCAATCCCGTGCTCGCGACATCCGCCGCAGATAGCGACCTCACTGCGCTCGTGTACTCGGGACTTGTGCGCCCGCTGCCCGACGGCACCACAGTGCCCGATATTGCGGAGAGCTATACCGTTTCCGACGACGGTACAACATACACATTCAAACTGCGAACACGCGCAACCTTCCAAGACGGTGAGCCCGTGACTTCCGCAGACATCGTATTCACCGTAAAACAGATTCAGAATCCTGACATCAAAAGTCCACACCGTTCGGACTGGGACGGTGTAGCCATCACCGCGCCAGACGACCACACAATAGTGTTCACGCTTCCGCATGCCTACGCTCCATTCATCGAAAATTGCACGCTTGGTATTTTGCCTGAGCATTTGTGGAAAGACACAACGCCCGAAGATTTTCCGTTCAACCCGCTCAACACTCATCCGGTAGGCTCCGGACCATACCGCGTGAAGCAGGTCGAAGAAGATTCCACCGGCTCTGCCACTCGATTTGATTTGGAACCATTCTCCGACTTCACTCTCGGGCGAGCGCACATTAGTTCGCTTACGTTGCGTCTCTACAACAACGAAGACGCAATTGTGACCGCTTTCAACAAAGGTGAAATTAGTGCAGTTGCCGGAATTTCGTCCGAACAACTCGCGGCCCTCAACCTCAACAATTCAACAGTTATGCGCTCCACACTCCCGCGCGTATTTGGCGTATTTTTCAACCAGAACCACGCACCCGTCTTTGCTGACGCTGCGGTGCGCAGCGCGCTTGATATTGCACTCGATAAAGACCGCCTTGTGCGCGCTACACTCGGTGGATTCGCGACACCACTCTCTAGTCCTATCCCTCCGATGAACTCTGGCTTCGTTATAGCCACCGGCAACACCACGAGCACGGTTTCCACCGCATACACCCTCGACTCTGTCGACGCTGCGCGCGACGCGCTTGAACGAGGTGGATGGAAGTGGAATGAGACCGAAGCCGTCTGGAAAAAAGGTACGCAGATACTGCAGTTCACGCTCGCAACAACAGATACTCCAGAGTTGGTTGCAAGCGCAAACGCGGTTACAACCGCGTGGCGACAAACCGGCGTCAAGGTAACGGTAAAGGTGTATTCGCTCGCGGAGCTCAACACGACCGTTATCCGACCACGCGAATACGACGCAATACTCTTCGGCGAAGTTGTTGGCCGCGAGCCGGACCTTTATGCGTTCTGGCACTCTTCGCAACGCAATGACCCCGGACTGAACCTCTCCTTGTATGCGAACGCCAAAGCTGATACACTCCTCTCGCAAGCACGCGCGACGACAAAGAGACAGGATCGCGACAAGCTCTACACGGAATTTGCGGATTTAATCCGAGAGGATCAGCCCGCCATCTTTCTGTATGCTCCGGACTTCCTGTATGTCTTACCAAAAAATGTCATCGGCGTGAGAATCGGCTCCCTCACAACACCTGCTGAACGGTACGAAAGCGTATACCGCTGGTACACGGATACAGAGCGTGTGTGGGAAATCTTTGCACGAGATTCAAACCAGACCCTTTAAATTGTTACAAACGCATTAATAACCACATGGAACAGCATTTCTCAAACAAAGGCGGCGCCTTCGTGCCCGCCCCAAACGACACCCCCGCCTCGGGGCAACAGCCGCGTGGCCCAAAGCCACAACAGCGTCCGAATCATAAACCCGCAGATAGACCGGAGGGTCGACCTGATGGCAGGCCCGCTCAGCCAGGACAACCGGGACAAAAGCCGGGAGGTCGCGGCCGCTCACGCCGACCGTTCTCATCGCGCCCTGCTCGTCCGCCTCGCGGTCGCACCAAGGTAGAACATCAGGCACCGTCCACACGCGACAAAAAGCCAGTACAGCTCGTGCCCCCACCCAAGGACGACGTGGTGCGCATTATTCCGCTCGGCGGCGTGGAAGAAATCGGCCGCAACATGACAGCAGTTCAATTCCGCGACGACATATTTGTTCTCGATGCAGGATTCGCCTTCTCCGAAGACGACACACCAGGTATCGATTACATTCTTCCAAACACTGGATACTTGGAAGAGAACCGAGATAAAATTCGTGGACTCCTCATTTCCCACGGCCACCTCGACCACATCGGCGGTATCCCCTACATCATCGATCGTATCGGTAACCCAACCATCTACACCCGCCGACTCACCGGCATGATGATTAAGAAGCGCCAGGAGGAGTTTGCGCAGGTTGCGCCCGTTCAAATTCGTGAAGTTGAACGCGACGAAGTCATCAAACTCGGCCAGCTCACAATTCGCTTTTTCGGTGTAACCCACACAGTCCCCGACTCGATGGGTATCATTATCGAAACACCATACGGCGACGTGGTATTCACCGGCGACATCAAACTCAACCACGAAGGCGGTGAACCGTCGGACGAAGAAAAGCGTGAGTTCGGTATATTCAAAGACCGCAACGTTTTGGCTCTCCTTATGGACTCCACAAACGTATGGCAGCCTGGATTCTCCATCCCTGAATCGAACGTGTATCGAACGCTCGAAGCAATCATTAAAGACTCAAAGGGCCGACTCATTATCGCGATGTTCGCCTCACACCTCGAGCGCCTCATCCGTGTCGTAAAGTTTGCAGAAGACTACGGCAAGAAAATTGTTATCGACGGACGTTCGATGAAAACGAACATCGAGATTGCGCGAGAACTCGGTCTCATCAAATACAAAGACGACACCGTTGTCACTGTTGAGAACATGCTCCAGTATCCACCAGAGCGCATGATTATTCTTGCAACGGGGGCACAGGGAGACGAGTTCGCCTCACTCGCTCGCATCGGCAACAAAACACACAAGTACATCCGCCTGCAGCCCACCGACACAATCGTGCTCTCGTCGTCTGTCATTCCAGGCAACGAACGAGCCGTGCAGAAGCTCAAGGACAATCTTTCGCGTCAGGGTGCACACATCATCACCTACCATGCCTCCGATGTGCACGCCTCTGGTCACGGTAACCGCGAGGAAGCAGTATGGATTCACAAGCAAATCCGTCCGAAGTTCTTCGTTCCGGTACACGGCTACCACTACATGCTCCGTGTTCACGCAGACCTCGCAGTTGAAATGGGCGTCAATCCAAAGAACGTGATTGTGCCGGATAACTCATCGGTTATCGAAATTACTGCTGGCGAAAAAATCTCCAAGCATGCAGTGAAAGCTCCGTCTGAGTTGCGCGTTGTCGAAGGTCACACAGTCTCCGAACTCTCCGATGTACTCATGCGCGACCGTAAGGCACTCGGACAAGAGGGTTTCTGCGTGGTTGTGGCCACGGTGGACCGCCGCACCGGCAAGCTCCACAAATCGCCCGACATCATTTCCCGCGGCTTCGTGTATCTGCGCGACAACAAAGACCTCATGGATCAAACGCGACTCATCATCCGCAAGTCGGTTGAAACATCGATGCGTAATCCCCGCTCGGCCGACCTCGACGTTGCCCGCGAAGACCTCGCAGAATCTGTGGCGCGATTCCTTCTGCAGCGCACAATGAAACGACCAATCGTGATTCCGGTCATTGTTTCTATCTAAAAACGACACTTGATTCCTCACCAACAAAGGCATAGGCTACTCCCGGGAAACTGGAGCAATTGCCATGTTTGGATTATCGATGGTCGCTGGCGTCATCCAACGGTTTCGCGTGGCTCGCTACGAGCAACGAATTCGGGATAATCAGTGGAAGGTCGCGGCGACAAAACATGCCATCGCGGAAGTCCTCTGCGTCGAGGAAGACACGCTCACCGACGAAACCGACATCTCGGAGCGTGGATTCGCGATTGCAGTGGCAATAACGAAACAAGCGCAGATGCCAATCAATCCGCGCGATGTCACGACGGTCGGCAACGTACTGAATTTCGTCGAAGCGAACCTCGATCTCGATTAAATAAGCCACGGAGCACGGCATCAAAGCGCAGAATCTCGCGCTTTTTTGTTTGACAGCACACAGGTATGGGGACATATTTCGCACGGGAGACAAAAAACAAGGAACCCAAGGATGGACCAACCGCTCATTGGCACACGAACAGCGTTCTATCGATACCCGGCGCTCCAAACACTCGACACCATGCTGCTGTTGATTGAGGTCAACCGCTTCTCGCTCTGGGACCTCGTGCGCATTCTCAATCGCGTCGGAGACGCATCGAGCGTAGAAGCAGAAATTGCATGGCTCGTGCGTTACAGATATGTATGGAAGGGGCCCTCGTCCGTCTATGAGATTTCGCCCAAGGGCTTCAACCGCATCCGCTGAATACAAAGTTCAGCCGCGAACAAAAAAACGACCGGAACTGGTTTCCGCGTCGTTTTTTGCTTTCACTTTTTACCGGTTAGGCAATTCGCCAGCTTCCCTTGCTGCTCGCTACGAGCCCATCCTTTTTCAAATCAGTAAGCGCCTGACGAATCATGTGTTCCTCAAATGATAATTTGTGTGCAAGCGCGAGGTCGCCATGCGCACCTTCGCTCAACGCTCGAATAACTGCTCCTCGCACTTGTCGCAGAGACCCAATGAATTTTGTTTGCATAACATATGATGCACTTCTGCGAGTGGGGTTCACATGAAGCGACTTCACATGCGACCCGTAATCCATGAGTGCCCAGTACCATTCTCGCGGGTCCTGCCCCACGCTCGCCTGCTCTATCAGTGGCACAAGCTCGCGATCATGCACTGCCGCATCTTTTTTCACATACACTAACTTTCTACGACCGCTTGGTTTTAGTGTAGTGGGAAAAAAGTGATGAATGAATGCTGCGCGCACATTCGTTTCGACCATTGTGTGGGGCTCGTTATATGCAAATGTGCGCACTGCGGCGCGCGTGTATGGTCCAACACCGGGCAAACGCTCGGCGGTCGCGCGCTTGAAGTTGCCGCTGTACTCGTGAACTATAAGTTTCGCTGCATCGTGTAAGTATTTTCCCCTACGATTGTACCCAAGGCCACTCCATTCTTTTAAAACGGAGGAAAGCTTCGCTTCGGCAAGCGCTTCAACCGTTGGGAAATGCTTCAGAAAACTCTTGTACTTTTGCAGAACTCGCGGCACCTGTGTTTGCTGCAGCATAATCTCAGAGACTAAAATGCGGTATGGATTGCGTGTCTTGCGCCACGGCAGGGAGTGCCGACCGTGATTCTTGTAGTAATCCCACACCGCGCGTTGGAACGCAGCTACAGCTTTAGACGCCGGGGTTTGTACTTTTTTCGTCGGCGTGGACATGAATGACGGGTTCAGCTGCTTGCCCCTGCAGGTCGATTGGCATAATGAAAATTGCAATAATGTATGCGAGTCCAAGCGGGAAAAATCCCGTAACAAGGACTGCTGCAACGAACAACACACGCAGCACTGTCACATCAATAACAAAATATTCAGCGAATCCGGCTATCACGCCAGCTATCATCGCATTCTTGGGGGAGCGTTTGAGTGCTTTCATGCGCCCAGTATACGCATACTAACGCGACTAACAACACCGGCTCCTGTAATTCATCCAATTGGACAAATTACATGAGTTTACTAGATGTCGTAAATCACATCCTTTCGCTCCACTTTCACTTCCCAATCGAGGCGTTGTGCGGTCTTAAACAACTTTAGATTCGGATTGAAGCAAATTGGCCGCGCCACCATTTCCAAAAACGGGATATCACTCTCGGTGTCCCCGACTCCCACGGAGTATGCGAGCGTGAGGTCTGCTTTTTCTATCGCTCGTTTTACAATATTTCCCTTATTGAAAATGAGATGCTCGTCAGTAATCGCTCCGGTAAACAAATCCTGCGGACCAATTTCATACACAACTCCATACGCCTTATCAAACCCCAGGCGCGGGCAAAATTTATCGAGAACGGTTTTGGGTGAGTGCGACACGGCAAGCAGGTAGTACCCTTTTGACTTCAGGAGCTTCAGTAAGTCCCGCGTGTATTTATATGTGCGTTTCCACTGTTCTTCCACGAGCTGTTCAGAGGCTTCGGCGAGTTCTGCATAGTGCACGCCCTTGAGATGCGAACGAAACGCACGAATTACCGCTTCAATGTATTCTTGGTAGTCGCCCTCGCGGTCGAGCCATTTGCGATGCTCTCGCTCATATACTGAGCGCGTATCAGAAGGAAATGCCCCACGCTCGATAAGCGTCTCCACGAGCTGAATCAAGAGAGATGAGCGAAAAATTGTTCCATCCACATCAAAGACCGCCATTTTTCGACGCTCATTCCGTTCAGCCATAGAGCCATGGTTGCACACAGGTGCCCCCTTGCGTAATTGCACCATGTATTGCATAGTCATGACGGCATGTGAAGCCAGGCAATAGACTTCAAGGGAGTCAGGAATGTCGCTTGTTGAAATCGGGGGCTATCCGGGTAGATTTGGTCGCGGCGGCCACGGCCGCATCCCGCAAAAAGGGCGCCAGCATCGCAAGACTGCTGCTGCCACTGCGGATCAGGCACAGGTCCAGATGCCGGACGGCCGCTTCATCAGTGCGGATTATTTCGCCGCTATCCACGAGAAGGCGCGCGCAAAAATCGGGGCAAACGCCCGCGGTTTCGCCAATATCGTCGAAGCGTTCGACAAGCCTCACGAGCACAAGAGGCTGCACGAATGGATGAAGCATCTGCGCAAGCGCGGCGGCTACGGAGATCTCGACGCCGACACATTCCTTTGCATCGCGGTTTGCTACACCGCCGCACGCTGGAATACGACGCCGGCACTGCTGTACGAAGAAATCATTCGTGCCCGGAGCGTGCGCGCGCTTTTGCCGAAGTAACGGCACAACTGAACATTCGATGGGTCGGGCGGCATACACTGGTTGTGCCGCCCTTTTGATTTGGTATATGTGATTTTGTATGTGGTACGGTAGGTATATGAAAAAGATTCGTGTCGCAATTCTTTTTGGCGGTAAATCCGCCGAGCACGAAGTGTCCCTTAAGTCGGCGCGTAACGTGGCCGAAGCAATCGATAAAGACAAATACGAGGTAGTGCTCATCGGTATCGACAAAGCGGGTCACTGGCTCCCCCCGGCAAAATCTTCACAGCTCTTGAAAGAAATCTCAGTACCTGCATCGGGCACGAGTATGGCCCTCGCGCCCGGAGAAAACGGCCTCATGCAGAGCACGGAAGAGCCGAATGCTGGTTCCATCGATGTGGTCTTCCCCATCTTGCACGGACCGTTTGGCGAAGACGGCACGGTACAGGGGTTGCTGCGCCTCGCAAACGTTCCGTTCGTTGGAGCCGGAGTACTCGGTTCAGCAGTGGGAATGGATAAAGACGTAATGAAGCGGCTCCTGCGCGACGCAGGAGTTCCAATCGGCGCGTTCCTCACCGCAACAGAAACCACTCCAGTCGATTTTGAAACTGCAAAAACAAAACTTGGCTTGCCCTTGTTTATCAAACCCGCAAATCTCGGCTCCTCCGTTGGTGTGAGCAAAGTGGAAACAGAAGAAGGATTCAATACTGCAGTTGCCGAAGCGTTTTCATTTGATACAAAAATCCTCATCGAGGCGTTTATCAAAGGCCGCGAGATTGAATGCTCGGTTCTGGGCAACGAATCGCCCATTGCCTCGCTCCCTGGAGAAGTTGTGGTACACAGCGACTTTTATTCCTACGAGTCGAAATATCTCGACGCGGAAGGGTCTTCAATACAAATCCCCGCAGACCTGCCAGCCGAGTTAATCAAAAAAGTTCAGGAAACCGCCGTGTGCGCCTACAAAGCGCTCTGCTGCGAAGGCATGGGCCGCGTTGACTCGTTTGTTACAGAAGACGGTCAGGTAATTGTGAACGAAATCAACACCATCCCGGGATTCACAAATATCAGTATGTACCCAAAAATGTGGGAGGCTTCGGGTGTGTCATATTCGGAACTTATCGACCGCCTCATCAACCTTGCACTCGAACGCCACGAAAAACAGCAAAAATTGAGGACTCACAAATAGCACTTGCGCGCGCTACGGAGCCCTCATATAGTTACGCCTAGGCCACCGCAAATGGGGGCTTTCACAGGGAGGCTGACTCGAATGAGGGCATGCAACTTGCCGCACACTGCGCGCGACAAAAGCATCGAATTTCCCGGCAACATCTTCGGTGTGCCGAGCGAACTCGAACTCGCATTTTCCGACGTCCAGATTCACGAGCGCGTGAAGATCTGCGACACCGTCCTCGGTCATCTTTTGAAGCCCGACAAGGAACTGATCAACTCGCTGATCGCCACCGCAATCCGCGGCCGCTCCGATGCGGTCAGCCGGGAACACCGCGTGTTCTTCGTTTTCTGCACCGTCGCCGAACACGCTCGCAAGCGCAACGTTTCCCGAAGCAGCGTCATCGCGCAAATCGCAACCGCCAGATCGCTGAGCGCACTGCGGGATGTAACCGGCGTGCGGGAATCGATAACCGCCTGACGGACATTCGTCACAGATCATTTAAAACCGAAACCCCGGAGCAGCGGCGCTGCTCCGGGGGGTTTTATTTAATTTTGAGCCATCTACTCCTACTTTCGGGCCACACGGCTGTAAGTTCGTGAACGGTGCAATCATGTTTGTGCGCTTTACAGACGTAGCGACCATAGAGCACAAATCCATTGTTCACATAGCGCCAATCTTTTTTCGGCACCAGACTCTCTAAGTCCTTTGAGATTTTGTACAAGTCGAGATTGTCCGACAAATCAAACCGATACGCAAAGCGCTTTACATGAGTATCAGTCGGAATCCCCTCCCACATACCGTAGAGTTCGCCGAGCACAACATTGGCCGTCTTGTATGCAACTCCCGGGAGTGTAATTAACTCCGCTACCGACTTGGGAATCTGTCCCCCGAAATCGCGTTCGACTATCTTTGCTGCGCAAATAATCGCCTTTGCCTTATTGCGGAAAAACGTAACCGAGGAAATTTCCTTTGTTAGTGTTTCCAAATCGGCATTGGCAAAATGCTTCACCGTTTTGTACTTCTTGAAAAGTGGTTCGGTGACACGATTCACCACTTTGTCGGTGCACTGTGCCGACATCAATACCGCAACCACCAGCTGAAACGGCGTTTTGTAATTGAGTTCTGTTTTCGGTTCCGGGTAGAATTTTTTTAGAAATGCGACAATCTTTTTCGCTCGCGCCTTGCGCTCTTCGTGTTTCGTCATCGGACCATCCTACTGGATGGTAATGGGGATTTCCACAGCGTCATCATGCTCGGGGAGGCCAGACGGGTTGTCTTTCAAAAGTATCAATGTTGCCGGGCCCTTGTATCCACCTTCAATGATGATTGTGGAAGAGAACCCGACCTGCTCGGTCGTCATCCATTCACCAAGCGCGCTTGCAAAGGTGCGCGCAATCACATTACTGTCCTTGTCGCGCACCTGTATTGGAAACGATGCCTCAAAAAACCAGTTCCCTGGTGCCTCGCCTTTCACGGCAAATGTTGCGCCAACGGTTGTATTTGGCTTGGGGGTTGTCGTTATTACACGAGCCGAGAGCGGTTGGTCTGCAGCCGGTTTTACGGGCTCAGGTGCCACAACAGCAGGCTTCTCGGGAGTCGTCGTGGCTATAGGGCCCGTTTGGACCGATGGGAGCGTAAAGAGCATCGTCACCATGGCAATAATCACGATAAAAAGCAGTATTGCTACTACCATCCAGATTTTTGCGGTTCTATCCATAGGGCTTATGACGGGTTAGTCCAATCGAAATTACAAGGCCTCTTAGCGTGGCTAATGTCAATATTTCTGATAGTATAGCCCGAATTGTCTCATATGGCATCAAACAAAAAGCGCAAAAATGTCGTTGTTTTGGGCGGTGGAACCGGCACGTTTACTGTGCTCACCGGCCTCAAAAACTACCCCGTAGACCTCACGGCGATTGTGACAATGTCGGACGATGGAGGTTCCACGGGGGTACTCCGTGATGAACTCGGCGTACTTCCACCGGGCGACGTGCGTCAGTGCTTAGTCGCACTCTCTACATCCGACGAGCTCATGCGCACACTCATGAACTACCGCTTTTCCCAAGGCGCTCTTAAGGGACACAGCTTTGGTAACTTGCTCCTCTCCGCACTCGAGAAAATTACCGGCGACTTTGACAGCGCTGTAGAGAAAGCGAGCGAGGTGCTTCGCATCCGCGGACGTGTCATCCCCTCCACACTCGACAAGGTTAAGCTCGCTGCAAAAGTGGGTGGCAAGACAGTGCGCGGAGAAAACATAATTCATAAAACAAAACTCAACGGTAATCTGGAGCGCATGTGGCTCGAACCACACGGACGAGCAAACCCCAAGGCTCTCGAAGCAGTGAAAAACGCCGACGTGATTGTTATCGGACCCGGCGACCTATTCTCGAGCCTCATTCCAAACCTGCTTGTAAAAGGTTTGCCGGAAGCGATTTGTAAGAGCAAGGCAACAAAGGTGCTCGTGTGCAATCTGATGTCGTATGAGAAGCATAGCAGGAACTTCTCCGTGGCCAACTTCACCGCGACAATCGAAAAGTACCTCGGTGGTGCGTTCGACGTGATTATTTACAACAGCAAGACGCCGTCAAAATCGCTCGTGCAGCGATATGCCCGCGAAGGAGAAACCCTCACCCGACTCGAGCTCCCGGTTGATCGCACCGTTATGGGCGAGGACCTCGTGGCAACTTCCGGCCTCCCGAAGCGACTCAAACACGATAAGATTGTTCGCTCGCTCATTCGCCACGACCCTGCGAAGCTCGCAGCGGTGATTGCAAAAATCGCCAAGGTTAAATAGCCCGCGATTCGACTTAGCGCGTTACGCGCAAATAGGTGCGGTCATCTGCCGCAGCGTGTCCCTTCTTTGGTTTCATTGCGTGAATCGATCGCTCTGCGATGCCAAGCGGGTCCGTACGTTCAACTGTTTGGAGTGCGGTTTCTGTTTCCTGCAGTGAATTGCGCAGTGTCGACGGTGGGTAGCCATCGCTTGCCAACACAATTGATTTTGCCTCCACGGGCACGGATATGTGTTCAACATACTGCTCTGGAATATCTCTGCCATCTACTACCGCATACCCCCACTCTGGCGCATCTGGATTATTTGCATACTGATTTTGCCACTCACGCAGCTCTTGTGCACGCGCGCTGACAGGGTCATGCTCTACGAGCTCCTCATCACTCACACCATCTGCTCGCGCTCGTTCAATCGCGTGTTTGCGAATTGCTGCACGCCTCACGTCTGGTGGAATTCCGGGATTGTATCCAACACCATCAAGCAGGTACGAGCAGTCGCCGATGCGTACAATTCTGTTTTGTTTTGGAAAAAATAGTACACAGACAAAGCTCGGATTTCCCGGTACCTCAGTTTGTGCAACCGCTTCGCGCAATCGTTCGGTGAGGAACACTGCTGCATCCTCGGCCTTTAAATCTGTAGCGGAGCGGAGTGCATCGATAGCAATACGAATCGCAAATTGTGCGGGCGTCTCCCCGTCTACCGATTTAGGATTTTTTGGAGTCGAAACACCATCGAGAACTGCAACACAGTGCTCAGTTACGAGGAACGCGTCTTCCGTGCCGCGCACCTCGTCGCGCGCCTCAGAAAACTGATCCATGAGCTTCCACTCACCTTGTTTCTCGGCATTCTCCCGGGATTTATCGGTGAGACGAAGCTTTTCCATGCGGCGAGTATACCCCGTGGGATAAATACTTCCGAGCGCTGCAACAAATTCTTTTCTGTCTATCCCATGGGGCATATCAGAGCCGGAGTTTTCCCCTTGCAGGGATTTGTGCGGCTGTTACCATGCGACCTACAGCTGAATATCGTATCAAGAGCGCGGTGAAAGTTCTGGCTTTATGAACCGCCGGCAACCCTGACTTCAAAATCAGAAGGTGCCCTCCAGACCCTTTCGGGAGATACATTTGTCGATGCATCTCCCCACAGGGAGATATCTGCTTTTTTAGAAGCTGTTTGAGCGAAACGAATTACAGATTCTTAATCCGCCCAAATTTTCCCTCCGGAAAATTTAGGAGGATATAAGATTTTCTAAACTCGCAAGCTACGTTAAGTAAATCTAATATGTTCCATTCATTAGCGCGCTACACGACAGAGTCGGTAACCTCCGGTCACCCGGACAAAGTATGCGATCAGATTTCTGATGCAATACTCGACGCCTGCCTCGCGCAAGACCCAAAGAGCCGCGTTGCGGTTGAATCATTCGGTAGCCACGGCACACTCATGCTCGGCGGCGAACTCACCACAACTGCCGTGATTGATGCCGAGGCAATCGCTCGAAAAGTTTACAAAGACATCGGTTACACCGATGAGTTGAAAGTACTCAACACAATCGTTACTCAGTCCCCCGACATTTCTCAGGGAGTGGACACCGGCGGCGCCGGCGACCAGGGAATCATGTATGGATTCGCAACCGACGAAACACCAGAAATGCTTCCGCTCGGCGTTGTGCTCGCACACGCCCTTGCGCGCAAGCTCGAAGCAGTTCGTCGCGACAACACACTCGAGTGGGTAAAGCCTGACGGAAAAACACAGGTTACCATCGACGATGGTGCAGTACTTACCGCTCTCATTTCTACGCAGCACGACGAGGCTGTCTCGCAAGAGGAAATCCGCGAGAAGCTCATCAAAGAGGTGTTCACACCGATTCTCGGCGACGTTTCTGAAATCGAAATCCTCGTCAACCCTACAGGCAAGTTCGTGCTCGGTGGGTTTGCAGCAGACGCCGGACTCACTGGTCGTAAAATCATGGTTGATACCTACGGCGGACTCATGCCCCACGGAGGCGGTGCATTCTCCGGTAAAGACTCCACCAAGGTGGACCGCTCTGCCGCATACATGTGCCGCTTTGCAGCGAAAAACCTCGTTGCAAATGGACATGCAAAAAAGGCTATCGTTTCTGTTGCCTACGCTATCGGTCGTGTGGAGCCGGTGATGATTGAAGCGTTCGATGACGAAGGCAACAATCTGACCGACCTCGTAACCAAAAACTTCGACTTCCGCCCACAGGCAATCATCGAACGCCTTGGTTTGCGAAAGCCAATCTTTCAGGCAACGGCAGCCTACGGACACTTTGGTGTTGCGGGCCGCTCGTGGGAAGAAATCGTAAAAATCTAACTACGCTCGATTGTATCGAAAAAGAATTGACCGTGCGGCGCGAGCCGCACGGTCTTTTTTTATTCGCAGTGCAAACCGCGATTATCGGTGAACGACAGGAATCTGGATACAGTCGGGTGCGCCATGCACTTTCTTGTCCGGGCGTCCGGTAACTTCAACGCCCACCAATCCCGTTTCACTTATCTGAGCTGTGATACGCAGAAAGTACTCTTTGAAGTGCCCCTTCGTATCACTCTCGTCGAGATACACCGGAATCCGAATAGACTCTTGCTGCACACTGTGCTGGAGAATCCACGACGGGCGCTTCATCTCACGTGCCTCGGCATATTTTGCGGCAAAGAGCTGGGCGTCGTCGTCGGAAAAGATGACCTGCTTGAGTCCCGAGGACATCACCCCCTTGAGCACTGTCGGCGTGCCGTTTGCGATGCTTGCTGGGTCAGTTTTCTTGCTCACCAGCGAGCAGCTCGGAATAAACTGCGACATGCCCGCCTGCTGCGAAAGAAACGGCAGAAAGGCTTTCGACCCCAGATACGCAGCCGGCGGATAGAGCGTTTTCAACTCACCAGAACGATAACGCGCAACCAGTCGCGCGCGGCCTTCGATATTCCGGTTGAGCGATTCCGGAATAATGAGCACATGCTCGCCGACGAGCTCATCGTTGCTGATATCGCACTCGTCGACAATGTTCGTGGTAACGCCTTGCCGCGTGAGCGATGCCTGCAACACGTGCAACGCCGGTTTGTAGAAACGCTCCATTTCTGAAACGATAATCGTCCACGAAGCAGCGCCGCCGCAGGCTTTCATCATCCTGGCAACCGCTGCAACACCACCGCCAACAGGGGGATGGTATTTCGGAAGCGATTCGTCGAGCAGCGCCATGAATGCGAGGCCGCGTGGATTGTATGCGTCAACCTCCGCGATGCGGTAACAGCCGTCAGTATCCTGCATCATGTCCACTTTCATTATCGGGGGCACCGCGCCGCCGATGTCTTTGGGCCCGAGGAGTCCACGAATGCCCGCGTTTGCAAGCGCAAGGAACTGCGCGTCGCTGTTTGTGAGCGAGCGCTCCTGCGACAATGCGCTCAGTCGCTCGCTCAACGTACGCATGGCCGCATACACGGTACGCGCAAGCACTTCGAGCTGCTGGCTCTGCGTGCACGTGAGCGCATACGCCGCAGGCGAGAGCACATAGGTATTCTTGCGCCTGAGTTCCTGGGTTGCCCAGTAACCAATCGAAACGAGATAGGAATCGATTTCGCTACGCGGAATCCAGAGATGTTTTACTTGGCCAGCCATCGGCAGTTTCCTTTTTTGAAAGATCTCGGTGTCTCACGGACACCATGTTGGCGGTTTCTAGACCCCGCCAACATGGCAGCCGCGTTATTTTGCGAGCGCCTCAACTTCGGAAAGTGCAGTAACCGTCTGCCACGGCTCCTCTTGGGCCCGCTCCGGAGTACAGTGGGCAAACTTTCCATTTTTAAATCGTATGGTTTTGGCTCCAACTACATTCCCATGTGTGATTTCTTCGTAGATGTAGTCACCGATTACATACGTTTCCCCCGGGCTACTACGGTGCCGGTGAATAATTTCTCGAAATAGTTCTGCGCTCTTTTTCTCCGTAAAAATTACTTCTGCGAAAAAATGCCTGATACCAAGCATGTCGAGTGCCCCGTCGCGCCCGGGTTCATTTTTTGATACCAAGACCACGGTCATTCGTTCCTTGAGCATTGCAAGCATTGCGCGTGCACCGGGTATGAGCATCCCAGCTTCAGGATCGTAGACTGTTCTATTGAAGTCGATGATTGCAAGTTTCATATTATTTGTGGTGTACGTGGATTAAAAAAACGAGCCCGCTCGGAAGAGCGGGCTCGTTTGGGTGCACTTTTTTATGGAGTTATGCGCGCAATACGATGCCTGCCTCTGCCGAGGTGTGTGAATAAGTATACGTATGACGCCAAGATGACATATCCTGAAGCTATCATAGGTTTAATTTCGTGCAAGGAAACGCGCATTCGTGCAAAAAAAGCCCGGGTTACCTGATTCAGGTTCCCGGGTCTTCAGTTTCCCTTCCTCACTCGCGCGTTCTATGGCGCGTTGGGGGCGCGGCCTCAACCTGCCCCACGTATATTGTACCCAGTATTGCCAAGGCACGATGAACCTACGCCTACTCAACGGTCACGGATTTTGCGAGGTTGCGCGGCCTATCCACATTGAACCCCTTTTCCTTTGCAAAGTAGTACGCAAAAAGCTGCAACGGTATGACCGAGAGAATTGGCGTGAGCATTTCGATGGTTTCGGGTATGTACATCACGTCGTCGGCATATTCTTTAATTCCTTCGTTGCCTTCTGTTGCGACTGCAATCACCGGCCCCTTGCGAGCACGCACCACCTGAATGTTGGAAATCATTTTGTCGTAAACCGAATCGCTTGGTGCAATGGCAACAGTAGGAAAATGCTCATCAATCATCGCAAGCGGTCCGTGTTTCATTTCCCCTGCGCCACACCCTTCAGCGTGCACGTAAGATATTTCTTTGAGCTTGAGTGCTCCTTCGTAGGCAACAGGATAGTTATATTTGCGTGCGATATACATAAAATCGCGGCACTTTATGTACTTCTTAGCGAGCTGCTCAATCTTGTCTCGCGACTTGAGAATCGTCTCAATCTTTTCAGGAAGTGCTTGGAGCGCCTCGGCAATTTCCTTCCCTGTTGCTACGCTCATTTGCCGCTGGCGGCCGAGAAACATAGTAAGGAGCGCAAAGGCCGTGAGTTGCGATACGAGCGCCTTTGTCGACGCCACACCCACTTCGGGACCCGCATGGTTGTAAACTCCCGCATCTGTCTCGCGTGCGATTGTGGAACCCACGGTGTTTACAATGCCAAGTGTAATAGCACCCTTGCGCTTACCCTCGCGAATCGCTTCGAGTGTATCTGCAGTTTCTCCCGACTGTGACACCGCTAGTACCGCCGTCTTTTCATCTAAAATCGGTGAGCGATAGCGAAACTCGCTCCCGAGCTCAACTTCGATGGGAATACCCGCATACTCTTCGAGCATGTATTCCCCGGTAAGCCCTGCGTAGTATGCAGTTCCGCAGCCCACAATGATGAGCCGTTTAACCGCTTGTAACTCCTCAGCCACGGCTTCGAGCCCACCGAGCTTTGCGCGTCCCTCATCCGGAATCAATCTCCCCCGGATGGTGTTTCGCACCACTTCGGGAGCCTCCATGATTTCTTTAAGCATGAAGTGTTCGTAGCCATCACGCTGCGCCACCTGTTCGTCCCAATCAATTTCCTCGGGCGCGCGGGTGATTGATTTTGAATCGAGCGTAAAGATTTCGTGACTATCTGGTGTGAGGGATACGATTTCTCCATCGTTGAGAAATACTACGGTGCGTGTGTGGCGCAGAATCGGACTCGCGTCGGAGGCAATGAACGCTTCATGCTCACCCAATCCCACCACAACCGGCGCGCCAAGGCGTGCCCCGATAAGACGCTTAGGTTCTTTTTTGTATTGAATCACCATCCCGTAAGCACCACGCAATTCGTTGATAGCTTTGAGTGCAGCTTTTTCAAAACTTTCTTCCGTTTTCAGATGCTCCTCCACGAGATGCGAAATCACTTCGGTGTCTGTTGCCGAAGCAAACGTGTGCCCTTTTTTAATCAGTGCATCTTTGAGCTCCTTAAAATTTTCGATGATACCGTTGTGTACAACCCACACGTCGCCGCCACAATCCGAATGCGGATGCGCGTTCTGTTCAGTTGGTTCTCCGTGTGTCGCCCAACGCAAGTGCGCTATACCGCTGGTGCCATAGAAGCCTGATGGAATCTTTCGCTTCAAAATGTTGACCGCACCCTTTGCCTTGATTGCTCCACTCTCAGGCGTATATACGCCGGCAGAATCATAGCCGCGATATTCAAGCGACATAAGTCCGTCGACGAGGACCTCGCCTGCGTTTTTCGAACCCGTGTAGGCAAAAATACCGCACATCGGGCTACTGTATCACGAGCACTCAGGCCAAAACCAGCTCCGCGATTGAGCGCCGAAACGCATAAATTGCGTTGTCATTTATAGGACGAGAGGGATAGGTGCGGTTCGAGAGAATGACGAGTCCGACACCCCTGTCGATGTCACAGACAACGCTCGTACCAGTAAAACCGGTTTTTCCGAATGTGCGCGGTCCGAAATGGGTCCCCATAAATGAGCCATGATTGAGTCCCCACCCAAGACCCTTGTGCGCACCCTTAACGATGTACGGAAAACTCCCCGCGAGCAGACTCTCGAGAAATGATGCGATGTCACCGGCATTAGAGAACAATCCTGCATGACCCACAGCAAGGCCAGCGCGAGCAAATGCGCGCGCGGATTCGTCGTGCACAATTCCAACCACGTCCCCTGTTTCCTCTGTTTCGGTCGGCGCAATAGAGAACGCAACATCAGGAACCATCCCAGCAACCGGGAAAAACGTGGAGCGCATGTTCAACGGTTCAAAAAAAGCTTCGCGGGCAAGCACGTCGATTGTTTTGCCACTCACGCGCTCAACAATGATGCCGAGCAAGTAGGAAGGGAGGTTCGAATAGTGCGACTCGCCGGGCAATTCAGCAAAACCGGTGGCGAAGATGTGGCCACGAATCTCGCGAGGCGGGAGGTGTGCGAGCAGCGACATTGCAGGTCCGTGTACGCGGTACTTCAATAAATCTTCAATGGTAGCCGCATGGTCATTCTGTAACTCTGGTATCCATGTGCGCACCAAGTCATCAAACGACAGTGCACCATCGGATTCAAGCTTGAGAATAAGGGACGCAAGCGGTATTGATTTGGTGATTGAGGCGAGGTCGTAAATGGTGTCTTCGCGCACCAGCTCGCCATTGAGTGCTATGGTGCCAAACGCATTAATAGTGCGCTCCCCCGTGCGAACGACGGCAATCACACATCCGGGAAATACCCCCTCCGAGATTGCTTTTTTGGTTATTTCCGCGATTTCTGCGGAGCGATTCATAGTTGTGAAAGAAAATGCGTAATCTTATCCGATGACTCTCGCGCTATGAATTCTTCCTTTGTAAGCCATTCATACTGGTCGTGTTCATAGCTCAGTGTGATGACAGGGTCCGTAACCTTCGCATGGTAGAGAATCATCACCCAGTACTCGTTGCGTTTGTTTGTGCTGCCGTACGCACCGCGCACAATCAAATCCTCTACCTCGATACCGGCCTCTTCGCGAATCTCGCGACGCATGCTCTCTTCAAGATTCTCCCGTTCCTCGAGCTGACCCCCTGGCAAATCCCATGTAAGTGGCCGCGACGGATCGGTGTCCGAGCGACGAAGTGCCAATATTTTTCCTGCTGAATTAAAAACGAAGGCTTTTTGCGAAACCTCCATAGCTACGCGTCCGGGTATGCTTCTTTTATTTGTTGTGCGAGATACGGGTTCCACATTGCGCCGGTAGCGGACATGACCACATCTGCTCCTGCGTCGCGGTAGGCCTTGTAGTCATCTGCAACTGTTACACCGCCCACGCCCTCTAGGCTAAATGTGAAGCCACGCTTATCTTTTATGGCCTTCATACGCTTCACAAAATCGATACCGGCCCAACGTATTCCCGCTCCACAAACACCGGAGCGAAGTCGCGCGGGAGAGCCTGGCAATGCCTGCTCGCCGGCTGCGTTGCGCACCTCTGCCTGCAATGTGTTGATACCAGAAATACCGTTGGCGTATTCGTTGGCAATTTCGGCGAGCTTTTCCATGTCGGCATCATCTTTGTAGTAACCCACTTTCAAAATAAGTGGCGTGTTACCGATGACACTGCGAATGCCCTTGGCGACCTGTTCGGTCACGTCGAGGTTGTAGCAGATGAGACCCTCGTTTCCAATGTTCGGACACGAGAGGTTTGTTTCGAGAACTTTTGCTCCCGTTTCGTACGAAAGTTTTGCAGCGAGCACGCAGTCATCTATAAACTCCTGCTGGCTTTGTCCCTCTCGAACGGTTCCCATCGAAGAGAGCACCAAAACCTGCCCCTTACCAGCTGCGGCAATTGCCTTTTGCGCATCTGCCTGCCAGACACCGGCTTCCTTTGATGGCACTCCAAACGAGTTTGTTATTGAAAGCGGTTCTGTGTACGTGGCATCTGCAACCACAGGGTTTGCAAGCGCCGCGAAATCCAAATCCCCTTTTGGATGAATGGCGAGCACATTAGGAAACGGATGTGATGGAAAAATACCAGAGCGGACCGTCTTGTAGACGGCAATATCAAATCCTTTTTTGAACGCGGCTGCGCAAAATGCACTGTTGAGCAATGGGCCGGCGGGAATCCCAAGCGGCGCGAATACTTTCTGTCCGTGGAAATCGTGTGTTGGCTCCCCCGATTGTACGAAGGTATCGTGGTCAGCAAACGCACCAAACGGACCTTGGTCGTAATTATCTTCGTAGGAACGGAGCGGATCGTAGAACGGCGCTTGAAGCATGCGCGCATCATACACGATGGCCCGACACGTGCGCCAGTATATAAAAGTGGATTCAAATGAACTCAAGAAAACTCAAGAGAACTCAAGAGAACTATAGTCGACACACTGCGTTGAGCGCAGCAATATCTTCTTTTGTTGGGACTATGTTTGCGCTCTGGTTGAGGCGATACATGATGGATTCCTTGCCATCCACATGCTCAATACCGAGCGCATGACCAAATTCATGCGCGAGCAAGCGTGTGAGCCGAGTCTGCGAATCAAACTCGAATACTGTGATTGATTCACTACCCGCACGACTCTCAAATACACCCTCCTCGAACTCCTCTCCTGTCTGGGCACCAACTTTGTTGTAAGTGCGTGCTGTTGCGTTGATGTCTCCTGCAATAATATTCAATTTTTTAGCCAGTGCGTTCACCTCATCAGCGAGTGCATTTACTCTCTGCTGTTCCGCCGTGATTACTTGCTGCCGTTTCTGCAGTGCTTCTTTCTCGGCATTTAAGCGCTTCACGACCGCAGATGTTGCACCGCCACGAGCATTCCACGAATCAACCTCTTTCTGGTAGGCGCTCGCGTCCTGCTCGAAACGAGCAACAGTTGCCTCAAATGCAGCCTTTTGCTGGAGGAATTGTGAACGCTTTGCATCATACTCAGCTTCCGCGCTCTCATATTTTGCGTTCGTGTTTGTTATCTGAGAACCTAAATCCTTGAGAGTTTCGGTGGTCTCTTGTCGCACGTCGTATTCAAATTTCACCGTAATTACTGGTGTACCGGTCGCGAGCTCAACAAACAAATCCCTGCCGGAAACCAATTCCCAGACGGCAACCGCATCATCTGCCGCGCGCTCCACGTCGGCACGCGAAACATCGAAGCCCGCATCTATGGAGTTTATCGTGTACGGAATGGCAATTCTGCACGGGAGAACCTCTTGGACCATCTGATAGGAAAACACCCGCAGGGGCGCGCGGAACACAAACACAACCCCCGCTATGAGGACCAGCAGGATGAGTGTTGATGCGCGCCCCATACGAGGCGTTTATGCGACCTTCTTCGCAGCCTTTTTTACTGCCTTTTTCACTGTCTTCTTTGCCACTTTAACAGCGCCTCCGGCCTCGTCACGAAGTTCGTCCCAATGAGCCTTCAGCTCTTTTGCGGCTCGCATGAGCGCTTCTTTGTCTACCTTCGGACCGTTTGCGGCGTATGCTTTTGCTGCCTTGTCGACGATTTTCATTACCGCCGCTTTATCAATTTTTTGGAGCTTTTTTGCCTCTTTCACAACGTCGCGCTTCATATCAGATGCCCACTTTGAGGCAATCTTTCGATGCTTTGTCGCGTCCTTGCTTGCATAAAAATAGTATCCTGCTGCTGCAGCAGCTCCTGCTGCGGCGAGCGCTGCGAGTCCGAGACCCGCACGTGATCCTTTCTGAACCGACTTTTCCTGTTTTTTTGCCATACTGAAAAAAATTAACAATAATTATTCCGAACTATCTTCTTGGGGCTTGCGCGACTTCCCGCGCGGTCGCATAAAGCTCTCGGCTCGTCTGCGCGCAAATCCTGCCAGGGTTGAGAACTTGAAGCCCTCGCGTTTGATTGCTCCGCGCAGGTCTGCAACATCCGCGCGAATCAAGTCGCCCTCCTCGCTCACTATCTGCGTCACATGCTCGACATGGCGCAGTATCTTCACTACTCGGTAGAGAATAAGTGCAAGTAGAACCGCAACGACAATGACCGCAAGCGTGGCCACGACGAAAAACACGTCCATCTTCACGAATTCATTCATACCAGTGCTAGTACTGTATCAGACCGCGTCGATAGTGCATTCCCCGCCTTCTGTGGTTTATCAAAAAAGGCGGGAGATTTGATGAAGCATCGATTTCCCATTAGCGGCAGCTGAGCGCCTCGCGGCACTGTGTGCGCTGCGGCTCCGGAGCCTGGTCGCACATATTGCATTGCGCTGACTTTGTAGGCATAGCACCCGGTGCTGGAGCGGCACCCGTACCTGCCCCCGCTTTCATCATGGCACTCATGTCGGTAAATGTGACTCCAGACGGAAGCTGGAACTTTGATTCATCGGCCGACCACTTTGAGCACTTGTAGTCTGTTTTCTTATCCGGGTCGAGTCCTTGTTGTGAGTCGCCGGCTGGAGTCCCCTCTGTCGTCGTGAACGATGATTTAAAGCCCTGATTCATGCCCTCCATCCATGTATTCACGGTGGTGCCATCAGAAATCATGTGACCAACAAACGTTCCCGACTGTGTTTCCGACATAAAGTCTCCGCGCACCTTCCCCTTGGCGACATATATAGTGCCGGATGTCTCGGACTGGGGCTCGTAGAAATCACACTTCTGCGAAACGCCAGATGCTACGAGCTCTTTCATCGACCGCATTGCGGCCGGTGTGTCACCTCCTGTCATCATTGAGCTACCACCCGTACTCGAGTAGAAATACCAACCTCCTGCCGCCACAAGAATAACCGCAATAATACCGATAACTGTTTTATTCATAGAAATGCGAATGAATGATATGCCCCCACTATGAACCTGTGGGGGCGCTGCGCAAGCAGGGCGCGGGTACAAACAAACTGTCGATTTGCTGCGGAAACACTTACTTAATCCCCCCGCTCATCTGCCAGTCGCTGATAGCCTGAAACGGATGGATGAGATTTATGACGTTGAGTGTGAGATTGTCGCGAATCATGTAGAGCGCAAACAATTCAAAGACGACCGCAGCAATGACGATAATCCACCACGAATATTTCCGGGCGGCCACGAACCCGACGGCCATGAACAGGGTATCCATTACCGAGTTAATGATGCTGTCCCCCGAATACCCCACCGCAAGTGCCTGCTCACGATAGTGCTGGATAACCATGGGAGTATTTTCCGACACCTCCCACGCGCTCTCCACACCAAGAGCAAGGAGAATCCGCAGTCGAAACGGAATGTTTGGCATGAGCCACGCAAGGACGCCATAAAAGATGAATCCGTGCACGATGTGCGAAAAGGTGTACCAATCCGACAAATGCTGCGAGTTCCCGGTACTGAGCACTGTACCTTCCCATAGTTTTATGGTGCCGCACTCACAAATTGGCGGCTGGCCGAATATAAAGAGCGTAACCGCCTGCGCCGCTACGATGGCTACGCCCACAAGCGCGGCTGTGCGCAGGGTCATTTTCACAATTCCCGACATACCCCCAGTCTAGCAGTCCATAGGCCACATATGTCATACTTTTGATATCAGTACGTCTTATCTGCATTAATACTTACGTCATATTTATGAACATGGATTTTATAAAGAACTTTGAACCGACCCCACTCAAGCTCGTAAAGCTTGTAGGAATACTTGTGGCAGCACTTGTGGTGCTTGCGGTGGCTGCGCAAATGTTTGCCCCCTCGCTCCCCGTCTCGATGCTGCCTGGCGCGCCCGGAATGGACGCCGCATATCCGAGCGAAATGGGCGTTTCGTATTCGACAGATAACTACGACGGAGGCTATGGCTACGCATCTGCAAAACAGGTTTCTGCACCGACTGGTGGATACGCAGGAGGCATAGCGCAAAGCGGCATCACACTCTCGGCGCGAAACTTAGTGCCGATTACGAATATCAATCCGAGCATGCCGCCGTTTCCCGGTTCTCAGCCTTCTGGCGACACTGCGGAGGATTACGAGGTGACCGATTACAGCGCCCAAATAGAAACGCGAAAACTTAATCAAACGTGTGCGGCGTTTGCTGAACTCAAGGAAAAAGACTACGTGGTATTCGAATCCTCGAATAAATACGATTCGGGATGTTCATTCTCATTTAAGGTGGAGCACGCTCGCGTGGCCGAGGTTCTTGCGTGGATTAAAGACCTTGACCCTCGCTACCTCAACGAAAATACTTACACAATAAAGAAACAGGTCGACGACTTTACGAGCGAAGAAGACATTCTTAAAAAGAAACTCGCCGATATTGATGCCACACTCAAGAGCGCAACTGCTGCCTACGACCAAGTAACCCGTCTTGCTACGCAAACCGAAGACGCCTCGAGCTTAGCCCAAATTATCCAGAGCCGCATCCAAATCATCCAGCAACTCACCCAGGAGAAGCTCAACGTGAGTGAGCAGCTTGAGCGTCTTGCTCGTGCAAAGGCAGAAAGCTTGGACCACCTCGACTACACGTACTTCAATGTAAACGTTGCGGAAAACAAGTTCATAGACACTGAGGCAGTTAAAGATTCTTGGAAGCAGTCAGTGCGCGACGTTGTGCATGTAATCAACGGAGCTATGCAGGGAGTAACCATCAACCTCATTGCACTCTTTGTACTCCTAGTGCAATACGCGCTCTACGCACTCATTCTCCTGCTCGTTGTGAAGTACGGCTGGCAGACCGCAGTGAAAATCTGGAAAAAGTAGTAGTCTTCGCGACCGCAATACATTTCGGAGCCGGATAATCTTTTGCTAAAGATTTCCTCTGTCGCAGCCCGTCGGCTTTGCGAACGCTCCGAAAGCATTGCGGCCGCTTCGATGTGGCACGTAGCGGAGGCGGCGGGTGTGGTTTTGGAGGCCCACAAAGCGACCAAGCGAAGCGACACCTCCCTCTTTGGGGAATTTGAAGCCCGACGGGGCGAGACTAAGCTAATTTCTTAGCAAAGAAATTCGCGACCCCAAAGAGGGTGGTGTCCGAAGCGCAAAGTTATGAAAAAATGGTCGCGGTGTTGCGCAACTGGAGGCGTAGCTCGCGGTGGTCAGGAAACTCCTCTGCTACGAGGGCCCAAAAGGCCTTGGAGTGGTCGAACTGCCGGATGTGGCAAATCTCGTGGGCTACGATGTAGTCGGCAAGCCGTGGCTCAAGGAGGGCGATTTTGTAGTTAAACGAAAGGTTTGCAGTCTCAGAGCAGCTTCCCCAGCGGCTTTTTTGTGCGCGTATTGAAATTTTCTTGTAGGTCACCCCGTAACGAGCGGCGTAATGTTCTGCGCGAGCAACAGAAAGCGCGAGCGCCTGCTTCTTGAGCCCGGGAATATCGGCGCGCCGGATGCGCAGGATGGTGCGACCCCGTGTTTCCTCCACTTTTGTGCGCACCCATTGCGAGTGCTTCATCACAAAATCTTCAATCGCCTGCAATGCAAAGAAACGCGGCGCAGTAACCACCACATTGCCATCGGGATATATTGCAAGACGCATCGTGCGTGCACGCTTGCTTCGTTTTACCGTGTAATCAATGTCGAGCTGCTTTCGCATACGCGCATCCTACCAGATGTTTTTATTTTTTTGGAATATTTCGTTTGTTAAATCTTCATCCCAAAGAAAAACACGCGGCTGTGCCGCGTGTTTTTCAGAAATCATCGCTGATTATTGTTCGAGAGTAATGCCAGTGATTGAAATCGGCTCCATCGGTCGGTCATGACCGTCGGTTCGTGAAGAAACGATTGAGTTCACTGTGTCTATCCCCGAAACCACGTGTGCAAAGACCGTGTGCTTCGAGTCGAGGAAGTTGTTGTCGGCAACGTTGATGAAAAATTGGCTGCCGTTGGTGTTGGGACCGGAGTTTGCCATTGCAACCGAGCCGATAACGTTGTTGTTATTTGCATGAATCTCGTCTGCAAAGCTGTAGCCCGGACCACCCGTGCCCCACATCGCCTCCTTGGAATCGTCCTTGGTGAGCGGGTCGCCTCCTTGAATCATAAACCCAGCGATTACGCGGTGGAACTTGGTGCCATCGTAGAAGCCACTGGTGGCGAGCTTGGTAAAGTTTTCAACTGTCTTAGGCGCATTGCCGTCGAACTCGATTTTGATGTCCCCCTGTGATGTGTGGAGTGTTGCGTGCATAATTTTTTTATTATTAGTAGTAATTGGTTGCTCCCCCGTCACCGGCACCGCCCCTGCCACCGCGCCCGAGAGCGAGAAGTTGTCTGAAGCCGATGTGGTTGTGGTGGCCGCATAGAATCCCTCCACAGCGGCTGCGGCCTGCTGGGCAGCCTCGGTGTTCGTGGCCTGTGTGGAGTGCCAATCACCGAATATCATCCACAGCACCACGACCATAATCATGACTGCTGCTGGTAATGCCGTAGCGCGAAGCATGCGGGCTAGTATACAACAGTCGCCCACTCTGCAAAGACTTATCTGCGAACCGAATCGAGATAGGGCTGAATTGCCGTGGAAATCTCGCCAAAACCCGGAATAATGCCGACAATGCTCAAGAACCACCCCAGGAAAATAAGCATCGCAATCGAGCCCACAATTGCTCCTGCTCCCTGCATAATGCCGCGGAAAAACCACGAACGGGAATCGCCGGTGAGGTGCTTAATCTCTTCCAGATCATTCTTAATACCCTCTTCCAGTATCTGCACCTCATCTTTCCCGGCACTTTCGGCCAGTGCCTGCTTTTGAACCTCTTCTTCGGGGACGAAGGTTAGCTCTTGTTCGTTGTCGGCCATAGCAGTCGTTTAGTTAGTGGGAGTATACCCCGTGAGATACGAATCCCTAGCGACCTATGCACAGTCGAGTATTGTTATCTCATGGGGTATGTCAGAAAAGTGCATTGCTCCATGAGCTACAAAAATCCTGTTTTTGTGCCTGCGGTGTGCATGGAACACCGCAGCGAAATATTGTCGCTGTCACTCGCGTCTCCGCCATCGCGCGCATGCTGTACGAGCTCAAAAAAAAGAGCGCTGTCTGCCTGGCACACTGCGCATCGCCCCGCATCGCGCTCCCACACAATCGTTTTAACCTGTGCAGGAATCATCCGCTCGCGATTGTAGGCATCATCGGCGCCACCAAATGATGGACTCAGCACAAACTTAAATATCCGACGCTTGTCTTTCATGTGGCGCTGCGCATCTACTAGGCTAAATATGCCCTTGTCGTACCACACACCCGCGTCGAGGCGCTCGTATACTTGAATCTGCATTGCTTCTCTGCGCACACCGTCTTTGTATTGTTGCGCCTCGCGATAAAACTTGCCGTTGTCGCTCAGGCGCCCGCTTTCATGCGCAAGCTCTTGGTCTGCAGATTTTTTCTGCACTCCTTTGGTTGAGGCGTCGTGACCTTCCACCACAAACAGCTGCTCGGCTTCGTGCCATTCATCGGTGTGCTCGTCGCCCTTGTCCGAAATTAAAAAGACCGACGGTCGGCCGTCGTCGCGGTAGTTCATATTCTTTTGCACTCCCTGCTGCTCGCGCATCAGCACTTCTGCATGCGAAACAATCATTGAGCGGCGTGCGGTTGCACCCGGGTCTCCCAGAAAATTCGACATCGCGGCAGTGTAACAGATTGTTACCTACTAGTGCGACGCAACGTAGGCACGTGTTTTGGGACCAAAGTATCCTGCCGCCGGTGAAATACCCTTTGCCTTTTGATAGGTAATCAGTGCCTTCTGTGTGAGTGAGCCAAAGTAGAGCGTCTCGTAGCCCGGAGAGCCGTCGCCAATGTTTGTAATCAGGTAGCCGTTGGCATTAAGGAACTTTTGCAGCTTACGCACATCTTCTCCTTTCATGCCGATTTCCAAGTCACGTGTGTAGCCCACGTTTGTTCCCGCAGTGTTGGACGACGATGTAAGTGTGAAGGCAGCTGCGGGCGTGGGGGTAATTCCGGTGGCGTTACCGAGTGCCGAAAGAATGGACTGAGTAACAGATACCCCTGCGGCTGTTGCGCTGTTGAACGTGGATTTAAAATTGCTTGCGAGCGTTTGTGCGAGCGTTGCTGCATCGTTTGTTTTTTCAAGCGCCTGCTGCACGGCATTCATACGCTCCTGAATCGAAAAGACTTGTGTAAGGCGCGGAAATGGATCCGTTGCACCGTTTTTACGGATTTCGAAATGGAGGTGTGGTGCACCACCCGAAGCATTGCCCGTGTTTCCCACGTAGCCCAGCACATCGTCACGCTTCAGTATCACTCCGCGCTCGATTCCCTTTGCAATCTCGCGTAGGTGCATATATACAAATTGTTCGCCGCCGGGATTTGCCGTGCGCACGTATAATCCGGAATCAGCGCCGTCGCCCGTTGAGAGCACGACTGCATCTGTGGGAGAAACCACTGGAGTGCCGGAGGGCGCCATGATATCGAGGCCTTCGTGCGTGCGCGTGCCGCCTCCTCGTGGGTCGCCGAAGTTTTGTGTGAGGTTACCCACTTCCACTCCCAATAACACCGGAATCGGAATGTTTTGCACTGCGATGTCGCCGAGGGCCTGTATTTGGCTTTGGTACTGCGAGCCACGTCGCCAGTAATCCATCCAATCAGAATCACTTCCGCCATTATTAACTTGGGCGAGTACTGACAGCGGTGCAGCCGATATAAGGAGCACCGCAATAAACATACTGCGTGCCGCGTATTGCTTCATGTTCACATCATTAAGACGCATAGCCGAGATACTTCTTACTGTTCAATCGCAAAGTTCATCTGTGATTCGGGGATTCCATTCTGTACTCCATACGCAATTGCTTCTTTCCACGTGGATTTGTCGGAATGCTTGGCAGAAAACAACTTGTCTTTGAACACCACGGTTACGTCGTCCTTACCTGGCTCCCACAGGTGAAAGAACCATTTGTTGTCAATAATATCCTTTTGAATGTCATCAATCTGTTTTTTGCTCAAGCGGATGTCGTGGAGCACCCGCTCCCCCTCTTTTCGCGTACGAACAATGCGCAGGTGTTCGAGAATCTTCTTGTCGAGCAGACTGTTCTCCACGAGCACTCCCTTGAGCTTGTAGCGGTCAATATCGATTTGGCATTCCTCGTATAACTTCTTGAGTTTTTTGTACTGCTCTTCGAGCTTTTGTGCGCGCACCAACAAATCTCCCGTTTTTGTTCCCTCGACGGATTCCCGAATCATCTCTTTGCCTTTTTCTTTTGCCTTCTCGGTGAGCATCGCTTTTACATCGGTGAGCTCTTTGAGTTTGTCTTCCATTATTTGTTTGATGTCAAAACATCTCTTGTCGCTCTCCTCATCGACTTTCGGCTTTCGGCGCAGAAACCCTGCCGGTAAATATCCAAACGGCATCAGCGCAAGGCCAAATACCACAATACCGATGAGTACCCAGGTGAGTGTGCTCGTGCCCGTATCAGTGTCGGCATTCGCGGCTACTGGTGTGCCACCAAGATTCACAGTAGGTATTGGCACTGTGCCAACCGGACCGGAGTTCTGTGTGGTTACCGGCGCGGGCGTGGGCGTGGTTGTTTGTGTGGGTCGTGTGGGAGCGGTGCCGCTCGTTGCCGCACTGCTTCCCGTTGGAGTTGGTGTGGGTGTGGGTGCTGCGGGTTGCACTGCAGAATCTGGAGCGGCAGTTGTCGCAGGGGTCGACGCGGCGGCAGTCGAGTCTGCTGGTACAGGAGTTGGCTCCTGCGCCGCGCCCGTATCAGCAGGTCGAGGGTCAGCTGGTGCCGAGCCATCACTCTGCGCAAACACAAAAACGGGGGTGACGAGGATAATTGCAAGCGCGATGACAGATGTGGAGAAGCGCATATCTATTGCTGATTAATGAGTTCCTCGTACTCGCCGTTGCGCTGATCTGCCATGCCTTTGACTGCTTCGGCACGCGCCTTATCGTCGAGCGCCTTCATCACACCCTGGTCGGTTGCTCCGTGGCCCAAGGCGGACCGCTGCATGTACAGATAGAGCGCAAGCCCCGTGCCGAGCAAAAGCAAGATGAGGCCAATATATCCTCCTTGATACCCCCGCCGGTACATCTGCGTATTATATACCCGCGCCCTATGGCGCTGTTTTGAGGACCTCGTTTACCTTTTCAACAATTTGAGCGGTCGTGTAGTCGGCCTTATGGAGATACACGAGTGCACCAAGAGCTACAATACTTTCCTCGGTTTCTGTTGGCGGCGTGAGATTACTTAAAATAATGACCGGAATGTATTTTAGCTTGTCAGAGTTCTTGATGAGTTTCAGAACATCGGGGCCGCTGAGTACCGGAATCATGATGTCGAGAAGAATGACTGATGGCATTGCGTCCATCACATAGAGCTTGGCGATTGCATCGGCCCCCTCGAGCGCATGCTCAACGAGGCACTTCTCGGGTGCAAATGCTCGTTCGAGCATTTTGATAAAAGAGAGGTCGTCATCAATGATAAATATCTTTTGCATAGGTGGGTACGAAATTAATTAGTGAGAACAAATAAAAGAGTCTCCTTCATGAGGATGTACGACGGACAGACAGAGAGTGGTTAAGACTTCGACACGTCTTATGGAGCGGTGTGACCCGAGTACTTGTGGGACGTTCTTACGCAGTGAGTATTACACATATCCACAACCGTTGTATGAACTTCTTATGAATGAATCAAACTACACGTATTGAAAATGTTACGGGGTCTTCGTCGTTTATTTTTTCTGCTTTGCGCACTGCGGCCTTGGTTGGCAATAAATATGTACCCGACTTTTTGTCTGGAAATATCGACGTGTTCCACTTTGTTTTCCCCACGGTAACTTCGACGCGGATGGAACCGAACCCGACAGCCTTTGTGCCGTACTTCTTTTTGATATCGTCGGAAACTTTTTTATCAACATGCAAAAACCGCCATGCCCCCATCCCGGGAAACACAACAATCTTGGATTTCAATTTATACGGCGTGGACGCCATTTTATTTACGCAGCATGCCCCAAAAAGCGTTGGCCATATGTTCAAATACAATTTCCAATCGCGGGCGACGCGCAGGATAAATCATCATGGCGTGCGATGCGGGAAACGCGCGAGACTGGAGTGTGGGCATGCTACTGAGGGATTGCTGTGCTCCATCCATAGTTATCCAATAACGGTATACCCGAGTCGGGCACGCTTCAAGCGAATGTATTGACGGTTCTGTTAATATAACGCGTAGTCAAAAAGGCGCCTGGGGCAATCCAGACGCCTTTTACTTCCTCTGCCCTTCTCAACTTAGCGCTTGTAGATGCCAAACGCGTTCAGTATCTGCCAAATCGGTGATGCCATATGCTCCACCGCTACAGCTACCTTTGCGATTGCTCGGCGATGGTCAGCATGCATAAACTCGCGAATGCGAGCCAACTCTTCATCTTGATGAGGATCGTGATGTGCGTGTGAATGTCCCATTCGGAGTAAGTTACTCCGTATCCCGTCCGCATACAAGCGTCATTTTCATCATCTGTGCATAACCATATTCGCCTATTCGCGCGCGACCAATGTTTCTTAGTCGTACTCGACTTTAGAAACATGAAGCACTCCTGTGGTGAGTGGGTCTCGGGTGGATTTAAACGATGGCGAGAATAGCTTTTGCAGACTGGGACAAATCGTCTGCGAGTCGGTAATGCATTTCCATACTCTTTTGTTCCCTATCAACGAATCCGGCTGCATGGAGCACGCCAAGGTGTTTCGACGTCGCCTTGAGTGACAACCGTATCTGGTCAGCAATTTCACCAACACGGGCGGTTTTACGCTTCTTTAAAAATACAAGAATCGCGATACGTCGCTTGTTTGCAACTGCTTTGAAAAGACGCTCTTGGTCCTTCCCCTTCATGTGAACAGTATATCCCATACCAAAACGTGCCCGCTCCCGCCATCCATTCGCCCATTCGCGCGAATGGGCACAAGGATGCCGGAATGGTTACATTCTGCCGCGACGAGCTGACGGACCCTCGGGACCCATTCGCCCATTCGCGCGAATGGGTCCACGGTGAGATGGGTTAGAGTTTGTTGTATTTTGTGTGGCGGCCGCGGGATTTGGATACGGGATATTTGGCGGCGTTTTTCTTGAGTTTTGCTTTGTAGGCTTTGGGCAAATCGATATCGAGCTCGTGCGCAAGCAAGAACACATATGCAAGCACGTCGGCAAGCTCCTCGCCAATGTCGGCTTTATTGGTTTTTATATATTTGGCAATCTCGGCCTCGCTCTTGCCTTCCAGCGAGAGCGGCGCCGTGCTGCCCGCAGGCGCCCCACCGTTGACGGCAGGAGCGGCGCGAGGGCCGGCGTTCTGGGCCTGCCACTTGCGGGCGAGCGCGATGGCCTTCGAC
>CAYYEX010000003.1:54771-65952 GCA_964471165.1 uncultured Candidatus Saccharibacteria bacterium
CACCTCGGCTGCCTCGAGCACCAGCGAGAGGCTCAAATCCTTGGGCGTATGAAACTGCTTCCAATCCCTCGCATCCCGAAACTTCACTATCAGTTTCTGTAGTTCGTCCATAGGTTTATTGTCAGACGGACGACTCGTCCGTTTTTGCAGCTACGTTTGGATCTGCGAGCATTGGAAAGCATGTTGTCAGCTCTTTCTCGTTCAACGGAGACACACCACGGAGTTGTGAGAATCTATACGCGAATTCCACTATTCCAGACCGATTAAGAAGCACCGCAACGAGGTGTGCACACGTAAGCAAGTTATTTGGTCGGCCTGCCGTAATCCCGTATTTCAGTCCTTTTGAATTCAAATTGCGCTGATATTTCACGTCTTCGTTCAATGCGATCGTATCTATGTACTGAAGAAAAACCTCGAGCGGTACATTGAACATCGACGGGATGAACTGTGCAATCTCTTCGAGTACTTCCTTTGGCGGCCGATACACCACAGCGTCATTTTCAATTTCGTGGTCAAGCATCAATGCAGAACGAACCAGGAGACATCCGAGTAGCTCAAGCGCATGCTGACTCTCGTTACCCATGTGCTCGAGTTCAAGAAAGATGTCCTTGAAGCTCGCACTTTTTTCTTCAAATTTTTCTCCTTTTCTAATGAAAGGCCACATGTCATGCGGCTTTGGCACGCTGCGCGCAGATTCCTTGCCTGGCTTCCCTACGCCAACCACATAACCGGAACCTTCCCAGAGGTCGTAGAAATTCTTCTGGTCGCGGGATGGACCAGCAACGAGCAGGACCGCATCGTCGATGCTCTTTTGGCGAAGAACCTTTGCAAGTTTTCGCTGCTCGGAATCAAGCTGTAGAAAGGTTTTAAGTTTGACCATGAATTGGGGATAAGTCGATCTTGATCTCAGGACGTATATCTGTTAGGATCCGCACATGAGTTCCAGTCGCATCAAACGTACGCCCAAATCAGGGGCAACGCAAGATGACGCCCTCCGCGTTGTAGAACTTTTTGCCGGTGTGGGCGGGTTCCGCCTCGGGCTCAGCGGTGAGCGGGAACGAAACAAAGACCAGTATCGAACCGTATGGTTCAACCAGTGGGAACCGAGTACCAAGAAACAGCATGCGCACGAGGTGTACCTGTCACGGTTTAAAGCTGCACCTGGCGAAGAGCGCACATTTACAAACACCGACATCGCCGAAGCAGTGAAGGCTACACAAAACGGAGACTTTAACCTGCCCGATCATGACCTGCTCGTGGGAGGATTCCCGTGCCAAGACTACTCGGTTGCTCGCACGCTCAGCCAGGCAACAGGTATTGCTGGCAAAAAAGGAGTGCTCTGGTGGGAAATCAGAAACATTCTGGAATTGAAGCTCAAGCAAAAGCGTCCTGTGAAATATGTATTCTTGGAAAATGTGGACCGACTGCTCAAATCCCCTGCAACGCAACGAGGACGCGACTTCGCGATTATCCTCGCCACCCTCTCAGACCTTGGGTACTTTGTGGAGTGGCGCGTAGTGAACGCAGCAGACTATGGCATGCCTCAACGTCGCCGACGCACTTTTATTGTCGGTTACCACTCGTCGTCAGCGATTCACAAAGCCGCCACTGGGCACGCGCCTGAGGCGTGGTTGCTACAGAACGGAGTTATTGCAAAGGCGCTACCCGTAGATTCTGCTGCGGGTATTTCCAAGGGCGAAATAGCGGGGACCTACGCCGACATCACCGACCAGTTCAACAAAGAAAACCCAACCGAGAGTCCATTCGGCACTGCGGGGATGATGCACGGGCGCACGTTCCACACCGCAGCAATTGCACCGCGATATAAAGGCAAGGCGACTCTACTGAAAGATATTGTATTGGACGAGAAAGATGTGCCGGCAGAATACTTCATCAACAAAGCAGATATGAAGCAGTGGAAATATCTGAAGGGAGCAAAGAACGAACCAAGAAAAGGTACAGACGGCTTTACGTTCACTTATACAGAAGGCCCGATGTCATTCCCCGACTCGCTGGATAAGCCATCGCGAACCATCATCACAGCCGAAGGCGGCATATCACCCTCACGCTTCAAACACGTAATCAAAACACAAAGCGGTAAATACCGCAGACTCACTCCGCTTGAACTTGAGCGCCTGTGCATGTTCCCCGACAATCACACTGAACACCCCGAAATTGGCGACTCCCGCCGAGCATTCTTTATGGGCAACGCCCTCGTTGTCGGCGTAGTCCGCAAAATCGGCAAATCTCTTCGCACAATGCACGACGAACTCAACTAACCAGCCACTAAGTCTATTCGCGCGAAATAGAGCGTGGAGAAATGGTGCCTGTCCCCATTTTTCCATGCTTTCCCTTTGGAGACTACGATTTTGAGTTTTCCCCGAGCCCGAGGAAAACTCGTCTTTTTACCGATGAAGCGTGATACTGTCAACCTTATAATTATGTCTGAGGTTAAGATTCTTTCGAGAATTAGTGAGTATGGGAATCTCGTATCTGCTGTACCTGACAAAAATGAACCTGTATACAACTGGCACGCTTTTAAACATAGCTACTCAAAAAAGTTGGTAGAAAAACTTGTGACAATGTTTGGGCTTAAAGAAAATGACTGGGTACTTGACCCCTTCAGTGGTGGTGGCACAACACTACTTGCATGTAAGGAGCTCGGCATCAACTCACGCGGATTTGATATTCTGCCCTTTTCCGTCTTTCTTACAAACGTAAAAACACGCTCCTACAATGCGTCCGACCTTGTAGAGCACCTGAACATTTTTCAGGATGCCTCGAAAGTAAGCTCGACCAGTCTTAGAAATCTACCCGATATTGGTATCGCAAAAACAGCGTTTAGTCTCGGGGTAAAAAAGGAACTCCTAAAGCTGCATAAAGAAATAACTAATATTCGTATTGGTAAGCATCGGGATTTCTATATGCTTGCACTGCTAAGTATTCTCGAGTCAGTTAGCAACACTTCAAAAGCTGGTGGATTTCTGCGAATAACGAAAAGAAGGATTCTTTCAAAGGATGTAAGGCCACTCTTTCTTGCAAGGGTGATGCAAATGATAGAAGACGTCAAGAGTTTCAATAAAAATCAAAATTATCGCAACATTGACTCTATCACTGAGCTTGCAGACGCTAGAAATTTCGTCACAGAAAGAAAATTCGATGCCATCATTACTTCCCCACCATATCCAAACAGACATGACTACACTCGAATTTACGGACTGGAGTTAATCTTTAACTTCGTTGAGGACAATAAGGCGATGAAGCAGATACGGTACGATACTCTCAGGTCACACGTGGAGGCGCGGAAACGTTTCGAAACGAAACAGTACAAAGAACCAAAGATTGTACAGCAGCTGATTTCGAAAATTAAGAAGGCGGGCATCAATAATTCAAAGGTACCCGAGATGATCACTGGATATTTTGAGGATATGTATTTGGTCTTACGTCAGATGCAAAAATCACTCAAAAAAAATGGAAAGATTGCTCTTGTCGTAAGCAATGTCCAGTTTTCTGGTGTCGCTGTGCATGTCGATGAGATTTTAGCCGATATCGGAAATCAAGTAGGATTAACTCCCGTGGCCATATACACCGCAAGATACCGCGGTAACAGCGCACAGCAAATGGATATCTATAAACGACAGCCTACAAGAGAAAGTGTGGTTGTTTGGGAAAACTGAGTTACTCGCTGTCACCGATAACCTCACCAGTCTTTAGGTAGTGTGTGAAAGCTTTATGCAAGAACTTTTCACGGCGATCAAACGATGGTCCTTCGGCAGACGCCTGAGATACGTGTTTCTGGAATTCTTCCAAAACCATTTTATTTTGGGGGGTACTGAAGTCTCTCAAGAGTGAGAGATTGTCTTTTACCGCACTTAATAGCGCTAGGTAGAAGTCGACAAACTTCGCATAATCGTCGGTACGACCAGCTGTATATAGTCGCTCAAAGAATAAATAAGCAGAACCCGCAACGGCCCGACTAGAGATTAGAGCTGCTCTTTCACCAAATGCTTTATCCATGATTTTAAGAACTGTTTCAATTCGAATGAAGGCCGGGTCATCGATTGGGAGTTTGTAATTGTCCTCGAAGAATTTCTCAAGGTCCGTCAGTCGCGCACGAGTATAGGTGCTGTTTTCCGAATAATACTTTGAGTTTAGCAGTATCTGTGCGAGCGTGAACTCACGTGAAAAGCGTTTTTCAGAAAGGCTTGTATTCCTAAAGAAGGGTCCATGCTTACCAATCTTTTCGAAGACAAAATCACGCACAGTTCCTATTTGCGCATGCAGCTTTTCACCAGAATTCAACTCAACGCCGAGATTCAAACGTTTGAATATTTTCCGAATATAGTCGTCGTCGATATCTAAATCTTCTTTCCTATATACGGTAAAATCTAGCTCGTATTCATCGAGTTTCTTCGCAATCGATGGGTGTTTATCTGAAAGTTCCTCGTAGGTGTATCGGTGATCGAATAATCTAAGCGTGAGCGGCTTTTTTGATTCATCTGAATCTTTTTCCGGTTTGTAGAAGCTCAGCAGAGACATGATTCTTTGCTTCCCGTCGATACACTCGAAATCAAATTGCTCGTTGTCTGCAACAATCGCCAAATACAATTTAGGTATGTCGATATCATTTGCAATAGAATCAAGCAGCAACTCTTGGTCGGATCTGTCCCACACTGTGCCGCGCTGATAGTCTGCGTCCAAATCGACTCGATACAGATATTCTTCGACAAATTTCTTTATGGAAATTCGTCCATAGCCCTTCTTACTTGAGTCTCTAAATACGAAGCCATGGTTGTTCATACAGTTGCGAGTATAAGGTTTTTTAGGTATTTAGTCGCCTCTACTTGGTTTTCGGGTAATCCGTTGGCGACTGCTTTTAACCACCCCTTGAAGGGATTGTCCCCAGATCGCGAAATCCCATCAGTATGGTACCTCGTTTCAACCTCTTCGGGGCTAGTTATATCTCGGAAGAAATCGTAGTTCGCATGAAAAGCTGTGTATGCTGATTGCCTATTAATAATCTCAATTTGAAACGGCGTGCCTCTCATGAGATGAGACTTGAACAATAAATCAATCAGCTGGAAATCGTTCGGACTCAATGCGCAACCAATGACTCGGAGGAGAGCGCATTCCTTTAGCAATTCAAGGGCCTGTCCCCAAAGGTAGTTGTAGGGCAACTGTAGGTAATTTTTTCCTGCTCCAAGTGGAATGATTGGGATATCGGGCCACCCAAAGGATCCGTGCAACTTTAGCAGACGAAGTCCTTTAAGTGGTTCGCGGACAGGAAAACCGTAATCTGGCTCCGGACCTAAGATTTCTTTATACGCCTCATCCAATACACAATCGTAATTCAAAGACAGGATGCCTGTGACTTTCTCATCTTTTGCAAAGTCCTCAAGTTTCGTGAGCTCAAAAAGTGCCTTATGCAAAGTAAAATTTGCCATTCTTTCGCTTGTAAGGATACCGGTAATATCCTCCTTTACACGCTGTCTGATTAGATCCGCTTTCTTTTTCGCGGAACTATTACGTATAAGAGCGTCATTATTTTCAAGGAGAGTTACAAAGAGCTCCACATTGGACCCTCCTTCTGGGCGTGATACCGAGTCAATTGACTCCATGTAGTCGCCATCCTGTTGTACAACCTTGAAAACGCGCTTCGAAACTTCTCTCATTAACAAGTTAATCTCATCTTTCACATTCTCAGAGACAAGTGACTCGTCGATGTTATCAATCTCTGCCTGTGTCGCACCAGCACCAAAAAGATAAACAACGTTTTTTTGTTGAACATCTGCCATAAGGATGTTTGTTATTAAAAGCCGCCCTTTCGGGCGGCTTTTGGTGGATTACGGAGTGGTGGTTGTTGGGGTGGCAGCAGGGGCGGTTACGGTGACCGCGTCGCGGATGGTGTCGAAGACAGCGAGGAGGGCTGCGCGGTCAAACTCCTTTACCGAGCCGTCGGTTGGGTAGTTCTCGATTGCGCCGTAGTGAATGAAGTAGCGCACTGCGGTGCATGGGTTTGAACCAGGGATTGCGAATACCGATTCCTCGTAGCGGTTCCCTGCTGCGGCACCAGTGGTTGTGGCGAGCGAGTATGAGTGGCCGTTGGCGTCGATTGCGCGAGCCTTTACGTTTTCTTTGATGTAGATGTCGGCGGTGCACGACGTTGCGCGTGGGAGCTGCTCAACCGCAACATAGCTGTCGCTCGAGAGGTTGGTGCCGGTGGCCATGTCGCCTGGAATTTGGAACTTCACGCCCGAGATTGGCTTGGCTGCGGAAACACCCGTGTACTGATACGAAGCGTCTGGCGTCCAGCCGTTTGGATAGGTAACGGTAAACGTGGAGCTTGCGTTGGTGAACGATGCTGGTGCTGCTGCAACGGGAGCGCCTTCGCCGCAATTCTGGAATGTTTTGTTGTCTGGATTGCCACCTTCGGTAATGAATGCAGTGTTGCCCTTGTTCCAAAATACGACTGCTTCGTCGGTGCTTGCGTAGCGAGCGCCGTCGGCAGAGATTGCCTGGGGGAGGCTAAATGAGCGACCATCGGAGAGTGCGAGGTCGACTGAATCGGTGTAGTACTTCGCTGTGATGGTCTTGCTCTCCGAACACACGTAGGAAACGGTGTTGAGCGGAGTCTTGGTTTCTCCCTTCATTGCAAAGAAGTAGTAACCAGCTCCGGTAACGAGGACGATAAAGATTATGCCGACAATGTATTTAGCCATAGGTTCCGCTGAGGTAAATCGATTATGCACGAATACTCTCACATATCGCTCCTGTTGGGAAAGGTTGACAAAGCCTGGTTTTTTTACTTTTATGCGAACAGGAACCCCCTCGAAAAACCGATGGATTGGAGCGCAAAATGACTGACAGGAACCTCGACACCCAGGTGGCCACCTTTTCTGCCTTGGCGGCGAGCAGGCTTGTGCAATTGGCCTTCATTGGCGTGATTGCATACCTGCTCTACCAACTGCTCGCCTTCATGTTCTTCCCCCACGGGCTCAACATGCAACGCCTGTGGGACAAGGAGACCAAGCTCTGGCCGCTTGAAGAGCGGATTGCCGGCGTCGCCGACGAGTATCTGCGGCGCTCACCGAACTTCCGCGCCGCGTTCGAGGAGTTTCGGCTCTGCGCGCCGGAATGCCCGGCGCACGTCTATGCCAATCGCAACATCGTGATTAGCCAGGACTGGCCGAATATCTTCGAGCGACTCGTGGTGGAAAAGGATTGGGGTGCGCTGCTCACGACCGAGTATTCGCACGGCCTCTTTCGCGAGATTATCGCCAAGCACGGCCACGGTGGCGCGCTCATCAACTGCGCGCCGAAAATCGGCTTCTACAGCACGCGTTGGAATCGCGCCTACGCGCGCTTCGACGGCTTCGATTGCGCGACAACCTCCAGCTCAGGCGCTGGAGGTTGATTTGTTTTATGTGTCGGCACGCTATTCCTCGTCGGTGGAACCAAGCACGTCTTTTGTTTGAATCGGGCTCTGAATTCCTGGCTGCCACTCTGCATGCACTTCACCGAACTGCTTTTCGTAGTCAGCTACGTTGTGCGCTAAGTTTTGAGCAAGTCGCTTCATGTGTTGTGGTGTGAGTGCATAGGTGGCACCTGTTTCCCCGGTGAGCATGCCCATAACGAAGAACTCCTGGGAGAACGCCACCATGATGTTCTCGCAAAACTGTTTTGGTATTTTGTTGAAATCCATAGATGTGTGGTTAGTGGCTAGAGCGCCTATCATACTCCTGTGCGATGAAAATACGAAAAAGAAACAGCGTCAGTATACAAGGCACATAGTTTCGGGGCCGGTCGCAAGATTGCGGCCGGCCCCTCCATGAACTGTCTTTCAAAATATTGGACTTATCGTCCCACGAGCATCAAACTCGGAACTGGCGCTGGCTGCGAACGCAGGAAGTTGGCGAACGCCGTGTCCCACTTGGACTCAGCAAGCTTGCCCATGCGATTGTAGATCGCCGCACGTGTCATCCAGGCGTCAGCATTGCTCGGCAAAAGTGCGAGCAGTCGGTTGGCGCTCTTGAGCGCATCCTTCAGACGTTCGGTCAGCAGGAGCACCTGCGTGCGTCGTCCAGTTGCAACCGGATCATTTGGGTTGGTCTTGAGAACCGCGTCGAAATCTTTCAGTGCCGCGTTGTAGTTGCGCAGCTCGCCATAACACGCACCGCGGTCGTTGCGGACCATTGTGCTCTCGATGAGCGTGAGCATGACGGTGAGCACCTTTGTCGCGACATCGCACCGACGATGGGCAATCGCCTGTTTGGCAAACGCTCCGAGCACCCTGAAGCACTGCAGGTCGTAGGCGCTGGAGAGCTGGTAGCACTCCGGCATGTCGATTTGCGCGACCTCACTGCGCACGGGCTGTTGGCCGGTCTGCCCGATATGGGCAACCGCGACCGACGACGCGAACACGTAAATTGTCGCTGCTGCCAAAAGAACCATCATCCATCGCATCGGCTGACTCCTTTTCGCTTTGGTGTTTCTTGTTCCCCCCGGAACCCATATCCACTGTATACCCGTATTGCTTCTTCACAACCTCTTAATATTTGACGCTGTGCGTAACAGGTGTACGGTATTCCCAGCCGGAATGTCGTTCAAGCAGGGGTGATTGAAATGATTCGATATGTATCTGTTGCACTGCTCGCCGCTTTCATCGCGCTGTTTGCAGCGCCCGCCATTGCCCACGACCACAAGGTCACGGTTCAGCACAAGGGAAAGACCATCGAAAAATCAGTCGACTTCACAGGCTGGAAAGGCGGCAAGAACGGCAACGAGGACTGCTGCGACGGTCGACACTGCCGTGCAGCGACATCGTTTCGCCAGTTGAGCGACGGTAAATGGGAATTCACCGTTCCGGTCTCGCCGGGACTGCCTAAACCGAACATGCACAAAGTCATCGTGCCCGACGATGAAGTGACCAAGGACAAGCCGGATGACGACGGCATCGCGTACTGGTGCGGCGATTTCTACCAGGACCGTACGACCGGCAAGTTCAGCCACTACAATCGCTGCGCGTTCATTCCGAAACTGAAAAGCTGAATCCCACACTGGGAAAACCATGCGGCCGCTCGAGATGAGCGGCCGTTTGTTATTTACTTTTCCTCAAGATCCAGACACACGCTGTTGATGCAATACCTTTTGCCAGTACTTGTTGGGCCGTCGTCGAACAGGTGGCCCAGGTGCGAGCCGCAGCGGGCACACGTGATTTCTGTACGACTCATGCCGTGGGCATTGTCGTGGTGCGATTCAATCGCGCCTTCGATAGCGGAATCAAAGCTCGGCCAGCCAGTGCCGGAGTCAAACTTGGCAGTCGAGTCAAACAGTGCGTTGCCACACACCTTGCACTCGTAGGTGCCGTCGGCTTTCTCGTGCACGTATTCTCCGCTAAACGGCACTTCGGTCCCCTTTTCGCGCAGCACGTTGTACTCCTCGGGGGTGAGCATGTCTTTGATTGCGTCTTCGTTTTCCGGAATTGGTTTTTTCATGCGGGTAGTATACCCCGTGAGATAACAATTTCAGATGTAGTGGCTAAACGCGGCGTCTTTATCTCATGGGGTAAACCAAAAGCAAAATAGACATCATGAAGCGGCTATGGCACTATCGCGGCTGCTCATAACGGATGGAGAAGCATCGTGACGAAGCAGCAATTACAGGCCCGGTGGGTCAACCTCTGGACACCGTTCGGTGTCGACGTTCGCCTGTGCCTGTCGACATTTGACCAGGTATACGGCGCCTATGCCGACCCTGCTCGCGGCTACCACGGTGTGCCGCACCTCAGCCATGGACTCAATCTCGTGACCGAAATCGCTCACCTGGCTGATTGCCCGCAGTCGCTCGAAGCTTCGTGGTGGACCCACGACTTCTTCAGCGACCTGTATCGGCGCGACAATGAACGCCGCTCCAAGGACTTTGCGCTGCGCAAGTTCGGCATGTTCAATGTCTCCTCGGTATTCCTGCACAACGTCGACGGCAACGTGATGGCAACCGGGCACAAACTCCTGAATATGTCGCGCGACCAGCAACTCATCTGCGATATCGATTTGTGGAGTTTCGCTGCTGAAACGTGGATTGAGGTGTGCAAGAAAACGTGGGGCATCTTGCACGAGGCACCGCACACACCGGTTGCGCAGTTCATCGCGAACCGGCGCGGCGTGCTCGGTGGATTCCTGAAGCGTGAACGGATTTATCACACGCAATACTTCTTCGAGCGCTACGAAAACCGGGCCCGCGAGAACATCATGCAGGAAATCGAACAATTGCCGGAAATCCTTCGCGAGATTCCGATGCTCTAATCAGTCCGCTCGAGGCGGACTGCAACGAAAAAAGCCCCGGTGGTTGCCGGGGCTTTTTGTTTTATCGTCTTGATTTGATGCGGTCGTTTTCCGTGAGGAACTGCTTTCGCAAACGGACCGAGGTTGGCGTAATTTCGAGGTATTCGTCTTCGGCCATAACTTCGAGCGCACGTTCAATCGTGAGGATAAACGGCGGCACAAGGTTGAGCGCTTCGTCGGTACCCTTGGAGCGCATGTTGGTGAGCTGCTTGCCCTTGGTTGGGTTCACCATCATTTCCTCACCCTTAGATGTGTTGCCGATTACCATGCCCTCGTACACCTCTGTTGCAGGGGCAATGTAGAGCACGCCGCGATCCTGCAAGTTCCAGAGCGAGAAGCCGAGTGTCTTGCCGGAGGCCATAGAAATCATCGAGCCAACCTGGCGCTTCACGATTTCGCCCGCGTGTGGCTGGAAGCCAACAACGCGTGACGAAAGAATGCCTTCGCCCTTTGTGTCGAGCACAAACTGGTTTTTGTAGCCGAGTAATCCGCGTGTCGGGCCTTCGAAGATGAGTCGCACGGAATCCCCGTGCACCTTGAGGTCTTTCATTACAAACTTTCGCTGTCCGAGACGCTCGATGATTGCACCCTGATATGTAGACGGTGTGTCCACGATAACTTCTTCGTATGGTTCGAGCTTCTTGCCATCTTCTTCGCGGATGATGACCTGCGGCTGTGAGACCTGCATTTCAAATCCCTCGCGTCGCATGTTTTCGAGCAAGATAGCAATGTGGAGTTCTCCGCGGCCAGATACCTTGAACGTGTCTCCGCCGTCGAAGTTCACACGGAGTCCAACGTTGATTTCAAGCTCGCGCTCGAGTCGGTCACGAATCTGACGAGT
>CAYYEX010000003.1:65962-147670 GCA_964471165.1 uncultured Candidatus Saccharibacteria bacterium
CGCGTCCTGCAAACGGAGAGTTGTTCACGAGGAAGTTGAGCGTGATTGTTGGTTCGTCGATGGCAATTGCGGGAAGTGGCTCAACGGATGAGTCGTTGGTGATTGTTTCGCCGATGAAAATGTCGGAGAGGCCTGCAATGAGCACGATGTCGCCTGCAGCGACTTCGGTCGCTTCCACCTTCGCAAGGCCCAAGAACGTGTGCATCTTGGTGATTTTGCCGGGGCGGGTTTCGCCGGTGGGCTTTTTCACATACACAGTGTCGCCGGTTTTGAGTGTGCCCTCGTACACGCGTGCGATTGCAAGACGGCCGAGGAAGTTGTCGTAGCCGAGGTTAAACGGCTGCAAACGTGCAGGCAGCGCGGCGAGTGCTGGGTCTACCGGCTTCACGTGCTTGAGTATGGTGTCGAGAATCGGTGAGAGGTCGGTTGCCTCATCGGTGAGGTTGAGCTTCGCGATTCCCTGCTTACCGATTGCGTATACAACCGGGAAGTCTGACTGCTCGTCGTTGGCACCGAGTTCCAAAAAGAGTTCGAGCACTTGGTCGACTGCGCGCGCAGGGTCGGCTGCTGGCTTATCGATTTTGTTGATGACGACAATCGGCTTGAGACCGAGCTCGAGTGACTTCTTGAGCACGAAGCGCGTCTGCGGCATCGGGCCTTCCTGTGCGTCTACAACGAGGAGAACGGAGTCGATGGAGCGGAGCACGCGTTCTACTTCTGAGCCGAAGTCTGCGTGGCCCGGCGTGTCGACGATGTTGATTTTGGTGTCTTTATAGAAAATCGCACAGTTCTTGGAATAAATAGTGATGCCGCGCTCCTGTTCGAGTGCGTTTGAGTCCATCGACGCACCGCCAACACCCGCCTGCGAAAGAAGCGCATCGGTGAGTGTGGTTTTGCCGTGGTCCACGTGAGCAATGATTGCAATGTTACGAATCTCCATAGTGAAATTGTATAAATCGGTACACTTCTTCGTTGCGGAGCCTCTGCGTGCTCCTCACCGTACGATTTGTACGGCTCGTCGCCCGCATCTCCGCGCCTCGAATTGCCTCCGATTTCTGCAATTTCAGGCGGTCCTAAAAACAAAGGGCCTCTTTCGGAGGCGTCCCGTTGGCTCTAATATGCCCTATTTTGAATACCCTGTAAAGCCTCCCCGCTAGGCAGCGGAGATTAAATACACCGAGAGCACCGCAAGGAGCGAAGCGATGAGTTTTCGCCCAAAATGCGAGCGTTCGTTGAGGAAGAGTGTGGCAATGATGAGGGTGAGAATTATCGCCGACTGCCGAATCGGTGCCAATTGCGAGGCAAGTGCCCCGTGCTGGTATGCAAGCCAGAGCGTCACGCACATGATTCCATAGAGTGCGCTATAGATGGTCATCCGTATGATTTCTTTCGAACATGCAATGCGCACGACGTCTACAACAGTTTTGGGGTGTATGAAAATCGTCGCCAGACCCGGTAAGAGAAATGCAAAGAATTGATACGAAACGACGCTCTCTGAGGCACCGACGATTCGCGCGTCTGCAATAAAGATGAATCCGCTCGAGAGCGCATAGAGCAGTGTGAACGTCATCCACCGTTCATACTGCAGTTTAAAGTGGCGACTGAATGCAATGACGATGGCCGCGAGCATTACGATGGAGCCAAATCCCTGCAAAAGCGTGATGTGTTCGTTGAGAACCAACCACGCGGCCACCATCGATACCAACACTCGGCTCGAAGCAAGAATGGTAAAGAACGAAATTTCGGCCGTGCGCAGCGCTTCGTATTGGAAAATGTTTGTGGCAACGTTCAGAATTACGGTGACAGCAAACCATGGCCACAGCGCGATAATTGGGGGCATTACAAAGCCTATCGCCAGCGCACTTAGTCCGATGAGCACAGCGGTAAGAATCTGCGAGAGAGCTGCATAGGCCCATGTGTTTGCGCTCGCTGCGTCGCGCATGACGATCCGACTGAACACGCTCGCAAGCGCCTGAGTTATTACGCTGATGGTAAGCAATATTCCCCAGGTCATGTGAGCAAATGCTAGCACGCACCCCGCCTGCGTGGGCTACCCTGCTACAATCGCCACATGGATATTGAATACGAGGCAAAGTTTCTGAATATCGACAAAGACGATATTCGCGCGCGCCTGCGCGCGGCTGGTGCAGCACTCATACAGAGCGAGTTTCTGCAGCGTCGCTGGGTGCTCGACGTGCCCGCCCCTCATCAAAAGAAAGGTGTCTGGCTGCGTGTTCGCGATGAAGGAACACAAACGACGCTCAGCTGGAAGTCGAGTTCTGGCGACGGGATTGAAGAGCAGAAAGAACTCTCGGTGGTTGTTGATTCATTTGATACGACGGTAGAACTCCTGAAACGTATCGGTTGCCCCGCTGATTCGTATCAAGAAACAAAGCGTGAGCTCTGGGTGCTCGATGGCGCGCAAATCACCATTGATACGTGGCCGTTTCTCAACCCGTTCGTCGAGGTGGAGGCTGATTCAGAAAAAGCAGTTGAACACGCGTCTCGTGCAATCGGTTTTGATTGGAGTGAGGCGCTGTTTTGTGGAGTGAATAAGCTCTACCAAATGGAGTACGGCGAAGAAACGCACATCCGCACTACCCCACTCCTTACGTTCGACATGGAAAATCCGTACAAACAGTGAGTTTATAGAGTCATACGAAAACAGCGCGGGATAACCCCGCGCTGTTTTTTATTTGTTTTTGGCGCTTAGAGTTGCTCGTCAATTGCCTTTTTGAACTCTGCAATTCCTACCGCTCCCGGAATCATTACCTTTCCGGTAATGAACCCTGGCGTACCCGTGATGCCGAACGTTGCACCTTCTGCACGGTCTTCATCGGATTCCTTGGTGTAGGCTTCCACGTTTGCTGTTACATCGGCCTTCAATTTTGCTGCGTCCATGCCCGGAATCTTCTTGATGAGTGCGAGGATGGTCGATTCGTTGCCGAATCCGCCGTGCTCTTCATCCTGCGCGTTGTACATTGCTTCGCGCCACTCGTAGTACTTTTCTGGATAGAGTTTCCATACAGCGTTGTCGTACACCGCTGCAATCTTGGAATCATCGCCGAGGAATGCGTAATCTTTGAATACGATGCGCAGCTTCCCTGTTTTCACGTAGTCCCGTACCAATTCCGGCATTGCAGGAGGCACCTGAATCTGCGGATGGCCAACTTCGACTGCTTTGCAGAATGGGCACTGATAGTCTTCCCACACAACGAGCGTAACTGGCGCGTTTTTATCACCGATGTACGGGTCGGTGGCTTCGATTTTTACGTCTTTGATATCCACCGCTACCGTAGGCTGTGTGCCGTCACTTGGAGCAGCAGTTGAACCCTTAAACGCAACGATAAGCGAAACGCCGATAATAACTCCGGCAATAACAATTGCAGCCGGAACATAGAGTGCTGTGTAATTAGTTGCAACGGCTACTGGAGCCGCGACCGGCTGTGGAGCCGATGCTGGTGTGTTTTCTTCCATCGGACTATCGTATCATCGTTTTTAATCGCTGTGGACAACAACACTATTTGTTATTTCTTTGCACCAGTGAGCGCGTTCCAGATGTCTGGGTCCTGCCCCCCATCGAACTTAAAGACGGAGATACCGCGCACTCCGAGGCGTTTTGCGAGTTCAATCTTTTGCAATGTCGATACCTCGTCCGGCCACACAACGTAACGGTAGGTCATGTTGGAGTGGTAGGTGTTGGCGTAGGTCGTTGCGGCAGCGGCGGCAGCTTGTGCCGACATGCCACTGCCCATGCTGACAGTACTCGTTGCGGTCCCGGTAGGAACATACGTAAAGGCGAGTTCTCCCCAATACGTCCGCTCAGGTGTTATGCCGTACTTTTCCGCGAGCGATTGCTGGCTTACGCCTTTTTGCGGCGCGGCGTAGCCGGGATTGAATGTCCAGAGAATATCGTAGAGGTGCTGCCCGCCTTCGTAGGTAGTTACCGAGTACTCATAGCCATAGGTTGGTACCCCGAGCAAGATTTTGCTCCTGGGAATATCTTTCGACATGAGGTTTACCACTTTTTCAATCCATGCTGGGTCGCCGTTTGCTGCGTAGAGACGTGTACCAGCTTCGGCCGAGAGCTTGAGGTCGATTCCCTGCTGGTCGTAGGTCATCAGGCGCACGCGATCACAATATGTGCCGATTGCCTTGAGATCATTTGCAAAGAGTCCTGCGTCTGCCGGGATATCGGTGCCGTAGTATTTGTCTTCGTTTGGAATGCGCGTCTCGATTGTGCACATGAGCCACTTGGTTCCCAGTCGCTGCTTGAGCCCCTTGAGAAAGGTTGAGAAGTAATCTTTTGTGTTCGCGGACTTCCCCTCGAAATCGATATCGATACCGTCGTAACCCTTGGCAATAACCATATTCGCAATGTTGTCTTCGAGTGCCTGGCGAGATTCCGCATTGCTCAAAATCTGATGAAGCATTTCTGCATTACTCGTCATGACAGTGGGAATAACGCGCACCCCCATTTGTTTTGCAATCAAGTTGAACGAGGCCCATGGCTCCGTCTCAAGCGGTCCGTTATCCAAGAGTGTTCCGTCGGATTTCAACGTGAATACAAACGGATTCACTTCGGTGAGTTTTGAAAGGTGTGGCAGCGTGTCTGCGGTGCCGGTGGCTTGGCGCCAATACGGAATCCAACCTGTTACTTCAAACGTGGTTGGTGCGTCGGTCGGCGTTATGCCATCGGTGGAAATTGCGGAGGAAACGGTTGAGCCGCTGCCCGCACAGATCGCTTTGATTTTTGCACGCGTGAGTGGCCCCGCGGTACCCGTTTGCGAGATGCCGTTTGCCTTTTGGAACTTTTTTACAGCGGCGAGTGTGGCCGGACCAAAGTTCGGCACGCTTTTTGCACTAAAATAGCCCTGCGACTTCAGGAACGCCTGCAGATTCGTAACTTGCGCTCCTTTGGAGCCAGATTTGAGATCGCTCGTGAACACACAACTCGCGGCGGATGCAGACACCGGGAAAATTGCTCCAGCAGCGAAAATGAGTGCGAAGATGTATTTTTTCATAGCAAGAGGAGTACTACTCATAGACGATTGAGTATACCAACTCTTTCGCGCCAACAACATTGTGCTTATTTTGCACATTTTCGTGTGGTCGCTTTTGGATGAAGATTCCGCTATGCGGAAGTCGCTTTGCCGCGAAAGAAATCAGTGACGGCGTTCGGCAATTCATCGGGCAATCGCACGATACGGAACGGCTCTCCGGAAAGGAGCACATCGTAGCTATTGAACCCCCACGTCACCGCAATACTTTCGACTCCCTTTTCGCGCGCCTCCAATATGTCCCCCTTCGAATCGGTAATCATTACGCATTCGTCGGGGCCGATGCCGTATTTTTCGAATATCATGCCAATCTTTTCGCTTTTGCTGCGGTGCACATCAGCGTCATAGATTGCAGTAAAATATTGGTCGAGACCATGTGTTTTCAAGAACGAAGAAATAACCGCGTGCATGGATGACGAGACGATAACGAGGCGATGTTCAGCGGCAAGCTGTTTAACCACATCGTCCATTTGAGCAAAGAGCGCATCCTCTTCGTTGAAGTACGATGCGAGCGTATCCCACCAATCGATATTGTGGTTGCACTGAGAGTGATCAAGCGTTGCGTCATCTTTTCCTTCGTAGATGTTTCCCTCGAACAACCTTCTATACACTTCTTCGGTCTTATGCATACAGCGCGTCTTTGCGGTACTGAGCGCAGCTTCAAACGAATCCGCGATGACGCCGTCGAAGTCGAACAGAATGGTTTGTTTATTCATGTTACATTCCAATCTTTGCAGCTTCGGCAGCAATCATTTTTTCGATTCGCCCCTCGAACAATCGATACATGAGCGGGAGTTTTGCATAGATTTCGAACTCTGTGTCCGTGACCGTAACCGTGCCAGAGATTTTAGTCTTTTGTGCGGTAAAGCCAAACGTGAGCACGTTGTCGTTCCACTCGGTTGTGACATCGGTTGCGTGTTCCGCGATGGCCTTTCGCTGGTCTTCTAACATTTGCTTGAGCTTACGAATACCTGCAGCTTTAGTAGTTTTGTGGTCGATTTTGAATTGCATCGCACGAGTTTACCATAGGTAGGTTATAGGTTTTAGGTTGTAGGTTTTAGTGGATTTCACGATTCCCTATCACCAATTCCCTATCACCTATTCTCAGTACCAAGTCACCGTCCCATCGCCCGTAAGCGGAATCGCATCTCCTAAATACTTCGGCATGCGGCGACTCACCAGGTCGAAGAGCGCCTTGCCTGAGGCTGGGATTTCGCGCACGTAGTCATACATATTTCCCTGGCCTCGCTCTGGCACCACGCCGTATGCGGTAATACCCAACTGCTGCGCCACAAACACCGCGCGCGGCATATGGAAGTCCTGCGTCACAATCGTGAGCGAGTCTGCTTGAAACACTGCGCGCGCTCGGTACATGCTGCTGTAGGTATCAAAGCCCGCGTGGTCGAGAAAAATATCTTCGGGGGCGACGCCCGCATTAATCAAATACTTACGCACCGGCGTGACTTCGTCGTGCGTGAGGGCGCCATTGTCTCCGGTTACCAAAATCTTTTTCACCTTGCCCATCATGTAGAGCGCAACTGCTGTGTGCGCACGCTCTTCGAGAACCGGCGAGGGCTTACCGCGCACCACGGATGCACCGAGCACGAGGGCTGCGGTGGTTTGTGGCACATCATCTGGCGCATCGAATATTGAATCTTTCACAATCCACCGCATCGTGACCGGCGCGAGAATCATCGCGAGCAGTACCACGAGCGTCGCGATAACGAGTGCTCTTGAGATGGACCGCACGTTCATCTGAGCATTATGCATCATGAGTTTATCGATATACACAAACGGCGCGAACTTTTTCGCGCCGTTTGTTGCCCGACCGAAGTCGGATTAGTTGTTGACCGTAATGGTCGCAGTCCCCAAGTTTGTGGTAACGCCGTAGTTGCTTCCCTGAAGGGTTGCGTAGTAGGTACCCGCCGCTGTGTAGACGTGCGACGTTGTGCGCTGCGTGCACGACTCTGTCGTTGTGCAGAATGTGCCTGCAGAACCATCGCCGAACACAACGACTACCCCACCGGAGTACACGCTACCGCCCGGATTTGCTGAGAACGTAACCGTGAGTGGCTTGGTGCCATACGACGGAGTTGCTGTGAGTGTCGAAGACGTCCCGCCGTATCCAACCGTAACCGTCGCGGTTGCGAGCGTGGACGACTGCGTGTTGTTGCGAAGCGATGCAACGAACGTGCCATTGCTCGTGTAGGTGTGACTGCGCGTAACGGTTGTGTTGCACGCATCTGCCGGGACCGGAACGAAGTCGGATGTGCCATCGCCATAGAAGAGGTAGTAGTTACCGCCATTGCATCCCGCAAAGTACATCGAGAACGTCGAGTACAGCGGTGAATTGCCCGACGAAGGATTCACCGTGAGTGTCTGTGTTGAACCCGTGCCCGAAACCACAACAGTGGCGCTCGAGGTGTTCTGCTGTCCGTTCTGGTTTGAAACGGTGAACGTAACCGTGTAGGTGCCCGAGTTCTGGTACGAGTGAGTGAATGTTTGTGTTGTCTGTCCCTGCTGGTAGGTGGTCTGTGGTGCTGCCGCATTTACGTAGCCATATCCCGTGTCGCCCCAATTAACTGACGTGGTGACGTAGGAGCTCGACGGATTGTAGATTGTGATTGCCCACGTACCGGTTGTGTTGGTTGCGAGCGATGTTGGGCCCGTGAGCGACGTAATGGTTGGTGCCTGGTAGTTGGTACCGGAACCCGTTACGTTGAACTGCAATGTATTGCTGTTTGCCCCAGATGCGTTCGTTACGTAGACGTTGTAGTAGCCGCTGCTCACATTCTGTACGCCATAGATTGATGCATACGATGGCACGGTAAACGTGAGCGTGGTGCCGTTGTACGAGCTCACGTTTGAGATGATGTTGCTGCCGAAGTGCACCGTGTTACCGGTGTAGCTAAATCCAGTGCCCGTGATGGTCACCGATGTGCCTGCAGCCCCCTGTGATGGCGAGAGATACGTGATTGAGAGGCTGTTCGTGCAGTTTGTCTGATTGTAGTTGTAGCCGTAGGTGTATGGGGAGTATGTGCACGGATTCGTTGGGTAGGTTGGGTACGTAGGATAGGTTGGGTAGGTCGGATATGTGGGGTATGTCGGAACGGTGTAGCCGCACGTGCTCAAGATTGAGCCACGAGTGTTCGCATCCACAATGCCGCTCGGATAGAGATTATGCGAGCTCTGGTAGCTCTGCACCGCAGCGCGTGTTGCTGGTCCAAAGTAGCCGGTAATCATCCACGAGCCTCCTCCCGGGTACCCGAGCGAGACGATAAAGCTCTGGAGTGAGCGCACGTCGGTACCACGCATGCCATAGGAAAGATCGCGCGTGAGGACGACACAATTGAGGGTTGGTGCTGCAATGGTGATTGGCTGCTGGTACTGTTGGTAATAATTGGTGCTGCCGTAGCTGCCGTAGTTATACGGATACGACTGGGCAAAGGCGCTACCAGCCGTAAACAATACGGCGAGCGCTGCGATGGATGCGAATACTTTCTGCATATAGATAATGTGGCTTATATATTGACCTCCTGCCGAATCCCTGTGCTAATGCGGCCACTATGCCCAATAAGGCTCGTTTGCGCAAGGGAGGGCCCTATTGCGTGAAAATCACCCTTTTATGAGTACGGTGCTGCCGTTTTCAGGCGTGCGGAAGTCGCGCCCGCCTTTCGCTGCTGCAATACGCTGTGCAGGTTCTTCTACGGGCTCGTCGGTCAGACGAAATGTGCCATGGTGTATCCCAATTGAGAGCGTGGAGCAAAGGATGTCGTGCATTTCAATAGCTTCGTCCGGATTTGTGTGTACCGGCCGCATCATCCACGCAGGGTCATATGCGCCGATTGGTAGGAGCGCGAGTTTTACAGGCGCGAAACGCTGTGCGATGTCCGTTACGAACGAACCAAATCCAGTGTCCCCTGCAAAATATAAATTTCCGTGCTTGGTACCAAGCACGAACCCACACCATAATGTTTTGTTGCGATCCGAAAGAGAACGTGCAGAAAAGTGTCGCGCCGGTACGCATGTGAGTGTAATTTTCCCCACACTCTGTGTGTCCCACCAATCCATATCTACTGCATTCGGTATCCGCGCTCGCGCCAAGTATGCAGCGTTTCCAAGTCCGCAGAAAAACTTTGGATTGAAACGATTGTGTATTTTTCGCAGCGTAACAAGGTCCATGTGGTCATAGTGATTGTGGGAGAGCAGCACGATATCAATCGGTGGCAGGTTAGCGAACGCTACGCCGGGTCCCGCATAGCGAATCGGACCCATGAACGAAAACGGGCTGGCGCGTTGCGACCAGACAGGGTCGGTAATGATGTTGAGCCCCGAAAACTGTAGGAGCACCGTTGCGTGATTAATGTATGTTACGAGTACTCCCTCGTGTACTCGTGTTGGAGGTGTGCTCTGCACAATATCGCGCCGCTTCCATGTGCCGCGGCTTCGCGTAAACAACCATACCCAGATGGACCTTCGTTTCCCATCCTGCGGCGCTCTCACCCCCGTGCCAGTACTAAAAAATCGCTCGCCGTCAAAATGATCACTCGCTGGTCCATTGTATGAACGCGTAGCGACCGAACGCTCGTAAAAAACCACGCAAACAATCATGAAGAGCAGTACGAAAATAGTGAGCATATTCGCCGTTGTGTTTCAAATGATACATGAAGGCGTTCATGAAATCAGCACTACGGTACTGTCTTCATCGAATTTCAAGTGACTTCATCTGTCTTACATGTGAAAGTGAAATGAGGAACTTAGTTAGCAGCTCGCAAATAAAAAAATCGTATACAAACAGATTACTTCCTAAATAAAATCTATGGACTTACTACTTTCACTTTTGCTTCAATTACAAACCGCACAACTCAAACTCTCGCAACTCCAGTCTGCACGCGGTGCGCGCACCGAGCTACGGGTCGTACGCCCTCCCTACACTCCATCGGTTTCCCCTGTGAGCGCACCCAGTATGCAAGTGTCCCCCGCACCGCAAACGGTTGCGTCGTCCGACTTCCGCACGCAGGTTGAACAATTCGTGCTCGCTGAAACAAATGCGGCCCGCAATCAACATGGACTGGCTCCGTTGATATCAGATGCTCAGGCAGCCGCTGTTGCTCGCGCCCATAGCCAAGACATGCTCACAAAGAATTACTTCGAGCACACAAACATGAACGGCTGCAATGCGGGATGCAGACTCACGAGTGCCGGCTACGCGTGGCGCACCTACGGAGAAAACATTCATTGGATGTCGGGCTACAAGCTCTCGGCGCAAGATTCAGCGAAGAAGATTGTGTCTGACTGGATGAACTCTCCAGGACACCGTGCCAATATCTTGGGCTCGTTCACCTACGCAGGCATCGGTATCGCAGTGAGCGGTGACAAAATATACTCGACGACCGACTACACGACCAAGTAAATCCTTTGCATCAAAAAAACAAAAGACTCCGCACCAGCGGAGTCTTTTGTTTTTATGCGCGCTCGGAAATCTCTTTGAGCTTCTCGAGACCCTTTGGCCACATTGTGCTGAATTGTTCTACAAATTCCTCGACGGTGTCTTGGTCTACAGAGAGTTCTGTCCCGCCGTCTACATCTTTAAATGTGTACTCCTCTTTTGCACCAAGCCATCCCGTCACCATGTCGCTGGTGGTGTCTTCTACCCCGTTTGCAACTACACCCGTGGCTTCGAGCGAAACAAATTCGTTTGGCGTATTCTTTGCCACACGCATAATCATGCCGCTGAGGCTCGTTTCCTCGGGATGATCTGGATCAGAGCCGATGAAGCGCATCGTGCTGCCCTCGGACCAATTCCCTTCGAAATAACCGCCGGGACTAAACGCGCTGGTCCACTCACGATAGGTGGAGTCGTTGAGCATAGTCTCGTAGACCTTTTCACGTGGCGCATTGATAACAATCGAATAGTGCATCTTTTGCATACGGCGAGTATACCAATCCATCGATTCACTTAAAACGGTATCTTACATTCTTCGAAACAATGCGCATCACGATTCAGTTTATAGATGCGCTCTCGCCCGGAATCAGCACCTTCTACCGCATCTACGGAGCGTAATACGTTGAGATGATGTGTCACGGTGGGCTGTTTGAGTTTCAGTTGTTTCGTCATCTCCTTCACATTCATTCCTTCGGGGGCCTTCCCCAGCATGCACACGAGCTTGTAGCGATTGCGATCACCGACCACCTTGAAGCACTCGGGGCAGAGCTGTTCTTCCCCGCTCGTGACCCAAGAGGGGCGTGGATACGTAACCTCTGCTTGACCTTCGGCCTTTTTTGATTTGGAACCCTTTATCCCCACTGTTTTTCTATTCATAGATGACTGTCTATATATATTATGTATAGATAGTTATCAATATAACACCACCGATAGCCATGGCAAAAAACGCACCTCAGTCGATTAGTACAATCATCAAGCGCAACGGTTCTCGTGCGACGTTCGACGCGCACAAAATTGCCATGGCTGTCGAGAAAGCAATGCGTGCCGCAGGAGAGCATCGCGCCGAGGCCCCAAAAAAGGTCACCGAGGCAGTTGTACGGGATTTGCAAATGAAAAAATCTGACAACGATGCATTTGTCCCCACAGTTGAGAGTGTGCAGGATGTCGTTGAACAGGTCTTAATGATTCTTGAGTTCCCCGCCTCCGCTAAAGCATACATTCTCTACCGAGCTGAACGCACACGCGTTCGCGCCGAACTGGGAGAAATACCCGAACACGTGCGTGCGCTTGCCGCAGTGAGTCATAGCTACTTCAAAGGCAATCCGCTCGGGGAGTTCGTGTATTTGCGAACGTATGCGCGATGGATTGATGCCGAGAACCGGCGAGAGACTTGGGTCGAAACAGTCGACCGATATGTGTCATTCATGAAAGAGAATCTCGGCACAAAGCTCTCCGCAGAGGAATATTCAGAGCTGCGCGACGCCATTCTTCGACAAGACGTTATGCCGTCGATGCGACTGATGCAGTTCTCCGGAGAAGCGGCGCGCCGCTGCAATACCTGTGCATATAATTGCACGTTCATTGCACCGGAGTCACTTACTGATTTCGCGGAGATTATGTACCTTTCGATGCAAGGTTGCGGTGTGGGTTTTGCGGTTGAAAGTCAGAACATAGAGAAACTACCGCAGATACAAAAACAAACGAACAAAAAAGTCGCAGTACATATCGTTGCCGATTCAAAGGAAGGATGGTGCGACGCGCTCACGCTCGGACTGCAAAGCTGGTACTCTGGAAAAGACATTACGTTCGATTACTCCGGCATCCGACCCGCAGGCGCACGACTCAAGGTGATGGGCGGTAAAGCATCGGGAGCAGAACCACTGCGCGCACTGCTCGATTTTGCGCGGGAGCGCATTATGCGGCGGCAAGGGCGACGATTACGCGCAATCGATGCGCACGACATCATCTGCAAGATTGGAGAATGCGTCGTGGCCGGCGGTGTGCGACGCACCGCGATGATTAGCCTGTCGGATTTAGACGACACGGAGCTGCGCGATGCGAAGAGGGGCCAATTTTATCTGACCGATCCACATCGCATGGTGGCGAACAATTCCGCCGTCTACGAGTCCCGCCCCACAAATACAGAACTCATGGAAGAGTGGGTTGCGCTCATGAAAAGCGGCTCGGGAGAGCGCGGTATTTTCAATCGAGGCGCACTCGCTCTCACGATGCCAGCTCGTCGAAAAAAGTACTTTAAAAAGACCGGGTTTATTGGTGCGGACGGTTCTGTGCACGGATCAATCGGCACCAATCCGTGCGGCGAAATTATTCTTCAGTCGAAACAATTCTGTAATCTCTCGGAGGTAATCGCGCGCGCTGGCGATACGCACGAAACACTGGTACGCAAATCCCGCCTCGCGGCAATATTGGGTACATATCAGGCAACACTCACATCATTTAATTACATATCAAAGGACTGGACGAAACACTGCAAGGAGGAATCGTTGCTCGGTGTTTCGGTGACCGGGCAATGGGATAGTGTGGCTTCGCGTATACCGGAGACGTTGCGTGCAATGCGAGATACCGCCGTTGAAACAAACGCAACCTATGCAAAGCGCTTCGGTATTGCGCGCTCAATGTCGGTGACCGCCGTGAAGCCCTCGGGAACCGTGTCGCAAACATTCAACTGCTCCTCCGGCATCCATCCGCGACACGCAAAGTACTACATTCGACGCGTGCGCATCTCGGCTACCGATTCCCTCTTTAAGATGCTTCGGGATCAAGGTGTTCCCCACTTTCCAGAAGTTGGCCAGTCAGCTGAAAACGCAAGTACATTCGTACTCGAGTTTCCGGTCGAGTCTCCCGACAGCGCACGCTTCAAGGACGACTTTTCTGCTATTGAACAACTCGAGTATTGGAAAACAATCAAACTCAACTACACCGAGCACAACCCGTCTGCAACCATCTCGGTCGGTGAAGACGAATGGATAGACGTGGTGGGATGGGTACAAAAGAACTGGGATATCATTGGAGGCCTCTCGTTCCTCCCGCGGTTCGACCACGTATACCGACTCGCGCCATACGAAACGATTACGCGAAAACGCTTTGAGGAACTCACAGCCGCATTCCCCGCTGTTGATTATTCGAAACTGCTCACATACGAACATACTGATGAAACTGAACAGAAGAAGGAGCTCGCCTGCGTTGGTGGTGTGTGCGATATCGACATGGTGATACCATCCGACGCTCACATAAATGCCTAATATGCTCTATACACGCAAAGGAGACACGGGAACGTCTGGACTTTACGGGACAAAGGAACGACTTCCGAAAGATAGTCCGGTCTACGAAGCGCTCGGCACACTCGATGAGCTCAATTCATGGCTGGGCTACTGCAGAGCACACACGCTCGCACGAGATCAAACCGAGGGGACGGTTGAGTGTGTTCTGTTTACGATACAGGAATGTCTTTTTATTGTGCAAGCCGAGGTGGCGGGTGCGGCGAAACGCATTTCTCAAGCGCACGTTGACGATCTCGAGCGCATTACAGCAGTGCTCGAAATGCGTATTGAAAATCCACACGCATTCGTAGTCCCCGGTTCCACTGAGCTATCCGGTATGCTCGACTATGCGCGCTCGGTCAGTCGTAGAGCAGAGCGAACCGTTGTAGCACTCGCGAGCGAGCGAGCGATTTCGCACACGACAAAAGCATATCTCAATCGCCTCTCAAGCCTCCTCTACGCGACCGCTCGATACGTTGCCACCCGAGCAGAAATACAAGAAGTGGCGCCAACCTATACCGGCGCGGTATACAAGTAATATATGAAAACAATTCGCTCACTGCAGATTTTTGGAGTTCTCGTGATTGTGTTTGGTCTTGTTATTTTCTATGCCGAACGGCCTGCGGGGCCCCTGGAAAATACTGTGCAGGAGAACGTCACGACCGGCACGGCCACCGTGATGATTGAGGGCCTCTATCAAAACAAGTCGATTACGTTGTCCGGCCGCGAATCTCTCCTTGCTATATTGCGCTCACTCGATGCAACGGACCCGTCACTGCAGCTGGTAACGAAGGAGTACTCCGGGCTCGGTACACTCGTTGAAAGCATGCACGGCATTCGCAACGGAACGGATAACAAGTACTGGCAATATACAGTGAACGGCATTATGCCGCAGGTGGGTGCGGACGCGTATATACCCGTACCAGGCGAGGTTATCGAGTGGCGCTTTTCGGAATCCAAACAATAAATATGATTGCACGAGTTGCTACAATTGTCGGACTAGTCTGCGTGGGCGTTGTCGGACGACTTGTGCCGCACCTGCCGAATGCTACACCTATCGCCGCAATCACCGTCACTGCGGGACGATACGTGGGGCCAACGGGGGCAATTGTTATCCCACTCGTCTCGATGTTGCTTTCGGATATCGTAATCGGATTCTACGACTGGCGGATTCTCCTGTCTGTCTACTTCTCGATTGCATGCATGGGGCTGCTTAGTATTGTCACGCGACACTCACGCAGCGCCATAGCGACCAGCGTCGTTATTATGGGGTCTTCACTCCTGTTTTTTGTGATTACAAATGCGGCGGTTTGGGCGTTTTCCCCGTGGTTTGAAAAAAGCCTCTCCGGTCTCCTGTATTCGTACGAACTCGGTCTCCCCTTCCTTCGGAGCATGATGCTCGGCGATTTGGTGTACACGCCACTTCTGCTTGGAGCGGCCGAATGTATTGCGTTTCTTGCCGTTCTTGCGCGGCACCGCCAGATACGACCAGCATATACCACGTAGAAACACGAAATGTAAAAAGGCTGAAAAATATATAATATCTGCTAAACTACGCCGCATTGCGGGATCGTCTAATGGTAGTCGCCTCCACGGCGACCCGCCTCAGGCGGGGACGTAGATTATGTATTACGCATACGTGCTGAAGAGTGAAAAGAATGGTCGACGCTACGTTGGCTCCACCGATGACTTGAAACGACGTTTGAAGGAACATAACTCGGGAGTCGGCGGAATGTACACGAAAAACAATCGACCCTTCACACTGATTTACTACGAGGCATATATTTCGTATGATTTGGCTCGTAAAGCTGAAAGGTTTTATAAGTCAGGTATAGGCAGAGAGATATTGAAAGGAAAGACCGGTGAGTGAAGAAATTATTGCGGGATCGTCTAATGGTAGGACTACTCCCTCTGGAGGAGTGTATCTTGGTTCGAGTCCAAGTCCCGCAGCACGAACGAAATGAGCCCAGCACATGAGTGAGTGCTGCGGGACTTGGAGGAAAGGGGTCGGGAAAACATTTGTTTTCCCGTGGAGGAAGGCTTGGGAAAACACCACAGGAGTGCTTCATGTTTCTAAGGCGGAGTACCGCTAAGAAACATTGGTCGCCTTGGGTTTCCCAGGTGTCCTTGTCCCGCAGCACGAATGAAAGAGCCGCCCTTGTAGGCGGCTTTTTCAATCAATATGTGAACTACTTGGCTCCTGGAATATCCTCATCGCTCGTTGGAATCTTTTTGAGGGTCTGTACTTGCTCTTCCTGGTAGGCGGCAATTTTCCACCCATCTTCCGTAGGGATAAGCAACGCCACAAACGGCACCGTGTCTGCGCTTTCCCCTACCGCCTCTTCGCTCGTCACAAGAATCACTTCACCTGTCATGAGGCGGCCTGCGCCTTGCGCCCTTGTGGTCGCTACACCAAGTCGTGCCGGCCATGGGCTCGATGTGAGTCGACCCGGCGCGTGCTCGGGGTTCGCTTTCCAATCGCTGAGCAACTCAGCTGTTACATATGCACTGTAATTTTCTTCGATTGCCTTCGCTACAGCGGCTTTCTCGCCAATGAGCGACACGTTCTTGAGCTTACCCCCGAATGCTTCGAGTACCGCCTTGGCCCCTGTGTCCGCCCGAGATGCGCGTGCAGCAGGTCCGTAGTACAGCCCCAGGAAGCTCGCGGCGATAATAGCGATAATAATGAGTGCAATGGAAATCCAGCGAGTGTTTTGAGTCATGCGGGCCATCATATCCCGTTGACCGGCAAATTCAATCTTTTATTTCATCTATACTTCACTCCTCCTTCACGGGGCATGTTCTGCGATCGCGTCCGAGCGACACTTTCGATTCGTGTACGGCAAACACACCCTGCTCGTTAAACGTTACCCGCACCGTGAGCCCTGTTGATACTGCCTCGTTCCAATACTGGTCGAATATAAAGTTCCCGAGCGAATAGTAGATATGTTTGCCCTTATAGATTTCAGACGCCTGGATGACGTGCGGATGTGCGCCTATCACGAGCTCCGCCCCCGCATCAATAAATTTGTGCGCCAGCGAGATTTCGCGCTCGGTAGCGGGTTTGTATTCGTCGCCCCAATGAGCGAACACCACGGGGATGCGTTTCTTCTCACGCGCATCGGTAATTTGATTGATAGCGAGCAGTGGTGTCGAGCCCTCGTCGAACTCGTTGTACCCAATGAGTGTCAGTGGCACGCCATTGCTTTCGACTTCGGAAACGGAATATCCACCCGGTTCTCCGAAATAACCCACCTTTGCTGCCTCGAGCGCGCGCACTGTAGAGTCCACTCCTTCCTCTCCAAAGTTATAAATATGATTGTTTCCAAGCGAAACTACGCGCACATTCTGTCGGTGCAAAAGCGGCGCAACATACTCGGGAAATGTGAAAACAAAATTGTCGTGAGAGCCGACTGCGGAGCCAACACTTTTAGATGGATAGGGTGTAATTGGCCCCTCAAGATTCCCCACTGTTAAATCAGCAGCTGCCAATTCTGTGCTTATGCACGAAAAAATGAAGTCGGAACCGTAGGATTGCATCGCTACACGAATTGAACGATCAAACATCATATCGCCTATGAAAAGCACTTCTGTTGTTGGCGCAGCTGCTCGTGCTGGGGCTGCGATATATGAAATCTCCTGAACGAGCATGCCGTAGAAGCCTGCCAATATTCCGGCAGTAATCGTCACGAGCTCTTGGAAGCGCTCCATTGTGAGTAAGTATATCGCTTAGCGTTTCTCAATGTGCGCAATAATGGCCTGATGGTCGGATACTCCGTCTTGCAGACGAACAGCGGTCACTTCGTAGCCTCGCGTTGAAAACAGTCCGTCGACCACGTACGGCAACGGCCCGGCACGGTGAAGTAGCGGGTCGATGGTGGTCGTGTATTCAACCGGAATGTTGTCTGTATAGCGTGCAGCGATTCGAGAAAACACATCACCACCGCGGGGTGCATTAAAATCGCCGCACAGTACAAACTCCCCAGCAGCCGAGAGCACATCCAACATGGCGGGGAGGTCGCGTTGCTGTTCTGCGTTCGTGCCGCCGTTTGGTGCCCAAGTAAAATGAGTCGTGATAACACGGAATGTTATTCCATCATGCTCCACGTCGCACGAAAGTAACGCGAGGTGTTGAAGTCGAAGAGCTCGGGTTGTTCGTGCGTCGGTCTCATTTCCGAGATAGTAGTTCTTGGAGGTGGCTGAAATTGTGCGTGAAAAAATACCGACGCCAACTATTGATATATCATCGGTGTGTCCCGTTTCTTTCGGGTGCAGTCCAAACGGAGCAAACTCACAATTCATTACGAGAGCTTGCTTGAACTGTTCAATATCGTCTTCTTTGAGCTCCTGCAGACACACCGCGTCGGGGCGAACGCTCTGTAGAAACGGAATAACCCTATCAAGATGCTTCGAGCGCTCAATGTTGAGCGAAACGAGCTTCATATTGTCATGCTATTTTTCGCCACTCCTCTCGAGAGACGCCTTCAAAAAAGCAGTAAAGAGCGGGTGCGGTGAGAGCGGTCGAGCCTTCAGCTCAGGATGTGCCTGAGTACCGAGCATAAACGGATGCACACTCACTGGCAGTTCTGCAATCTCCATCAAATGACCATCAGGCGAACGTCCGGAGAATACAAGCCCTGCGCCCTCGAGCTGTTCAACATAGTCGGGATTCACTTCGTAGCGGTGGCGGTGGCGTTCTGAGATTGACGTTGCACCGTAGGCGTCTGCGGCAATTGTGCCCGCAACCAAATCACATTCGTAGCCACCAAGACGCATCGAGCCGCCGTAGTCTTTGCGCGCCAACTTTTCAATTTGTTCGGGCAAGATAGCAATGATTGGATGCGGCGTGTCTTTGTTAATTTCCGTTGTGTTTGCGTCTTTGAGACCGACAACGTTCCGTGCATATTCAACGGTCATCAGCTGCATGCCGTAGCACAAACCGAAGTACGGCACCTTATTCTCGCGACAGAATTGAATGGCGTTAATTTTGCCCTCGATACCCGTTTCGCCAAATCCTCCAGGAACGATGATACCGTCATAGCCCGAGAGCTCAGAAACTTTTGCGGGGTCGGTCTGGTAGGTCTTGGCATTGAGCCAATCAATCTTTGCCTTTACACCTAAATGCGCCGCGGAGTATTTAATCGCTTCGATAACAGAGAGGTATGCGTCGGAAAGAACGAAGTCCCCTGTATCAAAATACTTTCCAACAATGCCAATCTTCACAACCTTGGAGCCGTTGTGCATGCGCGCGGAGAGATTTTTCCACTCCGACAAGTCGGACTCTTGTTTCGCTTCTATATTCAGCTCTCGCAAAATAATGTCGGAGAGTCCATCGGCTTCAAAGTTGAGCGGCACGTCGTAAATAGAATCAACGTCTGGGGCCGAAATAATGTGTGCCGCTGGGACTGAGCACGAAATCGAAAGTTTTTCTTTGCGCTTCTGATCGAGTGGCATGTTTGCGCGCGCAATCAAAATATCGGGCTGCACACCATATGAGTTCAGTTGCCGAATCGCGTTCTGGGTCGGTTTGGTTTTCATCTCCCCGATTGTGCCTGGTACTGGCATGTAGGAGACCATTGCAAAAAGCACATCGCCGTAGTGGCGCAGGTGCATCACGCGGGCCGCGTCTATAAAGAGAGCATTTTGAAAGTCTCCGATGGTGCCCCCGATTTCAACAACTGTTACATCTGACTTTGCGAGCTCTGCCGCTTTTTCAAAGCGCTGAATGATTTCGTCGCGCACGTGCGGCACGGCTTCGACGCATTTTCCGCCGTAACCCAAGTTGCGCTCGCGCTCGATGACATCTTTATAAATCATTCCGGAGGTCATGTAGTCTTCCGGGCCCAAGTCGCGTCCCAAGAATCGTTCGTAGTTACCCATGTCCTGGTCTGTTTCCAAGCCACTCTCAAGTACGAACACTTCCCCGTGCTCTGTTGGGTTCATGGTGCCCGCATCAACATTGAGATACGGATCTATTTTTACGAGATTGACGGAGAGCCCGCGGGCAGCGAGAATTTTTCCAATTGAAGCAGTAGTAATTCCCTTGCCGACGCCGGACATTACTCCGCCCACGACGAAAATATACTTATGCCCTGCGTGCGCACGCTGCATGGGGTCCACTCTAACATACGAAGCGGCAGTACCTGCAGTTTAAGTCTGGGGGAAAGCCACAAATCGGAGACTGCCTGTACTGGATGCAGTTCGAGGCACGGGAAAGCGGCGCCTGAGCCGTACTGAGCAGTACGGTGAGGGCGACCGCAGGGTTCTCGTAAAGAAGAAATGCGCCAGTACAGGCAGTCGTTACATCTTCAAGTAGCGGCGGACTGCAAGGAAGCTGGACAGTGCTCCGATTGCGGTCCCTGCGCCTAGCAGGCTCACAAACATGACCGGGAAGAACTCATTGTAGTACGTAAATACGTTAAAGGAGCCCAAGAAGCGCTCCGAGCCAGGCCCAAGCCAGAGCGTTACGGGATAGAGAATAGCTATCACAATTACGGTTGAAACGATGCCGTAGAGGATGCCGGTTATCATGAATGGTCCACGGACATACCAGTGCCCTGCCCCAACGAGATTCATGACCCCTATCTCGTCTCGCGCGGTGTAGATTGCCAAGCGAATGGTGGTAAACGCGCTCAGGAACGACGAAATGGCAAGGATGATGGTGATTGCTATACCCATCTTTTGCGATGTCTGGATGATGTTGGTTAAGCGGTCGATTGCTGCCTTGTTCTGGAAAAAGTTCACTTTGTCGATAAATGTGGCTGAGCCAGTTTGACCCGCAGCCTGATCCTCAAGGTATTTTGCGATTGATTCGTATTGCGAAGTTTCCTTGGCGCGGATTTCGATTGAGGCCCCGAGCGGGTTGTCGCCAAGCTCCTCGAGTGCCTGGAGGGTAAGCTGGTCGTTCTTGTGTCGCTCCTTGAACTCATTGAGTGCATCTTCGCGGCTCACGTATTTCACTGATGCGACCTCTGGAAGCGCCTTGAGGGAGTTCTGTACTGTAGAAATCTGGTCAAGTGATGCGCTCGGTGTAAAGTACACGGTCACGTCTACCTTGTTGGTGAGCTGCTGAAGCGTGGAATCGAGCGCAGCCAGCGAAATCATCAACACCGCAAAGATTGCCAGTGTGATGGTGAGGTTGAGTATCGCTGAAAGCGAAATGAATCCATTGCGAACAAATCCGGTTATGCCGTACCGGGTCACTCGTTTCATGCTGAGCCAAAGAGCCATAAGAATTTAGGTTATAGGTTATAGGTTATAGGTGGTAGTACACGCATAGAATATTTTGAATCGGACTATTCCCTATCACCTATTCGCTGTAACCTCATCATAATACGTATTTACCCTGCTTATCGTCTCGCACGACTCTTCCCTGATCCATCGTAACTACGCGGCGACCAACCGAGTCCACGATTGATTTATTGTGTGTAGTAAGCAGCACCGTAGTACCAAGGTCGTTGATTTTTTTCAAAATCTCCACAACGTCGTGTGCATTGATTGGGTCGAGGTTGCCTGTTGGTTCATCAGCAATCAATACATCCGGCTGATTGACGATTGCACGTGCAATCGCGATACGCTGCTGTTCTCCACCAGAGAGCTCGTGCGGGAAGTTCCAGATTTTGTCTGCAAGTCCTACGAGGTCGAGCACGTGTGGAACGTCGGCCTGAATGTCTTCGTCGGACTTTCCTGCAACCTCAAGTGCGAATGCAATATTTTCGTATACGTTTTTTGTCGGCAACAAACGAAAATCCTGGAAAATGGTGCCTATGTTGCGACGCATGCGTAGGAGTTCTTTATCGGAGAGTTCGGTAATCGGTTTGGAGCCAAAATAAACTGCGCCCTCGGTCGGAAACACTTCTGCAAAGAGCATTTTGAGTAGCGTCGTCTTCCCGGCCCCTGAATGACCCACAATAGATACAAACTCCCCCGGTTCAATACCGAGCGTAACGTCTGCGACCGCCGGGGCGACGCCCGTAGCGTATATTTTGGTCACTTTGTCGAAATAGATCATGGGAAATTGCATTACCGTAATGCGCACTCGCGCGGCCGTCTCGGACAATCCAGAGAAACCGAAGAAACTGTCGAATCATTATACCTGAGCCACGAGGCTCTCCAAACCGCGGCTTAACACAGCCGAGCATTACTCCGTAAGCTTCTTTTCCTCGTCGATGAAGGACTGGATGTCTCCTTCGAGGACTTTTTCCACATCTCTGCGTTCGTGTTCGGTACGGTGGTCCTTCACGAGCTGGTACGGATGAAGCACGTATGAGCGAATTTGGCTGCCCCATTCGATTTTTGTTGTTGCCGCAACCGAGAGCCCGCGTGATTCTGCGATTTGCGCATCTTCCCGCAGCTTAAAGAGCTTGCCGCGCAACAATTCGATTGCTTTTTCGCGATTCTGAGCCTGGGAGCGCTCGCTCGTTACTTGGACAGCGAGCCCTGTTGGGATATGCGTCATGCGAACGGCGGTATCACGTTTGTTCACGTTTTGCCCGCCCGGACCACCTGAGCGCGCAACAGATACGTCGAGCTCTTTATCCGGAATCTGCAGCTCTCCCGCATCTGGGAGCCGTGGCAGTACTTCGACGAGTGAAAACGATGTTTGTCGCTTACCTGCGGAGTTAAACGGCGACATGCGAACCAACCGGTGCACGCCTGCCTCATGCTTGAGCGTGCCATAGGCGCCGGCGCCTACTACCTCAAACGAAATACTCCGATAGCCGCCCATCGTGTTTGCATTTGATGAGAGCGCGAGCACTTTCCAGCCCTTCGATGAGACGAATTTCGTATACATTTCATACAGGATGCGAGAAAAATCTTCGGCGTCGTCTCCTCCCGCTCCGGAGACAATGGTGACGAGCGCATCTGACTTGTCGTATGCCCCTTTGCCCTCAAGTTTTGCCTTAAGCTCCTGGTACTCTTTGAGCACCTCTTGTGCGTGGTCTTTGTTCGACCAAAAATCGGCCGCCCCCATCAACGTTTCGATTTCTGCGATACGCGCCTGTATTGCTTCTTTACCTTCCATCCCGGCAGTATACCCCGTGAGATATTTTGTGAATCTATCGCAACGAATCGAAAGATTGTGTTTATCTCACGGGGTATACAGTCGCATTGATTGAAAAAGCGAGCGGAATAGCGTATTCTCTCTCTGTTTCGTCTCAGTTTTCGCCACCTTAGCTCAGTTGGTAGAGCATCCCCTTCGTAAGGGGAGGGTCCCCGGTTCAAATCCGGGAGGTGGCTCCAGGTTGTACGCAAAAAATTTTTGTGTGGGCCTCTGTGTGTCGATGGTTTAGTTGGTGTAGTGCCGATGTAGCTCCCAGCTTCGCTCGTATGTGCTCGAGCTTCGCAGGACAAGCAGTAGGACTTTTCACTACCGCTTGCACTTCGAAGCTCCGGTGTAACCGGAGCGTAGTAGTGCCGATGTAGCTCAGTTGGTAGAGCACGTCCTTGGTAAGGACGAGGTCTCCGGTTCAATCCCGGACATCGGCTCCAGGTTTTAGACGATGTGGTAGTCGCGCAGAGATTCGATTGTTGCTGTCAGCGACTCTTCTGTCAGCGACTCCGGAGTGATTGAGAGTCCCGCGAAGAGTTTCTGTTCAATTTCTACAAGAAATCCGCAATTCTTTTCGAACCGCTCGTCGTTTTCTCCATAGTCTGAACGGGCGCGTGCCTTATAGCGCGCGTGGCCCTCGCACAAACGCGTTTCCATTGCAGTTATTCCGTAGGGTGCCGTGCGCTGGTCGGCGTACTCGAGTATTTGTAGTTCGGTTGAACCTTCGCGCAGCACAGTCTCAGCCTTCGAAAAGCCCATCGCCTCAATAAGTCCGATAACCCTGTCTGACGCTCCAATCTCCTTTGCTATCGCCGAGGTTGCCGTGTGCTCATCAAGGCCGTAGCGCTCCCCACAGTCTTTTTTTACCTCTTGCCAGTACTCAATACCTTTCTCTCCATAAAATTCTGGCGGGAATTGCGAAAAGTCGGCTTTCATAATGTTGCCCATGTCATGAAGCAGTCCTGCACGGGTAACCGTGTCAGCATCTGCCTTCAGCTCACTCGCCATAGCGCGAGCGAGGGCGGCAACCCGCATTTGATGCTGCCGAAGGTTGGGCATAATTCTGTATTTTTCGTACGCCTGCCATGCTGTCATACAGGGCATGGTAACAGGGTAATTCTCAAAACCAATAGGAGGTTACACCCCACGAGATAAACACCCCCGTCGTTCCGCATCATCTATTGCAGCCTATCTCACGGGGTATACTAGTGGCATGCATGAAATCTTTCGTCGAATTGCCCAAGAAGCAAGTCGCGCCATGGGAGCACCGTGGGCCTTTGCGCTCGCGTGTTTTATAACACTCTTATGGGCACTCTCTGGACCATACTTCGGGTATTCCGACACCTGGCAGTTGGTAATTAACACCGCAACAACCGTACTCACCTTCCTTGCGGTCTTTCTCATTCAAAACACACAGAACCGCGATGCGCATGCCATACACTTGAAACTCGACGAGCTCATCAAAGCGCAGACCGAGGCACGCAACCAACTCATCGATGTTGAAGACCTCTCCGATGAGCAGCTCGAAGTCCTCCAAAAGGAGTTTGTTCAATTCCGAGATGACTCAAACGCAGCCGAGCTCAAGTAGCGCTTCAACAACTACTTGGTGAGTTCGTTTATCTTTGCCTCCACTTCCGAGATATTCATCGGTCCGTGTTGGTGGTAGAACACCTCGCCTCGGTCGTTGATAAACAACGTCTCAGGCATCGCATAGCCCTCAATAGATTTATAGAACGCATCGTCAGGATCAAGGAGGAACAGCATACTCTCTCCCACGGCGAGTGCGTCGGTAAACGGTTTTGCAACCTGCACCGACTCGGCACGATTTGGTGCCAAAATCTGGATGCGGTCTCCGTATTTCTTCTTCAGCGTGGTCAGATTGTTTATTTCGTCTGCGCAGTACGTGCACCACGTTGCCCACGAATGCACAACGAGAATTTCGCGTTTAAATTGCGATAGTCGCACGTCGGCACCGCTGTAGTCTTTCAGCACAAGTTCGTATTCTTGTGTGAAGTTCGTAATGCCGGAGCGCGGATGATAGCGCCAGTAGAAAAGTCCGAGCGCAATCAGCACAATGGCAGCGGCAGCAAGCGCGATACGTGTGGCTCGTGACTGTGGCATTACTCGCATATTAACCCGTCCAGTTGAAGAGGAGAATCGAGAAGTCGGCCAAGTTTACCGTATTGTCCTCGTTGATATCGGCATCGGGGTCATCCTCGTTCCAATGCGTGAGCAAAATCGAGAAGTCGACCAAGTTTACTTTTCCGTCTTTATTGATGTCGGAGCGATTGTCGTTATCGACCTGTCGCGATGGAGCCTCCCCCACTCCCACGTACACAGGCGCGCTGTATTCACTCGAGGCAGATGGGGTAACTGTTTTTACTTTAATATCATACGTGCCACGTTTTAAATCTTTTGCGGGGATTGTAAACTCCCAGACTCCACCAGTGCCTGCAGCATTCTCTAGTGAGGTAGACGCTGTGTACTCCTTCGCTACCCCCGCTGTGCCACTTGCCGGCACATCGCGAACAATGAGGTGAACGATGGTTCCCGGCACTCCAACGCCGGAGACACGCACACTCTCGGCCAGAGCAACCGATTCGGAATCGGGCGAAATCGTTGGTGAAAGCAGAACTCCGGTAATACCGTTTACCGTACCGGCATTCAACGTGAGCGTCGAAGAAAAACGTGACGACTTTCGTGCTCTTGCGTCAGTTGCAAAACTCACGAACGAATAGGTGCCTCGCTCAAGCGCTGAAATTGTTGTGCTAAATGCGCCGCTGCTTCCCGCAAGCACGTTGGCCTGCTGCGTGCCGTCTTTCAATATTGTTACCGAGCTGTTTGCTGGTGCAAATCCGGAAATCTTTACCGTTGACTGGAACAGCAGTGAGCTGCCGCCCGCAAATGAGCCCGCTCCTCCAGAACCACCTGCCCCACCCGCTCCCGTAGACGCAACCCCCGGCGTATTGCCATCCGATGTCGTAACCGTTGGCGTGGTTGCGAGTGAAAACGTGTGCACGTAGTCGCTCTGTGCTGTTGCTCCGAATGTGTCGCGACAACGGATGTAGTACGAATAGGTTCCCCCGTCAGCGAGGCCGCTCACAACGCCGTAATGGAGTTGCTGGCCAACCGCTGAAAACGTGTTTGGCATTGATGCATACGTGATTCCAGAGGATGTGGCGTATTTGCAGGTCGCCATAACATTTGTTTGAAATGAGAGCTCAACCATGGCGCTTCCAGCCGGAATTGTTCCTGTCGGGAGCGCATTTAATACCTGTGGCGCATTATCGGTGACGACAGTCGTAAGCGTAATCGGGGTCACAACCACAAACATTGCTTTGGCGTCGTCGATTGGGGTTGCGCCGTTTGCCGTGTTCACACGAACGCGGTACGAACCAGGGAGCGCTGGGTTGACGGGCGATACATCTCCAACAACTTGGTGAGTCGCATTCGTGCCAAGAATAACGCGCACTGATTCATTTGCTGCAATGCCACTACCCGATGAAAGCGCAATCGTGATTGAACCCGAGGCACCGCTTACAACCGTGACGCCGTCTTCGCTCGCACTCGGTAACGCTGCAAGGTTGTGTTCCGCATACGGTCCGCCGTTGGAGACTGCAACATCAACGTCGGTAAAATCAAATCCTCCGGGAATACTGAAGGCATCTTCGGGAGTAATGGTAATCGTTCCCGATGCGGGCACTGCGTTTCTGACCGTGAACGTAACAATATGGTTCGCGGCACTCGAAGGCACAGAAGTTGAAATGAGATCCGAAATCGGTGACATGTATCCCGCCTGTACAGTATGCAAAGCAATGAGCGGTAGCACGAACGTTATTACAACAAGAAAGCGCCGCATACTATAAATCTTTGACGCAGCGGAATCCGGCAGCCTCGCCTGCGAATGACGAAGGCACCGTAATGTTGATTGCGTATTGTCCTGCATCGGCCTGACTATTCCAGTAGCCGCCGCGCAAAATACCGCGCGTGTCGGTTGGGTCGAGCCAGAAATAATCGTTGAAAAACGATTCATCGGGAGTGTCGTGGTTAGTCGCAACCGGTGTGCCGTCTCCATCGATTCCCGTAATGTATCCCTCTTCAGGAAGCTTTTTTCCTTTGAACTCACCGTCGGTCACTGTTTCTTGCATCCACTCCCACGCGTTTCCAATCATGTCATACGCGCCCGACGGCGACACACAATCTTTTCGTACGCCTGTTTTGTCCACCGCACCGCTGCCACGCAGACCCACGTTGCAGCTATCACTGGTGAGCGTTTCGCTGTCGGGCGTACCGAGCGCAGCTTTGTACCACTCAGATGCGCTCGGGAGCCGCTTGCCTGCACGCGCGCACGCATATTCCGCCTGGTCACGCGAAATGTTTCTCCACGGAGACTTTTTTGCAACGCTCGTCGGCTTACATGCCGAGATGGCAAGGTTATCGCTCGTTTGTGCTTTACTCGCAGGGTCTAGCGATGGACAGGAATCATTGGCAGATGCTTCATACGCGTCGATGCAGAAACCACCCCCGGTAGTGCCCACAAACGCCATTCCACTCGGGCATCTGCTCGCTTGCCCAGCAACTGCACTAAACGCCGCGCCGAGCATGGAGTTCTGCGGGGTGTCGCGATTATCAAATGCATTCAAACCGACTGTCGTGAATACGACCGTGCATACTGTCACAACGATCCATCGCAGGAGCGCTTTCATTCACTCTAGTATAACGTGGCCGATGGATATGCTACGCAATCATCCGACGTCCGCGTCGGAAATCCATATAGTAGTTTGCGGCAACAAGAACGAGCACAAGGATGCTGACGCAAAAACTTGCGGCCGCCAATGTGCGCGTACTGGTGAGCGACCCGCCCGAGATAGCTGCCACAGTTGCTTCGCGCGCATCAAGATCTGCCTGTTTTTGTGCGAGCTGCTCTGCTGCAGTGTTATACGGATTTGCCGGCACTCCAGCTGTCATGCCAATAACTGCGCTTCCCGCCATAGAGGCAGCGGTGTTTACCAGGACCTTCGGCGAGTCAATTGATGTGGCATACATAAACAGCGCAAGGGCAATCACAATCGCTGTGCGTCGAATCACCTCTTTTTCGTGTGAGACTGTATTTGGGCGCTTCTTCATGCATGTATTATGCAAACATCAGGAACAAAAGTACGAGGAACATGATGGCGAGGAACAAGAGCGCAAGGGCTATGATGAGCAGCTTTGGAACCGGCGACTGATTGCGACGCGCATATAAATCTCCCCCACCGCGTCCCCCGCTCATTTCGCGGAGCTTACGCGAGATATACATACGCACGAGCATATAGAGCACCAGGAGTGCCGCGAAGAGTGTGCCGAGCACGGTGAGAATAGGCTTGAGTGGAAGCACCCAGAAACTCGTCGCAGCGGATACGGTTTTTCGACCATCTTCGCCGTAAACCATGCTCACAACTGCCTGGTATCTGCCAAATGCAACTCCGTCGTATTCCCACGTTTCAGTAAATGTTTTATCGGTTGCCGGGAACACACCCGCCCCTATATCGTTTACTTTGACAACGCCGACTTTCGAACCCCGCATGTCAGTAATTTCTATAAGACCGTGCGGTCGTAGCAGAACATTACCGAGGTTGGCTATTCGCGTCTGTATATCTACCTGCGCTGCCGAACCATACACAATGTGCCCCGTTGAAAATTCGCGCAGCTGGGCGTCCTCAACCGCGTCGCCTGCAATGCGTAGATTGATGATTGAGCCAATTTTCAGACCGATTGCAGCCCCGTTCTCTCGCTGCTTCGGCGGTCGTGCGTCCAAAAAGACGCCGCCAAAGTGCGCACCCGGAGACGCGTCATTCGGCACACGAATGGTAAATGGAACACTTCGCGCTTCGTTGGGCCCGAGTGTAATCTGCGCATCCGGCAATTCAATCCACGAACTTAATTCATATGGCGTAATTTCTGTTTCCTCGGAAAAGATTGGCAGGCCCGCATCAGTGAGGCCTGAAATATCTTGTGCAGTGAGATAGAACGTCTTTTCGCTACTGGAAATATTCGTGACACGAATCGTAAAGTTATAGACTTCGCCAGGATCCGCACGGTCTTCAATAACAGCCGGCTTGATTTCGATACCTTCTGATAATTGTGCAAATGCAGCGTTTGCCCCTATCAGTAATGTAAGGACGATGACAGATATGCCTACAAGCTGGTTTCGCAGTGTTGCGTTCATGGTTGCTGATCGAAAAAAGATTATGTGATTACTCTACCACGGCCCCTGCATGCAACATCCCCGCTACACTGCGGGGATGTTGCATGAAAACAAGACTTTTTCGAGCTTAGAAGATAGGTGTTGCGACGTAGGTCAGTGTGTTGGTGTAATCAGAACCTGCTTCCTGCAGCGTTCCGATTTCCAATTTGTACGCTACAGTCGTCGAGCCTACACCGGCGGTTACGCCATCAGCTGGAGCGTTGTGATACATCACTTGGCGAGGCACGTTGAATTCACCAGAGAAGAGCTGTGTGCCGAACTCATCGCCACCTGATAGCACTGCGTCGTCACTCGTGAGGCCGAGGTGTCCATACGTGGCTTCTGTACCAAGTGTATTGAGTGGAGATGTCCAGGCGGTGGGCGTGCTATTAGCACCATCCTTGAAGGTGTCGATATCAGCACCCGTTGATGAGAGGAGGTTTGTGTCTTCGACAACAGTCACCGAGTAACCGAAGGCAGCGTTTGTGACTACGTTCAACCGTTGACCGAGCACTTTTGGCGCACCGGCCGTCAGCGTACCGAAGGCCAGATACGTCGATGAGGAGAATCCGGTCAGTGTTTCGCCGTTTACAACAGACGATGTAGCCATGCCGGTAATCGAGAATGTGAATGTTGTGTCCACCGAAGCGGTTACAACCACATCGTCGATGGCAACAACACGCGTTTCGCCGAAGTCGCTGTTACCGCTGTTTGTCATCGTGATGCGGTACGAGCCAGCCGTAATAGGATTGGTGATAATTGGCGTTGAGGTACCGATAACAAGTGTCTTTGCTCCCGAGGTAACAGTGTCACCCGCGCAGACCGTGAAGGAAAATCCTTCCGAGCCACCGGTGTAATTTTGCGAGAATGTGACTTCGTCTGACCCACCACCGCATGTGGTAACGAGCGTCATGCCCGTAGTTTGAATCTGCGTCGTGGTTGCTGATGGACCAATCATTGAGAAGTTGCTTCCTGCAGGATCGAGCACAAATGCCATCACGCTCCCTGCTGGAGATGATGATGCTGTTGTGAAGCGCACAACGTGCTTCGTTGCGACGCCGAGATCGGAATCCGACAGCGTGTCGCTGATGCTCGTCACCTGTGCGGCGTCTGCCCTATGCATAAGCAAGGGTGCGCCCGTGGCCCACAGCAAGGTTGCGATGATGAGAACCATTGCAAGGGGCGACGAGAGGACCGACGCAGCCGGATGCTTAACTTGTTCGAATAGGTTCATATAAATAGAACTTTTTTGGCTTCTTTAATAAGCGTGTTAATTGCGCGAATGTGTCTGCACCCTAGAGAGAAAATACGCGTCCACCTGCTATCGCTCGACCGAAGCAGCTAAAAACGTACGGGGCCTGATAAACTCGCATGTGTAAAGTATACGGCATCCTGTTGACAAAGAAGTTGATATCAAGCCAAACCATGTGGATAACGGCCTAAAAACGTGGATTTCTGGGTGGATAACACTGTGGAGAGCGTGTTCTACTGCTGCTCGCGTGGAACATCCGGCCCCATTTGCTCCTGTTGCGGGAGTTCTTTTATCTCGAAACTGCGCGCTGGCACAAGCACAGTCGCGAAATAGAGCCATATTCCCGCAATAGATGCGGCAGAAATTACCAGAAACACAAAGAAAAGCTTGTATTTGCGCACAAAGCCCCCAAATGTAAGTGGTGCGCGATACGTCGGTGTCTCAAGCGGCATATCTATGTGCTTCGCTGATGCGATGCTTCTCAAATCAACAACCCCCTCCTTGATTGGCTGCACCAGCGCCCGCAACGACGGCATGTGTTCAACGGGTTCTTGTACCTGCCTGTCGGGCACATCAAGATGCTCTGGAATACCCCGATACATGCGCTCAAGCGCAAGTGCTCGCCGAATGTAGCGGCGGATAAACCAAGTCATGAGAAAGCCAATGAAGAGAATGATTCCGAGAGTAATCGCAGCAGGAACCATCGGGATTACCCAAAAATAGGTGGTGGCAGATGTGCTTTGCTTGCCATCATCTCCGTATCCGAGTGTCACGATTGCGCTGTAGCGACCAATGTCGAGCAGATTCTGTTCTCCGCTCCAGGAAAACTCGAACTTCCGGACGGACCGTGGCAGCACATTGCCAAAGTTACTGTTTTCGTTGATAAGCACCTGTCCGCGCTCCTTACCCCACATGTTATAGAGCGTGATTGAACCCTGCGGACGCAGGTGCGTGTTGCCAGTGTTTTCAAAACGAAGCGCGAATTTTGCTTCGGGACGCTGATAGAGCGAGCTATCAGTTGTGAACTCTCGAATGCGTCCACTCTCTATTATTTCGCCCCTAATACGCACAAATAATAGAGAGGTGACGAAACTCGATACTTTCATATGCGAGCCCGCTTCGGAATCACTCCCCTTGTACGGACCGACCATTATCGCAGCGTAGTGGCCGCCGGGATCGGCATTCTCCGGAACCTGCACAGTGAATTCAACCTGTGCACTTTCTCCCGCTTGAATGGTTATCGGCTCCTTTGATATCGCAATCCATGCACCGAGTGAATCGGTGCGCTTGGGCTCATTCGTAAATGACTCGATGAGTGGCACAAATTTACCCTGACCACTTTCGCCCTGCGATTCAAAATCAACCACCTGTGCACCATAGGTGACAGCATATGAATTGTTATTGACGACCCGAATGTTGCTCGTCCACGACTCCCCAGGGCCAACGGTGAGTTGAAAAAGTGGCGGCGTGATTGTGACGGAGAGCGATTCTTGAGCCGACGCCGAGAGCGGCGAAATAAGCAGTGCTCCAATCATGAGCGCAGCGAGTGACGCGCGCCGCAATGCGAACGTCATAGTCCGTTTTTGAGGTTGATGACATGTCCAACGTTTCGTTTCTGCGCCACCTGTGGTTGTGAAGACGTGAGGTCGATGGTGCGCGGGGCCTGCTCGCGCTGCGCGGGAGCTTGCTGCACCTCGTGCACCGCTACCTCGGCTTGCGTCGCGACATGCGCTGACTCTGGCACAGGCACAGGCACAGCTTCAACAACTGCTGCAGATGCTACTACTTCTGTGCGCTTCTCACGCTTGAAGCGAGCAAAGAAGCCTTTTTTTACAGGTTTCGGTTGCTCGGGCATGATTGCCGTAAACTTTTTTGGTGCGGCTGCGGGGGTGAGTACCATCCCAACAGGGGCCGGCATAACTCCCGCTCCCGCTCCCGCAAGAGCAAATCGCTGCATATGACGGTGTTCAAGCCATCGATGGAAATAGAGAGCCGAAACAATAATCGCAATCACACTCACCACAAAAATCGCCGCGAGTTGCTGCCACGGGATAATCCAGAAGAAAACTGTGTCTTGCAACGAACCGCTTTGATTGTTGCCGTAGTCAATATTGAGAAACGCCTTGAACTTACCGAAACCCTGCGCAGAACTCCAAGCGCTCGCTAACTGCGCTGCTTGTTCAGGCGTAAACGACTTTCCGTCCGGGTTCACGGGAACCGAGGCCACTTCCCTGCCTTTGCGGTCGTAGATACGGATTTCTCCCTTTGGCATCAAACTCTGATTGCCTATATTCTCGAGTTGGTAGTTAAATAACACGTCGTCACCAGAAAAGAAGAAACTGTCGGTGACGAACTTGTTGAGTTGCATAGACTCCTTTATCTCTGCCTGTACATCGGTGTTCACCGTAACAACCCCCAGCGGGCTTCTGGCTTGCGCCTCTGCCAGTGTGGAACCTTCGTAGAACGAGATATCTGCATGGTAGGTGCCCGGAAGTGCATTGAGACTGACGCGCACTACAAACGGAATCTCACGCGTCTCGCCCGGTTTCAACTCAACAACGCCGCGTGAGATTTCTATCCAGTTGGCCAGAGAGTCTTTTTTATCATCGGCCCCGAGTGCTGATACGAACTCTTCTTGCCCTTCCTGAGGCGTCACATCGTTGACGGTTGTGTATAGATTGAGTTTCCGCTGCGTCGTATTGGTAACAGTTATGGCTTCTTTGAGAATGTCGCGAGCCTTTGCTTTTTCGTCAACGACGACAGGTACAACCGTGAGGTCCGCAGTTGAATCGGCGCGCGCGATAAACGGATAGGAAATAGCAATGACGGCGAGCACAAACAGAGGAAGAATTGCAAAACGCTGCGTCATATGTGCATGTAGGGACAGCATAACAAGGAAATGTGATGGAATTTATACACAGTTTAAAAAACGGGGGTTACGATATACACGATTGCTCCCTGATATGCGCCTGCATCCTGCGAATCTCGCACTTCGACTTTATAAATAATATCGGTACTCGAGGCAGACGTCGGGCCGGAGCCATATGCGACTTCCGTCGGACTCGAAGTAAAGCGCGCGAACGAATCATCTGCCGCGAAACGAATCGAACCACCTTCAAGCACGTCTTCTCCTGTGTGGTATCCGTAACAACCGGTCGATGTGGCCGAGCACGCACTCGTCCATCCCGCCGGCGAATCGTTCGTAGAGAGTACCGGTGGAATCTCACGTGCACTCGGGCTGAGCAAGCCCTGGCGCTGATAGGTATAGATTTTGTATCCGTTGTCGGCGTTCGTGGTGACGGTGAGCCGGTGCGCCCCGATACGGGGTGTACCCAGTCCAAGCGCTCCAAAACTCACACTTGTTGGCTGCGTGGTGATATCGGTGGTCACACCTTCTGTACTCGCCCCGGATGAGATACCTCCAATCGAGAACGAGATTGTGCCACCATCAACCACCAAACTGGGGTACGTCTCACCCGTGTTCAGCGGGACGGGAACATTTGTCACCTTATCGACAAGGCGGAAGTAATAGACGGTGCTCTCGAGCGCATCTGTTTGTTTAATCGTAAAGTCGAACTCTTTGCGTGTACTGCCAAAAAAGAAGAATGGCGACGTTGTGGTGCCAGATTTATTATATGAACCACATCCATTGCCCACACTACCCGAACACGCCTGCGGATCAGAAAGCGTTATCTCGGCAATAACGCCGTTGTCCGCGCCCCCGCCAGGTGCGTAACACCAAACCACCAATGCGCTGCATTCACCATTTTCACCGACGAACACTTCCCCGACCGAGAAGTCGGACGATGTGGAATATTGCAGACGAAACTTTATATTCGAGTAATCGGGGCCAAGGTTGTTAACAGTGATGCGAAGTTTAAATGGATCGTCGTATGGAATCGCTGACGGGGCAACGTTTTCCCCTGCATACGGAACGAGAGGCGTTGCTTGAGGCGCATCGTCGTACCAGCGCCAATTTTGCGATGCGAATGGACTGACGTCGGCAGGATACAGGTATCCGCCTGCGAGTGAGAAACTCGTACTTGTGGATTCACCATCTCCGTTTGGGTCCATTGAACCGAATGCCGTGAAGCTTGAGGTTGTGGAATACCCGCCCATCTGTGTGAATCCATTATCGTTCATACGAAAACCGCTACTCGTCAATTCGTCGGCGAGAACGGATGCGGCGGATACCGCAATTATCAAAAACGCACACCCCGCGCCGAGTATTTTGTTCCTTGCTGTGTGCGAGCGTGTCATGGCTATTCTCCGGTGCTCGTAATCGGGCCGACTTCGATAATCCTATCGATTGACGGTCGATAGATTATTGCTTTCTGCGAAATCATGTACATGAGCACCTTGTCACCGAGTTGCGCGTTTCTGAAAAACGCCTGACCTTCAAGGGCGTGCAGGTCTGTCACTGTTGCAAGGGCGGGTGTTTCGCTCTCCGGCAGGAGCATGTGCTCCCCCACGTCGGCAACAAGAGCGCGGACTTCGCGCTCCGTGCCACCAAAGAAATAACCCCATAGGTGGGTTATGCCGTAGCCCAGCAGAATTAAAACAACAATTGCAACAACTCCCGCGGCAAGCGTCATAACTGCGCGCTCACGGTTGCGTTTTGGCGCTGAGCGCGCCCGAGGCACCTCTACCGATTCTGCTTCGCGAGCACGCATATCACTCATCCGCGCTGGTGCGGGTGTTGGTTGCATCGTCTTGCGAAGGTCGATGGTCATACTATTGTTTCGACCCCTGTATCGACTGAACGACACGAGAGGTGTCTTTCATGTTCTCCCAAAACGTTATTGATTCTTTGCGAATATATATGGTGTCTTCCGGTCCGTGGAGTTCGCCACCAAGTTTTACGAGATTGAGATTGGACTGCGTAAGTTCGCTCGCCTCTTTGAGGTAATAAACATCGCTGAGTGTTACGTAGTCGCCGCTTGTGTCAGAAAGCCTACCGAAATACACCTGTCCGCTCTGCAAAAATACTGCCTGATACTTTTCTGCCGATGCAGCAGGAAACGCAGCCCGGGATTGAAGCGGGCCAATGTAGCTCGTATAGAGCCAGATAGCGACAATAGCGATGAGCGCGTACGTTATTCCCTTAATGAGGCTCTTGAGAATGAGGTCAATCATATGTTAATTGCTTCTATTAATAGACACTTCTGTTAGTGACGTAACAGGTCGCCAGGACCCTCGTTCACCCTGCTCGCCTATCAATAGATAGTACGTGCCATTCTGCACACTCGCAGGCAAATCATCTATTGCATAGTCATACGAACCACTCTCACAGGTATATGCACGATTAAGGATGTACGAAGCAGGGTCGGTGTCGTAATCAGTTTGATTTTTATAGAGGAGCACAACGTAGTATGCGTCGCTGCATGTTCCCGAAACGTTCACTACTTTTTTCGCGGGATCAATCGTTGTTGTTACCGATTCAGTGGAATCACCGAGCTTGCGCTTCGTCGGGAGTGTATTTCCGGAGAGACTCATCACAAACGCAGGCTCAATCTCGGCATTCAATTGCGCATTCGTGCGCACGTCTTCCTTTGCTGTCTGTATACCAGTGGCAACAATGGTAAGGTCACTCTGTGCTGCAACAGGAATCTCATCAGGCGCGAGCCCCGCAGGCTCCTCCTCAATCACAATGACATCCGGTATCGATTCCTCGGTCGTCGTTGCCGCCTCAACAGGAATGGTCGTTGCTTCACTCGGGAGGTCAATCTCGGGATTCGCAGCCTCCTCGAGCAACTCTGCGCTCGCGGTCACTTGCGTGCTGCTTGCTGTCTCCTGCACCACCTCTACAACTGAATCAGGTTGCGACACCACCGCATCGGGTTCGGTAGGGGTTGATTCCTCTACAACAGTCTCGAGCGGAGTCGCTGGCGCCACTTCTGTCACCTGAGTCACCTCCTCTGTCACCTGAGTCACCTCCGCTGCAACTGGCTCAACCGGGACGTCTGTTGTTTGCGCAGATGCCGCTGGGGCCACGAGAAGCACAAGTGCACAAAGCAGAGCGAGAATCTTTTTCATAGAAGTGTTATTCGTTGATGTATTTATAAAGGTGTTCATATTTTTTTGGTTATCTATCCGTCTCGATATATATTCTGTTAACTCCGATTTGCGCGGCATTCACGAGGGTGTTGGACGCGTTGCTCATACACGCGTGCGCGACCAACATTTGTGTATTTGCCGGCAGGTCGGTATTCACACTACCCTCTTGTAACTTGAGTCCGGTGTTGATGTCGTCGAGCTGCCAATACACAACAGTATCGTTCGGCTTTGCAAAAATATAGAACGCGTATCCTTGATTCGATGCGAGTGCTGGTTGATTCGATATCGGCGAAACGCTCGCAAGGCCAGTCGCGTCGTTCGTAATGAACGAAATCGAGGTGGAGCCAGAATTGACCGCAAAGCCAATCGTACTCGTTCGGATGGTCGGATCAGATGTGCAGAGTGCAGTCGTGCTCGTGGAGAAGCCTACGAACAGTCGGTCGTTTGCAGTCCATGTATCGGTACCGACGCGCGCCGCGAAGAAGAAGCCTCCCTGCCCTGTACTTGCTCCACGGAAGAACATCGCCTCGGTTCGGGTGCCGACCTGTTGGTTGAGTGTAGTTACAACACTCGCGAAACGAGAACGACGCTGATTCGTGTAGAAGTTTGTTGTAGTTGGTAACACAATTGCGGCTGTACCAAGGTTTGCGCCAACAGTGCCCGTCCATACTCCAGCAGCGGCACCGGGATTGAAGTATGTGAGGTTATTCTGCCAAATTGCAGACTGGAATGGAGTATCGACACCGGAGGGCCCCATCCATTTGGGAACCACACGATTTGCAATTGCCTTTGCGTAAATATCGAGCCCAGAAGTAGGGGTGGCTTGGTCCGTTGTTGTGGCAAGATTCAACACACCAGTATTCCCCACCGAGAAGAGTGTTTCACCTGTACTGGATGAGATGGTGAATATGTCAGTTGCTTGATTTGCAGCTGCGGTGAGTGCCAGGCGATTAGCGGAAAGACTCCAGTTGAAATTCGAGGTCGCGGTGAATGAGCCGTCGACGTTGCGGAATTGCACATCACCCGTAGAACTTGCTGCTTGACCCCCGCAGGTTACCCACGAACCGTTGTAGCAACGGAACGCCGCTGTATTACTGTTGTAATACATTGCACCGTTCACACCGCTCGATGGGTCGCCCGGTGTATTTTTGGTATCGAGCACGAGCCATGTCGGTGTACCACCACCAGTTCCAAGGGTGACTCGGTTATTGATTGTATCGATGCCGAGCACTTGCGGAGTTGATGTGCTACCAAATGTGAGGCCTGCAGTCGACGAGAAGTTGGATTGGAGCACAAGCGCGTTGGTCGATGTGGACTGAATGGTGCGTGCATAGAATTGTGTTGCTTCCATGAGACTCGACGACGCATTGCCAAACTGCTGCAAGCCGCTCCAGACGTTGGGATTTGAAAGGTTGAGCGATATACCAACTGCGCCACTGCCGGGAGAAACAGTGAGTGTTGTGTTCGTTGCGGTAAGCGAGTTGACGGTGCACACGCCATTGATTGCATAGCATCCGCTCTCCATATTAAATCCTGCCGCACTCGAGGTGGAGGTGAGACGAATTGAAAGCGCCTGCAAATTGCCATTCGCCTGCACATTTCCTGAGAATGTTGACGTCGAATTCGTTCCCGTAACATTTATAAATCCTTGGATGGTTGACGTGCCGGCTACGTCGCCCTGAATCGTGGTTGTTGCGGTAGTTCCGGCAGAGAGCGAGCTTGCACCAACGTCGGTCGCGGCGAGCGACGCAGCGAGCACATTTGCAAACGTTGAAGCGCCGGTTGCCTGCACATCTATCAGATTGAGTTTTGTGTACATAGTGGAACCAAGCGTTGAGAAGTTGGCCACGTTTCCGATTGAGAAGATTGAACCCGGTGCAGATGTGGCGATGCCCATGCGGTTCGAGAAGTATGATTTGCCAAACACTTCGAGCATCGCGTCATCGGTTGTTGTTGCTGAGTTGCCTACGATTACGGCGTAGTTCGGATCCGATGGATAAATCGCCAAGTCGTCGGTCGTTGTTGAGAAGAATCCACCGCCTCCACCGCCGCCTCCACCGCCCTGCAAGTCGGCCCCCCATGCTGGCAATCCGCCTGCTATTTTCAACACCGCACCATTGCCGCCCGCAGGTAGTGGAACAAGCGTTGTTCCATTGAGTGCATAGAGAATATCGCCCGCCGTATACGACGTATTGCCGGTGCCGCCTCGTGTCTCATCCAATGTTCCGACTGTGTCGCTTATATAAATACCGAGCGTCGTAGTCGCCACGAGGTCGTAACCACCAAGACCATCACCCACGAGCAATTGTCCCCGTGTTGGCGCGGTCGACGTGCCGGTGCCACCATTTGATATACCGAGCACGCCAGTTACGTCATTTGCAAGGTCAACGAGCGCCGCAACAACCGACCCGGCAGTGGCTTTCAAGATGCCGGTCACTTTTCCAAAGGTGAAGCTATTCGATGCAACAAGATTCGATGATGATGCGACCCCTGTTGCAGCAAAGTTTGTTGATGTTGCGTTGCCGAACATTGCGTTTGCAAATGTTTGTAGCGCCGTGAAAATGTTTGCGGTAAACGATTTTGCAACTGTGGTGGATGCGCCGACGAATTCATTCACACGTGACTCCGTGTAATACAAATTCTGTACTCCTTCGACAAGCGAGTCGGTTGTTGTAGCCAAGCCAATGGATGATGTTGCAACGAGCACATAGCCACCGGCACCGTCGCCCATCAAGAGCTGTCCGTAGGATGGCCCTGAACTCAAACCGGTACCACCATTGGTAACTGCCATCGTTCCCTGAAACGGACCGTATTCATACACAACCACGATGCCGCTGGCACCGTTGCCGCCGGCTGCGCCCGTGGCAGTGTCGGCAAGTGCCGCGCCACCACCGCCAGCTCCGTATGTAGTTGCATTCGAGCCCGCGCTCTGTGTGGCAGTGACAACAACCGAACCACCATCACCACCACCACCCCAGTAGCTTGAACCGCCGACACCGCCGAACGCAGTATTCCCCACTTGAGAGTTACCATCCTGACCGTTTCCGCCTGCAACCTGCACATCTCCGGCCGTAGCACTTCCCCCGACGCCTCCGGCAAGTGTTCGCGGACCAGCAACAGTATCAGCGGAAACCGCACCCACGCCGCCACTTCCACCACCCGCGCGGCCAAGCGCTGGACCAAACGATGAATGACCACCCCCGAGTCCGGTGCCTCCGGCTGCGGCGGTACCTCCTGTGCCGCCCGCACCAACTACGACCTGCACGGAGGTCGTTGCAGTTAAATCAACGTGCAGAAATGCTGTTGCACCCGCTCCTGCGCCACCAGCCGGCACCTCAACAGTTGTCCCATCGCTGTCCGCTCCTCCGCCCCCGCCTCCGCCTCCAGTTACTATTACTTGTGCAGATGTTGCGCCGGCAGACGGTGTGTACGTAGTTGTGCCGACAGCACTAAATGTTTGTATTGCAATCAGTTCGCCACTACCACCTCCCCCTCCTGGCCCGGAAGAAATACACACGCCATCTATTGAGTAGCATCCGTCAGTAATATCGAAACCGTTTGAACCCGTTGATGTAGCGGTTGTTGTAAGCGAGCCAATTGTCGCATTCCCGAACGATGCGGTATTTGCACGCGTTTCGGTTGACGACGAGAACGTGGTGAACAATGTTGTCGTTGTTGCGTTCGTTGCCGTTATATTTGCAAAGGCATTCGTGCCCGTGTACGTGTTGTTGGTGTTCGTTTTCGGAAGCGCAACGGTATTCTCGACGAAGTAGTTTGCCGATGTGGTGGAGAATGCATTTCCTTGATTTTGTCCGAGGAAATACGCAGTTGATGTTGTGGAAAATGCGAGACCAAGTGAGGAGAAGTGTGAGGCGCTGGTTGTAGAGAAGAAGTTGTTCTGTGTTTTCCAATAGTCGGTCGAGGATGTGGAGAAGAAACTGCTCTGAGTTTTCCAGAAATCACTCGAGGTGGTGGAGAAAAAGAATCCTTTGTCCACAAGTCCGAGCGATGATGTCGAAAGACGGGAATTGAACGAACCGAAATCCGACGAGCCCAGGTACCCGCTTGTGGAGCTATCGGCCTGCTGTACCGAGAGCGTTCCTGCACTGAACTGCACCGGGCCGCTGACGGAAACCCCTTGCACGATACCGCCCGCTCCAGTGTAGAGCATTGAACTTTGAATTCCCGAGATTGTGAGATTTGTCGTCGAAGCGATAGCGGTTGAGAGCGATGTGGTCGTTGCTCCAGTGGCGGAAATATTTCCAAATGTATTCACGCCAGTGAAGGTGTTGTTGGTAAATGTTTTTGCAATCGTGCTCGAAGCCCCCACGAACGTATTCACCAAACCATTCGAGTAGTACTTATTCGTTGCTCCTTCAGCGAGAGCATCCGTGGTCGTGCCCGCAATTACAGAAGCCACGCGCGTTGGTGTGTAGTACTGGTTTGAACCCTCGGCGAGATCTGACGTGCTCTTTGTTGCGAGCCAGGCATTCGACGATGTGGTTGCCCAACGGAACTGGGTAGAGTCCCAAAACGCCACCGAGGTGCTCGAGAAGAAGTACCCATTGTCGTAGGTTGAAAGGTCGTATGCAAATGACGAGGTTGAATGGAAGTTGCGCTGTGTTTTCCAATAATCAGCAGACGAGGTTGAATAGCTCTCCCCCGGGTTCTGCGAGTTAAAATACGCAGCCGACGTTGTGCTAAACGCAAGACCGGCCGCGGCAAAGCTCGACGCGCTCGTCGAAGAGAAGAAGAAGCCTTTGTCTATACCATTGAGGTATGTCTGCACGCGCGAATCCTGGTAGTACCTGTTGGTACTACCCTCTGCGATAGCATCGGTTGTTGTGGCAGAAAGTGCGGCTGCAACACGATTCACCGTAAAATATCTATTCGTTGAACCTTCTGCGAGTGCATCGGTGGTGGTTGCGTACCACTGCGCAAGCCCCATGTATGCCCCGAGGTCACCAAACGCCACGAGTCCGAGCGAGGAAGTTGATACCTGCGTCCAGGTATTTCCCGGCCCTCCTATTAATAGAGCGTTTTGGGATACGGAGTTGAGGCCGGTACCGCCGCTTGTACCCGAGAGCGCATTACCGAGACTGAGCGTGCCGATTGTGGCGGAACCCGCTGAAGCGGTGTTGGTGTTGATATTCGTGGTTGATGCAGTGCCCGTGTAGAGCGTGGTTGTCGTCGCGTTGGTTGCAGAGACTGTGTTGCCAGTAAATGCCCCAGCAATGAGCGAGCCGATAGTTGCGATGTTCGAGAACAAGCTCGTGGACGATGCCGTGCCTGTGTACGACGATGTCGTCGTAGCGCCAGTAGCTGTTACATTTTGAAACGAGTTTGTTCCCGTGTATGTGTTGTTTGTAAACGTTTTTGGAATGGTAGTTGATGCGCCGACGTAATATTCGGCCGATGAAGTGGAGAAACCATTTGCCTGATTCTGTGACAAGAAGTACGAAGCCGAAGTTGTTGAGAACGCGAGTCCGGCCGATGCGAAATTGGATGCAGACGTGGTGGAGAAGAAAAATCCTTTGTTTACGCCGTTGAGATATGTCTGCACGCGTGCGTCAGCGTAGTACTTGTTTATTGCACCTTCTGCAAGCGCATCGGTTGTGGTTGCATACCACTGACTCAGTCCGAACTTCAAATCAAGCGCGTTCTGTAAATCTGTTTGTGCAGAAAGTGTCCCCGTAATTGAGCCCCAGACTAAGGACCCCGATGAGATTCCGAGCGACGACGTTGCCACCAGGTCGTAGCCGCCCGCATTATTCCCGACAAGGACTTTTCCATATGTAGGCGCTGTCGAAGTGCCCGTGCCGCCATTTGAAATACCAAGTACTCCGGTTACATCGGAAGCGAGATTGAGGAGTGACGAGCTCACAACACCTGCCACCGACTTGAGCACGCCTGTTGCTTTCCCAAACGTGAATCCGTTCGAGACAACGAGATTCGACGTGGATGCATTCCCTTGAATCATTACTGAGTTTGTACTGGATGCCAACGACACCGTATTCGTGCTCGTAGAAAGGGTCCAATAGCCACTGTCGCCGCTTGCTCCCCCGCCGTAGCTCTCGAGCGCGATTGACGCGTCAACAAATTTTGGCATGACGAGCACCGAGATGGTGCCAACTCCCGGACCGCTAAACGATTGCAATGCCTGGCCAAGCGCGTAGCCCGATTCTGAAAGCTTTACGCCGACACCGGCAACATCGGACGCCGCGATGAGATCGCCAGCATTGATGTCGCCGTTGGCGTCACTTACCGTGGTGCGAATCACACCCGCGAATCCAATGATGTAGGCGTTGGGCTCTCCCTCAAGGCTACCGTTACCAACGAACGCCGCATTATCTGACACGACACCAATGAGCGCTTCGCCGGCAGTCGCCTTGCGGTATTCACCGCTGGAGTTCAACGACACGACGTCGCCAACAGCTGCCGATTCACTCAGCTGCATAAATTCAGCAAAGTCTGCTGCGCCGGATGTTTGCGTGATACCCGTGCCCGCTGTAGAGAGTCGCAAGCTGCCAACACCTCGACCACCCGTATCTGAACCAGCTCCTACTCCTGCAAAGTATTCAATAAAGCGCGGGCACGTTGTTCCAGATGTACAGGCAGTCGCGTACGGAGTGCGAATGTTCAGACGCAGCACGTTGTTGCCGGAAGAGAGCGTGTTGTTGTCGTTAGAGATTGCAAACACAGCAGTTCCTGTTGCACTTGTGGGGCCGGTCGCCTGTCCCATAACAGAGACGCGGTACGAGGGATTCGCAACACCAATGGAAAGCGGTCCGTTGATGGTAGACGTTGCAGTTGTTGAGGTGGATGTGAACGAGCCAAATGAAGCACTCAACGACGAAAAGAGATTAGAAAAGATGGACGTTGAGGTCGCTCCTACCATGGTGATATTCGCAAACGAATTCACGCCGATAAACGAGTTGTTTGCGAATGTTTTTGCGATTGAGGTGGAGCCCGCAATGAAACTATTCACAAGCGAATCATCGTAGTATCGGTTGATTGAACCCTGTGCGAGTGCATCGGTCGTTGTGCCAGCAATCACTCCCGCAACACGACTCGGCGTGTAGTAGAGATTCGTTCCCTCGGCGAGATTGCTCGTCGATTTAGTTGCAAGCCATGCATCCGAGCTTGTTGTTGCCCAGCGGAACTGTGTGGAGTCCCAGAACGCAACCGACGTGGTGGAGAAAAAGTACCCCTTGTCGTAGGTGGAGAGGTCATATGCCAACGACGATGTTGAATGAAAGTTGTTTTGACTCTTCCAGTAATCTGCCGATGTTGTGGAGAACGATGAGCCGGGATTCACTGAATTGAAGTATTGAGCTGAAGTTGTGGAGAATGAGTTGGCAAGATAATACGCACCTTCCCGACCGTCGAGTGTTCCCGTCCAATCACCAGAAGTGTTCAGCGTGAGTACGCCGCCAGAGTTTTGCAGTCCCGCTCCGGCGAGCGAGGTAAAGTATTCGGTTCCTCCGAGACCAAATACGGTTGTGTTCAATGTTGTAGATGTGGCGTTATCAAACTTCGCTCCATTCTGCACTTCAAACTTCGCAAGCGATGTCGTCGCGGTTCCGCCAACGAGCACCTGATTCGAAGTCGTGGCAGGGCGAACTCCGCTGTTATTGAAAAACGTCCAGTTACCATCGGCGCCACCGCCACCCCCGGAAAGATCGGTGCCGCATTCAAACTGGCGCGTTGCAGCATTCCATACAAGCTTGTCGTTTGTGCCTGAGCACGAGGTGAGCCCCGCGCCCGTAAACGTTCCTCCCACATTGAGGTTGGTCGACGAAGCGTTGGTGAGTGTGGTACTCGCGAGCGTGGCATTTGTTACCGTAATATCCGCAAATGCATTCACACCGATGAACGTGTTGTTTGCGTATGTTTTCGCAATTGTGCTCGAGGCGTTTACGTAGGCCGCAGCGGAAGACGTTGAGAACGAATTCGCCAAGTAGTACGCTCCGTTTCTTCCTCCGAGCGTTGCTGAGTTGATTGCGTAACCGGAGGCGGTTACGCGCTGACGCGGCGAGAGATTCTCAAAGCTCTCAGCGCCGTCGCCCGGGGCGCAGGTGGCACCAACCTTGGTTGCAACTTCAACATTGAGATACACCGCGTCGTTGTCCTCGAAGTTAAAGTCGAGCGTATCTCCGCCAGCATTCGTGTCTCCGACACCCGCGTTGAAGATACCGTTGCGTACTGAGACGGTCATCGTTGATGGCGCTGCTGTCGGCCAGAGCTTCGAGCCCGCACCAACCGTAACGTTGTCGTAAAGGGCAAACTTTACGCAGTAGTCGGTTCCCGTTCCACCAAGAAGCGTCCCCGAGGAATTCATGAGTCGTCCTTGGTAGTTCATGATGCGCGGAACTCCAGTTGCGGCGAGCGCAACGCTCGCGCTCGTGCCAAACACAAACATCACGCATGAAAGAATCGCGATAAGTCGCGTTATTCCTCGAATCATGCTTACCCATGATTGCGTCTGTGTGTTCATGATAATTTTAGGTTTTTTGTTCGAGACGCTGCATTGCGCGCTGATTGAGTCGCTGGTCGAGCGACGTTGAAAAGATGTAAAACACGAGCAGCATGAACGCCACACTGATGACAATGAGGGCAACGGAGAGTCGTTTAACGAGACGCGGCGATTCAATCTCGCGCTGCAATACCTCGAGCATCGTAGGAGTTCCTGCATTTTTGCCCGTAACCTTGCTCTTCTTGTCCCCCATGTAGCTCTTGAGAGCCTCTTCCGTTGTCATCCATGCAACGTTGGCAAACACCTGCTTGCCGGGGAGTTTTCCGCTCCGAATGAGTTGTCCAACATAGTCTGGCGTGTAGCCCGACATCGCTGCCGCTTCTCGAAGTGAAATGTATTCTGATTTTTTTGACATCATACGTAAATCTCGGGGGTCGATATTGGCTTAATTTCTCAATCTCGAGGGTCGAGATGCCACTGCCCAATTGTATAATCCCTATGTTTTTAGCCTATTTTTCGATGTGGACAACTTTTTATCTAAATCTGACTTTTCAGTGATTCCTGACGACTTGTTTTGCAACTTTTGGGCACGTATTTTGCTTGTCTGAGGCAGGTTCGCCTATACCCCGCGGGATACACGTGCCTGAATTTGTCGACCTTTCTAGTCGGGCTATCTCATGGGGTATACCCCGTGAGATAGAAAAATCTGAAATAGTTGGTATATCTAGTCCGGGTATCTCATGGGGTATACACTGAGGAGGCTTCTCCATGGGAAAAAGATTGAAGATTGCCCTAACCATCCTGGTACTCTCCGGCTTTGTAGCGGGGGGCTATTTTTTCCTTGAATATCGATTCCAGAGTTCATTCGATGCGAACCTTCGTCGTGCCTTAAAAGCTGTTCAGAAGCCTCATACGTATGAAGTTGCCGTTGAGACATCTACCGCCCTTTCGGGTCGCTATATCGACGTTTTAGGCCTCTACAGACTCGATTTTGACGCAGACCGATACGCTTCGTACGCGACAACGACTATCACGAACCCGCAGGAGAAGCCGCCAAATAATCGACAGTCGTTTACACTGCAGAACCTCTCAATCGGAGATGATATCTTCGTCAAGATTGAGACAGATAGTCCGCAATTAAAGAAAACCATCCCCCAGAGCCCCCAGTGGCAACACTTTCAGTCCACCACTATACCGGAGCAATTCAAGGGTATCGCTATAGATGGCCCCGTACTCGACAGTCTTTCACTCCTCTCAAAGAGAGGTGCCTACCTTTCTCTCGAAGGCGCGCCTGCAATGCGAGAGTTCGCGAGTAGCACGTTCCGTGTCTACATGTTCAAGCTATCCGGGAAGAACCCCTCATCGGGGGGCGGTACCCTGCAATCTCTCATGGGGCACATTGGCACCGGCACAGTGTCCATATGGCTGAACGAATCTGATTCCGTGCACTTGATACATATGCAGGGCGAAGGCTACTCATCTACAACGACCGTTCTGAGTATAAACATCCCGCTTTACCTCGCGGCACCTCAGATAGAGGAATGATGCTAAACTTTTCTCATGTTGAGGAGAATCGCTGATTTTGTACACCAAATTGGTATTCTCCATGCGATTGCAGTTCTGGTGCTACTTGTTGCCTCGACAACAGTGCTCATCAACCGTGGTAGCTCAATCGTGACGCTCATGGCTGGAAGTGCCGCCTCGCTCGGCAATGAAACGGTGCTCTATTTTTCACCACACAGCTCCAGCACGCTGAAGGTCGGAGAAACCACCGACGTTGATATTCGCATCAACACAAAGACCGCAATTAACACTGTGGGTGCCACCATCAAATTCCCGGAGGACTCGCTTGAAGTCGTTGGTATTAGTAAGGAAGATTCGTTCCTCGACTTGTGGACTGAGGAAACGACCATCAGGGAAGGTACTGGTGAAGTTCACTTTAGCGGTGGCACCCTTACTCCAGGAGGACTCACTGGTGTCGGTACGATTGTTACGCTCACAATAAAAGCAAAAAAATCTGGCTCTGCACAAATCTATTTCAAAGACATGCAAATCTTTGCGGCCGACGGGAAGGGTTCCGAGGTAGAAAGCGGTAAACGCACATACACCTTTGAGATTCCCGAATCAACGCATCAGCTTGCCGGGGCATCTGGAAACATGAATGAAGAAAAGCTTGCACCGCCCACCATCGATTTCAACGGTGATGGCAAAATTAACGTCGTCGATCTCTCGATTATGGCGTTCCAGGTCATCGCACCATATAACGCAAAATTCGACCTTGACCGCGACGGAGCGAGTTCGCTTGCTGACCTTTCGATATTCTTTACGAGAATGCGTGAGTAACGCTGCCGATTCGCCTTACGGCATCCTGCGTCCGCTATTCAATGACTTCGCAAGCGTTTTGCGACTGAACAAATATCCGATAATGCCGCCCACTGCGACGAGCAACAACAAGTATGGCAGCGCGAGGCCAAGCATCGGTGTCATCGTTTCAACCGCCGCGGCAAAACCTTGCGGTCGTGCCACGATAACTACTTTGTCTGATGCAAAAGTCTCACTTGCCGAGGAAACTTGTACCCATGCGCGGTATACACCACGCTCTGCCGGTTCTGCTGCAACATACGTAAATGATCCGGTATTGGTGCTTTGAATCGTACTTTCTTTTGGTGCATCGTCTTCAAACTGCAAAAACACCGACAGTGCGGAGTTTGGCGACGCGGTTCCCTGCAGTACGATGCGCCCGCCGATTGCGACACGGTCGTCGTACCCCATGATAGCCGGCACCTGGACTGATACACCTTTGACCTCAGGGGTTGGCGTGAGCTCCGGTTCGGCACTGGTCGCAACTACTGTTTGTAGTTCCGGTGCCGGTGGTGTTTCCCTCGCCACAATAGTGTAAAGCGCAGAGCGCATACCGGTAATGATATTCGTCGCACGAGCATCGTTGAGCAGCAGCGCACCGGAATCTATGTGCACATCTCCCGGTAGTACGCTTTTTGCTTTGAACGTGATGGTCACGAGGGCTGCGTCGGAGGCAGCGAATCCCTCACCCGCAGTCCCCGAAAAACGCAACGTCCCACTTTCGTTTGAGAAGACCACAGGAGTGGGCCAGAGTGAAAGGACTGACCCTTGGGTGGATACGCGTTCAACTGAGAGTGCAGCCGGGTTATACGATATATCCGCCTCTGCGGCATTGGCTGCTACACCGTCGGTGTTCGCGCGGACCACGACTTCAAACGATTCCCCGATGCCGTATGTGGCGCGTGCAGGTGTGATAAACAAAACACCTTCTGCTGCTGCCGAAACCGACGGCAATGCGAGAAGAATAAAGAGCGCCGCAAAACGGTATCTCATGCGCTCGTAGTCTTTTTCAGGCGGTCACGACGCCACATGAAGAGCCCTATACACAGAAGCCCCCCAATGATAAGTGCGAGGATTGTGTAATTCGTTTCCTTCGGAACGCGCACTGGGGCACTGCCCTCTACGTATGTGCCGAGTCGCTCGTTGCCGGCCTTATCAATTGCCTTTACCTGCACCCCACCGAGAAGCCGCTGATCGCGCAATTCGTGCGGGCTTGTCACCTGCTTCCATGCGCCGCGCTCAAAAAGCTCGTAGTGATCGATACCGCTCTGTTTGTCCTGTGTGGCAAAAACTGCGTAATAGTTTCCTGCAAACACGCCGCGCGTTGATTCCACAGTTACCTGGAACTCATCCGGTGGAATTTTATCGCTCCCGACTTCGGCGAGCCATGGATCGCCACTCGAAAGCGGAGTCGGTGAAATTGAGTATGTGGCGCTCTGCGCGGTAAGTTTTGCAGGGGTAGCAGCACCGTCGTTGAGGTACACGAGCGACGTCTGAGAAATGGAAACTGCGGCACTTTTTTCGCTCGCCCCAATAACACTGAATACAATCTTACCGAGTACATTCGAAAGAATCGGGTCACCGGGGATGCGTCCGCAGTATCCACCCGGAATACCTCCCGAGAAGGTTACGACTCCTTTTTGAGTATCAATAACAGGCTCTTCAACCCACAGACTCAGGATTGAATTGCCTTTGCTGAAATCGACAGCACGCAGCGTCTGTGTGGGATAGCGAACCTCGACGTGCGCGGCGTTGACACACTCGCCCTGGTTATCAATGCGGATGTCCGCGATGAACGTGTCGGAGAGTCCATACGCCCCCTCTGTTGGATTCACATACAAAATTGCAGCGCTCGCCGTAAATGGCAACAACAGCACAGAGACAGCAGCATATGTCAGGGTCGCCCGAATGATTCGTGACATATTGTCAGTATAGCGGTTTTTTATATGCATATGGTTAGCCCGTCCAGTTAAAGAGCATTATGGAGAAATCACCCAAATTCACGGTCCCATCGCCGTTGAAATCGCTCTGAATATCGTCGGTGTTCCATTTCAAGAGAAAGATTGAAAAGTCGACGAGGTTCACCTTGGTGTCACCGTTTAAGTCTGCGGTGCCCGTGTCGGCAAATGCCCCCTCACCTACGCTAAACGATATCGATTTTCCAAATCCAGATTGAATACCGCCATCTTGTTTAAAATACGCTTTCACCGAATGCAGTCCGTCGGTGAGGGATTTCGTGTCGACGCGAATTGCCCATGCGCCACTGGCGTCCGCTACTGCATTCAATGTAGTTTTTGTTTCCCCGCCAATCTCACTCGCCACGCTTGCTTTTGGCACCGTAAATCCAGAAACCGTCAGGGGGTCCCCTTTGGGAACCTGTCGTTCGGAGACCGCTATAGTTGGTGGAAAAAACACGTTTGCAACGGTGGAAACTGCGCTCTGCGCTACATCGAAAACGATTGAGGTCGTTATCGACTCAACTCCGTTTTGATCCTTTGCGGTAAATCCGAACGTTGCTGTGCCGGGCGTTATGTCGGTTGAGGAAAATTGAAAATCCGCATTCGTATCCGCAAGCGTCGTCCCCTTTACTTTGCCGTCGAGCAAAATATTTACCGTACTATTCGGATATGCTTTGCCGCGCAAAACCACACGCGTCTGTGTTTCGGAAACGATGCCGCCGGGTGCTGCGCCTGGCACAAACGGGGTTGAGCCCACTGTCGGCGAACCCGAAACGGTTGAGCCAGCAGGTGCGAGCGTGCGACAAGAAAGTGAACAGAGATCCGTTGATATTGTATTGCCATCGTCACACTGCTCTTCGAATCGAACCTGCAGAACCCCATCTCCGCAGTATTCTGCAAATGATTGGCAACCAGAATTGCATTTTCTCTCCGCGGTTGTAGAACCGTAGCCACCCAGGTTCGTGCCGTCGTCACATACTTCCCCCACGCTCGTAAAGGCGTCACCGCACACGAGTAGCGTCACCGAAGTACTGATGTCATCTGCGGCAACACCCTGAATCATTGCGGCCAAGAGCATCGCTGACGCGATAATAATACCCGGGATGACGAGAGGTTTGTGTGTCGTTCTCATGAGGAGTAACTACCGCACCCGTGAAGGTGGTGACTGATACCCGTTTCTGCGTGCGCGGGAACGTCTGCGGCGCAGCGCGATAAACATAAAGAGTCCAACCAGTATCAGAACTGGAATCAGTACGACTGCGGCAACCTTAAGCTTGTCGCTCGTGGAGAGACCCGAGAACCCATACCCCGTGTAACCCTGCACGGCTCCGATAGTAGCGATACTCAGATTGACTTGATTCTGCTGTGCAATCTCTTCGTCTTCTCCCTTGTAGATTGTGTATTTAGCAGTGTAACGACCAGGAGCAAGACGCGTGGGCAACTCAGCAAGGATTTCTTTAATTGCAAACGGTTCAATACGCTCCATTTTGTTTGTATTGTATGTTGTTTCAAGCAATCGTTCCGCCTCGGCATCGTAAATATCAAATTTAACTTTCGTCGGTCCGAACACGGCGTTGCCTGTGTTCTCAACAGTCATAAAGAAACGGATTTTCGCTGGGAAAAACAAGCCCCATTTTCGTCGCCCTTCTTCAAGGTCTGATATTCGGATGCGGCGCACAGTGAAATCATAAATCTTGTCGACGACTTTAATGTCAACGTCGATTTGTGCGCCGAGTGCAATCGAGACACCCTGCCCAGGTTGGGCACCAGTGGAGGATGTGCGGATGCGGATGGTCCCCTGATGACGCGTGTATTCAGCATCCGCCGGCACAGTCACCGAGATTACAATCGGCACCTGTGTTTCTCCGGCAGGAAGTATGAACGTCGTTCCCCTGTCCACCGTGAACCACGACTCCACTCCAGGAATATTTAAGCTGAGCTCCGCCTTTTGATCATCGGTCGGATCCGAACGAACAATTGTAATGCGCTGTTGATACACCGTGCCTCTCGTCAGCCGGTCACTCTGTACATACGGCGGCGTAATACCAAAGCCTGCGCTGGCAATTTTCGGAGCAGAAAAAAACACAACGAATAGCAGCAGTACCGCAAAAGAGTGCAGTGCTAAGAGCCGCCACGGCAGTGACATCATGGTCTCAATAGTATCACGGTCGCCTCCCAGAATGTCCAGCGAATACTGGATATTCGAGCGATTACACTACCCCAACTCTTACCAGTTCGACGGGTTGCTCTTTTTTGCCGTAATAGTGTCCTGACCACTGTAGTTACCAGAGAGCGTGATGGAGACTGGAATTGAGATACCGAAGTAGGCGTTTCTGCTTTGCGGCGAAGATGTCGCTGTGGTTTTCGGCACATTTATGAGTGCAGTGGTGGGCGTGGTCGACGAGGTAAGGACAGTTGCAGCGGCAAATGTAGAGAACGATGTAGATGCAACTCGCTGGTTGCCAATGGCAATCTCGCTTGCCGTGTTAATGCCCCCTGCGTCGCAGCTATCCGGTGCGGTCCAGTTAGTACACATGGTGTCTCCGTAAATGTCTTCGTCGAGACCAATGTTGCCGTAGGCAAAGAGTGTTGTCGTCGCGGTAACAGGGTCGTTCTGTTCACCTGGCTGCAACGAACCGAATGCAACCGCAGTTTGTGACACGTCGAACGCGAGGAAACTACTAACCTCAACGGCGCCGATAGTCTGTTCGGTGAGCGCGCTCGAAGTCGCACCAATTGAGAGTGCGCCATCGTCTGTTGCACGAACCGATGCGAGCCAGTTTTCTGCAGTGAATTGTGTTGTTGCGTCTGTTGGGTCTGCGTTGTACCACATTGCAAACGTACAGGTAACGGTGGCATCTGAGTCGGAATTGCCACTGCAACTGCCAGCATCCTGAGTACAGGTATAGAACGGTGTAAACAATGTGGAAGAAGCGGTGTAGCAGTTATTTGAGTTGTACTGGCCCGACGAGAGGCAGCCCGATTGTGTAATGCCTGAACGATACACATTTATGAAATTGGCAGCTACCTCGTTTGTGGACGATGCGTTCACACAACTATTGTTGTCTACCACTGTAAACTTAACCTTGAATGGGCCCGACGTAGCGTTTGGTACCGTGAGTGTGAGCACACCGGTCGAGGTGGTGCTTTGATTGTAGTCGATGAGCGAAATCGTTGCTGCCGTTACCGATGGCGCTACGTTTTGAATCTGGAACACCGAAGCAGAACCCTGGAGTGTGGAGGTTGCAGCGAGGTTATTGTCGTCGACGATATATGCAAACGCGTTGTAGAAGCGGTCTTGCTGTGGCACAGCAAACGGCGTGGTGCTCGCCGCGTTACTCGCAGCGAGGGTTGAGGTGGCATACGCGAGGCCGCCCGTACAGTTGCCGTTCGAGAATCCGGCGGTTCGACAGATTACCAATCGCACCTGGTCCGCTGAGCCGAGTGTATCGTTGTCATAGGAACCAGATGTCCAGGTAACGCTGCCGCCTGGATTAATTGGTCCGTTGTTTGAAATCGAATAGAACACTGGGATGTGGTTTATCACAAATGGCGAGACAGTAACCCCTGTTCCCTGTTTGGCAGCAACGTTACAGCGAGCGAGCGTTGCATTATTGTCGCAAATCCAGGCAAACCAGGCATTGCTCTCGTTATCGAACGGGGCAACGTTTGTGGTAGTGGTTGCTGCGGTAGCCTGGGCGGCACTTGCAGTAAGCGATGAAACAGCCCACTGGTTAGCGCCGCCACCGTTACACGTTGGTGGTGCGCTGTTGACCGGCGTAGGTGCACTACCCGTTTTACAAATCAGGAGGTAGTAGCTGTCCCCGCTCGAGTCGGTGCCAGTCCCCACGAATGAAAGAACTGAACCGGCGTTTGTTGGGGTTGAGGTTGAGGATTCTGTACTTTCCTCGGCATCAATCGTCCACGACGGCGCTGTATTGAGCACCGTTACTGATGTAGAAACGTCGTCTGCGCTCGCAACCGGCACGTTTACTTCGTAGAGCGTGACCACGCTCACGAGAACAAAACACGCCACAATCGACGTGAATATCGTTATTTTGCCTTCCATAGAGCGCGTGCGCTTCAGGAATACCGAGAAAGCCTTACTGTGCCTCCGAGAAAGATGTTCGGACATACCTTATGGCAAATCGTACCACTCCTCTCCTTGAATACGTGGATATGATGTGGATAAGTGCTGTTTTTTTGGCTTCGGACCTCACTTTTTTCCGACTGTGGATTACTTATAGCGAATTGCGTCGAGTGGATTGATTTTTGCTGCTCGTCGGGCTGGAAAGAGCCCCGTAATGAACCCCACAATACCCGAAAACGAACAGATAAAGAGGAGAAACCAAAGCGGATATTTGAACAAACTGACGGACTCTCCCCCGAATTTACTCGCGGCGACGGAGAGAAGTCCATTGAAAAACATCCCGATGCCTCCACCAATGAGGATGCCCACGACACCACCCAAAAGGCCCACGATAACCGCCTCCGCCACGAAGAGGATAACGATGTCGGCGGAAGATGCGCCAATCGTACGCATAACGCCGATTTCGGCAGTGCGCTCAAGGAGTGTAACGGTCATGGTGTTGAACATGCCGATTGCGGAAACGGTCAGCGCGATGCCCCCGAACACAGCGAGTACCGCTTGAATACCTTGGAAGATTTTGTTTGCTTGTTCGACGGTCTTGGAGAGCGCCGTCACTGTGAATCCTTTCGCGATAATCGCGTCCTGCACTTCAGTGAGCGCCTTGCTATCGATTACTCGCACTTGTACACGGTCGAAGTACGGGATCCTGAAGTTGGATTCAAATTCATCGAGCGTGATAGCTGCAGCAAGGTTCCCCGCGTCAGACGTAACGCCCTTAATCTTGTACTGCTTCGGAAGCGTGACCTCTGTCACCTGGTCAGTCCCCTCATTGGGCACGAACACCCGGAACGTGAGCGTCTTGCCGAGAACCTCTTCCGGTTTTTCGACACCGAAAAGCTTGAGCATTGCGCTTGAGATGACGACGGCGTTGCGATCTTCCGCCGCATCGTCGTTAGTGAACAAGTCCCCAGCAGCAGCCTGTGTACCGGTGTACAGGAAGTACGACGGCGCGAGGCCCTGAATATTTGCGTTGCCGGTGAGCCCTTCATATGTCACGAGTGTCGGAAACGTGACGACTCCAGAAACGTCTTTTACTGCCTCCATCGCCGCGAACGACTCAACCGTCGCTTTATCAAGTACCACTATTTTTGACGCTGGAAACGTTACATTCAATGACAGCAAGGAGTCGCCGAGTACGATTTTGTCGAGAATAATACTTTGCAATCCGAAGCCCAGTCCCACGAGCGCGACAACCGCTCCAGTTCCCACACCCATGCCTAAAATCGTCAACCACGTACGAGACGGGTTCGTTTTGAACATACGAGTGGAGAGCATTGCAATATCGCCTATCTGCATATCATGTGTGACCTCCCTCGAGCTCGTTGGGAAGAATTATGTAACCACCCTGCGCAATCAACTTTTCCATGTGTACACCTATCATATATGCAACACGCTCCTCAATTTCGGCTCCACCGAGCTTTTTTTCGAGCAACAATCGCTCCGCAAATTGATCAGCATCAGTGATACCTCCCACACGATCAGCTACGCACTCTCGTAGTGTTTGATGCTGTTCCTGCGTGAGGTGGAATCCGACCTCCTCGTTCAAATAGGTGAGCAAACGCTCGACGAACTTCTGTTGGTGCATAAACGCATTGTCATTGCTCACCTCCTGACGGAAACGCTGCACATCGATAGAGTAGCGGATGAGACTAAATATTCGTCGCGACATTTCTGCGACCTCTTCCGGACGAATCCCGACGCCTCCATTGTGGAATGGCTTCGCTAAGTACTCAGAAAACATCTGTTCATTCATCGTGCCCTTGAGCACATACAGGATTCCCTTCTCGAGTCGCTCCAGCTGTGAGAAGCCGATAGACTGCGTGACAAAATTCACCACACTCTTCACCTTGAGCTCCACTGGTTCGGCATACGGATACATGCGCGCGAGCTGCTCAATCTCGGTTACGATATTTTCACCCGGCTTCACGTGCATAATCTGATCTTTCTCAGGATTCACGACGATGCGACGCAATCGTCCATCGCGCATGTAGAACACGCGGTGCGCATACGGCAGATACTTCGCGTCGTGAGTCACGAGAATAACCGTTTTACGGTCCTTTTCGTTAATTTCTTTAAACGAATCCATCACGTGTTCGGCAGAAATTGAGTCAAGGTTACCAACCGGCTCGTCGGCCAAAAGAATTTCTGGGTCGTTGATGAGCGCGCGCGCAACAGCCACACGCTGTTGCTGACCGCCAGACATGAGTGCCGGCAATTTGTTTTCCACGCGCTCCGGCACACCGAATCTGCGCAGCAACTTCGCGGCCCGCGCCCAACGTTCTTTCTGCTCGATTCCGAGAAAGAGCATTGGAAGCGCCACGTTGTCGAGCACATTCAATGACGCTATGAGGTTGAATTGCTGGTACACGATGCCAATCGTGGTTTGCTGGTAGCGATTGAGTTCCGCAGGCGTGTACGCATAAATGTCTTCATTCTGGACAAGCATTTTACCGTCAGATGGCGGCACTCCGCCGAGCATCGTGTAGAGCAGCGTGGATTTGCCACAGCCGGAGGGCCCGAACAGAATGATGTACTCGCGCGGATAGATTTCTATATTGATGTCTTGGAGCGCTTTAAATTCATTCACTTGACCCTTGTTGTAGGTGATGTGCATGCCCTCCGTTCTGATAGATGTTTTTGCCATACTATTTGCCGATGTTTTCCACCCAACCGAATGTGCCCTGGAAGTTCTGGAGAATGATGTCGATGATGCTCTTTTCCTTAATTGGTGTGATAAGCACGAAGTCTTCAGAACGCGATTCGTTCTGCCCCTCGTCGTTACAGATTACCCAGAACTGGTACACCGTCGCCGGAGTAAAGCCGACAATCACCTGCGTGTGTGCCGTGAGCGGATTTGTCTCTTTGAGCGTGAACTCAGCCCCATCGCTCCCTGTACCAGTCGAAAGCCCCTGCGAATAGAACACTTGGCAGGTAGCAGGCTCGTCGGTCTCCCACGCAATGATGGTTTGGATTTTCACATCTTCCCCCGGAAAGAGTGTCGATTCGTTCTTCACCTTGGTGATTGCCGGAGCAATCACGTCACGGATTGTGATGAATTGAAACGGCTGACTCTCTGCATTGTCTCCGTCTTGGTTGGTGGTTCGCACTATTGCGGAATAGCGCGTACCGAACTCCAAATCTGCAAGCAGCACGTTCTGCTGGGCCGCAAATACCGAGGAGCCCGCAACTTTTGTGAGCTTCGTGCGCGTGTTGGTGTATTCCACAATTCCGCGGGCGAGTACTCCCCCCGTATCCCATGAGATTACGGCCGACTTTTCTTGGATGCGGGAGACTTTCACATTTCGCACCGAAGGCAAAATGGACTTCGTTTTGAAGGTGTCGTCCTCGCTTTCCCCCGTCAGCCCAGTGGAATCATCGGATACCACCTTGAAGTGGTACGTGGTTGACGGATCAAGTCCGATGACGTCAACAACGTGACGCGAAACTGCTTCGTTCGGGTCACCCTGCGCAATTGTGTAATCACTCGTACCGCCATTGAAATCACTCTCTGGCGCAAGATACACCATCGAGCTTGATTCACGATCCGTCGTCCACACGATAGTTGCAGTTGTCTGGTCAACAGTAACGCGAGGCAACCCCAGGATAGTCGGTGGCTTCAGGATGTCCCCCGCCGTTTCTTTGACCTGTTCGTTAATCTCGAGAATTGCCTCGGGCTCAGTGATTTTTTTGATGTCTTTAATGATTCGCTCCTTGATTTTCACCTGGTCGTCCTTGGTCGTAAAAACAAACCCAGCGGTCGTATTTTTGTTGCCATCTGCATCTGTTGAAACGACCCGGAAATGGTAGGTGGTGGCGGGCTCAAGGTTGTCGATAGTGAGCGAATGATCCTTCTTATCGAAGGCGCTATCGCGCACGGTACCGAAGCGTTCGTCGAGACCGAAGTTTATCGTGGCATCGGTATTTTTGTCGGTCGACCACGTGACTGTAGCCGAATCAGATTTTATGTCTGTTATCTTAACAGCTGAGATTTCCGCTGCGTACACACGCAACCCGAGCAATATCACAAAGGCGCCCACGATAACGATGCTTATGGTGCGCGTTCGCTCTTGAGAAAATGGATTCATAACAAAAAACAGTGCGCGTGGCACTGTTTAGTGTATCATCCGTCGGCTTCGATTTTTTTAAAGCTGCGGAAAAATCAGGAGCGATGTGCGTTCCTGCGCATCCAAATCAAGATAAAAAATACTCCAAGAACGATAATGGTGATTGCCAGCGGACTATAGAAGTAAAACGTGGATGGTCTGGTGCACGAAAGGTAGTCGGCGGTATTTCCATCACAAAATTTATCCGCCTGGAAACTTAAGAACCCGATGAGCGTCAGCGCGACGCCAACAAACAATCCCATATCGCGCGCGATCGTGGAGAGTGCGCGTGAGACAAAATCAAACAAAGAGTCTACTGCACGCATAAAACTGCCCGACTTCGGGGCTCGTTCGTGTCCATGCTCGTAGTGATCCTCCATACTGTCGTGCCATTGTACTCTATAGATTCTCCCTTGCCATCATCGTTTTCCCCTAACACATACCGCCGCAATCAGCGGCGGTAGCGGTGTCTCATATCGAACGCTATCTTATCGGATTAATATAAGTCTTGGGGCAAGTGCGCTGTTCCCCGCATCAGCCGCGCCCTCCCTTGAGTAGAATTCGACACCCCCCGCCTGCGCTTCGCTTGTTTTCTTAATTAACCACTGGAATGAGTTATTCAGCACATCCTGCGTTACATCCCATTCCATTTCACCGGTTTGATTGTTCAGTATCGTCACGGAAGGTGCTGTAGCTGCTGCGAACGTTCCCCCGTTCCACTGTGTTGAGCAGTCATCATTTTGGTTCTGTATGAGGATATCTGTTGCACAGTTCCAAGTCGCACCTTCTCCAGTACCGCGTGTGGATTGATTATTTGGCAAGCCACTATCTTTGCCGTTGCCCTCAGCGAAACCCTCCGTAAGACGATGGGCATCAATTGTGCGACCAGACGCTCCCCAGCCAGTACCATTCTCGGCGATTGTAAGCACAAGTTTTGCAGATGTAAGGCCGCCGTGCGAATTAATATAGTTTGTTATAGCAGCATAATCGAATGCGACGAGTGAGCGATTATGTCCCGATGTTTGTACGAACAAATGTGGATTTGCGCCTTCGTTTCGGTTCTGCGCCCCTTCTCGCAAAAAGCTGTCCGCGATTGTGGTCAGTTCGAGTGGAGGAATTGGTATCCCGCTAATATAAATCCAGATATCAATTGATGTTGTGCGTATCGGATTGCCGTTGTCTGTGGCACTAAGGACAAACTTAACAGCAGCAGGTGTAGACGTTGGCGTCCACGAGAACTCGCCCGCTTGTGCGTCAAATGTCGCACCGTACGGTAACCCAGATGCAGACAGGGTTACGGCATCACCGTCAGGGTCGGTAGCTGAAACGGTGAATTGCAGGGGTGAGTTGAGGTTCACAGCCTGAACCTCGTAATACCCGTCGAATGTTGGTGCGCGATTTGTATTATTCACCGTAATCGAGATTGACTGACTCGACGAGGCTACAGGTGATCCATTGTCTGTCGCAACGAATGTAACGCTCGGGTACGTGCCTGCCTGTTCATACGTAGGTGTCCAGGAAAAAGTCCCCGTTTGTGAATCAAATGACGCGCCGCTCGGCAAATTGTTCGCGGACAAAGTGATGATATCCCCTTGATCAGAATCAGTCGCAGAAACGGTGAATGTGAGCGTCTGATTTTCACCCACAGTCCTATTTCCGATTGGTGTGAGAACTGGTGCGTGATTTGGCGTAACGAACAATGGATTTGGCGTTATAAACACGTCCTGCTCTGCATTTGTATCGCCCTGCACAACATTTGAAGCACTCGAATCAAAAACAATGTACTGTCCGTCATCACTCAGCGCGACAGTAATACCGCCGCCCGCCTGCGAGCCGTCGGCAGCAACACTTACGCGTACCGTAGATCCATTACTCATGTCATGGACGAACGTGTCGAAAACTCCGTTCGTGTCGCCTGTCACAAAATGTTCGTAAGCTGAACTGAATGCGACGTAACGGCCGTCAGCACTCATGGACAAATTACTCCTGTCTGCGTTTCCCTGACTGCCGTCTGAGGCGACATCTACGCGAGTCGTGACGCCCGTCATCATGTCATGGACAAATACATCTTCGCCGGCAATATCACCCGCGGCATTCGTGTCGTTTGGGACAAGATTGGAAGCAAAGGATGCAAATGCCACATAGCGCCCGTCTGCACTGATAGCTATTCTGGCCTTCCCATCTGATGAGGAATTTCCTTGGCTTCCATCTGACGCAACACTAGCGAGGCTGGTTGAACCGGTTACCAGGTCGTGAACAAACGTGTCAGCAGCTCCATTTGTGTCGCCTGGCACGAGGCTGGAGTCTGTAGAGATAAATACGACGTACCGCCCGTCTGAGCTTATTGTCGGGGTTATTACAACGCCGCCATTTCCCTGACTGCCGTCAGAGGCAACATCGACCCGAATCGTGGTACCTGTTAACCGGTCATGAACAAATGCGTCAGGAGCTCCATTTGTATCCCCTGCAACAAGATTGGAAGCGCTTGATATAAATACAACATAACGACCATTTGCGCTTATTGTTCCCCCGCTAGAGTTCGCATTTCCTTGGCTGCCGTCAGACGCAACGCTCACGCGGGATGTGGTACCTGTCACCGTATCATGCAGAAACACATCACTCTGCGCGTTAGAATCGCCTGCTACAAGATTTGATGCGCTTGAAACAAATGCGACGTAACGACCATCTGCGCTTATCGTGGCAACTTGTGAGTCCCCGTTTGCCTGAGTGCCGTCGGACGCCACATTGACTCGTGATGTAATACCATTCAACCTGTCGTGAACGAAAATATCCGTCCCAACAGCACTTGAAGCGTTATTCGTATCGCCCGGTACGAGATTGTCCGCACGGGATTCAAATGCCACGTATCGAGCATCTGCACTAATCGAGCCGCGCGTGGATACTGAATTCCCTTGAGTCCCGTCAGACGCAACACTTACAAGTTGCGGAAATGTGTCTGCGAATACAGGCAATGCAAGTAACAGGGATAAAGCAACTACTCCCAAAACAGTGCCCGTACCGCGAGCTGTTGAAATTGTGTGCATAGAGGTAAACAAATGATCGTAATGCGAATCATTGTAACAAACATTCAATTGAATATTTGTTCTTGTTTACTGCAAGCCCATGTCTTTCGCCAGGAGCGTCATCGTTTCAGTGTTCTTTTCCAGCTCCTTGTATAGATTGGAGCGCTTGTTGAACTGCTCCTCGAGCTGCGGGATGAGGTCGTTGAGATATTGCTTGTGCGCATCTGTCACTTCTCCCCCATCATCAATGATGCGCTCAAACACTTCGTTGGTGTAGTAATCGGCACGATAGGACAATCCGCGGATATCAGCTATAACCTCGGCCTGTTTTTTGGCAATGGACACGAGCTCTCGCATCTCAGAGCGGTGGCGGAAAATCCCGAAAGAATGTGCGCGCTTATCGAGATTGTTCCGATGTGACTCAACCGCGTCTCCTTGTGTTTTTATCTCATCGATTTGCGCTTCTATATCGTTGAGGTGTGCAATTCCCTGTCGCGCTTTCTCAAGCCGCTCGGAGGTACTCATATCCACCTGAAGCACCTGCGCGAGTAACATGTCCACCTGCTGACGAATCGGATTTGCTTCGGCTCCCGGCTTGAATGCTGCAACAGCAAAACTTTGCTGTGCGGGCATGAATACCGCATATTCTTTCTCAAATTGTTCTTCGCTCCAGAGTGCATACACGCCGAGAGCGCCCAATACAAACACCGCCGCAAGTGTGATACGTGCAATCGTGCGGAGTGTACTTTTTGGTTTTCGAATTCTTGTGGTCATAGAATAGTGCGGATTGCTACAAACAAATCATCATCACGGCGCGGCAGCCTCAAAGTAATTGGTGCCGGACTGCACGCCAGTCCCCGTCGGAATCGGAATCGCGATACCCCAGTAGACGTCACTGCTCGTCGGCGTAGACGAGGCCGTTACCTTTGGAATACTCAGGCCCGCGTTCGTTGATGCGCCAGTGAGGAATGCACAAACCGAGCAGGCTGAATACGTAAATGTACTTGTAGAGTACTGCTGACTACCGACCGGTATCGAGCCAAGCGCCGTCCCCGAGAGTCGAATATCTGTCGGAACGTTTCCGGTATTGAGTACCGTGGTCGTAGCGACACGAGAGCCCGTGTCGGAGCCTGGCGTCATGCCAGGAACGGCGTCGTCATCGTATGTAATAGAGGTGCTCACCGATAGTCCGCGCACCGTGAGCATCTCCGCACCACTTGATGTGGCAGACCCATAGAGACCCGAGGCATCTCGTACACGCACACTTGCAAGCCAGTTTTCAGCACTATACGTAGTGCCCGAATCGGTTGGGTCTGCGAAATACTGCACCAACGCCGAGCACGTGAGTGTGCACGAATTACCAGAACATAGGGTGAGCGAGCACGACGGAACCTTGTAGCAGTTGTTGTCGTTGCCTGTGCACGAGGAGCCGACACCGGAGCGGAATATTGATGACGACGCCGCCAAGATGTCGGTGTATCCGTTGAGGTCGGTTACGGTACCAGTTGCAGATATTGTGGTTGTGGTGCCTTCGGTGAGCGGGATTCCGGAGATTGTTTGGCTCAGCGGCCAATTGAAGTTTGTGATAGACGGTGAGTGAGCAATTACCACTTCGGCAACGTGGTCGTAACTATCGAGGCTACCCGGGAACGCCAGTGATGGGCGCGATGTGCGGAAACAGTATGCACTTGCGATCGCATTTGTGGTGAGCTGGAAATTATATTCGACTTCGGTCGCATAGTTTGTTCCGACATTGTTCGAGGACGAATCATTCGATGGATCCTCGACCGCCTTGCCTTGGACAAAGCTCATGTTTGCCGGACGGGAGAGCAAGTCTGAAATTGCGGCCTGGTCGGCAAATTGCGAAGACGTGGTCATACATGCCGCTTTGCCGTTACATCCAGAAGAAGTTTTCGGTACATCCTCGTAGTCATTGTATGAAACAGATTCGCAGTTTAACGAATTACCCTTCGGCGCAAATTGCAGACGCAGCTGCTCGCTCGTGAGTGCAGAGCCGGTATTTTGCACGGTGAAGCGCACACGTAGGTTCTGCCCCGTCTGCATACCATTGAGCACAGTGTCTTCCGCTGCAGCCCAAGTCGCGCCTCCACTCGTTTGTTCACCGCCGAAGAGATACGTCGGTGCCGCAGCAACATACGGACGGGCCGAATAGAAGTCCCAGCCTCCGTGCTGGTACCAGAAGCCGAAGCCCATACCACCTGTTGTGTACGCAGAACTTGTGCCGCTGACGGTTGCGAACACCGCACCCGCGCTGTTGTAGACCGTTACATTGATCGCGTTGCCAGCGCTCAGCCAGTCAATCTTCACCTCATACCAACCAGTCGTAAACGTTACTGTTGTAGACGCAATCAACGTACCGCTACCGTCGTTCGATGTTGCATCTTTCACGAGTGCCACCTTTTCAGTCGGGTACTGATCGAGACAGACCGCATAGTTCGAACCGGAACCCTGTACCGCAAAGAACGTACACGGCTCATCTTCCCAATCGATATCCATGTACTGGAAGAAGCGAATCGTACTGTCGCGCGGAATCAGCGAGCCAGCGCGGTAGACACCACCAGCGGTTGTCTTTGAACTTCTCTGATCGGGGTCAGGCGGTTGTCTCGCAGCAAGTCCATAGGTGTAATTGTGCTGGAAGCCCGCATTTGTACCAAAATACACATTCGGAGTGTCCGCGTTCGTATATTCCGTAATGTTATTGTCCTCGAAGTCGTCGAAGAATGTGAAGGTGTTTGATCCGTCACCACCGTCCGATACCCCTGAGTTCCCATAGTACATATAGACAACAGCAGAACCGTTTGCGGGAATTGACGAAAGTCGCACCCAGACGGTCGACGATGCAGAGGCGATCGATTTCTCTATATAGTATGGGATGGTTGTTGTGCCGGTTGAGTCGGTGAAACGCAAGTCTTCGAAGTCACTCTGCATATCAGAATCGTAATCAACGACGATCTGCACTGCCTGATTTGTGAGTGTGCTTGCTGTAGAATTTGAGATCGCAATTCTCTTTCGCTTCGTCCACGACGCGTTGTACCATTCGCTGTCCGGCACGCCAACGCCACCGTCGTCTGCACGCCATCGGTAATGGCCCTGGTTCACGAACAGACACGCGCTGTCGCTCCATCGTACTGAGCCGCACGAGTCTCCCCCGTCGCTGTCGTAGCTTTCTCCGGCGAAGTTTCCATTGTGGTTGAGGAACGTCCACGCGCTGATTGGACTCCCCGTGCGCACAACGTTGAAGCCACTCGATATACCGGTTGTCGTTGCAAACGAAACGTAGTTAATTTGCTTACTTGCGTTGGCATCTATTACCGAGCCGGCAAGCGTAATCATCGCGCCGCCGGTTACACCGAGCTGGATGTCGCCGTAATCGAGCGAGGTGATGCTCGGAGTCCCCGAGAAGTTTAGACCGCTCGGGTCGGTATTTCGGATTTGGTAGTGTGATGCGTTGAGCGTGCCGCCCGTTACAGAGAACGCAAAGCGTCCGGCCCCTTGATTCTGAATCGTAGTCGTGGCGGTTGATCCCAAGATTTCGAGTGTGCCGCCGGAGAGCGTAACCGATGAAGAGGATGCTATTTTTACATTCACCCTGCGAGATAAGCCTCCGAGCAACGTTCCGTCGAAGTCGTATGCGTAATTCCAGTAATCCGTGCCCGTGGAGTGAACAAACGCACCCCAGATATAGAGATCGCCGTCGACTGACGTGCCATCGATTGCCGCGTTGTCCTGCGAATACAAAGAGCCCGTACTGTTGACCGTCGTTGTCGCAGCGGTTGAATTCCACATGCGCACATGTGTGCTTGTCCCAACAGAGAGCGTCCCGTATACGTCACTGCCTGCAGACTTTGTATTAATAGAGTAACTCGTTCCGGAGTAAAGCGAGAGCGTGGTTGTTGCCCATGTGGTTGCGGCACCACCCACGCCATTGGTGAATACGCCGCCAACCGCAAGTGTTTTTCCGTTTGCGAGCGTGAACGATGCTGCTGCACTAATAGTGGTGTCTACAGTTGAAGTCGCATTTTGCGAAATAGTCCAACCGCCGGTTGCACTATTAAATATGAGGGATGCAAAACTTGAACTGCCCGTGTCCACAGTCTTCCCTGTTGTTGTTGCGTTCAATGTAACGGTGCCACTACCCGCAGTAAATCCGCCACCCGCCGTATTCCAGGAACCCCCGACCGTAAATACTCCAGTCGGCAATGTGGTAGTGCCGTTCAAAATCGTAAAGTCGCGCGTCGCTGTTGCATTTGTGTCTGAGAACGTCCAGCCTCCGCCGACACCGTCGACGAGCACATTGTAGAGCGACGAGCCCCCGGTCCGTATCAACTTACCGGTAGCGTTTGCAGTGAGCTTGAGTGTTCCGGTGCCAACTGTGAGCGTGCCAAAATTCTGGATTGAACCACCGACTGTAAGCTGTGTTGTGGGTGCAGTCACTGTTCCAGTTGTTACGGTGAAATTGTTTGACGATGTTGCGGTCGAATCTACGAACGACCACGTGCCGCCTGAACCATTGAAGTCGATGTTATAGAGTGAGCTGCCGTTCACACGCACGCTCTTGCCAGAGGCGGTCGAATTCAGAAGCACCGTACCGTTGTTGTGCTGGAAGATGCCGCCCGTGTTTTGGAACGAGCCGCCGATTGTCGTAGTTGCACTCGGCATCGTTACTGTGCCTGTTGTAATCGTGAAGTCGTTGAGCGCAGTCATTGTACTGCTGCCGAAAGCCCAGTTGCCGCCGATTCCATTAAAGACAACGTTGTACAAACTAGAGGTATTGAGCGTAATTGTTTTTCCGGTGGTCGTTGCGGTCATGGTGAACGTGGAGAGCGCGCTCGTGAGTGTGGCTCCACTGTCTATTAATAGAGAGCCGCCGATTGAGTGCGCTTGTGCGCCAGATGCAGTGAAGGTTGCCCCCGGGAATACTTCGAGCGTACCGTCCCACGCAGTTCCCGAGCCCCCGCTGGTAAGCGTGACGTTACCTGCCGGCGCAAAAGTCTTGTTTGTAAACACGATGAGTTTGATGTTCGGCTCGACTACGAGCGTGTTTGTGCCGGCAATCGTTGCATTGAACGGAATATCGCTATCCTGGTCGGAGTCGTATTGCGTCATCGCTGCGATCGTTATTGGGTTTACATCTTCGTGACGAACAATCACGCGATTCTCGTAGAGATGCATGTTGGAAATACTGCTAATCGGATCAACAGAGACGTTCGCAGCACGTCGCCCACCAGCAGTGTCGAGGAATACAGTAATAGTGTCCCCTGGATTGAACGCAACACCCGGGATTGAATAGAGGCCAGTCGACGAATTGCACGAAGATGTGTAGCTCCCGGCTCCCTGAATCTTCAGTCGTACAACTTGAGTGGAGTTATCGCAGACGGTACTCACGGTTGTTCCTTCGTCGGAATACACATTGCCCTCGATTGTGATGTTGGACGCGCTGTCATCCCATCGGAGGTAGCCCGGATCACCCGCTGGATCAGAGTCGAGTGCCTCGCCGTCGAAGTCGCCGTAGTGCAGATTGAATTTCCATGATGAAACCGAACTCCCGGTCGCAAGCACGTTGAATCCTGACCCCACTGCGGTGGAGAAATTGTTTCGTGCGAAAATCTTGAGCGGATTTGCGTCAATAACTGAGCTGGCAACCGTAATCATCGTGCCACCGTTCACATTCAGGAGATAGTCACCGTCGGAAAGCGAGGTGATGGTCGGCGCTCCCGAGAAACTAAGTCCGTTCGTGTCGGTATCGCGCAACTGATAGTACTGCGCATTGAATGTGCCACCTGTGACCGTGAACGCATAGCGACCCGCCCCTTGATTGGCAATGGTTGTCGTGGCGGTACTCGTGCCTGCGATATCGAGTCCTCCACCTGAGAATGTGAGCGAACTTGATGTTGCAATGCGCACACTCACCGCGCGCGGTGTTGAAGTACTCAGCGACGTGCCGTCGAAGTCGGTTACATAGCTCCAGTAGTCATTGCCAGAGGAGCGCGTGTAGGCTCCCCAGATGTAGAGGCTGCCATCAACTCCTGCGTGGTCCTGCGAGTAGAGCGAACCAGTGGAGTTTACGGTCGTTGTCGCAGCCGAAGAGTTCCACATGCGCACACGGGTGGAAGCATCAACAAGCAGTGTTCCGTATGTGTCTCCCGTGCTCGAACGTGTGTTGAGTGAGTAACTTGTACCCGAGTAGAGCGAGAGCGTCGACGTTGCCCACGTTGTCGCAGAATCAGTAACCGAGTTGGTGAACGTGCCACCGACCGCGAGTGTTCTGTTCGGTGAGAGCGTGAACGCACTTGCGTTGGTAATCGACATGTCGTTTGTCGACGTAGCGTTTTGTGAGATCGTCCATCCGCCGCCTATACCGTTAAACACAAGTCGGTAGAACGAAGATGCCCCTGGATCTATCGTTTCTCCGGTGTCAGTCGAGTTAAAGTTTACGTCGCCGTTTGAATGCGTAAACGCACCCGCGTTACTCCAACTGCCGCCAACATTGAACACGTTCACGTTCGAGGCGGTCACTATACTCGACGCCCCGATTGCTACGTTGCCGCTCACTGTGACCGTCGGATCGTTCGTGTTTATATCTACGGATACCGGATTCGCGCCACCGATATTCAATGCGGTTGCAGAGAGCGACCCTCCGCGAAGTGTGTACACCGGTGTACCCGCAGTTGCAGGAGTGAAATAGAGTGCCGCGTAGGACGTATCGGCAATCGTTGTGGCAGCGCTCGAGGTAAAGAAGAACGGCGCAGTCTGTGCATTGAATGTACCGTTCACGATAAACGGTGTGTTTGCGCCGGTGAGTACCCAATTCGTGGAACTCGCGTTGAGCGTCTGTCCGGTTGCAATAATGAGCGCGTTGGAAACAGTCGTGGAACCGACACCCGTTTTGGATGTGGTATCTGTGGTGCCCGAGCCAAATACAAGACTGTTGAAACTCCACGGCGAAACACTGCCGAAGACGCCCGTTGCTGAGAGTTGTACGGTACCGCCAGTCATCGCGATTGTACCCGCGCCGGTCATGCTTCCCGCAGAAACATGAAGGTCTCCCGTGCCAGATAGCGTACCCGCACTTATCGTAAACGTGTTGCTTGCAGTGGTCGTGGCCGTACTCACAAGCGACCATCCGCCGCCTACTCCGTTAAAGATGAGGTCGTAGAATGAAATCGGAATGCTGGAATAGATGACCTTGCCAGACGTGGTCGCGGTAAATGTGAACGTTGAGTTCGCCGTCGTAAACGTGGCACCCGAAGCAACAGCAAGTCCGCCGCCGATGCCGTGTGTCTCGGTACCGGTTGCGACGAATGCCGAGCTTGTGGCAAGCATGAGTCTGCCGTCACGTGCATCACCTGAGCCACCGCTTGTAAGCGTTACGTTTCCCCCCGGTGTAAATGTTTTTCCTGCCCACACGTAGAGTTCGGTGTTTGGACTCAGTGTAAATGTTGCCGGTGGTGTGCTCGTGGCGGCGGCAAACGGAATGTCGGAGTCCTGTGTATTTGTGAACACAGCAACCTGCTCAATCGTAATCGGCGAGGTGTCCTCATGGCGGACAATGACCGCATTTTCATACAAATCAAAGTTTGCAATGTCGGTCGTTGGAGTGCGCGAAATGGTAACCGCTCGCCTGCCGCCGTTTGTGTCGAGAAACGCAGTGAGCACGACTTCGCCGGCGATTGCGACGCCCGCAATTGAATACGCTCCCGTACCTGCGTTGCACGAACCAGTATATGAGGTCACACCGTTTACAACCACACGTACCGACTGTGTCGAGCCGTCACATGGTGGATTTCCGATTGCAGTGGCGCCATTGTCCGAGTACACCCGACCGGCGACTGTGATGGTGAGATTCGAGTCATCCCATCGGATGAATCCGGGATTTCCACCTGGATCGATATCAAAACTTTCACCCGCATAATTTCCATAGTGATTACGGAACCACCAATACGAACTCGGTGTTCCCGTTTCGGTAATGTTGAATCCTGTGGTGATGCCGGTCGAGGTTGCAAAACTTGCACGTTGAATCTGCAGCGCAGCGTTTGCATCGACTACGGTACTTGCAATCGTGAGCATTGTGCCTCCGTTTGAACTCAAGACGTAATCGCCGTCGGCAAGTGAAGTCACGGACACTGAGCCTGATATATTGAGACCGTTTGCATCGGTGTTTCGTACACGATAGTACTGCGCGTTGATGGTGCCGCCTGCAACATTCAATGCATATGCGCCTGCTCCCTGATTCGAGACGGTGCTCGATGCGGTTGCGGAGCCGATGAATTGCAGGAGTCCCCCATTGAACGTGAGTGTCGAGGACGAGGCGACTTTTACATTGACCGCGCGTGCGGAACCGCCGAGCGGCGTACCGTCGAAGTCGTTTCCGTAGGTCCAGAATTCGGTACCAGCACCGCGCGTGTAGTCGCCGTAGATATAGAGGTCTCCATCGACGCCCGCATTGTCTTGTGAATACAGTGAGCTCCCTGATCCGACCACCGCAATCGTCGTCGAGGAATTCCACATACTTACCTTTGTGCTCGTAGAGAGCACCAGTGTCGCGTACGAATCCCCCGCATTCGTTTTTGTATTAATAGAGTACGTACCGCCCGAATACAACGTGAGCGTAGTGCCAGTCCATGTCGTGCTCGCCGGTGCAAGCGAGTTCGTGAACGTGCCTCCCACGCCGAGCGCGAAACCGCTCGTGAGCACAAATGATGCCGCATTGTTGAGAATAAAGTTATTTGTTGACGTTGCGCTCTGCGAGATGGTCCAGCCACCGGTGGCGCTGTCGAAGAGCGTGTTATAGAACGAAGATGCGCCCGGTTGAATGGTGTATCCCGACCCTGCGGCATTGAATCGCACGGAGCCGTTGTTGTGCATAAAGGCACCACCCGCATTCGTCCATGAGCCACCAACCGCAAAGGTTCCGGATGGAAGCGTGGGCGTACCGCTTTCAAAGCGGACACTACCGGTTGACGTTGCAGAAGCATCGTTAAAGGTCCACGTGCCGCCGGAGCCGGAAAACGTAAGGTTGAATGTATCGGAGCCGGAGAACTGCAGTACCTGCGCGTTCGTTGCAGTGAGTTTTAGTGTGCCGTTGTTATGCGCAAACGAACCGCCAGTTTTTATGAATGAGCCTCCAACCACGAGTGTTCCTGTTGGGAATGTCACCGCACCCTGCGTGATGCGCATTGTTCTGGATGACGTGGCGTTCGCGCTACCAAACGACCACGCTCCAGTGCCTGAGAATGTGAGGTCGTAGAAACTCGAGGCGCCGGGAGTTACCGATTTACCGGCGGACGCAGCGTTAAACAGAACGACTCCATTGTTGTGCTGGAACGTACCAGCACTTGTTGTAAACGAGCCCGTAACCGTCGTGGTGGAAGAAGGAAGCGTAACTGTTCCCGCAGTGAGCGTGAGGTCGTTGCCGGCAGTAACAGGACCGGTGAATGCCCAGTTTCCTCCAGTACCGTTGAAGACAATATTGTAGAAACTTGAAGAGCCCGGCGTGATTGTCTTTCCCGTTGTCGTTGCCGTAAACGAAACCGTTCCATTCTGTGCAAGAAATGAGTTGTTATTTGTGAAATTGCCCAGAATCTCGAGCGCGTAGTTACTGTTTACGTTGAACGTGTCGTCAGCGCCGATTGTAAGATTGGTAACTTTTGCGGCCGCACCGAGAAGTACGGTTTTCGCAGTTCCGTCAATGGTTGTGGTACCGAGGTCCTGTTTTGCAACCGTATTATCCGTCCATGTCGAAGACGACGTCCCGTCGAATGTTGTCGTTGCACTCCCCTTTGCAAACACGCCGGAGGCACCGAAGGTAAGATTTCCACCAATAGTTACCTGCTGGGAGCCAGGCGAGAGCGTGCCGAAATTGACCGTGAGCGTGCCGTCGACATCTAAGAGACTCGAAAGTGTCCACGTGGCCGCGCCAGAGCTTTGCCCGAACGTTACGTTATTAAATGTTGCGAGTGTTGCCCCCGTTGAGTCGATTGATTGGCTCGACGTTGTTGCGGTGAAAATGATGGTCGATGCATCTTTATTGAAGGTGGCGTTGTTGTCCCACGAGCCCGAGAACGAGAGCGTGTTGCCGTCGGCGGTAAGCGTCCCGTTGTTTTCCAATCCGTACGCGGCTACGTTTCCGCTCGAAGCGCTGTCAGGACGGAATATGTTGGAGGCCTTAACCCAAATTTCGATGTCGTTACAGGAGCCCGATGAACTCAAGCAAGTCGCAAGGTCGTTCCCCGCATCAACATCATAGAAAATATCTTCGTCAGCCGAAACCGAATTGTCGTATTGCGATATATTCGTATTCGTTATTGTTTGATTATCGTCGGAACCGAGAGAGAGATGATGTTCGTACATCGTAAGGCCCGTGACGTCTCCGTTGCCATCGTATTTGGTGATAGCAACGGCTTCGTTTGCTTCCGCTGCCCCGTCCACAAACACTGTTACGATGTCGTCTTCGAACACAGTAACGTTTGCAATGGTGAAGCTACCGCCAGAAATCGTAGCGGTCTTACCTGCCTGGACAACGCCGTTGACTGCAACGGCAACGATGCCGCTCGTAACGTTCGTTGACTGGTCGTACTGCTGAACAGTCCCGGAAACATTAATTCCTTGTGCCCAGGTGAGAGTCCAGTCGTTGAGTGTCGGGCAGTTACCGGAAACACAGGCGAGATCTGCTTTCATGCGAATGGTGCTGTAGGTGAGCCGGTTCACATTCGAAATATCTATCGGGGACGTGGTCGTGCCGGTCGAGTTGCCTGGAATAACGGCATCCGGAATCAGGGCCCACGAACTTGTTGATGTGAAGTATTCGACGTGGAGGCGCACTGTGCTCGAACCAGGTGTGGTTTTACTGAATGAAATGGCACCCCATTTCGGACCACTGCCATTACCAAAAACAATCGACGACGACTCAACAGTACCCGCCACGAACGCCGGGTAGCGTCGGGCCACGATATCGATTGGAATTGTTGGCGGTACGACTGTCGTTATGGAGTTTGTCTCTATCACCTGCTTGGTCGACCAGGTTGTCCCGTTCCAAAAACTGAATTCGTATTCAGTATCTGCATCGTCATAAACCAAAACCAGGATGAGCCCGTCCCCGGTACGTGCGGTTCGCACTTCTGCTGAGTCGAACATCGTGTTCATGACTGCCGGCGCCGTGGTTGCGCTTCCGTTCCAGGACTCGTACTCGATTTGTGTAGTATCAGAGTGAACCATCATCGTGTACCCGTCACGAGAACCCGCCGTCTCGTATTCACACGAGACGGGTCTGCCGTTGACGCTGTTTCCCAGTGCCTCGACTTCCGTAGTTCCACTCCACGATGAGCCTGTCCATGTCGCGTATCCAATATCGGAATCAGCATCGACGTAACAGAGCGTCATACGATCGGTTCCTACATCACGCGTAATACGACCGTCTTCGAAATCGTTTCCGGTTGCAACCGTTGAGGTTGCGGCCCACGCACTTCCGTTCCATGAGCTCCAGACAAAACTATTGAGTGTTCCGTTGGAGACCGCAATAACCGCCTGTCCGCCACTCTCCTCATATTCTGCGGCTATGCCCTCGTTGGCCACCGTGGCCTGCGCACCCGGGCGCAAAGTATTTCCCCATGCTGAACCACTCCACACCTGCGCTTCATAGTCGACTGTGCCCGTGGTCGTGTCTCGCACAATTAGTATGATTTCGTCCGACGTCGGGTCGGATATGAGCTTCACCCATTCGCAATTTGTTGAAACGCCCAACGTGATTGTAGAGGTCGCAGTCCAACTCGAACCGTTCCATACGCGATATGTTGCCTCGGTTCCGTAACACGCCACCACGAGCGCATCCCCTGATGATGTTTCGTACGCAACATCAAATCCCCGCTGTGTTGGGTCGGAAACTGCAGTGTTCATGCGCGCAATATTTCCTGCTGTGTCCGTCACACCATCAATCACTTGTGCATCAACAACACCCGTTGAACCTTCGGTTGCAATGATGTATTCATCTCGCGTTGGGGCTGCCGCTGTTTCCTCGAAACGAATCGTGTCTCCAACAGACACTCCCGAAAGTTCACTTCCCCACACAAGTCCGTTCCAGAATCGGAAGCGCGGCACCTGTACTGTTAGCTCCGAATACACCATGAGTGCTTCTTTAATTGTGGTCGTGATTTGTGCCTTACCCGCACTCGTTTCAATGTCGGTGAGCGTGTTCGAAAGAAATTGTTCGTTTGTTGTTTGGAACCACGTTGATACGTTCACAGAAGTGTCGATAGTAAAGCTGCGCAAATCCGACCACACCGACCACACATTGCCGCCTGCAGGGTCAATGGCGCGAACTTTCCACCAGTAGGTTGTTCCATCTGTGAGCGCATCGGCTGCTTGGAGTTTGAAATTGATGAGATTGTTCTGGGTAAACGGAGATGTGTCCGACGAGGACGCACTGTTGGTGAAGCCCGCGTCTAGACTCGAGCGACGAGTGGTTGAAGCAGTAAAGTCCTGTGTGGTAGAAATCGTAACCTCGTATACGAGGTCGTCACTCTGTGGGTCGGTTGATTTGAACGTGAAAGTCGGCGTTGTTGTGGCTGTTTTTTCGTTGTCGAAGAGTGCTGTGACGGACGGCTGTTCAACCGCAAACCCCCATTGAATGGTCCAGTCAAGCAGGTGCGGCGTGAGGCCACTGTTTGTCATGTTGGCGCGCACCCGAATCTGGTTATAAATTGTCGGGCTCACGGAAAGGAGTGACACCGGAGACGTGTCGTACCCGACCGCGTTACCGGACAGGTCAGAATCCGGAATGAGTTCCCACGCAGCGCCGTCGTAGTATTCGATGTGATAGTGAATATCGCTCGATGTCTCGGTGTCCGTAAACGAGAGCTCGCCCCACGCGTTGCCGGTTGCCTTCCAATCAAAGTCGATGAGCGAACTCGAGGTGGTACCGGTCGTAAACGGCGGCGTAATGATGACATCGTTGGTCGATGTAGCTTCCGTATCTTCGTGGTCGTCGGATGCAAATTGGTAGAGCGTCGTTTGCTTCCACGTAGAAATAGTGACGGATGTATCGACTGTAAAACTCTGAATGTTCGACCATGGACTCCATTCCGTTGATTTATTTCTGTCTTTTCCGCGGGCACGCCAGTAGTACGTGGTCCCGTTTGACAGTGCAGTGGTCGGCACAAAGCGCGTCGATTGCCCAGGTGTAAAAGGGTCCTTATCCGACGGAGTGGTGAGGTTAGTAAACTCGTCGAGGTTTGTTTGCGAATCACGGTCAATATTCACTGAACCAAATGCAGAATCGTCATCGATTTGTATCTGGTAGGTAATGTCGTCGGACTCCGGGTCTTCGGACACAAATTGGAACCACGGGGTGGTCGACGCGAGTGACTCGTTGTTAAATGGAGCCTCAAGAGTGGGAGCCCCTGGCGCAGAGTCTGTAATGAGACTTGGATAAAAATCGTATTCGCTCAGTGCAACGCCCGAGTCAGTAACAACACGGAAGCAGTAGTTTGTATTTCCACTCGCATTATGCTGAATCGCCCAGTCCCATTCACCTTCATTGCCTACTGAAACCGAGGTCGGGTTTGCAGCCGAATCGTTCGTTTCCTCGTAGCTTTCATTTGAGTCACTGACTAATAGCAATGTCGTCGGTACTGTTGCACCGTCGGAGAGTGACGCGTTATCATATCCTCGCCATGCGGCTGTGGTGGAACCTACCGCACCGACATCCTGCCAAGTCATAGACGCACTACACGTAGCCCCGGCGGCATATTGCAGCTTGAGTCGGAGGTCTCCAACTGAGAGGGTCACGTTTTCATTCAGCACACCCATGCGTAATCGCAAAACGTCATTTGGAGATGGTGAATAAATCACCGGTATGGGTGAATCTTCTGCCAAATCAGTACCACCCGAAGGCCATGCGTCGGTTGGTGTGAGCGACGTCGCATGATTTGCGTACCACCTGAAATGCGTTTGGGTGAGGTATGGCTGACGTTCCCACGAAACAGACCAATCATCGATTTGTGGCGCGCTCGTGTTTGAGGTGCTAAACGAGGCGCGCAAACAAATGCGATTGTATGTCGATGTCGAAAGCGCGGAGATATTCATCGGCGACGAAGTGGCATCGAACCCGACGGAGTTCCCCGGCAGCGTGCCGTCGGGCACCAGCGTGGTGCAGCCGCTGCCGCCATCGTAGAGCACCTGCACCACCACATCGGTGCCCGAGGGCTCCGTTGTGTGCCAGAGAATCTCGCCCCACGTCAGTTGGCTTGGCACGAGGTCAAAGTCGATAATACTGCTCGTCATGGTCCCGGAAGACGACTCGAACACTTGCGCCGCCATATCGATTGGCTGATAGAACGGCGTGGTTGTAGCGGAGGGCGTTGACTCAAGCGCCGTTGCTGTTGACCACGAGGTTCCATTCCAATCTGAGAAGTCGTAGCGCGAATTCACATCGTCGTGGAAGAATGCCAAAATTCCGCCCGCTGCAGTTCGCACAGAACTCACCGTCCACGAGTCTTGTACAGTGCTGATTGTTGCCTCCGCTGCCCACGACGTCCCATTCCAATATTGATAGCGAGCAGCGGTAGTATCAGAGTATGAAAGCATCACGTAGCCATCGCGACCCGCAGTAGTTTCGTACTGACAATCCACCGCGCGCCCGGTATTCGCGTTGCCTACCGTATCGCGCTCATCGCCCGCCGCAGTAAATGCATCCCATGCATTTCCATCCCATACGAGGGTGCCTATGTCGGCATCTTGATCGATGTAACAGAGGGACATGGCATCCGAGCCAACATCACGTCGGAGCCGTCCCCACTCGAAATCGTCACCGAGTGCTTGGGTTTGTGTAATACCCCATGATGTGCCATTCCACGAACTCCACACAAATCCGCTCGTAATCCCGTTGGATACTGCGATAATCGCTTGGTCACCTGATTCCTCGTATTCCACGGCGATTCCCTCGTGGGCGACATCAGACATTGAGCCCAGTGTCTTTACGTTCCCCCACGCACTGCCGTCCCACACTTGTGCTTCGTATATGGAACCAGTATCACGCTCAACGAGAATAATTTCATCGGAAAGCGGGTCGGCGGCAAGCTGAATGTATTCGCAGTTATTAGCGCTCGTGATGTTCACGGTTGCAGGAGCGCTCCATGACGAACCGTTCCACACTCGATACGATGGGTCGGCATCGCCGTCGCAATACACCGTCATAATGTCTCCGGAGACTGTTTCGTAGGCAAGATTAAATCCGCGCCGCTGGTTGTTTGTGACGCCGGTCGTCATTTCTGTAACAGTGCCCCATGTGTCGGCAACGCCGTCGAATATTTGTACGTTCACGTCGTTTTGGTTGTCCTGTGTGCCGAGAACGTATTCGTCTCGTGTGGGCGATGCTTTTGTTATCACCCACTGAACAACGCCGCCGATGGAATTCGCGGAGCTCTCCGAACTCCATGCGGTACCATTCCAGATTCGGTAGCGTGGTGTTTGCACAGTTCCCTCTCCGTAGGCAACAAGTGCTTCTTCTGACGGAGAAATGGCGAGACGCGCGGCGTCGGAACCGAATGTTTCGGCTCCACTCATTGTATTGGTATCGAACTGCACATCAGTTGTTTGGAACCATTGCGATGGTTCAGTGCCCGCAAGGTAGGTAAAGCTCGTCGTGGTTGCCCACGCACCGTATGCTGAACCACTTTCTTTTGCTCGCACTCGCCAGTAGTACGTCGTACCGGAAACAAGCGGAGTCTGAATCGTAAAACGAACTCGTTCGGTTTCATTGAACGGCGAGGTATCTGCAGGCGTGGTTAAGTTTTGGAAACAATCAGGTGAGCAACCAGTTTCGACATCGGATGTTCTATCGCCAATCGGAGAAGAGTCGAGATCGGAGTCATCGTCCCACTGTACTTGGTACAAAATGGTGTCCACTCCATCGGGGTCCGATGCACTGAATTCGAAGACCGGTGTCGATGTACCCATTCGTTCGTTTGCAAACGGGATGTCATAGAGCGTCGGCGCACTCGGCGAAGCGCCGCCGGCACGCTTTGCAAATACCGCAGTGCGGTATGGCGGAAGACTCGATGTTGTCGAAAACGCAGAAATGCTAATCGAGTGCACATGCGCTGCCGTCGATACGTTTGTGCCCGCAACGTTTGCTCGCGAGACCGTGCCACTCGGTCCCAACGAGTTAAATCCTGTAACATCGGTATGTGTGTGCGTGGAAGCGCCACCGCTGGTGCCGTATGTCGTTGATGCTTTTGCAAAACGATTCGCGAACGGTTCGGTAGAACTTGAAACCGTGCTCCAACCTGGCGGCGGATCTCCGCTCCACATCGCAATCATGTCGTTGGTTGGTGAGGATGTTGCGGTCAGTTTACCGAAGATAGCTTCCATGTACGGTGGTTCGTGAGTATCGCTCAGCGTTGTTGTGCTTACCGCGTGTGTGTGGGCAGCAGCAGCAACTGAAATGGCAGTGCCTGGGTTTTGTGCGAGCACGGTGGAAACGGCTGCGCCCGTTGTGCCAGAGACATCGTGTTTGTGCGTGTTTGAACCACCAGTCGTTCCGACAGTCGACGTACTTTCGCCGCGGATATAGCTTCCGTTTGGGGCAGTGTAGGCAGTCCAGCCCGAAGGGACCGCTGCATCAAACATTACAATTGCCCCTGCTGGAATGGTTGGTGGCTCTCCCGCTGAGGTGTACTGAATGATTGCGAGCTGCCGGTATGCAGGCAAGGAACTCGTTGCGGTAACTGTTGGAGTAAGTGAGTGGGTGTGTGCAACAACCGGTGTCGCTTGGTTGTTTGCCCCAACTGTTTGTGATGCGGCGGAGGCAGTTACGGCGCCCGTTGCAGTGTGTGCAAATGTGGCCGCGCCACCATTAGTTCCAGCAGTCGATGAGCCCATGACGAAGCGTTGATAGAAACTGTCGGCGGGCAAGCACGATACGCATGTCCAGCTTGGTGGAATCCACGCTTGGTCCCAATACACCAACATGTTTCCGACGGCGTCGGAAGCGATTTTCCACTGACGCGGTTCCTCGAACGGTATACCGTCCCCACTCTGCACCTTTGCTGGGCCGAGAAGATACATGTAGGGAGAAATGTCAGGCGCATCGTACGTGTACGAAACTTTCATTGTTTGTCCTGCTTTGAGAGATACCGGCCATACGAGGTTTTTTGCGCCGCCATACATTCTGCTTTCCGCGCCGTCGTAATCGAGGATTTTAAAGTCGGTTGGTACTGATTCCACAAACTCGCCCTCGAAATCTCCCGCGGAGGTCAGTTCGATATCCATTGTGTAGGCCGCCACCGGATAAATACGCGTCATGCCCGCACGACGAATTGTGAATGGCGAACCTTCACGAACATCGAACGTATCGAACACGCGGTGCACGATTCGACCCTCTGTATCGTATTCGGTGAGCGAAATATTGTACCGACCACTCTCTCCCGCGGTATAGACAGCAAGATAATCCGCGACGTCGATTACGTTGTTATCGCCGCAAAGTCCCGACTCCTCAACCACCACATCGCTTTGTACTCCCGCTGGATTTGTAATTGAAAGACGCAAGTCTGCATCGCAGATTGTATTGCCCAGGTCATCGAGTGCCGCTATTGCAATAGGCACCACCTCGCCCGGGACATACGACGATTGGTTCGTGTTCATCGCAAGCACACCCCAATAAAATTCGATACTTTCAGTGAATTCGTCTTGACCCTCCCTCATTGTGATGTCGGCCGAATATTTTCCGGGGAGGAACGAGCGCGGATGCGTTTTGATTTCCAGAGTCCACTGCCCGTTTTCTCCATACTCAACCGACACCGGAATCGTTACCAGCGTGTCGTCCGAGCGCTTGAATGTGATTTCGTCTACCACAAACTCATTACCTCGTCCGAGCAATGCATTCAAACCGCGCATGACAAAATTCCGCTTCGACTTGAACTGGAATTTGAATGCTGGTAATTCATCACCGTCGAATTCGGTCTTCCCGAACATGCGTGAATTGCCTTTTTTATGTGCCGTCTTTGTTTCGGGACTTTCCCCCTTCAAAACGATTTCAGATTCGAGCATTTCGCTGTTCAGGTCACCAGAAATTGTCTGTCCACGTGCCATGAGTGCAAACTGCAACGTGTCTTTTCCAGTCGACTCGAGTTTCAGTCGTACATACACCGTTTGCCCTGGCAAAATGTCGATGGTTTCATCGGCCTGCGCGATAGCGCGGTATTGCAGCGGTAAAAACTGCGCAATCAAAGTATGTGCGTCTTGTGCGTCTGAGTGTGGCAGCGTTACCCAGCCGCTTGTGTATGTAACAGAGCTCTCCGAGCCGACCTGCACTTTCGAAACGGAGCAGTTTGTTTTTTCGGGGTTGAGTGACGAACACGCGCGCTCTTCGCCCGAGACAGCACAATGATATGCGCCCGTTACTATCTCGCTTGACGTTGCGCTCTGTGCTGTTGTCGAAGCAACTCCTGCGAGCCCCGTTTGCCATCCCGCGTCGCAGAAATATGTCACCTCTTGGTATTGGGGTGTTTCGATTGTGGTTGGTACATTTTTCTTCAACGCTTCGATACTTGCAACAGAGCCAAAGCCACTCGGAAACGCAGCATACAAGTGGACCGTGTCGCTCGTGTTACTGGTGTTGGTGAGACTTGCGTACACCGTTTCTCCGACATGGTTGTAGGTTGCCTTGTCCGTGCGTATGACGAGCGTGTCGTCGAGGTCGTCGATGTATGGGAATGAGACGCGTGAACCATTCGAAAGTACCAAGTCCCCCACAGAGCCACCCTCGTTGAGTTCGAGCACGACGTTCCCTGGTAGTTCTGGTGCATCATCGTCGCCGGAAACTACATCGGAAAGGAGTTCGCGATACTCGGAGTCAATCCAAACTGCATCCAAATACAAGTCGACTGCTGCATCGTTGTTTCGGTCGTACTCGATGACAACCTTCACGTCGGAGAACTCTTCCCACGACTGAACTTCATCAAGGGTCGCACTGAAGTATTGTCCGTTCGATGCATTCGAGAGTTGCTTGTTGAGATATATTTCTCCAACTTCGCGCCACTTACCCGCATGGTAGTAGCGAACCTCAAGCTTGTCGTCAACAAGCTCTGTTTCTCCAACATTCGCTGCAAAGGAAAAGTTGAGTGTTGCTTTTCTGAATGTTGTATCTGTTATTTCTCCCGAGACATTAAAACCATCGAGGGTAATAGTGTGACACTCTTTTTGTTGCAAGAAACACGTTGAAACATCCTCAGTGTCGTCGGTTGTAACCGGAGTTGAAACGTCGAGCTCGGAACTCGTTTCCGTTGACGTTGCATACACTGTTGGAACGAGCGCGTCGACTAACTTCCAGAATCCATCCGAGACACTTGTTTCCTGCACTGGTACTGGCTGAGCAGGTTCTGCTGGAGGTGTTTCTTCTGGTGCGGGCTCTGGCAATGTTTCAACCGATGGAGGAACTGTCGGCTCCTCGGTCGTCGGAAGCGTCTCAGTCGGAACAATCGGCTCAATCTGTTGCTCATTCGACTCCTGGGTTTCTGGAGTTGTTGTGGCGGACTCAGACCCTGTAGTGGTCTCGGTGGGTTCGGTCGAAGTGGCAGTGCCACTTCCCTGTCCCGACGGAACTTCAACTACGGGCGTGTTTGCACCGATTGAAATATGAGCCGAGTTCAATGTAGTGAACGATTCGTACGGTGCGCTCTCGCCCAAATCCTGTGAAAGTGCAGCGAGTGGGTTATTCCAACCATTTGCGGTAACCACTGTTGGGAAAATATGTGCACTTTTTGTCTCACGATACGCGGCAACATAGCCTCCAGTTTTGTATAAAAATAGCGAAACAAAAAGAATAGCAAAAAACAGCGCGGTGACGCTTTTTATACGTACGTTGAGGTGAGAGAGCCTCATGTTTATCTGGAGTTTTTTCTATACGGAAAACACACCGCAAGCGGTATCAATCCGTCCGGTTATTTTATCACCCGAAATTGGTAATTTTGTCCTGATTTCAAGCCAAAACTGGACAATTTCTGGGGCTAAAAACCCCACTTATCAAGAAGTTATCCCCGAATCGTCTTTTTGAGCGTATCCATGCCCGTATCCACGATTTCTTCTGAAACTTCCAGTACTTCTTTTATACGCTCCAGAAGGTCGCGTTCGGTCGGTGTGAGCTGCGGCTTTTCGTCCAAATCCTGAACCATCTGCTCGAACTCTTCTCGCATAGCTGAGAAGATTTTATCGTTTTTGTCACGCACCTGGGCAACCTCTTGCAATATGTGCAGGCGATCGCGCTCCGATGCTTTGCGGCTGTACATGTTGACCGTCGTCAATATGCCGATGATAAACGTAAATATCATCAACAAGATTCGCTCCGTGGTAAAAAAGCCCTGAACCGGAACCACCTCACCCGCCTTTGCGCCTTTCACTGGCTTAGCCACCAGCGGAAGCGTGAGCTCTTTTTCAGACTCACGAATATTTCCGGCTTTGTCGTACGCTTTTACTTTTACTTTCGTCGGTCCGCCTGCTTGCGGAGGTATGGGAAATCCCTCTCCAACATCCGCATCTTTCACAGTTCCAACTGAAGTGTCGTTGAAATATATTTCGTAGCGGTCCATCCCAGAGACATCGTCGGTTGTTTTCATCGTGAGCTTCGGCGCAGTCGCGTCGTCACCTTGATCGAGGAGTGCTACTTGGAATTCCTCTGGAAGCACCGTATCAATCATCACTTTTCGTTTACCGACCTCTCCCCACCCCGCTTCGTTCTTGAACTGTAAATAAAAGTACCAGGTGCCATCTGCCACACCTAGTTGCGTGGAGGATGCGACGTCGGGTTTTAACACAACGTTTGGAGTCGCGCTGTCTTTGTCGGTGAACAACATCCGGATACCTATTACATCTGGTGGAATTTTCCAATCAATCCTCACCGTACTGGTGCCGTAGTAACTCTCAGGCTTTGGGTGTGTGAGTGAGTTCATGTTCGGAGCGATAGGGGGTGAGCCCCCGAATGCTTCGCCGGAAGCAGCGGGCGTTTCGTCTGCTGCAGCCGGGGGCGGTGGCTCAGCTGCCTTTCCCTCTTCGATTACGTAGGTTGCCTCCCCACCTTTTGAATAGACATTCGTACCCTTTCCATCAGCCGCAAGCACTGACCCCTTGGTGAACGTCACCTTTCCCGAACCGGTTTTTTTGCCTTTGAACTTAATAGTGAGAACGGTCCCCGATTTAGAAAAAGCACTCGGTGTTCCTCCGCTGAAATCAATCGTGCCTGCACTGTTAGAAAA
>CAYYEX010000004.1:0-122230 GCA_964471165.1 uncultured Candidatus Saccharibacteria bacterium
ACACCGGCTTTAAAAGGCCGGTGTTTTGTATTTATGCGGAGAGGGAGGGATTCGGTCAAGCGCTCGACTTTTCGCCGTCGCGAAAAGTCTCCGCCTGACCACGCTCGCGCCGCTCCATCTACTGATGGAGCCTCAGGCGCTCACCTTCGAATCCCTCCCTCTTACTCGCAATGATGAATCAAAAAAACCCCTTCGCGGGGCATTTTTTGAATCATTGCGGAGAGGGAGGGATTCGAACCCTCGGAACGGTTTCCCGCTCAACACATTAGCAGTGTGCTCCATTCGACCGCTCTGGCACCTCTCCAATTGACTGCTGCGTGCTCTACCTTACCACGCCGTGCCTTTGTAGAGCAAAAACGAAAGGTCCCGGCCGAAGCAGCCGGGACCCGCAATCACCTACCGCGAGTCAAACTCCTGCGGCGATATCGGTGCGATAGAACTTGTTGTCGAACTGAACTGCAGCGGCGCCCTCGAGCGAGCGCTCGCGTGCCTGTGCAATAGTTGCCCCCATCCCGACGGAACCGATTACGCGGCCGCCCGCAGAGAGCAGCTCACCGACGCGGCGCTTGGTCCCAGCGTGAATGAAGTGTACGTCGGGCAAATCTTCCGGGACTATCATCGGCATATCGGCAACGTAGTTGCCCGGATACCCGTCTGACGCAAGGACCGTGCACACGGCCGCACGCTCATCAATTTCGAGCGGTGGCATGTTCGCAAGTCCTCCCTGCTTTATGCACGCATACATGAACGCGAGAACGTCGGACTTCACGCGCGCGAGGATGACCTGCGTTTCCGGGTCACCGAAGCGAACGTTGAACTCGATGAGAAAGACACCGTCTTTCGTAATCATGAGGCCGGCGTAGAGCACACCCTTAAATGGGGCCCCGAGCGCGAGCATGCCGCGAAGCGTTGGCATAATGATGTGCTCCTTGACCCAGGCGAGCACCTCATCGCTCACATCGGGGACAGGCGAATACGAACCCATGCCGCCGGTGTTCGGCCCCTTGTTGTCGTCGAAGGCGCGTTTGAAGTCGCGCGCAGCCGGCAAGAGCACGGCATTTTCACCATCGCAAAATGCCATCACTGACACCTCGCGGCCGGTGAGCCGCTCTTCGATGACAATTTTTGAGCCGGCATCACCGAACGTGCGGCCGACCAACATGCCTTGTGCGGCATGTATTGCTTCGTCAAAGCTCTCCGGCACGACCACTCCCTTGCCGGCGCAGAGACCGTCGGCTTTGATTACCGGTGGAGTGGAATGTGTGCGAATCATGCGCTCTGCCGCATCAAACGAATCGGTCCACTGCCAGCGCGCTGTCGGAATTTTTTCACGTCCGCAGAGCATCTTCGTGAAAATCTTGCTCGATTCGAGTTGAGCAGCTTTTGCTGTCGGACCGAACGCGGGAATCCCGACAAGCGCGAGCTTATCGACAACCCCCGCAACGAGCGGGCCTTCGGCGCCACCGAGAACCAGGTCGACTGATTCGCGCTGGGCGAGCTCAACAATCCCCGGAATATCCGAGTCTTTCACGGCACGGCAGTTTTGCGAATCCATCCCCCCATTGCCAGATGCACAGAGCAGCCGTCCCAGAAGGGGGCTATTTTCGACCGCCCTTCCCATCGCGCTCTCGCGTCCCCCGCTTCCGAGCAAGAGTATCGTGGCTTTTTGTCGCATCAGTCTGCTCCCTCTGTGAGTCCAACTTGTGAACGCCTGCGAGGACAGTATAGAAAAGAACCGGTGAGCGCAATTGCCTGTGCACAACTTGACTTGCGGCCGGTTCATGGGCGTATACTCCGAACTAGAGCCGCCTCACCTGCGAGGTCGGTAAAACCAAGAAGGTTTGAACATGCGAACTTCAATGATTGGCAACAGCGGACAGGAGCGCACCCCGCACTCCATCGCTCACATCCTTGTCGAGGTACGAGAGTTCTGGCAGCAATTTTTCGCCAGGGCATTCGACCCCTACAGGCCGGAACGGCATTACATGCGAGGCCCTGGCCCCGCATACAAGGCAAAGCACCGCCGCGCTCGATAATTACGAAGACGCATCAACTCCTTCGAACATAGGACCCCGGCTTTCGAGCTCCGGGGTCCTCTGCTACATGAGTACTACAGAATTTTGTGTATGAGCCACGTGAAAATCGAGAGCACGAGCGCACCCACGAGTGCGGCGAAAAATCCCGATACCTCAAATCCGGTTACGATAAACGTCATTGCCCAGAACAAAATGGCGTTAAGAACGAACGAAAAAAGCCCGAGAGTAACGATGTTAATCGGCAAAGTAAGAATAGAAAGCACGGGGCGAATTACCATCGTGATAACACTCCACACCAGCGCGACTAAGAGTGTGGTTACCCACCCGCCCGAAATAGTAACTCCCGAAACGATGTTGACCGTAAGATACACGGCTCCCACGGTTCCCAGAAACTTAAGTAGCGTATGCATACGATTATTATGCCATGCATCCCCCATGAGAAAAGCCACCCCGACTCGCGTCGGGGTGGCTTTGTTGGCGTTTCAATTTATTCCCAACTCTTTTCTTCTTCTTTTGGGTTCCCGAATTCGTCCGTCGTTTCCTCTTCGGCTTCCTCTTCTTCGATTGCTTCGTCGAGGATGCCGTCGAGATGCTCGTCACTGAGCTCACCTTCCGGTTCCTTTACTTCTTCAACGTCATCCATATTGGCGTGCACAACAAAATATCTTATAAACAGCCCTATCTTACCTGCCAAAATCCACATTTCAAGCGGATAGGCGCCAACGTGTGTATAACCAAAAGAACCTATAGAATTCGTCTATGTATCCCACCGACGCCGTTACGAAGCATTTTCGTCTCACACCCCCACAAATCAAGGCGCTCAAGCGGCTCGGCGTCATCACCGTTGAGCAGCTCGTGCGCCACTTTCCGGCGCGCTACGAAAGTGCTGGAGCATCCATGCGCGTTTCGGAGCTAGCGGCGGGCTCAAAGGTAACGCTTTTTGGAACAGTCACAGGCATCAAGGCAAAGAAACTGTGGAAGAGTAAGCGCAACGCATCGGTGGGTACATTCGAAGACTCTTCAGGCAAAGTCGGACTCATGTGGTTCAACCAACCTTACATCAAGTCGTATATTCCTGAGGGCAGCATGGTAAAACTTTCAGGCACTGTTGCGGGCTCAGTCGGCAAACCCTACATCGCAAATCCCGAGGTAGAGATTCTGCCGCCAGGGGCGATAGTCGAAGGGTTATTCGAAAAAAATGACACCAACACCGTTTCGAAACCTGCAATTTTTGCTGTGTACCCTGAGAGCCGCGGTATTACCTCGCTATGGTTTCGTCATGCAATCGAACGAGTTATGTCTCAGGGTATTCTCGAGCAAATCCAGGATCCCCTCCCCAACGACGTCCGACTCCGCTACAACTTGCCCGATATACAGAGTGCGCTCGTGTGGATTCACACACCCGAAAAAGACTCACATGCCGAAGCGGCACGAAAACGTTTTGCCTTTGAAGAGATATTTGCTCTCCAAATTGTGCGCGCAATGGAGCGGGCGGAAAACGATGCGCAGCCTTCGTTCCTCATTGCCGAGGGGCAGGCACGCGCAGAGCGTTTTGTTGCAACTACCCCCTACGCGCCGACGGGTGCACAATCGCGCGCAATCAGTGACATCCTCTCGGATTTTGCTGGCGACCACCCCATGGCGCGCCTCCTTGAGGGAGACGTGGGTTCGGGAAAGACGCTCGTTGCCGCCGCCGCCGCGTACACGGTTGTTACCTCACGCCCTCCCGGGAGAATGTCGGGCACGCTCCAAGTTGCATACATGGCGCCGACAGAAATCTTGGCGCAGCAGCATTTTCAATCATTCATAGAATATTTTAAGGACCTACCGATTTCGCTTGCACTCATCACCGGCTCGGGCTGCAAAAAATTTCCGTCCAAAGTGAAGCGTGGAGAGGCCACCGACATTTCGCGCGCACAACTCTTAAAGTGGGTAGCCAATGGCGAGATTGCGATGGTGGTGGGTACTCATGCACTCATACAAAAGTCGATACAATTTCAACATCTTGCGCTCGCCATCGTCGACGAACAGCATCGCTTTGGTACCAAGCAGCGTCGCGCGCTGGCGCACAAAGGTGACGCGATGCCCCACTTTCTCTCCATGACGGCTACTCCAATACCGCGCACGCTTGCACTGACCATGTACGGCGACCTCGACTTATCTGTACTCGACGAGTTACCACCAGGGCGGGCAAAAATCACAACCAAGTTGCTCAAGAACACGGAGCGAACGCTTGCATACGAATCAATACATGCCGAATTGAGCAAGGGACGACAAGCGTATGTAATTTGTCCACGCATCGAAGAGCCCGACCCAGAGAAAGAAAATGCTCTGCAGGCAAAATCTGCAAAAGCCGAAGCAACTCGCCTGCAAAAAGACATATTCCCGAATGTGCGCGTGGGGCTTATGCATGGCGCGATGAAGCCAGCAGAAAAAGATGCTGTTATGAAAGACTTTACCAACGGTAAAATTCACATTCTCGTTGCTACTTCGGTTGTTGAAGTGGGAGTGAATGTGCCCAATGCAACCGTGATACTGATAGAGGGCGCAGAACGCTTTGGTCTCGCACAACTTCACCAATTGCGTGGGCGGGTAATGCGCTCCTCGCATCCCCCGCTTTGTTTTCTGCTACCGGAAACAAAAGGCGAGGCTTCAATCAAACGCCTCAAAGCACTCGAACAATCGTCCGACGGATTCAAACTTGCAGAGAACGACTTAGAAACGCGTGGAGCGGGTGATTTGTTTGGTCGCAAGCAGTGGGGAGTGTCGGATTTGGGCATGGAAGCGCTCAAGAATGTACGCCTCATTCAAGCGGCCCGCGAAGAGGCGCAGAAAATTGTTTCGGAAGACCGCGAACTCACAAAATACAAAGCGCTTGCCGTTCGTGTGGCAAGCGCTTCATCGCTACATCACGTGGAGTAACTTAGTGCCACGTAACGGTACAACTCCCTTCAGTACCCGCAAAAACGTACCCCGTGTTCTGTCTAAAGGACATGGAGATACTACCGCCGGTCTGACCGGTGTTAGTAGAGACGCCTGCAGTCCATCGTTCACCCATTCCCGACGAGTAGTATCCGATGCCCGCATAGAATCCCGCAACAGCCGTCGGTTTGGCGGCGAAGTCTGCATACTGCGTTCCCGAAGATGTAAATTCGAAATCACGTGTTGAACCGTCCGCCAAAGTGATGCGCGCCATGATGGGCATTCCGGTAGCGGTTGGATTACTGCATGCAATCTGACCGGTAAACGCGCCGCCTCCACCACCTCCGCCTGTTCCTGCAGCAGTTACTGTGAAGCTACTGCTCTTTCCTGCCGCGTTGATGGTGCGCACTGGAGCTGCTGCACAATATCCCCAGCATGTGTCGCCTGTGTAGAGCTTTGCCGTGATGTGATATGAGCCCGGGGCCATAACGTATCCACCATGCCCTGCGTCGGCAATGATTGATTCTGTAATTGGAATCGTCCAGGTGTACGAACCATTTACTGCAAGCTGCGATGAATCTGCAGCGAGTCCTTGGTCGCTGTTTGATGAGCCAGTTGCTTCGATTGCTCCATCGCGATATGCCTCAAGGCGTACCTTGGCGCCAGCGGGAGCGTTTGTCGTTACCCAATTAATTCCAAGTGCCGTTCCTCGCGCGAGCGTTGTCGGAGAAATTACCACCGACATCGTTGCGGGCGATGAGACGTTGATTGTTTTTGTGCCAATCACCACAGCATTTCCGATTTCGCAGATTTCGAGTGACGCACCAGTGAGTCCAAAACAGTTACCGACGCTCTCGATAAGCTCTGCAGTGTAGGCCCCCGCGGTTGAATAGGTGTGGGTTGTTGATGATGCCGAGAGCCATGTTGTTGCGCCATCGCCGAACTTTACGCGGTAGCTTCCGGTGGTAACGGTTTTGTTCGTAGCGAATCGCACTAAGAGCGGGGTCGCTCCGGTAAGCGGTGTCGCGCTGAATACTTCGTTGCCCGTATCCGGTGTGCAGCGAATTATGGCGAGCGTTTGTGGTCCGACTGTGCCCGTGTTCGGCAGACCTTTCGACACTTGGTAGCGGCCAACTGCGCGCGTGGTTGCAGGACCATAGAACCCAGTAACCAATCCTTCTGGGTACAGTACCGGGTCCGCCGCAAGAAACTGTTGCAAACGCGAAACATCGCCGCCAGTTGACGCATCTTTATCTTCCGCAGAAAGCGGATGTGTAATAGCAGCGCACGTTTGAGGTGGCGGCGTCGTTACGTTCGTAACTGAAACACTTACGGTTCCAGCAACTCTATCAGCCGGTCTGTTACACACCGCAGTATCAGGGCAGACGAATGAGGTCGGAGTCATTAGTTTTGCAATATATGTGCCGTTGGCCGGATACGTATGTGCAACGGTAGCGGTGCCGCCGGAGAGCGTGAACGTTCCAGTTGTTCCGTCACCGAAGTCCACATAGAACAAATTCGCTGGCATGGCAGCAATTTTTGCAGCGTCTGCAGAGAATGTGACGCGAAGCGGAGCACGCCCTGATTTCGGTGTTGCGCGGAAGAGGTAGTCTCCGCCGTTGGTTGTGCAGTTCGCTGCGATTGCCGCACGTGTTGACGGGCCAACTGCACCATATCCGTTTGTTTCTGGCGAACCCGACGAGACGATGCTGTGCGCTGCCTGGAATCGCTCTACTGCACGACGGGTCGCGTTTCCGTAGAAACCGGTCACAGTGCCCTCCGGATAAATATCTGAATCTTGCGAGAGGAACTGTTGGAGTCTCGACACATCGCCGCCCTTCGTATCATCGGTGTCCCCCGGTGCGAGGTTATTGGTGATGACAATACACGAGAGCCCGGAATCTGGTTCTTTAATGAGGAACGAGGTACTTGTTGCCGTAGCATGCACTATTGTGTCTGCTTTCGTGAAGTCGGCACTGAATGGCGCATACACCTTTGCAAGAATGTGATACGGCCCGACTGGAAGCGTGGAGGTGCCGAGCATCATCATGCAATTTACGAGCGGGTTCACAATTGCGGCAACGCATGGTTGCGTCGCTCCTGCCGTCCACGGATACGTTGTAAGTTCGGCATCTGCCTCCAGCTTGCCTGCAATAACTCCAACTGCTTCTCCGGACGGCTTCACAAGCCAGAGAGCAACAGCACCGTCGAACGGCGGATTCGAAATACGATACTTAATCGACATCGGCTTGCCTTTCTCCGCGGCGCTCGGTGCAACAGAGAGCGTGAACTGGCTCGGTGCGATGAGCTCATCTTTGATTTCAATTTGTGCCTCAGATGTAACGTCGGTCGACAAACTCGTTCCGGCTGCGTACCCCTGAATCTTGTACGTGCCCGGTTTAATGTTTACCCCGCACAAACCATTCGGCTGTGTTGCGGTGCAGTTTTTGTCGGCAGTGCTTGGGATTTTCCAGGTGGCCGTGCCGCTCTGGAAGTTGGTGATAGTGAGAATGGTACCAATGCGCGCTCCCGCCAATGTGTAGAGGTCGAATGAGAGCGAGCCAGTCGTCGGCTTGGTTCCGAACACCTTCCATGTGAGCGGAACTGAGTCGCCTTTCTTTGCGACGCCAGTCGGTCCTGTAACTTTTATCCTCGATGGTCCGCCTGTTGCGGTTACAACAGCGCTACCGATTGTTGTGCTAGCCGAGCCGGAACCGAGTGCGATGAGCTGTGCTCCGTACTGTGCCCCGTCGGTATACGTGTGTGTTTTTGTTTTGAGGCCGCAGAGTTCGTTTGGATTACAAAATACTTCACTCGTGTCGTCGCCGTATTTGAGGATGGCTCCATTTACGTATGGTTGGTTTCCGCCATGTGCAGTAAAGGTAACCACGAGTGGTACCGGTCCCGTGCTCGGTTCCGCCTTAAACGCCGTTGCCTGAGGGGAGAGCACGCTTACTTTCGCTGACTTGAGGATTGTTGTGCCGCCGGCATTGAGTCCGAGTAATTGCAGGGTGTACTCGCCCGCCGCAGCGTAGGTGTGTGATGATGTTTTCTGATTGCAGATTACGCCGGGACCGCACAAAAGCTCGGTTGAGTTGTCGCCGAAATCGAGGATAACTCCCCCAGTATATGCAGTACTACCACCGTTACTGAAGACCGAAACACGGAGTGGTGCCGCGCCGGTGTTTGGTGTTGGGGCAAGCGCAGCGCTTGCAACCTGTGCGCTACCTACGGAGAGTCCGGTCGTTGCGAGCACCTGGCACGATGCACTCACACACGTGTCTCCCGAATTGTTTACACGTCGAAGTTTTATAGTGTATGAGCCGCCGTTTATGTAGGTGTGTGTAGCGCCGAGACCAGTCCCCATTGGCTGAACACTTGAGAACGAGCCGTCACCAAATTCAATCGCAAGATTTGCTCCGGTGCCAACATTTGAGACGGTAACAACGACCCCGAGTGGAGCTGTACCGGAGTTTGGGGTTACGGTGATTGCCGGGCCAGACGGTACAACTACAACAGGTGCAATCGGATTGATTGAGATGCCATTGCCAACAATAGGAACACCGCTCCCAGCTGCTCCCTGATACAAGTTTGCAATAAATGGTCCGCCCTTAGTATATGTGTGAGTTATTTTATATGAGAGTGCGGTGCCCTTTGCGTTGGGAAGTGGAATAGCACCCGTGGAACCATCACCAAATACAAGTGTCGCAGCACAGAAGTTACCCTCACAGAAACCAGCGTTGGCACTCGTGACTACGCCTGAGAACGTTACGACAAGCGGAGTCGCACCGGTTTTTGGTGCTGCGGTAAATGTTTGCGCGGGAAGGTTCGCAACTGAGCATTGCCACCCAACAGTGCATCCGTTTTGTTGGACTACAACTGCGTTTTCGCATACTTCAGGTTTCGCGACCGTCGGGCACTGGTTGGATACGAGTGGTGTCTCAGTACTTTGCGACTGCCCGCCCGTGCACGAGGCCATCGCCGCACGTGTTCTCGGTCCGGTGATACCAAGTGGCTCAATGCCATGGGTATTCTGCCACTGCTTTACAGCCGTTTCTGTGAGTGTGCCAAAGAATCCGGAGGCGTTACCGGGTTCGAGCAGTCTTTCACTGATGAGGAAATTTTGGAGGTCGACGACATCTTCGCCCGAGTCGCCTCTGGAGAGCGTGCGAGAGAGCTCAACACAATTTCCGTCTGGGTCCTGCGTCACAGTCGTAGCACTCTGCTGCTGCGCATTCAGTTGCGCTGCAATCTGAGCCTGAAGCGCCGCAATTTGTGCGGTGAGCGCAGTCAAATCAACGGTTTGCGCCGCAACTCCGATTGGAGCGAGCACAATCAGGGCGAGTACGATGTTCCTATATATATGACGCATAAATAAAACGTTCGGGCTACGATTAAAGATATGTTAATCGTCGCATGCACAGCGATAATCACCCACGGATTCCGTGGGGATAGCAGCGACCACGAACCTTATTGAACAATGATTTTGCCCGACATGCCGACGCCTCCCGGGCCGCCATGAAATGCACAGTAATAGGTGTATTCCCCCTTTGCGGTGAATGTGAGTGAGTACGTCTGCCCCGGTGTCATAGTGCCACTGCCGTAGCTCGCGTTATCGGCACTTACTGTGTGACTCATTGAGTCGGTATTGGTCCAGGTAACGCGCGTGCCACTCGAAATTGTGACTAATTTGGGTGAAAACGAGTCCGGGCTCATGGATATCGCAAGTGCCCCAGAAACGACCTGCGTTGCGGAAGAACCGCCGGTTGAGTTGCTCCCCCCAGTGGAGTTGCCGTCAAACGTTCCGGTCCCACTCATGGTCATGGAGCCTGCTCCTGCCACATTTACAACCGAGGTGCTCTGGTGAGCCCCGGAGGAAAGCGTGACTGTGTAGTTTCCCCCTGCCGAATATGTGTGTGAGTAGTTTTGAGCAAGCACATCACACGTGTTTGCCGGCACATTAATTACAAGTGGTGCCGTGCCATCTCCCCAACTGAGTGTGTATGTAGAAGGCGCGCACGATTTAACGGTATTGATAGTGGTGTCGACACTCACATGCAGTGGTGCTGGGCCGGATACCGGGGAAACTTTGATGAATCCACCGACGACAGGATCATTTGAAGACCCGTCAAAGGTTTGTCCCCCGCACGGCGCAGCCATCGCTGCGGCAGTGCGCGGTCCGACAGAACCATACCCATTGGTCGAAGGAGAGCCCGAGGAAACAATCCCTTTTTTCGCCTGCCATCTCCCAACAGCTGCCTGCGTGAGTGCACCGTAATAACCCGTTACCTTCCCTTCCGGGTACACGGTAGAGTCTGCCGCAAGAAAAACCTGCAACGCGGTAACACGGTCCCCACTTGAGCCCGGCTTGAGTGGACCGCCGGAATAACATGCCCCGACCGCACTGCCACCATCACTCGTAACGCCAAGCTGTGCTTGGAGTTGCGTTATCTGGTCCAAGAGCATTTTTGCCTGTGCTGCAATGTCGGCGCTGGACTGAGCGCTCGCAAATACGGGGAGCACGAGCACCGAAACTGCAATTGCTCGAATGAGATATTTCATACACCTCATTGTCTCATGGCTCAGACGCGCAGCAATATTAAATCCACACGCTCGTTATATTCTGCCTCCAATTTCCTCGATTGCCTTTAATGCGTACTTCCGCACATCCGGAAGAATCTCCGGCATTGATTCAATATTCTCTTTTGTGAGCCAGCGAATTTCGCCGCCCTGGATTTCGGGACGTACATCCCCCTCTGATGCGGTCGCAAAATATACGAAGTCGATGTGCTGATGCGTATGAGAGACGTCGAAGAAATGTTTTTGCAAAAACCGGGGTCGGGTGATTTCCAGAGCAGCATAAATCGTTCCGAAGTTTTCCGGTTTTTCGCCAACCAACGTAATTGCGAGCCCCGCTTCTTCTTGGGCTTCTCGCAAAACCGCTTCGACGGGGTCTTCGTCGAGTTCTATGTGACCACCTGGTGGCAACCAGATGCCAAGCTTTTTGTGAATGTGGAGCAATACAGCATTGTCACGCACAATATATACACTCACAGTGAAATCTATCTTGTCGTGGATATGGGCCATATACCGAAGATAGCATGTCCGCTCCGCGACAGAAGCATTGTCTTATGCGATACGCTTCCATGCGCCGTCGAGGCGCTTAGCAACCGGATGTCCGCTTTCGATGTCGCCCGCTTGGTTGTACATCTCTTTATCGATGACCCAGTAGTTCTCCTGCCCTTTTTCGCGACGGCCTCTCCGGTAAGCATACTCTGTATGCCCGTCGTGCTCTGGAACTTTTACCTCAAGGAGGTACAGGCCGTTTTCATCTTCGAGCTTTCGTAGGTCGGTTTGCTTCCCATCGCCGAGTAACTCCCGCAGCACGGAGCGCACCTCATCTTCCGATACCGCTTCCGGTGTTGGAGCGAATTCTATCTGTTCAGGAGAATTGTTCAGCTGTGCCGCCTCTTCTGTCGAGGGCATCGCGATTGATTCTGTAACAAGTGCGGAGGCTGCGAGCGTTAGCCCACCCCTCAAAACGTCACGTCGTGATATGTTCTTTTTGTTGAAACGTTCGAGTCCCACAAGGATATGGTATCAGGTCCGCCCACTAGGCTACCTGGGAAACTGCCTTTTTGTCGTCACAAATATTTCTGCTGCCGTCGCAGCAGAAATTTTCTGACCACGCCTCGCGGTCTCGCCTTCTGGCGAGACATCGCTCCGGCCCGGACGAGCAAAGAAAAACAGCCCGCAGGGGCTGTTTTTCAATCTCGTCCGCCCTCTTGGATTCGAACCAAGGACCCTCCAGGTATAAGCTGGATGCTCTAACCGCTGAGCTAAGGGCGGTTCGCCGATTATAGACCGCGTCCCGAAAACGCGCGACTACTGATTATTCTTCTGTTCGTTGTAGATGTCTGTCGCGACTTTCCTGCGGCGTGCGAGCGCCTCTGTGGCAAGGGTGTCACGCTGGAGTTTCTCGAGCTTTCTTTTGTTTTCTGGAATCGTGCGTTTCAGATTGTTCACTTTCTGAGAGAGCTGCATCAGCTCATGCTCATCTTTAGCCACCTGTTCAGTGAGCTTGCGCATTGCTTCGCGAAGTTGTGCTGCGTCCATAGATTTTATTGTACAGGTTATTTGATGACCTTGGCCACCGCCTTTGCCACCTTCTTGTCGAACATGTCGGGAACAATCTTGAGCGCATTGGGTTTCGCTACAAGCTTTGCTATAGCAACTGCTGCCTTCACCTTCATATCGTCGGTGATTTTGCGCACTTTGTTGTCGAGTGCGCCGCGGAATACTCCCGGAAACGCGAGCGAGTTATTTATCTGATTTGGGAAGTCCGAACGCCCGGTAGCAACGACAGCCGCACCCCCCTTCTTTGCTTCGTCAGGCATTATTTCCGGAGTCGGATTCGCCATCGCAAACACGACTGGCTTCTCGTTCATCTCGCGAATCATTTCAGCAGTGAGTACCCCAGGCTGCGATACTCCAAGAAATACGTCGCATCCAATGAGCGCGTGGGCCAAGTCGCCCTCACGTGAGCCGTCGATAATATTGTCAGAGATGAGCAGCTGTTTGGTCGAGTTCAAATCTGGTCGCGAGTGGCCCACAATTCCTTGGCTGTCCACCGCAAATATCGTTGCCTTCGGTGCGTAGCGTTTGATAAGTCGCATTGTTGCAACGCCCGCAGCCCCCACGCCGGCAACCACAATCCCGACTTTGTTGAAATCTTTTTTCACAACCTTGAGCGCATTGATGAGGCCGGCAAGCACCACAATCGCAGTGCCGTGCTGGTCGTCGTGCATCACGGGAATATCGAGCGCTTCGATAAGACGGCGTTCGATTTCGAAACACTTCGGTGCAGCAATATCCTCGAGATTGATTCCACCAAATCCTGGCGCGATACGAATCACCGTTTCCACGATTTCATCAGCATCCTGCGTGTCCAGCACAAGCGGAACCGCATCCACATCCGCAAATGTTTTAAAAAGTGCAGCCTTCCCCTCCATAACTGGCAATGCACCAAGTGCACCAATGTTGCCAAGCCCCAAAACCGCAGAACCATCGGAAACAACGGCAATCATTCGCCCCTTCATCGTGAGCTCCCGTGCGCTCTTTGGGTTCTTTGCCACATACGACGACACGTAGCCGACACCAGGGGTGTACACGAGTGAAAGGTCAGCACGGTTGCGCACCGGAGCTGCCGGCACAATGCGGATTTTCCCGCCGAGCTTCTTGTGGAGTGCTAATGCCTTCTTGGTAATTTCGTTCTTATTGGGTGTTGCCATGGAGGCGCAGTATAGCAAAAACCCCCGGGCGCATCATGCATCCGGGGGCTTGGGGGCGAACAATCTCCGAGAAATCAGATAACTCACCACCGTGAGAAGTACCGAGATAAGGAGTTGAGCAAACATGTACCAGAGCCCGAAGCTCTCAACAAAAAGATACAGCAATGCGGTGTTTGTTGCGTAGAAACCGCTCACCATTCCTGCGTACAAGAGGATTTGTCGTCCGAGTACATGCGTACTGCGGTCATTGAATGTCAGGAACTTCTGCATTACGAACGTAATGCTGTAATTCAGCACGAGCGAAATCATCGACGACGCGAGATACCATATGCCGAAATGTTCGGTGAGCACATACAGCACTGCGTAGAACACGGCGAATCCGACCACACCGGATGAACAGAACCGTATGACTCGTTTCAGCTTCTCGGGTACGTAGCTCCAGAGAAGCACAAGTAACTCTTTTGGAGACGACCCTGTAAAGATCCAGCGCGAACCGAGAAACGTGAAAAATCCAAACGTGAACCCCACGAGATACGAGTTACTCACACCGAACCCCAACTGATTCACGAGCACATACATAAGTCCGAAACGAAGACTAAACACCGTCAGCTTCATCGAGCCATGCTTGAGCAGTTGTCGGATTCCCTGTTCACGCACCGTGAAAGAGATGTATTTGTGACCGAGAAAGTTGACCACATAGGCGCTCAAAATGGCCACTCCAAGCGCCCACAAGTAATCTGCTTCTCCCCATTCTGCTATGCAGTAGTTGAATACCGAATAGTCGGTTACTGCCGAAGCTCCGCCTACCAACAGGTAACGCGGAACATACGATGCCTCTTTGACAATCGGACGCATCCGCGTTTCCTCCAATGACTATGGGGAGCATGCTGGATTGCATGCTCCCCGTCAATGGATAGCCACTCGAACTTTACTGCTTCACACCACCGATGAACACCGCCTCGACTTTACCGGGCATGGTGCGGCCTTCGAGCGCAGACCATCCAACTTTTGTTTTGAGACTGGAGCGAGTCACTCTTGTAGTTGCTTTGATATTGAGTACCGTGAGCGAGCCCATAAATCCTTTTTTAATCTCGCCGAATCCTTTGCCGAAGTTTTTCTTTGCAAACTGTCGCTTCAAATATCTGTTTACAAACTGTCCGGGGTGGAATGCCGAAACACGCGCGATGTCCTGCGCGGTAAATTTGTGCTCCTTCATAAGCCACGTGCACACGAGTGCATAGGTATCGAGCCACGGCGCTCCGCTGTGGCCGTTGAGCTGACAGGTTTCAAGATAGAGCGACATATTCTTTGCGCGAACGGCGCGTGCAATCTCGATATTCGATGTGCCGGGATACTCTTTTGCGAACTTGGCAAACGCGGAAAACTTTTCCTCCTCGGTGTGCGGTGCATGGTCGGTTGCAATGAACTGAATGAACCCTTCTTTGAGCGCTTTAATGAGCGCCATGCGATGAATCGGCGCCTGAATGGCCGGGTTCATTTGAATCTTGGTCCACAACTCGGGGTCTTTGTCGGTCATCGATGTATCAAACAAAAGATGCAGTGGCGAAACTTCGAGCACGATGTCGCACCCGCGCTTTCTGTACTCGGCAATCATTGCAAAGCTCTCTCCCCCGGTAGACCAGTGGCAGAGCTTTGCTTTAATCTTATATTTCTCGATAAGTGGCAGGAGTATGCGCAAGCCTTCGTTCACCGCCTCCACCGGTCGGCGGTCTGAATGTGTTTTCCCTCCGGCACTTGCAAGCACAATCGGCTCATACTCCACATGGAACGACACGTGCTGCCCTTTGTACTTTGCGAGGATAACGTCGAGCTCACTTCCGTAGGTAACGGTGAGGTCGCCCACCGACTTGCCGAAGTAGAGCTTGTAGAAGTAGTCACCCGGTTTCCCTGTGGGCTTGGTTTTAGTATCGATTCCGAGATAGTTGAGAATTGAAACCGGATGATTGATGTCGCGGACGCGAGCACGGTGCCACGTGAATTCTTTCATGCTCACCACCGGATTTGGGGTGTTTGGCATCGCACTCACGTGCACTACACCGCCGTGGAGGGCGGCATCGGCCGCTGTTGCGTACTCCTCTTTGTAAGTCTGTTTTCCTGTTTCGTCTTCACGTGCGTGGATGTGCACGTCGCCAAAGCCTGGAAAAATAATACAATCGCTTCCGAATACGTAATCGGCCTTTCCGCCCGAGGCGGATCGGCCTTGGGCCGACTTTGCAGGGGCAACCGCGGTAATGAGGCCCGTCTTTGCATCGATGGTTATAACGCCGCGATACGGTTTCTTGTCGTGAGATGCGATAAGACCGGAGACGCTGATTTTTTGCATGCGGTTTAGACGAGCGGGGCGTGTTCGATGTCTTCTTTCTTCTTCGGAGCAATTCCGTGGAGCACGAGAATCTGTTCAAATTCATCGCGTTCGATTGTTTCGACTTCCATCAGTCGGGCGGCAATCGCATCAAGCACTTTGCGATGCTTCACTATCACCTCGTGGGCAACTTTATGAGCATCAAGGATTATTTTCTTTACCTCGTCGTCGATGTGTGCAGCAACTTCCTGAGAAACTTCGCCATCTACCCCCTCGCCAAACATGGCGCGCTGGGCGGATGCTGCAAAGGCAATCGGACCCATTTTGTCGGACATGCCCCAACGAGCAACCATGTTGCGCGCGAGATTGGTGAGTACCTGCAAGTCGTTGGATGCGCCGGTGGTGATGTCGTCGTAAACGAGCTTTTCGGCAACAAATCCGCCTAAGCTCACTGCGATATCATCGAGGAATTCTTTACGCGACTGCATTTTGCGCTCCTCGAGTGGAAGCTTAAGTGTGTAACCGGCAGCACGTCCGCGGCTGATGATTGAGATTTTGTGCACCGGGTCTGCGTATGGCAGGACTGACGCGATGAGCGCGTGACCCGCTTCGTGATACGCGGTAATTTCCTTTTCTTTCTTATTGAGCACATGTGAGCGTCGCTCCGGTCCCATCATCACCTTTTCGATGGAACGCAGGAGGTCGTACTGTGTGATTTCTTTGCGGTCTTCGCGAGCTGCAAGAATTGCTGATTCGTTCATCAGGTTTGCGAGGTCTGCACCTGAGAATCCCGGTGTGCGCTCTGCGATTACTGGTATTTTTACATCCGGTCCAAGTGGCTTCTGGCGAGAGTGAATAGCGAGAATCTCTTCGCGGTCTTTCCTGTCCGGCGGATCAATCGTGACACGGCGGTCGAATCGGCCCGGTCGCAAAAGCGCAGGGTCGAGCACATCAGGGCGATTCGTAGCAGCCATCACAATAACGGATTCGTTTGGTTCAAAGCCATCCATTTCTACGAGAATCTGGTTGAGCGTCTGTTCGCGCTCGTCATTTCCCCCACCGACGCCGCTTCCACGCACACGGCCCACCGCGTCGATTTCATCCATAAATATAATTGCTGGCGCGGATTTCTTTGCAGTTTGGAACAAATCGCGCACGCGCGATGCGCCCACACCCACAAACATTTCCACGAATTCTGAGCCCGAAATCGAAAAGAACGGAACACCTGCTTCACCGGCAACAGCACGCGCGAGTAATGTTTTGCCGGTTCCTGGCCCACCCATCAAGAGCACACCTTTTGGAATTCGTGCTCCGATTTGAATAAATTTTTTCGGATTCTTCAAAAAGTCGACGATTTCTGTAAGTTCTACTTTTGCTTCCTTGGCTCCGGCAACATCGGCGAAGGTGACTTTCTGTGCATCTTCTGGTCGCGACATGCGGGCCATCGATTTTCCAAACGAAAACGCCTGCATCCCACCGCCCTTGAGCTGTCGAGAGAGGTACCAAATAACTCCGAAGAGCAGCAGTGCCGGAACAAGAATGGGGGCTAGCTGCTGGAACCAGTAGCGGAATCCTGTTTCGTCTTGCACATCGATGCTGACCGCGGTGAGTGCTTCAACGGGAATATTGTATGCGGAGAGTGTTTCGATGAGCGACGCTTCGCTCTCTTTGCGAGACTTCTTAACCGTTTCATCGGCGTAAGTGGCAGTTACTTGGTCGCCACGGACAACGAGCTTCTTTACCGTGCCCGCATTGATGTCGAACGCAATTTGGGAAAGCGGAACGTTTGGCTCTTTCTTCATTACGTACTGACGTGCAAACGAGTATCCGATAGTGATAACGAGAAAGACCGCAAAAGCGACCGCGAGCTGTGTGAATAGATTCGGACCTTCGGGCGGCTTGGGGGCTCCCCCTTCGGCGCGCTTTTTGTCTTTCTTTTCAGGATTTGCCATATCGCAAGAGTATACAGTACCGAGTCTTTTATGAAAGAATCATGACCTTTCTGTCTCACTTTGCTCACATATGCCCAAAATGGGTCCGTACTATATAGTGTGCGGATGGCTTTGGTAGAAAATAAGCGCGTCGGATTCGACTTCCAAATTCTCGAAACCATCGAGGCAGGTTTGGAATTGTTTGGCTACGAAGTAAAATCACTCCGCGCCGGGCATGGCTCGCTCAAGGGAGCGCGCGTAGTCGCCCGCGCAGGTGAGGCCTACTTGGTGGGCGCAACTATCCCCGCGTGGCAACCGGCAAATGCCCCAAAGTCGTATGACTCGGAGCGCACACGGCGATTGCTCCTCAAAGCCAAAGAAATCGACCAAATACGAGGGGCAGAGTCGGAAAAGGGTTTGACAATAGTGCCACTTTCAGTGTATAATAAAGGACGAAATTTGAAGCTCTCTATCGCCATCGCCCGTGGAAAGAAAAAGGGTGACAAACGTCAAAATATTCAGAACCGCGAGGAGAACATTCGAATTCGTCGTACCTTGAAAAAAGAAAAGTAGCCATCTTCAAGGTTCGACCTTGAAGTACAGCCGGTCCCCACCCGTGACCCTCGTGGGTCTTGCCTGCAGAGACGAAAGTTTCTCGCGTGGCGCATTAGGGTCGTGGGTGGGGGGTGACTGGCTTCGACAGGAAATTCAGTTTGCTTTTGTGCATGGCGGAAGTGAGGTACTTCCTAAAAAATCTCAAACTCTAACTGCAAACAAAACTGCAGGGGGGACTCTTTCACCGATTCAGATGAAAGATCTCGGCTTCGTCCTCGCGTAAGCCAGGCGACCGTTCGCGCGATGCGTATCTGATAGCTCGCTCACGAACGTCATAAACATCAGGTCCGGCTCCTAGTTCACTCCGACTAAGAGCTTAAAGAAAGAGAGTCCGGCGACATACAATCTTGTTCGTTCTATATGTATGGACCCTAAAACAACTTTGAACGAACTACGCCACGTAGAATCATCTGTGAACCATTTTTTGGACGCGGGTTCAATTCCCGCCACCTCCACTGCTACGCCAAGGCTTCGCAGTGCAAGCACTGGCACAAAAATAGCTATCCGGTACCGGGTAGCTATTTTTGATTATTACGTAGCAGTGTCCTGCGTAGCTTTATGCGAAGCAGGGCTATAAAATATGCACATGTATTTCGTATACATTCTCAAAAGCGAGAAAGATGGCAGTTTATATGTCGGTACGACAGAAGATGTAAAAAAGCGACTCACGGAGCACAATGATGGAAAATCCAAATACACAAGCTCAAAACGACCCTACAAACTCAAGTGGTTTTGTTGCTTCTCTACTAAGACTTCCGCTCTCTCCTTTGAAAAGTATTTGAAGCAGGGGTCCGGGTTTGCATTTGCACGCAAACACCTCTTGTAGCACCGTCGGCGCGCTTCCCTTTTTTCTCGACTTCGCTATAGTACTGGCTGCGACAACGCAGCAGGGAGACTCAAACGATGATATCCATGTCAGACGCCCCGACCGTACAGTCGGGAACCCTTTCGGTTCAAAACATGACGCTCGAGCAGTGGCGGCGGGCACGCGCCGACAATCGCCGGTTCCTGTTCAGCCGCGAACTGCGCCTCGCATCGAGCGACGACGACTACTGCCCGCGATGTAAACGCCCGCGCGACGATTGCACGTGCGACTGAACATTCAACCGTGCTCCGCGCACGCGAAAACGCCGCCAGGAGGACGGCGTTTTTGTTTTGTCGACTAAAACCCTCTACCTCGGTAGTCGCTTACCAAGCTCCTGTGAGAGCCGAGTCACGATATCGGAATCGAGCCGCATTACTCCCACCCGAAACATTGCTTCATTCAACGCACTTAAATCAGTTGTGCCGCTTCTTTGCTTGCCAGATGTCGAGGCGTACGCATCCAGATACGTCTCAAGTTTTTGACTGAAGTACTGTTCAAACGCCGCTTGTTTATCCGGACGTTCTTTTTTGAGATTAAAAAGCATTCGCATGTCTTCTCCAAATCCAAAAGAAAGGATCGATATCGGGTCACCCGGGGATGCCTCGGCACTATTTGTTGCCGCTTCGATAGCGCCCGCGCCTCCTACTGCCACGGCGGCGCTGATTGCGTTTCTGAGGAACTTGCGACGGTCCATTTTATCCATACAAAAATAGTAGCACCCAGAACTCTCGGAAATGGACTATCCACAGACCCTCCATTTGCGTGGCATACTTCAGTTATAGTAATTCTCCCATGCCTCTCATCCCTATCATTATCCGTGTTGCGCTCTCCCTACTCATCGCGCTCCTGAGCGGAGCAGGCGCCGCCACTGCGGCTACCAAGCTGAGAGACCGCAAGAAAGCAAAGGAAGCTGCGGCGCGCAAAAAAATCCAGGCCGATGCGCTTGCCCGGTCGTATAAGGATTTAGGCTAGTGCCCCTTCATCTCCTGCAGCACACCCTGGAATACGCCAGGCTCAGGTTCCCCAGTCACGTGCAGGATTCCCCATGCACCCTTGTCAACGCGGGCGAGCGCGTGATCAACGAGCACGAAGTTGCCAGGTACTCGCAGCGTCAAATCTACGACTGTTGAACCGCCAGCTGGCACGAGCGTGGTTTGCACATCGGTTACAGGAGCACTCGTGATTGAACCTTCCTGCCATACACGGTCAAACACAGTCCCAATCACATGGAACGAGGATATTAAGTTCACACCACCGTTACCCACATAGAACCGCACTGTCTCGCCGGTTTTCGCATTGAGGCTCTTAGACAATGCGCCCGTGCGGCCATTGAACACCACATAGTTTGGATTGCCGTCGAGCATCGCTTTGGAATCAAATATCTGCAGACCTTTCTGTCCCAAAGTACCGGTCGTATAAAACTCCCCCTGCATAACATAAAACTCGTGGTCAACGGGAGGGAGCGGCACCTCAGGTTCGACAAGAATCAAGCCGTACTGTCCGTGCGCCATGTGAATCGCTGGATTCTGTGCCGCGCAGTGATACACAAACAACCCCGCGTGCATTGCGGTGAACGTAAGTGTCTTAGTTTCGCCCGGGTTCGCAAGCAGCACACCCGCACCGCCACCTGGTCCGATTACCGCATGGAAATCGATTGTATGCGGATGCAAACTCGATTCGTGATTCTTGAACGCAACAACGACCGTGTCCCCCACTCGCACACGCACCATGGGCCCTGGAACCGTGCCGTCGTACGTCCAGTAGTTTTGATATACACCAGGAGCTATCTCCGATATCACCTCCTTTGCTTCTACTGTCACCTGCACCGTGGTCGTTGCAGTGCGCCCGATTGGGGCGCCAACTTTGTTGGGATCATGTGCGATGTCAGCAACACGCTCAAACTCATTGAAGTGACGGAAGAACGTAATCACATTCCAGAACGGCAATGATGGAGACCCTCCCGGGCCGTACGTTGTGCGGTAGGCCGCATATTCAAATCCCTGTGGCAAACCGTTGGGCACGTAAAAGAACACCGATACGCCGATGAATACTGCGCACAGCGTGAGCGTGATGCCGCGTGAATGGAATCGCCGCAGTATCATGTACAAAAGCACTGCTGCGGCAGCAAATGCGATGAACAATCCGAGCGTCTGCACGAGCACGTATGAAAGCAAGGAGAGGATGGCCATCGATCCAGTATACGGCGGAATAAATGTGAACATGCACAAAAGCAACAAATGCTGTGCACAAGAATCCCCACGGCCACTTCCTACGCTGCCGCCGGTAGAAGTGCGGTGAATGCAGCGTTGAGCTCCTTTACACCCACTGGCTTTGTAAGATGATTCGCAAAACCGGCGTTCAATGCCTTCTCCTTGTCTTCCAATAACCCGTACCCAGTGAGTGCAATAATTGGTATCTGGACGCCTCGAGCGAGGAGCGTCTTGATTACCGCGTATCCATCCATGTGTGGCATTCCGATATCGAGCAGAATCGCATCAAAATCGGAGAGATTAGGATGCGCGAGTGCGTCTGCGCCCGTGTACACGGCTTCGGCGTGAGCACCAAGTCCGTTGAGAAGTTTCACCAGAGAGCTCGCGGCTTGAATATTGTCATCCACCACAAGCACACGCTGCGTCATGCGCCATGTGCTGCCCTGCACCCCGGGATCCGTCGCGAACACCATGAGCGACGTGATTGGAAGGCTAATAATGAATTCACTTCCGAGGTTTCGTCCCGCGCTTTTCGCCTCAATCGTTCCATGGTGGAGTTCTACAATTTTCTTCACCAGCGCAAGGCCAATGCCGAGTCCACTTGCGTTGGCACTATCTCTCCCCTGATAGTAAATTTCAAAAATGTTTGGGAGGTCATCTGTGTGAATTCCCTCACCGTTGTCTCTAATTTTAAATACCGCGCAGTCAGTATCCTTATTTTTGGAGAGGTCCACCCAAATTGAGCCTCCTTTCGGTGTAAACTTCGCAGCATTATTCATCAAGTTTGTAATCGCCTGCTCAAGTCGTGTTTCATCTCCCCACACGGGAAGTGGCGTTGATGCATAGGTGAAGTGCAGCGTAATATCGGATGCGCGCAAAAGTGCGTCGCTTGCGGAAAGTGATTGTTCCACCAGTTTTCTGAGTTCGAGTGTGTGCGGCACAATCTCAATCTTTGCCTGAGTGAAACGGGTTACATCGAGCAAGTCACCAAGCAGTTTCGTAAGATGGTCGAATTGATGTTCGATAATATCGAGCTCCTCACGCACATCGGCAGTTGTCTCGCGCAACTTCAAGAGCTCAAGCGAGCTCTTGATTGGCGCAAGCGGATTGCGAAGTTCGTGAGATAGGCTTGCGAGAAATAAGTCTTTTGCTTTGTCTCTCGTTGAGATTTCGTCGTCGAGTCGGCCGTTGTCGAGCACAATACCGAGATCGTTACAAAACTCTCGGAAAAACTCAAAATCGTCTTTCGTATACACTCTGCCCGACTTTGCATATCCGAGCGATAGTGCCCCGAGCGCTTTACCGCGGGCGAAAATTGGAATAATCATGAGCGACTGCAGTCCGAGCCGTTGCATCGCTTCAAGATGTTCCGGCGAGCGAGCCCCCTGACGAATTGTTTCATCAGTCACAACAGGCACGAGCTGCGCCTCCCCTGTTCGGATTACGGCATATAAGTCACTGGAGTTTTTCTCGGTTGTCGGAAAGCGCTTTTCGAACTCAAACAAGTAATCGGTCATCACCTGGTCGTGGTGAATAACCGCAATGCGCTCAAGTTCACCGTGTGCGTTGAGCACATCTATGGCACACCAATCCGCAAGTGTGGGCACCGTCAGCTTTGCTTTCTCAAGGAGCCATGTACGAAAATCGACTTTCATCGAAAGTATCTTGGTTGAGGCAAGCATGAACCGGAGCTTGTCGTTTCCGGACGAACTCATAGGAACCTCGCTGTGCGCGAGGGTTGCGACTTTGTTTGAATAGGGGGGTTTTTCATATCGCGGTTCGGTCTGGACTGGATTGTCTGGACCACCGCGGATTAAGGTGAGTAAGCACAGGAGCTACCGACTTAACTGGTGCAGTATGCAACTCCCAACATGAAGGAGAGATGAATATCACCGATTCTGTCTATGATATCCTAGATTTTCTATGGCACGCGACCCCAAACTCCCAACACAAGTACCCGAAGCGGGATACTACTACCACTACAAGCACAAAGCGGATGGTGCCGTAAACAACTACGCCTACTATATATACGGCATCGGCCTCCACACCGAGGATGACTGCCGACCACAAGACCAGTTCATGCTAGTGTATCGCCCGCTCTACGAGGCGTACGTGTATATGAATGGAAAAATGTTCGACGTGCGCCCGCTCGACATGTTTTACGAGCCAGCAATGCTCGACGGCGTGTCGGTCCCCCGATTCGTAAAAATCGAGGATGCTTCTGTTATAGCCGAACTGAAAGTTATCCGACAGCGGATGTACCCCTCGGAAAACTAGGGGCTATACTCAAAGAAGACACCTCCTCCCAGACTTAGTAGCGCTCGCCTTGAGCGCTACGATTTTTTGTATGCAGCACATTACTGATTGCTGCCAAATCGCTGCGTCCACGCATCGACTTCTTCACGAAGTTGTTTACGCTCTTCGCTTGTATCCTCTTTTCGTATCATAACCGCGCACCACATGAGTATCCGTTCCTCTCCAATGGGTACCTGAGATTTCTTTTCGATAGTAAAGTAACGTCGCAAGAACGGTGACTCAAGCGTAGCCTCATCAACGGGAAAAATACGTGCTTTCCCGCCGGGCTTCAGCACGCGAGCAACCTCTCGATATGCTTGATACTCGCCGTCAGTCGAGCGATTAAACTTATCGAACACCCAACTCGAGAGCACTTGGTCAAATGACCTATCTTTGTACGGCAGCATCTGCGCTGCCGCGCCCACAAGATTAAGCTTCGCCGTCCATTCTTTATCCAGATTGTGCCATCCCTTAAAACGGTCAATTGCTGAGGCGGACTCCCCTGTATAGAGCAAGTCGGTGCCAATCAATGTTATGTCGTCGTTAATGTCCCCTATTGTATTGAGAAGTGAGTCCGGTTGTTTATAGGTGTTGCCTGGGCCGATTTCAAGCCACGTCTCTTTGTCACGCTCGGCAATATCAACGATGAAATCGATAAAGCTTTCCTTGTCCGGATACAGCAAGTGATAGTAGTCTGCGAGAGTTCTATCAGTTGTCGATATCACATTGTCGGCCTCCGCTGTTCTATAGGTGTCTTTCAGATGACTCTGTTTGAACAAGTCATCAAGAATACTCATCATATTTTTAAAATCTCCTTTCTCCTGCATGGGACTGTACCCGCTCGAGTCTGTGATTCCTCGCTGATATCGCGTAAGTTTCGGAAACATCTTAAGCACTTCTCCACGTTTATCTTCCGAAATATGCACCATTGAAAGCGCGAGGTACGCGGGCTGTAATTCGTGGCGAGTCAACATATCATTAATGAACCTGCGTCTGAGCTCTCTGTTCGAAGCAAGAAAACGGGATACTCCTCGGAACCCGTTTCTGATACCTTCCAAGTCCTCGGGACTGAGGTCGCGGCGATTTTTTGATAGCGCTTCCGACCGCTTTACAAAGGCCTCAAGGACCCGCTCGTATTCCGAATCCGTGCGTTCCACGCGGCGCGCTTTGACCTCGGCACGTGTCGGCTTTTTTCTGCGTGGCCGTCGGGGTCCTTTTATTTTCTTCTCTACAACGAACTCCGGGAGAGCTTCTGTCTCAATCGCCGGCACCTCGGCAGAGGCGGGAAACTCTGTTTCCGTCGCTATTTCTGCCTCCCCCATCGTTTCGGCTTCATCGCCTTCCTCATACCGAAAAATATCAAACGTTGCTGAATACGAGGAACACCGCTTGTTCTTGAGCCATTGTTCAATGGGCATCGTTTGTCCGCGCGGACGGAATCCCGAACGCGACCTGCCCGCCGGTGGACGCGGCATCCCGAAAAGCGAGACGGTTACGCCTTCGTTATCTTCCATGGTTGTGCGACCAGCGCTGTCGCTTACGACAAAGTGACCCACCTGTCGCTCAGTGCCCCCCTCATACGCATACACAACTATTTTCTCGAGTCTCCAGCGCCGCATCCATGGGACAAGGTTCTTCTTTAAATCACCGACAGATTCAAATGAAATACCGCTCTCAGCATTCGGAATGGCTTCCTTGTCCGAACCGTTTTCACCGCCATGCGGAGCGCGGGGTATAAATTTCTCTGCGGCCATTGCCGTATATTCTATACTGCGCGGGCGACGCAATGTTTACACGTGCGTCGGCACCACCTCTGGTTTAGGAACTTGGGAATCATTCACGATTACGAGAATCATAAGGAGAAGCGTATACACGAGCGGCGGAAGTCCGGGCCCCAACAAATCGAACGCAGCGGAAAGAATGGTGACCGGAATACTCGCAAAGAGCGCAACCGTGTACGCGCTACGATACGACTCGTCTTTGGAGCGCATTTTGAAATACACGAACACGAGAGCTGCGGCTATCAGTATGTAGATGAGGTGGAACACAAGCATGCCAAGGCCTCCGAAAAAGACGACGAGCGAAAACAGGATAGCTCCGCCGGCTATCGTAACAGGACGAACGTATGGTTTAACTTTTTCGGCGAAGGCCAGCACGTCTGCTTTTGCGAGCGTGCTCGTTGCCGTAGAGGTGCCGTAGTCGTACACACGAATATCGCCTCGCTGCATTTGTCCGTCGCGGTAATTGGCAGAATTGGCCCCGACAGCGAACTTTTGTTTAAAAAGAGCAACTGTTTCGTACGAAGTAAACTCTTCGTTTGAAAACTGGTCACTCTTTGTGTCGAACACCGCGAGATTTTTTCCGAGTTCGGGGTAGAACGTGTTGGGTATGAAATATGGCTCCTCTTGATTCGTGCTCATTACACCGTTTGCAACAGTGATTACGAGGCTCTCCGGATACACTGCAGCGACAGTATCGATGGTCTGCGGGCTGACCGTAAGCAGCAGCGCCCAAATTGGCGCCACAAAGGCAAACACAACTACGAACGAGACGACCGCATAGTACTTTGCCCCCTCTGTCCATGTGCGCTCACGCAGCCCGGTGTAGAACGCGGGGTCGTACACTGCCGATCGTATTACCTGAAAGATGCCCATATTTTATTTGCGATTGAACTTTACCTCCGGCATGCCAGCAGCATATGAAACAACTTGATACGCTTGGAAGATGAACGTTACATTCTGTGGGGTTACGATAAAGGTAGAGTAGTTTTCCACTTTCGGGCCGGCCCCCTCGGGCGCAATGATTGAATCACCGTATCCCTGTTTCAACTGTGCGAGCGACTGCGTTGCCACCTCTGCAAGCGAGAGTCCGGTAAGCGAGAGCGCGCGCTCGAGCGTTATGGTCTCCCCTGTTTTTGCGTCGTAGTTGAGCGAAAGCACAATCGGCATTCCGTGTGCACCACCCATATCTTGATACAGATTGATTCGCTCGCTCACAATCGTGCCGCCGCTGTAGTAATCGGCGATGTCTCCCGAAAGGGTGTATGGCCGTGATTCTACGGTCGGGTCGAAGTTCGCGGCATCTTTTTTGAATGCGTCTACCGCTTTTTGTATTTCTGCTTCAACGTGCGCGTCTACCACAGGAATGCCAAATAGCTTGTAATCAACATCGATGGTGTAATTCGGCGCCTCTTCTTTAATCGTTTTTGTCTCGCTTGGGGTTGGGGTGGTCGCCCCTGATGTTTCAGGAACGCTATCCGGCATCGCTACCATCACCGGTTTCTGAGTGAGTGCAAAATAAATTACCCCACCGAGCGCTGCGAGGAAAATGACCGCAACAAGCAATTTGCTCATACGTTTACACTATCACATCACCGAAAAACAGAGCCCGTATGCTGCCAGAGGACTTCAAGGATATGCCGCAGACGACCGCCGAACGTCAGCCGACGTTGGTCGTTCGAGCTCGTCGAAAAAACAATCGTTTGGTTGGTTTGCTGATTGAACGTGGTTGTCTGTATCTCAGGCGCAGGAACCGGAACAGAGGCGGTGGTCGGCTGGTTATAGACCTGCACGGCCGGTTGATAGATTTGTGCGGTATTGCCAGGGTTTGGAATCATAGTGTTGCTGTTGAATTGCTGTGATGCCCCCGCACTGTAGCTCGCTGGTGATGTGGCTGGTGTAACCGAGGGTGCGCTTTGCTGTTGCTGCATCATAATCTGACGAAGTGCCCCGAGTGGGTCTTGCGACGTAACCTGCGTGATTGGTGGCACATATGTGCTCGGCGAGCCACCAGGCTGGGTCAACGGCGATAGCAGCGGATTATCGGGAAGCGGTGTGCCTGGAGTCGCTGATGGAACCGTTACCGCAGGCTGCCCCAAGCCGGCGCGCGCGAGCGCCGCAATCGCGTCCCCCGTACCGGAGGCGCCCGGTAAGTTCGAGTGATTCGTGCCGAACTGTGTACTGCTGTAACTCTTCACTTCAACGTTCGGATTAACCGACTTGATGCGCTGCACCGCCTGATTAAACCCTGCATAGCTCGCCTCAAGCGATACGACACTCTTAATATTCTTAAGCTGTGTCTCACTCATGGCATTCACGAGTTGTAGGAACCCTTGGTGTCCTGCACTGTATGCGACAAGTACCGTGCGCTGTGACCCAATCTGGCCTATGACCTGCTGCACACCTGCCTGATTCTCGAATTTTCCAGAAACAACGGGTGCGTTGATGAGCTGTGCGTCTTTCGGAAGTTTCGGTGCAATCGAAGCGCTCGCCTGCTCTTGTGCCCGGCACGCCTGCGGCGAGTTACAGAGTCCGCTAAAAAAAACGACAATCAAACGCTCCGCAGCATATGCATTCGAAAAGCTCATCAGGAGGATACCGACAACCAGTAATGAAAAAAGAGGGTTGGCACGAAGCCGGTACATGAAAAAATCGTAGCATGGAAAGCATTGGGTAAACGTGTCAGTTCACCTCGCCAAGCGTGGGCACGTTCAGTCGCCTTCGAACAGTTTCACCCCTGAAGAGCACCTCGACTCGGGTGGGGGTCTCACCACGTTCCCCCATGTGCGCACTGTGCGTCATCGCGTGGAAACTCGACGCGAGAAAGATTGAATGCTTGCCGTACTTTGCAGAAATCTCATCGACGCTTTCATACACACTTTTCATCGCTTCAGTTTTCAAAACAGAGCCAAACAAATCGAGCTGAGTTTTATTGGCGTCCTGTAATTGCATGAGGGCGATACCCGTTGCTCGGTAAAGCGTTCCCCGCTTGAACACACGGGGAAACTGCACGCGCACGGCGGCAAGAATGTCTTCGGGGACGCAAGTTGCATGCGAGAGTTTTATTTCGCAGCCGTGGTATTTAAATTCCTGTGTTTTCAAAAAGAAGAAAACGACCGGTGAGGCGAGGCCCCACCGCCGCGCCTTAATGCAGGCGTTCTCTATGTTTTTTGAAAGCTGCGAGGCAATGAACTTGGGGTCGCGCGAGGGTGGTGTAAATGTTTTGGTTTTACTGATTGACTGATACGTTTCGCGCCCTGCCACATCGAGCTCAAATGCGACTTCCCCGTTGAGCTCTTTCCATATCTCGAATATCGGCTTGGTAACGGTCTGCTTTACCCACGCCTCGTCGCGAACGGCAAAGTCGTAGGCGGTACGCACACCAAATTTTTGTAGATATGCGCTCGTGTTGGGCCCGATGCCCCACACACTCCCTGCGGGGGTCTTTTGCAAAAAGTCTCGGGCGTCCTTGAGTGGTATCGGTGTGAACCCATCGGGCTTTTTCCACTTTGAGCCGATTTTTGAGAGCACCTTGGTGGCGGAGAGTCCGATGGAGAACGTCATACCGAGTTCACGCTCCAAATCACGCCGTATCGTTTCGGCCATTGTTTCGTACGACATGCGTAGCGACCGGCGCAAGCCCGTTAAGTCGGCAAAGCATTCGTCGATTGAATATTCTTCGACAGCCGGTGTGTAGCGACGCACGATTTCGTACATGCGATTCGAAAACAAACTATATGTTTCGTAGTCCGACGGGAGCACAATCGCGTCCGGGCAGGCTTTGAGTGCCTCGGGAATCGATACACCGCGTTTTACGCCGCGAGCCTTTGCTTCGTATGTGCACGCGGAAACAATGCCCCGCTCCTTACCTGTGATTACCGGCTTACCCCGCAATGATGGATTCTTTGCCACTTCGCATGCCGCAAAAAAAGAGTCCCCGTCGATGTGGAGTATGGCGCGCGGATAACTTCTCGGAGAACCCCATGTCATAAATGCAGGTTATAGGGAGCAGGTGATAGGGATGAGTAAATGCGGGTGCAGAAGATTGAGTCTACTGTTCCCTACAACCTATAACCTATTCCCTTTTATCTAATTACCCGGTCACCTTCTGAATATTCCGGTTTGCGTGCTCGAAAGTATTCTTGGGTCCGGTCTGTGTGTAGTAACTTGTCGATCGCACGAGGCAGTTCTTTGCGTTTCCTGCGTGCGCCCCACTGCATGAACTGCCAGAGTGCATGAGCGTCATCAAACGCCCGGTGACGCGACTCACAGGTGAGCTTGTGGCGCCGAATGACTGCGGAGAGATTGTGGTGCCGAGCGCGCGGACTAAGCAATCGCGACAACCGCACAGTGCACAGGCACGAGGCTTCGAAAAAACGATCAACACTGGCAAACTCGTTTTTGATAAACGCGTAGTCAAACGCCACATTGTGCGCCACGAAAATCGCACCTTGGAGTAACCTATGCACCTGCTCGGCTACGTCGGCAAAAAGTGGAGCGTGCTCCAAGTCGCTGTCCGTGATGCCGGTGAGCTTGGTAATCCATGGCGAGAGTTCGCGCTCGGGATTGAGAAATGTTTTATACGTTTCGACGCACTGTCCGTTCTCAATGCGGAGGATTCCGATTTCGATAACACGGTCACTTCGTCCGGTGCCCGATGTTTCCACGTCGACAATGGCAAACGTTTTTCCTTTTAAACTATCTACACGTTCCATACCTCGTAGCGCGTCGGCACGTAGAGATGTGCGCGGAAGAGGCGGCGGATAAAGACGGCAAATCGCGGCGTGAGTGTGATTGAGATTCTCATGGTGGTTGAATTAAATAATTAAATTAAATAATTGTAATGCGAGGCACAAGGAATCGACGACTTGCACTGCGAAGCTTTCGCGAAGCAGTGGCTTTGCGGCTTGAGTGGTTCGACCTCACTCTCCCCCAGACTTCTACATTCCCTTCGGTGTTGGTAACGGTGGATAACGGTGTAAGCGATGCTTCTATAACGTATCTTTGGATTGAGAGCCAGTTGTCTATTTTTTTCATATCGATGTTGGTTGTTGGTTGCTGGTTGTTCAATATTTTCTGACGACTGCCGTTACCACCGCCTCTATCCGAAAGCTCTCTTTCGGATAGATGGGTTTGTATCGTTCGTTGGCTGGCTCTAAATACACCTTGTCTCCGTTTTTGCGGTAGTACTTCATGGTGTATTCGCCATCAACGCTCGCGATGACGATTTGCCCCACCTTGTACGACGCGCGGCGCTCCACGATAACCATGTCGCCCTCCCGGATACCGGCGTCAATCATGGAATCTCCTTTCACTTTTAGTATGTAACTCGATTCTTTGTTGGGGGTGAGATATTCGTCGAAACTCAGCACATCAAGCAGCTCTTCTTCGGCCGGAGATGGGAAGCCTGCTTCGATGAGCCCGAGGAGCTTGAGCCCCTCTTCTTCGAGCTTGTGCGGGAGGAGCCGCCCTGTTTTGTCTTTGCGCACCAATCCCGCGTCTATCATCTGCTCGAGCTTGTAGTTGACCGCACTCTTGGTTTTGTAGCCCCACAACTTCTGGAGTTCAGAAAACGAAGGCATACGCTTGTGCTCGCGGTAGAACCTGGCCATTTCGTCTCGGTACTGAGCAAAGTCGTCCATATCAGAAGTATATTAGAACGAACGTTCTGTGGCAAGTCTTTGGGTGTGGATAGCCCGTTGAGGTGCAATACTATGGCTATGCCAAAGGGAATAAATAGACAGGTACGCCTCGTAATTGCGTTTCTGCTCGTGGTCGCTGCCGCATACATTGCAGGTGTTCCCCTGCCGTCACCATTTTCCGATGCAACCAAGGAAGCCCCTGCCAGCATCGATTCAAATATGTGGTATCCGTTGGTCCGTGTTTCCGATGGCGACACAATCGTCATTAATATAGACGGTGCCAATGTGCCAGTGCGACTCATCGGCATCGACTCTCCGGAACTTGATTCGTCGTATACAAAAGAACAATGCTTCGGCAAAGAATCCTCTGCGGAGGCTAAAAAGATTCTGGGAGTCGGACAGGTTCGACTTGAAACTGATTCGTCGCAAGATATGTACGATCAATATGACCGTCTCCTCACATACGTATACGTGCCGGCAAACGTGCAGCCGGAAGGCATCATGCTGAACGCATATATGGTGAGCGAAGGATTTGCACGCGAGTACACGTACAAAAAACCGTACGCACACCAGGCATCGTTCAAAGCACACGAAGAACAGGCGCGCGAACAAAAGAAAGGATTATGGGGTACGTGTCTGCCTGCGCAGGCAGGTTCATCTCAATAGTCTCCACAGGAGTCAAACACACAATCAATGTTCCTCTGTATACTGAGGTGATATGCAGCGTCTTCGTGCGGGTATCACTTTTGTATTACTCGCCGCATCAATCACTTCCCCTTTTATTGCAAACGCCCAAGTAGGTGCTCAGACGAGTCTCAGTCAGTTTGGGAGCGGGTGTCACCCGATAACCGCGGAGGAAACTGCCGGACTCAAAGCAATGGGCGCAACGATTCCGGCCAACGGTCAGTTCTGCGATAAAGACAAACCACTCCTCAACGGTGGCTGCGACGAAAACCCGTACCCGTATCTGCAGACAAAAAATAAAACCGGTCGTCCGGATGCTGTGAGCGGCCTCAACTCGGACTTCGCGTGCCGCATGTCCAAATTCTTCAAGGCAGCTACGGCCGAAGGGATGAATATCTCAATCGGTTCCGGTTATCGATCTATCGCACATCAAACAAGTCTCTATAATGCATATATTGCGTGCGGAAAGTGCGGTGCCCCCGTTGCACCACCTGGCCGCTCGAAGCACAACTTCGGACTCGCTATTGACCTGAGTTTTAACGGCAGACCGCTTCCTCGCACGTTAGCTATTTGTTCTGGTATTCCGGAGTGTAAATGGGCTCATTCGAATGAGGCAAAGTTTGGTCTCCGCTATCCGATGGACTACGAGCCGTGGCACATAGAACCAAGTGGTACCGTCAATGGGAAACAGCAACCCCTTCCTGAAGGCGGTTGGAATGGAGACCAGAATCAGACGCCGTACACAAACAACGGTACGCCCTACAACCCGAATATGTGGCAGCCACAAACTCCTCCGCCACAGCCACAGCAATTCTCTCCACTCGGTGGTAGTGGAAACACTGGAGCTTCGACTCCCACACAAACGACCTCTGGAAACCAATATCTCCCAACGAACTACGACGGAACTCCTGTGCCCATCGACACATATGTTCCAACCTCAAGCGGAACGTCCACGGCGACTTCTACAGTTACTACAAAAATAAACAATGGTCCGTCTGCCGCAGAACAAATTGATTTAATGACCGGGGGCTCAAACTCGTACAATGGTTCACAAAGCTCCCCTACATCGACTTCGGCACCAACTCGACTCAACGACGATTTGAACGACATCGGCAGCACAAACACCGGCGGTGCAAATATTTCAGATGACTTGGTGGACGGTAGGCTCGCGGAGAACTCTGTGGCCTTGAATCCGATTCATGTAACCCAAACATTCTCCGGTAATGAACCTACGGTCGTGCAGGCTACATCGGGGGCAAATGCCGCAGCCAACAAATCACTTATTGTAGCGCTGCTTACGACTCTGCGAGACCTCCTTGTGTCGTTTGTGAATGTATTGAAGTCCCAGAACTCTTACGGCTTTGAAGGAGCGTGGCGGGCTCACCGCTAATCGACTGCTGGAGCTACGATTTACCCCATCTCACTGATTGCCGCCCTTGCTGTTTCTTGATATAGTCCTGCGACCAATGGGCTTTACGAAATACACATCACAGGCGGAGAAAGAGCGCGTTCGAATGAACGAAGGCATCCGCGCTAAAGAGGTTCGCGTACTCGGACCCGAAGGTGAAAACTTCGGAGTCCTCTCCATTGCTGATGCGCTGGCTAAAGCCAAGGAACTCGGGCTTGATTTGATTGAGGTATCCCCCAACGCCAATCCGCCAGTGTGCAAAGTGACCGATTACGGCAAGCACAAGTACGACCAGAAGAAGAAAGACAAAGATATTAAGTCTAAAGCCAAGGTAACTGAGACCAAGGAGGCTCAGGTGAAGATTGGCACCTCGACCAACGACATGAATATCAAGGCCTCAAAAATCGGGGCCTGGCTACGGGAAGGCCACCGCGTCAAGGTGGACCTGTTCCTCTGGGGTCGCTACAAATACATGGAATTCGACTTCCTAAAGGACCGTTTAGAGCGCTTTCTTGCAATAATCCCAGAATCGTATAAAATCGCAGACGAGATCAAGAAGAGCCCCAAAGGCCTCTCGGTCGTGCTGGAGCGAGACGTCTCAGGCAAAAAGCCCCCTAAAACACCGTCTGGAGCTGTAAAATCCAAGGATTTGGATGCAGTTCAAGGCGCGGAGGAAGTGGATTCGGAGACGTAGTTAGACCTACGACGACGAATACACGGAGGCTCCGCAACGAATAAATGCGCCAAATCCTTGGATTTCAAACATGAAAACAAACAAATCATTCTCAAAGCGCCTACGCGTAACCCGCAAGGGTAAAATTGTTGCCCGAGCCCCGGGTAATAACCATTTCAATGCAAAGCGCTCAAGCAATATCCGCCTCCAGAAGGGCCGTCCAGTGGACATGCAGATGACCAACGTGCTCCGCTCTCGCTTCCTCCCTGGCACACCCAACACATAATTTATGGCACGCGTAAAACGAGGAGTAACGGCTAACAAGCGCCGTAAAAATACACTTAAGATGGTCAAGGGCTATCGCTTTGGACGCTCCACAAAGGAGCGTATGGCGAAAGACGCTATCTTCCACGCCGGTACCCACGCATTCCGCGACCGACGCACCAAGAAGCGCGTATACCGCAACCTCTTTACGCTCCGCATCAATGCAGCAGCTCGCGAGGCAGGCTGGTCGTACTCAAAGTTCATCGGTGCCATCAAGGCAGCCGGAATTACGCTCGACCGCAAGTCGCTCGCAGGACTCGCCAAGGACCACCCCGAAGCATTCACCCGCTTCGCAGCTACCCTCAAAAAGGACTAACAAAAACGACTCCGAAAGGGGTCGTTTTTTGTTGAGGTCTATGATTTAGAGAATGACGTCGGCGTTCTTGCCGGTAGCAGACCAGCCGTCATGATTGTTGAACACCAGGTTTGTCCCCTCTTTCATCTTCATCACTTTCTCAATCAGTTTTTCCACGAGCGCCTTCGGGTCAGAATCAAACACGATATTGGTATTTGGGCGGTGTGCAGCATCAATAATGAGTTCCAAAAGTTCGTCGGTATCAGACGCACTACGAAGCACGCCTATCGGGCGGTGGTCTTCAAACGCGACGGCAAACTCATTGATGGTTCCAATACGGCCTGGGCCGATAATCATTGCATCGGACGAGCGCACAAACAACAAGTCGCGGCCGGAATAGCCGAAACCGGTGTACATAACCACGTCCATGTAGTCGAGCGGGAGCTGGTAGGTTTCCACGTGCTCACGCTCGGTGGCTGCTGGGGAAAATCCGATTGAAAACCCGCACTCATCTTTTGCCCCCATTGCCGCATAGAGTGGAAAGCCTGTTGTTGCTCCCGTGGTAATGATTGCGCCGTGTCGCGCAATCTCGCGACCGATTTCCTTTGCCTTCTCAAATGCATCGAGTCCGGCATACGTGGTGTCGGCCGCGCCAGAGACACCTATTTTCACAACACCATAACCGTCAGGAAGCCGACAGAAGTTCTGCGGTACTGCAGTGTGATTCGGATGGAGTAACTTCTTCATCATCGTCAAAATAGTATACCACTTCTGCGTATACAAATCAGAAATTAATTTCTTGAACCTCTGCTTTCTTTGGCACGACCGCCTCTACACCAAGAAAATCCTTGATTCTTTGCCCAAGAAACAGCGAGGCCTTTGTTTCCCCCATCGTTACAAATACTTTTTCGAGCGATTCACCCGCATTTTCTACGAAGTTCATCAGCTGGTCGCGGTCGGCGTGTCCGGAATAACCGGTAAGGCTCCCAATTTGGGCGTGAACGCGAATGTGCTCGCCGTCGACGGAAACGTTCGGCGCGCCATCCTGCAATCTTCTACCCAATGTTCCAGGTGCCTGGTAACCCACAAAAAGCACGCTCGCCTTTTTATCGCCAAGATAGTACTGCTCGTGCGAACGAATGCGACCGCCCGCCGACATTCCTGCTCCCGCAATAATTACTTTTGGATTTTCTTCTTTATGAATTGCTTCGGAGTCGTGCTTATTTTTAGTGATACTGAGCCCTTTGAACGTAAACAAATCATCCCCAGCCTGAATGCGCGCAGATGCCTCTTTGTTAAACCACTCTGCATAGGCCCGAAACACCGGCGTAATTCGATTTGCGAGCGGCGAATCAAGATAGATAGGGATTGGACGCATGGAACCATCCTCAACCATGTTGTTTATCTCATAGAGCAGCACTTGGGTGCGCTCAACGGAAAACGATGGAATCAGCAGCACACCGTTCTTGGCACGCGTCTCCTCAATTGCGCTGCGTAGGCTTTCGGTGCGCGCCGCACGCTCTTCGTGCAGCCGGTCTCCGTATACGCTCTCCATCACGAGATAGTTTGCACCTGCTGGCGACTCGGTATCGCGCAGAAGCGGTTCCGGTGTGTTGCCGAGGTCGCCGGTAAAAATTATAGTTCGTCCGTCGCGAGTAAGGCGCACGAGCGCAGAGCCCAGGATGTGCCCAGCGTCTTGAAACTCCACACCGACATCTTTGATGGTAAATGGCTCGTGATATCCGCGTGATTGCCACTGCGTAATTGCTTGTTCCGCATCTCGCTGCTCGTAGAGCACGTCGCAGCCGTGTTTCTCGGCCTCCACCTGCATAATCCCGAGGGCATCCCGAAACATAATTTCTGCAATATCACGCGTAGCTCCCGTGGAGTAAATGGGCCCACGGAATCCTTCGCGAACAAGACGCGGAATGCGTCCGATGTGGTCGGCATGCGCGTGCGTGATTATGAGCGCGTCTGCATGAATAACATTCTGGGCGAATGTTTCAAAGTTGACGGTATCGCACACCATTTCCTGCGCGACAGTTCCGCAGTCGACGACAATCTTTGCACCGGCTTGCCCTGAGCTTGTCGAAAGAGTGTCCAGTAAAAAGTTAGCGCCCGTCACCGAGCCTGCTCCCCCATAAAAAGTGATGGTCGATTTCATATCGATTTTCTTGCCATGCGCCATGCAACCCATCCGCCGATTGCATCAACAACCATGTCTTTCGTTGTATCGAGCGTGCGACTCATGTGTGAGGAAATACCCCACCCGAGGGCATATTCAACTACCTCAACGAGTGCCCCGAGAATCAGCGCCCCGAGAATCGCATGCACGAGCGAAGCACGATGTATCAGTGCAAGCGCCCACCACAAACCGATTAATCCGGCGAGCACCCCACCGAGAAGATGATCCACATTGTCGGTCCACCAGAATTGCGTCGACAGCCCATACCAGATGTCGATGAACAGGATTCCAGCAGTGAGGATAAAAACGTACACACCCCACATAAATATTCTTCGCATAGTGCGCGCATTTTACCACTCAAAAACCCGCCTTTCGGCGGGATTTTAAGTTGCGACAGATACAGTAAAGCCCGGCTCTGAAGTCCAGGTGGGAACCCGCACCGATTTCGTTTGAAATTCCCTATCATAGGACTGGGACTCTCAGTGGAATATCGAGTATAGAAGGCTACCCTAATCTTTACTAAGCAGGTTTTAGTACCTGCCGCTGTGTGGAGTATACTCCTGCAAAAGTTTTTGCAAACTCTACAATCGTTGTTTCAGTTCGAAAATTTTGCTGTGGGATGGATGGTTTATGGTTGTTTCTATCTTGTCACCCTTCACATGGAACATTGCGTGCGGGGATGAGCCATCTGGATGATGGTCGGTTGAATACGCCTTTCCCCCGCGAATCGCGAATATCGGCTTGGTAGTGTCTACCTTGCCGTCCTTAATGTCATAAATGTGCCCCTTGCTCCTATCCATAGCCATAATCGGTTTTGCCGTGTGGAAACCGCCGGCGTGTCCGTAGGTGGACTGGTGTAGATATTCCATGCCGATATTGTACACCCGCATTTCTGTATGCAAACGGCGTGCCCCAGGCACGCCGTTTGTACACACATCCCCGAGCTTATTCGAAAATGTTTTCGAGCTCTTTGGCGTAGATGATTTCTTCGTGACTCACCTTGTAGTCGATGAGTTCCTCCTTGGAGAACCAGTGCGGAATTTCCATGTTTGCTTCTGCAACGGAACCAGAGCCATGAATGAGGTTTCGTACCGCCCGGTCGTCGTTGTCAGACATAACATATGAGTCAACAACGAAGTCTCCGCGGATGGTGCCTACCTGCGCTCCGCGCGGCTCGGTGCCGCCCGTTACTTTGCGCACCAACTCAACAGCGTGAGCACCCTGCCACACCATAGCAATTACCGGTCCTGCAGTGAGGTACTTCTTGAGATTTTTGAGGATTTTTGCAGTAATTTCAAGCGGGTCTTCAGACGGTGGCGTGAGACCACGGTCTTTGTAACCCTTAATCGTCTTTTCCCCGGTAACACGGCGCCACTCCGGATCGAGTGTGTAGTGCCCTTCTACCTGTTCCTGGGTCGGGACCATGAGCTTCATGCCCACGAGCTTGAGGCCAAGGCGTTCGTAGCGACTGAGGATTTCTCCTACGAGTGCGCGCTGAATGCCGTCTGGCTTGATAATAACGAGCGTGCGCTCGCGAGAAGGATGCGATGAATCTGTTTTTGTCATGGGCGGAAATATAACACAAAGCAGCCGTCCTTTCTAGGACGGCTGCCGAGACTGATTCAAACTACGTTTCGTATCAACCTTTTCCCTGCCCCGGATCGACGGTAAAGAGTACTGTCCCCTGCGCAGTGTTTATCGAAGTCACGTCGATGATTAAGCTCCCTGTCGAAGAGAGTGCGTCCGAAATACCGCCTCCTTGTGTGAGCGGCATGCCTGCGCGCGCATTGTAGTAGCTTGGCGCATACCCCGCAGGCGAAAGCATCACACTCGCTGTCGTATATCCAAGCGAGTCCATAGCGATTGCCTGGAGAGTAAGTCGAATGCCATTTGCTCCGTCAGTCGCTGTTTGTCCCTCCACGAGGGTAAAGGTGGTGTGCGAATTCGGCGCAAAAGAAACATCTTGCGGTATCGCAGGTCGTACGTTTACGTACAACGTCTTACTCGCAGCCGGGCCATCTTTACCATTTCCAGGCTCATTTACGCACCAAAGTATGTAGCTGGTCGTTTCAGTTGGATGCACAACCTGCGTTCCTTGTGCAGGCATCCCACCGATTTCGGTTGTACCGAACTTAAGTACGCATCGGTTTGCATATACAGCATTCCACGAAAGCGTGACACCCTGTCCGGCATGAATATCCATCGGCGAGGTGGAAAAGCTGATTACGGGAGTTTGTTGCGGGGCAACGTACGTTGGTGTTTTCGTTACACCACTAATGAGTTCCTGAAGTGTATAGAGGCCGTCGGAGAACTGAAAGAGTTCGACGCTCACGATTGTATCGGTGTCGGCACGACACGCTACCGTATCGCGGAGTGTTAGTGAACCATTTACATTCCGAGTCGCGACAAAGTCGGAGCGCTTCCCGGTGTACGAGAGCGTGTCAGTTCCATCCCCGCCGTCGTAGTAATCATTGCCATTTCCGCAGGAAATGCTCACAGGCGCAGTGTGAGTCGTCGGTTCGAAAAATGCACCGCATGCACGGGTGATTGCTACACGCGTGAGAGAACCAACTATCCCGAGTGCAGGGAGACCATTTTCGCTTTGGAACTGCACAACGTAACGTTGCGTTGTTTTGCCAAAGAATCCGGAAACTGCCACGTCTTCATCGAGGTCATAGCGGTCGGCCAGAAACCGTTGGAGTTCGGTGACTTGCCCTCCAGTGCGAGCGTCTGTGGCACCGCGCTGGAAGGTGGTTCGGAGGCTTGGGCAGTAGTAGCTCACCCCCTCTCCAGTACCGTAGTCGTCCGGAAGCGCAGAAGCGGCACCGGCGGTAAGCGCGGCTTTTGTGGCAGTAATCTGAACAAGGAGGGCTTCGATATTCGCTTTTAGTTCTGCTGTTGTGAGCGCGGACGAGAACGATGGAGCGAGCAAGAGTGTGGAGAGTGCGATTGATATGGCAATTTTGCGCATAAAAAGTACGTATGATTAATACGTACACGATAGCATGTGCGCTCTATTGGCGCGGGAGCACGATGATTGTTTGGTCGCAGGTTACTTTTGTGCCGTTCGGGCCAAAAAACGTGAAATGGTACACGCGCGCCTCTGGTGTGTTAAGCAGCATCTGCTGCTCACCGTTTTGAGAATAGGCATTTTGCGGGTCGGTGGAATACGATGGTTCTGCACCAAATGAGCCCCATGCAATCGTAAATGGCTCTCCTGCCATCACCGTGCTCTTTGTGGCCGTAACGGCACAGTTGATGGTTTTGTGAGCGAGAATCGCTTCGAGCGCCGCTATGCGCGAGAGCAGCTGCCCGAGTGTAGGTTGAATACCAAACGAATCCGCTGATGCGAGCGTCGGGGCGAGAAGTGCGACAAGGACTATGGACGCAAGGATTCTTTTCATTCGGGCAGTATACCTCGCTGCAAAAGAAATCCCATGAAGCTGGTGGCTATTTCATTATGGAAGAGAGCGGACTTTTCACTGGTGTGCCGGCATCTCCCAGACCAAACTTACGTCGAATCATCGACTCCACTTCTTCTCTCGGCGTGCCGTAGCGTTTGTACGAGGCTTGTTTTATCGCCTCGGTCCTACTATGGTCAAAGTTTGGCAGGTTCTCTGTTTCAACAGTGAAGGGTCGTGCGGGGACGCCGTTTACCAGGAGCGATACGATACCGGTTCTGTTGGGCAAGTTCTCAATGTCTTTGGCAGTGAACTCCGGTGAGAATTGTTTCTCCAAAAACTCTGCGTCCGTCGTACCAATACGCATCGCAATTTTTGTTCCGACGTTACCGATAACCGCATCTCGGATGTCGTCCTCGAGCTGTGCCATAAACTGGTGCGCAACAGTGAGCGAGAGTTTGTATTTACGCGCCTCAGAGAGAATGGTGGAAATGGATGGTGTGGCAAAGTTCTGAAACTCGTCGATATACATATAGAACGGTGGCAAGACCGCGCGCGTGTCCGCGCGCGAAAACGCAGCCTGTAGGAACTTTGAAACCAACACTAGACCGAGCAGAGATGCGTTTCTGTCTCCCAGGCGACCTTTTGAGAGGTTGGCCAAGAATATTTTCTTATTGTCGAGAATGTCGCGGAAATTGAATGCAGATTGCTCCTGCGCAACAATCGGACGCATGATGTCGTTGGCAAGAAAGACGTCGAACTTACTCGTAATGTACGGCGCGATGCTTTCGAGGCCAGCGTCACCCTCTGCCGCTTCTGCTATTTTGCGCCAAAACTGCACGACTATCGGATTGTTGCAGCGAGAGATTTTGAGGTCACGAAACGCTTTGTCTGCAAAAACTCGCGGCAGTTCCAGGAATGTGTTGCCGGTTGCTGGGTCCTCGACCACAAGCTGCACAGCATTTCGGTAGTACTGTTCAAACATCGGACCGAACGCTTCCGGCACATCCGAATAGAGTTTGCGAAAGATTTCGTAGACCTCGTCGATGACGAAGGTCTTCATCTCGGGTTTGTTGTGGTCGTATTCGAGCATGTTGAGACCCATCGGCATCGCGGTGTATGCGGGGTCAAAATAAATCACGTCATCGAGACGGTGCTCCGGTATTGCAGCCAAAATGTCTTCGATATCGTTGCCGTGTGGATCAATAAACGCGACCCCCTCCCCGTTTTCGATATCCTGCAGAATCATGTTCTTGATGAAGCCTGTTTTTCCGGTACCAGTCTGGCCGATGATGTAGCAGTGACGCAAGCGGTCCGCGACGGCGAAACGCACCTTTGTTTCGTCGGCTCCATAGCGGTTGATACCAAGGGAGATACCTTCGGTCGAAATTTCAACTGGCGCAGGAGCCTGTTTGCCCTGCGATTTTTTCAATTCACGCGATGTGGTCACACGCTCCGCAGTGAAGTGGAATATGGCGTTGATTTCGGCAAGTGAGAGCGGCATCGCTATCGAGGAGTCGAATGAGCGGTAGGTAAATTCATGCAGGAATCCCGTGAGACTCCAGCTCGACACCCGCTCAAATACAAAGTGATTTCCGTTGGGATTGTCGTATTGATGCAGAGCCGAGATTAGATTTGAAACCATCTCCTCGGCACGAGGCGCAACGTGGGCCGAAGCCACAAGCCGAATCGAAACCGGAGCGATTCTCGTGCGCACCTTGCGCGACATTTCATCGAGAGCAATCTTATCAACGGCATGCTTGTCCTCCGGCTTATTGCTTGAGCCCGAGAAAATGTGCTTTGAAACATCGCGAAATATTTCTCCCACTTCAGTTTCTGGGGCCTTGAGGGCTTGGTTTATCGGAACACCGTTTTCTACTTCTCGAATCATCTTCTGATAGTGTTTGTTGTAACGATCACCTTCGGAGCCTACAGTGAGTTGGAGTGCGGCGCCTTCACCATGTTTGGCGATTTTCGAAAAAGCAGCCAGGAGAATGTTCATCGGGTCATGCTCAAATGCATCAGGCGTCTTTATCGGGAACGCCGGATGCTTTGCGAGCTTGCCGTAGGCCGCAGCATGCGAGCCTTCATAATCAAAAATGTTGTAGTCGCCACGGCTCTCGGAGATTGTTGCGTTCGGGAAGACCGACGATATGAGGCGCTCCGCAAGAGTTTTCTTTGCTCGTGGTACCGCGAGATAGAGGGTTGCGCTCTCGGAGCCCTGCGGCACGGCGATTTCAAGAGAAAATCCTTCGTCGTGGTCAATCAAGGACAAGAGCCCGGCATAGAGCTGCTCAGATGGCGCGAGCATCTGCTCAAGCTTCACTGCACCCTGTTCTTTTGCCCCACTTTCAGCATGAGCCTGCGGGCGCACCTCGAAGAGCACGAGATGAAGCGCTCGTTTGACCTTTTCGGCAACAGAGGAACCTTTATCGGGCAAACCCTCGGCAATATAGCGCACGAGCACGCGGTGAAAGTCGTCTTCGAGATGCGGATTCTTGAGCCGCGCTGCGACCGAAAGCGCATTCCTGATTCCCTGTGTCTCGATAATACTCAGTAGTCCGTCGAGCTGTTTATCATGCGCCTCTGGTTCAAGCTTCATAATCTGCCGCATTGTTTCGTGCTCAGGCATCACAACTGTTTCGTGCAGGATTGTTGCTGTGGGAATATCGGAGTATTCAACAATTTCGCGCTTAGCGATACGCTCTGATTCAAACTTTCCTGGCTGCAGCGATAGTTCGCGCTCTTTCTGCGCGACCTGCTCACGTAGGTATGCGAGTTCTTCCTCGGCGGATTTTAACTTTTCAGAATTGGCACGCGGCGTAATACGCTCGCTCAATATGCGCGGCTCCATATCAAAAGTATACCTCGTGAGATATGCAGTCTGATTTGCATGGCGCGGTATAGCGGGGGTATCTCATGGGGTATAACCTACCCCAAATCGAGGAGTGCGCGGGCGCGGGTATACGTTACTTCCGCAAAGGAGACGGTAGTATCGACTTACTGCCAATGTCGCGTCGGAAATACTTACCTTCGAACGCAATTTTTTCTACTGCCTGATAAGCAAGGTCGCGCGCTCGCTCTATCGGCGAGCCAATAGCGGAAACACTGAGCACGCGCCCACCGTTGGTGCGCAGCGCATCAGTGCGCTTTGTGCCCCCGTGAAATACAACCACGTTGTCCACCTTCCCCGCCTCGATAAGGCCTCCGATGGTGTAACCAACGGTGTAATCGTCTGGATAACCCTTGGATGTCAGCACGATGTTAATTGCACCTTCGGTACCCCAGAGTGGCACATGCGTCCCAATTCCACCGTCTACACATTCGTTGAGCAGGTCGAGGAGGTCGCTCTCGAGCAATCGCATATACACCTGAGTTTCTGGGTCTCCGAAACAAACATTCCACTCAATAACCTTCGGCCCTGTTGGGGTCAACATAATCGCGGGAAACAACATGCCCTGAAATGGGGTTCCCTTTTCTCCAAGAACGCGAATCATCGGTTTGATAACCATGTTTTCTACATCCAACATCATTTGCGACGTGACCCAGGGCACCGCAGCTATCGTGCCCATACCCCCAGTATTTTTTCCGGTGTCACCCTCGCCAACGCGTTTATGGTCTTGCGAAGATGGACAGAGGGCGTAGTTCACACCATCGGTAAACGCATGTACCGAGATTTCATCCCCCGTTATAAACTCTTCAATTACAACTGTTGTACCAGCCTCACCCAGAGTCTTTTTGACCATCAGGTCATCGATTGCAGAGTGTGCAGCCTCCTTGGTTTCGCAGATGCATACGCCTTTACCGTCGGCGAGTCCGCTTGCTTTCACCACGAGTGGCAACGTACTGGCCTCGGCATACACGTGTGCCTCTGCCACCTCAGTGAACGAGCGATATACGGCGGTCGGTATCCCCGCCTCTTCCATGAGTTTTTTTGCGAACGCTTTTGATGTTTCGATTTTTGCTGCGGCTTTTGTTGGGCCGAAAATTCGCAGGCCCGCGTGTTTGAACTGGTCGACGATTCCCGAAGCAATCGCATCTTCTGGCCCAACAACCGTGAGCCCGACATGGGCAGAGAGAGCAAACTTGAGAAGCTCTGTTACATTGTCTGCTTTGATTTCGACGTTTTTGCAAAACGACTCTGTTCCACCATTTCCCGGCGCAACGTAGATGGTGCCCACGCGCGACGACTGCGACAGCTTCCACGCAAGCGCATGCTCGCGCGAGCCACTTCCAATTATCAAAATATCGGTCTTTTCAGCATCGGGCATTATGACCTACTATACACCGCTCTTGTTTACTCTTTCGTCAGAATTTCGGGACCGTCTGCGGTAATCATGACCGTGTGTTCTGAATGTGCGGCACGCGAGCCATCTTTTGTGCGATAGGAGTGACCATCATCGTCGACAAACAAATCGCCCTTACCGAGCGTAAACATTGGCTCAATGGCAATCACCAAGCCCTCCACGAGCTTGTCTCCGGAACCAGGCGCGCCGAAATTCGGAACATACGGCTCCTCGTGCACCTTGGTGCCTACCCCGTGCCCAGAAAGATTCTTTGGGTATCCAAACTTGTTTGCTTTGGCAAAGCGTTCCACCGCATAGCCAATGTCTCCTGTCATCTTTCCCAGCTGCGCTTCAGCAATGCCGAGCAGCAGCGCCTCGTGGGTTCCGCGCACCAAGCGAAGGTCTTCGGGATTGTGTTTCTTTCCTGCAATTACAGTATGCGCATGGTCGGTAAAAAGGCCGCGGTGTTTGATACCAAAGTCGATACACACCACGTCACCCTCTTCGATAAGCATGTTGTTCACTGCCGCAGGGCTATGCACAATCACGTCGTTGACTGACACACAAAGTGCCGATGGGTATGGATGCTCGTCTTTCTTCCCCTTGTAGCCTAAAAATGCAGGCGTGTCTCCATCCTTCTCCACCATTGCGCGAGCTTTTTCTTCGAGCTCTGCCGAGGTAATGCCGGGTACAACCATTTCTGAGAGGATTCGTACGTGTCGGGCCAACCGACGCCCGCCTTCGCGCAAAATCTCTATCTCTTCTTTAGTCTTGGCAATCATGAAAGTCTGAGGGCTGCGAGGATGTTTTTGTGAATGGTATCGGTATCTGGCTCGCCGTCAATCTCGTGAATGACACGTCCCCGTTTCTGCAGGAGCTCGAGTTGCGGCATCACATCGGTCTTCGTCCAGGCAAGACGGCGGCGAATAGCTTCTTCGGTGTCGTCGTTGCGACCACGCGCAAGTAAGCGCTTTACCGCCGTGTCGTCGTTGATAACAAGATTGATGACCTGAAAGTTTGTGTCGCGGCCATAGAACTGCATCATGTCGTCGAACCCTCGAGTCTGATCTTCTCCACGAGCAAGACCGTCTGCGATGATGTGCTCCTGCCCGGTAAAGTTGTCGGCTACCTTTTTCGTTTGCAGGTAAATTGCCATGAAGTCGAAAATGCGGATGCCATTGTCGATAATGTTGCCGGTGAGCTTGCCGGTGTGCGTGCCGGTGTCACGCAGATTGCGCAACTCCTGACCCATGTCGATGCGGATAATGCCCCGCTCAGATCCCTTTGCGAGGTGGTCAATAAGCATCTGCACTTGCGTGCCTTTGCCGGCTCCCTGTGAGCCGAAGAATAGTACGGTAACTGGTTCCATAATTATTCGAGAGTATAGCCCTCTTTCTTCAAAATCTCCACGATTTCAACTATTGCCTCATCGAGCTTCCCTTGGCGATTCACAACCTTGTAGTCGTAGATGTCTTCGTGTTTGAGCCACTCTTTTGTGTACTCCATGCGCTCTTGAATGTATTCCTCGGATACCCCATCGCGAGAACGAATGCGCTGTGCAAGAACCTCAAGCGAATCGGCCATAATAAAAATTGAGCGAATCTCTGGAAACAACTTCTTTGCAGTTATCACACCCTGATACTCAATTTTCCACGTGCCAATGCCAGGAAGTGCATTTACTCGCTCGAGCTCTGCCTTTGTTACGCCGTAGAGATTTCCGTTGTACTGCTTGGCCCACTCAATCATGTCGCCATTTGCAATCTTTTCCTCGAATGCCTCCTTGGATATGTAGTAGTACGAGGCGCCCTCGACTTCTCCTGGCCGCATTGCCCGGGTCGTTGATGTGACAGCGCGGTTCACAGTCGTGTACTTGCGCAGTCCCTCGATAATCGAGTCCTCGCCTGCTCCTGACGGGCCGGAGATAATAACAACGTTATCCAACTTCATGTCGAGAGATTAGCACAAAACAACCAAAAAACCCCACCTTTCAGCAGGATTTTTTGCATCTGCATATTTATGCAGCTTTCTTTTCTTCACCCTCCGGCAGCATCATGCGCGCCGTCTCGAGTGTCTCCTCATTCAGTTCCATTAGGCCCACCTTACGACCGTCCGGGAGTGTGACCGAGGCATTCTGCACAACCTCCAAGAAATTACCTCCCCACGTGTTGCCGTGAATCTTGCCGCCGATTTCCGATATCGCTTTTTTCGCCGTCGACTCAGATATCGGAAACTCCTGTCCCTTTATAGTTATTGTGACAGTGACCGGTGCGCGCTCTTTCTCCAATTCCGTGAGCTTAATCAGCTCGACTTTCGGGGAAATATGCATGTATCCGGCCTCATTGCGGTTGTAAATTGAATCGCCGTAGTTGTCGCTCTGACGGAAGAGAAATGGCGCCCGCACAATATCATCGCTACCACGCATGAGCTCGGCGAATTCCGGGCTCACGACCGTATAGTTATATTCAGGCTTTTTGATGTATTCTAATCCCCCATCCTCTTCCTTGAAATGAATCTCTGAGCGCATCAAATACTCGGCGCCTTTCGCTTGCGCCTCCGCCACTGCAGCATCACGCGCCATGCCGGGTCGGCTGCGGTAAAAAGTCTTTTTGGTCTCGATGGGCGCCGCGCCAGGACCAAAACCGATTCTTGTTCCTGCAGGTACCAGCACCGCCGCAATTTCTGATTCAATTTGGCTTTGGATTGAGCGTTCCCTGCCGTTCTCACGAGACGCATAGAACGAGTACTCCGGTAACAAGTCCCCGCCATCAATCGCATCCTCAAGACGTTCGACATCTTTGATGAAAGTTTCGATTGGGCAGGGGGCCGCTTCTATCCCTTGCGCCGCGGCAACAACTTTCAACTTTTCCGTGTATTCATTGTATGCGGCTGCAATATATTCCGCTTCAGAAATAATGTCCTCTCGAAATTTGCCGTATACCGCATCAAGATTCAGTGCGTTACTCTCGGCTGTCATCTGTCGCTCTGTCTGCCCACGGAACCCGATACGCTGGATAAGCACCTTCTCTATGGCCTCTTTGTCAGCAGCGGCAGTTTCTAACTTTGACTCGGCCATTGCCGCCGTGAGGTCCTCCGAGGTTCTTTTGTTCTTAAAAGCATCAAATTTTTCCATATATGAGAACGGTAGCACACGCAAAACCCCACCTTTGTGGGGTGGGGATAAGCGATTCTAGGCTCAGTTGAGCGCTAGTACTCTCTAATCGACGTTTGAGCGTCAATCTTTTTGACGAGATCAAGTACTACGGATACGGCGATGAGGAGCGCTGTACCGCCAATGGTAACTGCGGTGATGCCCGTGATTCCCTGGAGGATGATTGGAAGCACTGCGAGCGAGCCCAAGAAGAGTGCCCCCACGAGCGTAATGCGCGTGATGATGTTGCCGAGGTAATCCGCAGTGGTGTTGCCCGGACGAACGCCTGGGATGAACGCGCCGTTCTTCTGCAAGTTCTTCGCAATCTGGTGCGGTTCAAACGTGATTGCCGTATAGAAGTACGTGAACATAACAACGAAGAAGAAGTAGAGTCCGCCGTATACCCACTGATTCGCAAGACCGGTAACCACTGCGTGCGCGCCTGCTGCAATCCACGAAATGGATACTCGCTCGAGGAACGTAGCAATCATCTGCGGAAACAACAGGAACGAGAGTGCGAAGATTATCGGAATCACGCCCGCCTGGTTCACGCGAAGCGGCAAGTATGTGGAGACACCGCCGAGCACCTTTGCGCCACGCACGCGTCGTGCGTAGGTAACCGGAATTGGTCGCTCTGCTTCGGTGATGTACACCACCCCAGCCATGATGGCGATACCAGCGGCGATGAAGCCGAGGTACGCAGGGAGCTGTGATGGGTCAAAGGCAAAGAGCGTCTGAGCCACCGCGCTCGGTACCGATGAAACGATACCCGCGAAGATGATGAGCGACACACCGTTACCTACCCCAAACTCAGAGATGAGTTCTCCAATCCACATGAGGAAGATTGAACCTGCTGCGATAACAATTACGTTGGTGGCAAGTCCGATGGCGGAGAGCGCTGGAACAATGCCGTTCTGCTGCAACAGGAGTAGGAACGCGAATGCCTGGAGGAATGCGAGCGGGATAGAGAGGTAGCGCGAGTACTGCGAGAAGCGCTGACGACCCGCATCTCCTTCTTCCTGATACATCTCCTTGAGGCGCGGCACGAGGATGGTCATCAGCTGCATTACGATAGAGGCCGTGATGTACGGACCAACACCAAGCATGACGATGGAAAGGTTTGAAAATCCACCTCCCGAGAAGATGTTGAGGAGTCCGAAGAACTGATTGTTCGAAAGGAATGCCTCGAGCTGTATTGCATCGATACCTGGTACCGGAATAGCCGCCAAAAAGCGGAATACCACGAGTGCCCCGAGAACGAAGAGGATGCGGCTGCGCAACCCCTCGTCTTCGAACACAAGCTTTGTCTTTCGAAGGAAGGATTCAAACATATTGCTTTATTTAGTTGCTACCGAGCCACCTGCTTTTTCAACTGTTGCTCGGGCAGGGCCCGTAACACGGACACCCTTGAACGAGTACTTCTTTGAGGTTTCGCCGGCAACGATGGTGATTGGCTGACTCTTTCGTGCGAGGTTCAAATCGAGAATCATCTGGCGTGTTACCTCTCCTGCTGCAAAGATTGCATCAATCTTGGTGAGCGAGATAGCGCGCGCACCCTGCCCAGGGATAACAGTTCGGCCTCGGTTTTTACCGTAGCCACGGCGCTTTGGAAGCTTCTTGATGATGTCGCGCATTTCTGGGCGCACCTTGTGGCCCGCACGTGCGGTCTGGCCCTTACCTCCTCGTCCTGACTGCTTACCGCGGGTAGAACCCTGACCGCGTCCGACGCGACGATATGGTCGCTTTCCTGTGCGTGTGAGTGTGTTGAGTTCCATATTATTTCATTGAGACCGATGCGAGTGCCTGAAGCGCTGCGCGTGCGTTGTTGATTGGGTTCTTTGAGCGTGAGAGCAACTTTGCAGTTACATCGGAAACACCTGCCATTTCGAGCACAGAGCGAACCGATGAACCAGCTACGAGACCGCGTCCCGGAGATGGTCGGATTTCAACAACCGATGCGCAGAACTTTGCCTCGACGTTGTGCTTGATTGAGCGATTCTTGGTGAGGTTGAGCGTAATCATGTGACGCTTTGCGTGGCGTGTAGCCTTTTCGATTGCGAGCTGTGTGTCTGCAGCCTTGCCAACACCCACACCGACGCGACCCTTCTTGTCACCGATAACGATTGCGACAGAGAAATTGAAGCGACGACCGCCTGCCATAACACGGGCAACACGACGGATGCCAATCATTTTCTGAGCGAACTCGGAGCGTTCACGTTCCGGGCGGTTTCCCCCACGGCGTGGACCACGAGCTCCTGGGCCACCACGACGGTCACGGTTGTCGTTGCGACCACCGGTTCGAGCTGGGCGTTCAGCAACCGCTGCTGGAGCAGCCGCGTTTGTCTGAGTTGCCTCCGTGTTCTGTTGTGTTTCGTCAGCCATAATAATTGTTTAAAATTCTAATCCTGCACCTCGTGCTGCATCTGCAAAAGCTTTGATAGTACCGACATACTGGAAGCCGCCGCGGTCAAATACAACTGCCTTGATTCCCTTTGCAACAGCTGCCTTGGCAATCGTTGCCGCTGCCTGTTCCGCACGTTCCTTTGGAGTCTTACCCTTTTCATCAGCCGAAGATACAGCTGCGAGCGTAACACCCTTGGTGTCGTCGATGATTTGTGCGGTAAGGCGCGTGTTCGACTTGTAAATCGAAAGACGCGGTCGTGATTCCGTTCCAGAAACACCTGCGCGTACGCGTCGGTGTCGTCGTTCTCGTTGTTCTCGTTTTGTGAGTGCCATATATAGATTTATTAGCCAGCAACCTTCTTACCCTGCTTCTGGCGTACAACTTCACCCTCGTATCGAATGCCCTTGCCCTTGTATGGCTCTGGCTTCTTGATTGCGCGGACGGTTGCTGCGAACTCGCCTACAACTTCTTTGTCTGCGCCTGATACTGAGATGATGTTCTTTTCTACTACAACGGTAAGTCCCTGCGGAATTGCCTTGATTACCGGGTGCGAAAAGCCAAGCGCCATTTTGAGATTGGTTCCCTGCATTTCTGCCTTGTAACCAATACCTTCGAGCTGCAATTTTTTGATGAACGGTGTGTTGACGCCGGAAATCATGTTGCGAACGTGCGCAGCATAGGTTCCCCACAATGCCTTTGCGAGGCGTGAGTTGTTGGCAGGATTAACCGTAACGTTCTGACCGTCGACTTTGATTTCGATTGCAGGGTGCACCATTTTCTTGAGGGTGCCGCCCTTACCTTTTACAATCAATTCCATCGAAACAACCGAGACTTCGGTGCCTGCGGGGATGATTATTTCTTTTTTACCTACTCGTGACATATATCAATTGAAATTACCAAATCTCGAACAGAGCTTCGCCGCCGATTTTCTCTTTGCGCGCTTCTTTGTCGGTCTTGATTCCCTGTGGAGTTGAGAGGATGAGTGCACCGTGTCCGTAACGAACGCGAACGATTTCTCCTGCGCGCTTGTACATGCGGCGTCCTGGCTTGGAAATGCGCTTAACACCCTGGATGATGTGCTTGCCTTCGGAATCGTACTTGAGGGTAACGTCGAGGGTCTTCTTGACCTTCTTGCCCTTCTTTTCGATTGCTGCGATGAAACCAGCCTCCTTGAGCTTCTCAGCGATTGCTGCCTTGAAGTTCGAGTATGGCAAAGAAACAACAGCGTGCTTAACAGCACCGGCGTTGGTGAGTCGTGTGATGAAATCTGCTACAGGATCGGTGACCATATTACCAAGATGACTTCTTAACGCCTGGGATATTACCTTCGAGGGCCTCTTCACGGAAGCAGATGCGGCAGAGGTTGAAATCACGCATAAAACCGCGTGGGCGACCACACTTGAAACAGCGGCGTACCGTGCGCGAAGAGAACTTCGGAACGCGGTTTGCCTTAACAATCATTGATTTCTTTGCCATGTAGTTTGTTTAGCCCGCTAAGTGCGGGATGCTCGTGAAGGAAAGCTTGGGAGGCCTGCACCCTGCCTTTCGGCCTGGGTTATGGACACTCCGCGGCGTAGGTCCTAGATTCTTGCGATATCCCTGGAACCCAGGAATCAGGCCAAAAAACGGACCTCCTGCGAGGCCTGAGAAATATACTCGAAAGGTACCGTGAAGTCAAACAATCGCTCCCGCCAGGCCATTGACGCGACTCTGGAAGCACTGCATTGTGCTTGCAGTCAGGCGAGCGATGGAGATTGCAATGTCGAACGGCACAAAGACGAAGTACCCCATTACGCGACGCGTTGCGTACACCGGTCTGCGCCCGAAGAGTGGCGGATACGTCAACCTAATTGTCGCGCTCACGCGACGGGAGCAGGGCGACGATTCCGGCGAAGCGGACAAAAGGCCGCTTCTCGAGATCTTCTTCGAGGTCGGCTCAAAGGATTCGGATCCGGTTCGCGTATCGACCGATACCGTCCTCGAGTGGAGTGAATTGCCGCCCGTGCATCGCTTCCCCCTACGGTGGCGAAACATTCGCAAGTACATCGACCAAGGTATTATGCCGGACGATGCGTATCTGCAGTCTGCCGTTGAGTTCCTCGTAACTTCAGGGACCTGGCGATTCAGTGCAAATCACAATGGTGACAGCGACGAGGTTGAGTTCACTGTGATCCGCCTCACCCCGCAGGTCGCCGTTACAGGCAAGGAATTGCTCTCGAAGCTGCCTGAATCCGCCGTCGAAATGGTCGATGAGGAGGAGTAATCACCCTCATCGGGGCACATCTTGCAACCGCGCGGACATCCGCGCGGCTTTTGTTTACGCAGCATTTCTAAAAGAATAGGAAGATGGAAAATATACCGATATATCGGTATATGTACGGTCTTGCTCAACATTTCCAACACTTGACCCTAGCTGAGTTTTTGCAGGTACATCGAGAAGGTGCGTCGTTTCCAGGCGCGTTCTTCCCCTATTTTGCCGCGGTTGATGTGCTTGTGAGATTTTACGACTTTGTGAATCTGGAAATACGGAGCAAAGAACTCTTTGGCGTCGTCTTCGGTCCACACGTGTTCGTGTACGCCGATTTTCGGGTGTATGTATGCGCCGGGCTCGTCCGATGGATTTTCCTTGAGCAGGCGCTTGCTGTGCAAATCCTCGTCGGCAAGGAATGATTTGAAAAACAACCAGCCGTCGGGGCGCAGCACCCGCACGATTTCTTCGAGCAGCTTCTCGCGCTCTTCTTTGTGCAAGAAGTGCGAGGTCATCATGTCGAGCGCGAGCGTTACCGAGCCGTCTTTTGCTGGGAGCGGGTCAGACATAGATTGCACCGAGAACTTAATCGGCAGGTCTTCTTTGTTGCGGTCGGCTTCCAAAATGGCCACTTCGGAGATATCAAAACCCTCTCCATGCATCCCGAAGTTGTTTGAAAGGTAGATGATATTGCGGCCGTTGCCGGTACCAATGTCGAGCACTTTTGCGACCGGATTGAGGTACTTGCGGCCATGCTCGCGTTCAAGCCAGGTAATAAACTTTTCCAAGTCTTCGGACACATTCATAGAAAGCGCGAGGTGTTCGCTCGATTTGTACTCCTTGTTCCAGAAATCCTTGTGCTTTCCACCCCCCTGCTGCAGGCGAGTGGTCTGGCTTGGTTTTATCTTTTTTACTTTTCTTCCCATATATTCAGATAGTAGCAAACGAGCGCCTTTCGGCGCTCGTTTGTTTGCTTTTGTTTATTTCTGCAATGGCACTCCCAAATGTCGCAAGAACGCTTCTGCCTCTTTCTTGTTCTTGGCAGTGGTCGTAACTGTAACTGCAAGACCGAACACATCCTTTGCGTCTTCGTCGGAAGTTTCCGGGAAAACCGTGTGTTCCTTGAGACCGATGGTGATGTTGCCCATCTCGTCGATGGCGCTCACCTTGATACCACGGAAGTCTTTTACACGAGGGAGAACGATGTTCACAAGCTTGTCGAAAAACGACACCATGCGTGCGCCGCGAAGTGTTACCTGGAAACCAGAGAGGTCGCCGACACGTGTCTTGAAGTTCGCAATCGACTTCTTTGTGTTGCGCTTTACCGGAGCCTGGCCCGTGATTGTGGTGAGGCGGTCAAGAATAACTTCGAGCTTCTTCTTGTCTTTGATAGAACCAACACCAGTCGAGACGATAAGCTTCTCGAGCTTTGGCGTCTGCATGATGTTCTTGTAGCCGAACTCACCCTTGAGGGCTGCGTGAGTATTTTTCTGAATAGTGTGTGCGTCCATATATTTATTTGATGGCCTGGCCGCTCTTTACTGCGATTCGGCTGCGAACTCCCTTTTCGTCTCGCTTGATAGAAATACGAGATGGCTTGCCGGTCTTCGAGTCCACAATCATCACGTTTGATACGTGAATCGGCATCGGCTTGTCGATAATCTGGCCCGAGCGTGCCTGCTGTGTTGGCTTGCGGTGGCGCTTGCCCATGTTGACCCCGTCGATAATTACCTTATCGATTTTGGTGAACACCTGGGAAATCGCTCCGCTCTGACCCTTGGCCTTGCCGGCGATTACCATTACTTTGTCTCCTTTCTTGAGTTTCATACAATTACAGGATTTCTGGCGCGAGTGAGCCGATTTTCTGGTAGCCTCGTTCAATCACTTCGCGTGGGATTGGTCCGAATACGCGGTTTGCCTTTGGCTCCTTCTTGTCCTTTTCCACGAGCACAACTGCGTTTTCGTCGAAACGGATATACGAACCATCCTTGCGGCGGAATGCCTTCTTCTGGCGCACAACAACAGCGCGGTGAACGTCCTTCTTCTTTACAGCCTTACGAGGCTGTGCGCTCTGGATAGAAAGCACGACTTCGTCCCCGATTTCGGCATAGCGCTTCTTTGAGCCGCCGAGAATCTTGAACACACGTCCGATTTGTCCACCGGAGTTGTCTGCAATTTTTACGAGTGATCGGTCCTGCAACATATAGCTTATTTAGTTTCGCCAGCACTTACGATGATGAAGCGCTTGAGCTTAGAAATCGGTCGAGTCTCCTTGATGGTTACCTTTGCACCCACCTCTACGGTGTTGCCTGGGTTGTGCACGAGGAACTTCTTGGAAAGGCGCATGTACTTCTTGTACTTCGGGTGCTTCACGTAGCGTTCAACCTGCACGGTTACCGTGTCTTTCATCGCCGCCTTTACGACAACGCCATCAAATGTCTTTCCTGTTGTGATTTTTGTTTCCATACGCTTATTTGGTTTCGGTCTGGGCTACCTTACGTGAATTCATCTCTGTGAGCAACCGTGCGATTTCTTTTCGAAGTCCGCGGCCTTCGCGCACATTGCGTGTGCGAGTTCCAGCTTCACCGAAGCGGAACGTGCGAAGTGCCTCGCGCTTTGCTGCGATTTCCTTCTGCAAGTCTTCTATGCTCCATGATTTAAGTTCTGCCATATATCTTTCCTATATTTTTACTGGGCTCGTGCAACGATTCGTACCTTGAGCGGAAGTTTTGTGCCTGCCTTGCGGAGTGCCTCACGTGCCATTGCCTCTGGTGCACCATCGATTTCAAAAAGCACACGTCCCGGACGAACGTCGAACACGTATCCTGCCAAATCACCCTTACCAGAACCCATGCGTACTTCTGCTGGCTTCTTGGTGAATGGTCGGTCAGGGAAAATGCGAACCCAAATCTTGGCACTCTTGCCTGCTGCGCGCGAAAGTGCGCGGCGGGCTGCCTCAATCTGATTGCTCGTTACGCGGTGCTGGCTCATCGCCTTCAAACCGAATGAACCGAATGCCACGGTGATGCCGCGGGTATCCGGAGCAACACGACGGTCGCCTCGTCGGCGCGCGTTTTGCCACTTTCGGTGTTTAACTTTTTTAGGTGCCAACATACAAATTTATTGATCCTTCTTGTCGAAGATGTCGCCGCGGTAAATCCATACCTTGACCCCGATGACGCCGTATGGGAGATATGCCTTTTCCTTCGCAAAGTCGATGTCTGCGCGCAATGTCTGCAACGGTACACGACCGCGCTTAATTTCCTCTGAACGAGACATTTCTGCTCCCCCCAAGCGGCCAGAGATACCGATGCGCACACCCTGTACGTCGCGGTTTGCCATTACCTTTTCTACCGTCTGCTTGAGCACGCGGCGGAACGTCTGGCGCTTCTCCAAGCCCTCGGCAACCATGTATGCAACAACCGGTGCCTGTGACTCTGGTGAGCGAACTTCCTCGATGTCGATACGTACGAGCGACTTGCCCTTTGGTGCACCCTTTACGGTTCCAACAACTTTTTCGACTTCTTTGACGAGCTTCTGGCTCCCCTCTCCTCCACGACCGATAACGAGACCCGGGCGAGATGTCTTGATGAGAATGCGGATGGTGTTCTGTGCGCGTTCGATTTCAACAGACGTTACGAACATGCCGCGAAGACGCTTCGTGAGGAAGCGGCGGATGGTCGTGTCAATCATCACGTTGGTGCGGTATTCGAGCGGCGACTTAGCAAACCAGCGCGACTTCCAGTCACGAATGATGCCGAGGCGATGTGCGTATGGATGTACTGTGTGTGTCATAAAAAATTATTCGCTCTTTGCTGCTGCTTTCTTTGCTACCTTCTTTGCTGCACTCTTCTTTGCTGCCTTCGGCTTTTCCTCACCAGTTACTTCAGCAACCTTTTTTGCCTTCTTCGCAGGTACAGCAGGCGCTGCATTGTGTGAACCAAGCTCGAGGGTGACGATAGAAAAGGTCTTTGCGTAGCGTGCTGCGCGACCACGTGCCTTTGGCATAAAGCGGCGCATTACCTGACCCTTATTGACTGCGATTGCCTTCACAAAAAGACTCTCAACCTCCTGACCGTTGTTCTGTACTGCGTTTGAAACGGCAGAGTTGAGGAGCTTCAACATAGTTGGTGAAGACTTCTTTGGGAGATATGCGAGCGCCTGACGAGCTGCATCAATAGACTTACCGCGAATCAAGTCCGCAACGAGGCGCACTTTGCGCGGTGATTGATTGTAGTTTTTAAGAAGCGCTTTCATACGAGAGTTTTATTTCTTTGCTGCACCTGTTGCGGCCTTTGCAGCCTGTGCAGTAGCGATTTCCTGCTGTTTAGCAGCCTGTTCTGCCTCCTTCTGCATCTTGCCTCCGTGTCGTACGAATCGGGTCGTCGGAGCAAATTCACCGAGCTTGTGGCCAACCATGTCTTCGGAAACGAATACGGAATCGAAGTTCTTCCCCGTGTGCACCAAGAAGGTATAGCCCACAAATTCAGGAGCAATGGAGCTTGCGCGCGCCCACGTCTTAATACCACCGTCATTCGGCTTGCGAGCAGACACCTTTTTGAGGAGTTTCTCGTCTACGTATGGGCCCTTTTTTGCGCTTCGCATATACTTTTTATTTGGTCAATTGAAAACCCGCGTCTTGCGGGAGTCCGTGCAATTTATACGAAGTACTCTCTAATGTCAACTGTTTTCGGCCTAAAACGGAGGTCCTGTTGCAGAGTTATATATTTGTGGTATAATGGAACCCGTTTAACCCCAACGAGGCACCCCATGCGCATCGGTATTCTAGGGCTTTTTCTGGTCCTTTTAGGTCTCTCGCCAGTTCAGGCGCAGCAGGCCTATATGCACAACGGCAGCACGATGACGGTCACCGTATCGGGCAAGTCCGTCGAAATCAGCTACCTCTCCCCTCGGGCCGGTTTGCCTGTTCAATCAGGCACCCGCTTGTTCGAGGGAGGAGTCAACGAATACAGCCGCAAAATCGAAGGCACGGCGTGGATTTTCCACAGCCGATGCAACCGGGCCTACTCGTACTGGGTGGTCGGCGACTTCGAAAACGGCGACGCACAGCTCCACCTGGTAGGTGCAGCACCGGTCGTAGACCCGCGCACCTGTCTCGTCGTCGGACACTCGCGGGAAAGCGCGAATGCGCATCTCTTGTTCCACAACGACTGCGAAACCATCGTCGAATAATCGATGCAGGGGTTCGCTCAGAAACTCAAAAGCCTCGGTACGTCCCGGGGTTTTTTGTTTTAAACAAATGCCCGGCACGAGTGCCGAGGGCTTTTGTTCATTGCTTCTGTCTTTTTTGCGTCCTCGTGTTAGATTCACGAATAGCTGATGGCAGCTTGTGAGGGAGACGAAACAATGCCGAGCTCTGCTTTGGATGTGGCACTTCTGAACGCCGACGGACTCACGGCACGAATCCACCGTTACGTTCTGTTCTGCGTGAAGGACGGCAACGGAAGTGTTCGGTACATCGTACGTACCGCACCGCGCGAAGAGCCCTGTGGCGCGATTATTCAGCGCCTTGGTGACGAGATTCCCTGCATGGACATTACGCCGCTTGGCGGCGGCGAGTTCTCCTACCGCCCACATGATTGCAATATCATTCTGTTCGGCGGGACAAGCCCCGACATTGAGCGCGAGGACGACCGGGCCGCATCCGCCGCCATTTTCCAGCGCGCGCTCGGATTCCACACCTGCACCCTGCCGTAACCTGCTCCCCTCGCACTCGCGAGCGCACGAACATGAAGACCCGCTTGCACGGGTCTTCACGCTTTTATGAATTGTACCTGCCGCTTCCGGTACGTACCGGGACTTGTGGCGTCCCTGGAATGATGGTGCTATGGTCTCGTAAGGGGAAATATAGAGAAACGGGGCTACAGAAAGGGTCCGAACCATGCGTTTCAATCACGCAGCATCATTTTTCGCCGCGGTCCTGGGTGCACAACTCTACAGCCGCAAAGCGAACAAGCGCCTCTCGGACAAGCTCTCGCTTGAGTTAGACCGACGTCAGGCGCGCGACGAACTGCCACCGCGCGAGGTGGACCTCCAGCTCTTGCACAACAAGTTCATGCGGTTCAGGCCGCGACTCATCGGTGCAGTGGGAGCGTACTGCCTCCTGAGCGGACAACATCATCCAGATGTCGTTCAAAACGGGGGGTTGGATTTGTTCCGCACCATGTGGTACCTCGGTGCAACACAGGACGACCTTATCGACGAAATTCCCTCGCAAAACGGCATCGAGCGCAGGCACGTCGAGCTCAGAATCCGCGACGCGATGTTTGGTACGGACCGTACCATCTATCGCGCGGCGTTGCGCGTGTTCTCGGACGACCTGTCACGGAGTGACTTCCCGCCCGAAGCCCAGCAGTATCTGCGACGCAAAGTGCGTGACTGGTACCGGTTCCTCGTCGAGCAGGAGGCAAAGGTACTCACGATGCACTCGTCGGAACTCGGTTACTGGGAGTGTCGCCGATACCGCGAGGAGCAGAACATGCGCGTGGCGAAATTGCTCACCGCATGCCTCAATGGCCGGCGTTGTCACGAACCGGAGATGCAGGTGCTCGAGACGCTGGTACCTATGCTCTCGTTCCGGACGCAAATCATCGACGACGTCGCCGACGTCTTCGAAGACCTCGCAATGGGTCGCCCGAGTTTTTGCATGGGCGCACTCAACGACAATCCGCACGAACTGCACAACGTTCGGGAGTTCGCACGAAAGAATCCGCGCGTGAAGAAGATGCAGGTGCAGCTTTTTCGAAAGCTCGCACCAAAAAGTGCATCCCTCATCGAGTCGACCTACGACCAGTACGGCGCGGATCTGCGGACACGCAGCGAACCGTTTGTGCTGCTCGCGACAGTCGGCGACATGTTGTACCGCTGGTTCCCGACGTTTCGAGATGCCATCTACCGTCTCCAGCCGCGTTGGGCAAACTTCTAGCCTCGCAGAAATGCGAGTATGGGGGCAAGGAACGCTGACGGCTGCTCTATGTGCACAAGATGACCCGCATCCGGTATGACAACGAGTGTCGAGCCGGCAATGCGCAACTGAATACGCGACCCGATACTCACTGCAGTAATCGGGTCGCTTTTTCCATATATGAGTAGTGTTTTTGCCTTCACTCTCGAGAAAATGGTGTCATCGCCTTTCTGGTGCGTGCGCATGTATACGGCCAGCATTCGCTTTCCGTGTTCACGTTCGACTCGTGCGTTATCGGCAAACTCCCGCGGGGTGAGAAATGTTTTATGCATATAGAAAAGAAATCCTGGCATAAGCCTGCCTACCGTGTGAATGATTGCCGTATTGAGTTTTCGAAACCAACCGACTCGATTCCAGTCACCCATTGATACAAGAAGAAGTTTTGGAGCGCCAAATGTAGCAGCATACGAGAGCGCCACGCGCGCACCAAACGAGTGTCCGAGTACCGCGTAGGGAGACAGCGAGAGCGCTTCACAAAACGAATGTACGAACTGCGCGTATTCTTCAATCGACCAGGCACTCGGCGGTGCTTCGCTCATCCCGAAGCCTGGCATATCAAGCGCATATACCGTGTATTCTTGCGCAAGATTGGATATCACCCCGCGCCATGTCACTGCACTCTGTGCCCACCCATGCACGAGGATGAGCGCCGGACCTGTGCCAACAGAAAGGTACCTGGTAGTGAGTCCCCCTATGACGACTGTTCGGTATGAAGGGGTCTCTTGCATGTATATCAAAATATGATGCCTCAAGGACTTTATGTCGAGGCCAAAAAGAACGGTCCGCCTGTGGCGGACCGTTCTTTTTGTTGATTATTTTCGTTTGCCGACTTTTCGACGAGTGACAACGAAGACGTTTGAGTACTTCTTTGGTCGGCGAGTCTTTTGACCCTTGCCGGACGGCTTACCCCACATCGTTCGCTGTCGTCGGTGACCGCGACCCTGCTTACCTTCACCTCCACCGTGTGGGTGGTCAACTGGGTTCATAACCGTTCCTCGAACTGTCGGGCGAATGCCCATCCAGCGAGAGCGACCTGCTTTTCCGATTACCACGAGGCGATGTTCGTCGTTGGATACTTCGCCCACACATGCCCATGCGGTTGAGATAACACGGCGCACTTCGGTGCTTGGCATTTTGAGGTGCGTGTAACCTGCGTCTTGCGCAACAACTTCTGCGTAGTTACCTGCAGAACGTGCAATTGATGCCTTAACTCCTGGCTGGATTGATACGTTGTAAACAAATGTACCAACCGGCATGTTGCCGAGTGGAAGACGGTTTGCTGTCTTCATTGGTGCAGTTTCAGAAACGATGAATGTATCGCCGACTTTCACTTTCTTTGGGAGCACAACGTAGCGCTTTTCACCGTCCTTGTAGACTGCAAGACCGATGAATGCAGAGCGGTTCGGGTCGTACTCGATGGTCGCAATTTTTGCCTCGATGTTCTTCTTGTCGAACACAAAGTCAACATTTCGGTATTTGCGCTTGTGTCCACCGCCATGATGACGGGTCGTGATGCGACCGAATGAGTTGCGGCCTCCTGTTGAGCGCTTGCCCTTCAAGAGCGACTTCGTTGGCTTATCGCCGGAGAGAAGCTTGCTATATTCGATGCGCGTCATGCCGCGCGTACCTGGTGTGACTGGTTTAAGGTGTTTCATATTATGAGATGGTGATGCTGTCTCCGCTCTTGAGGTAGACGTATGCCTTCTTGCCGCCGCCCTTCATGCCGGTCTTTCCAGTGCGCGCGTGACGAACGGACTTCATCGGGATGGTAACCGTGCGAATCATTCGCGGCGTTACCTTGTAGAGCTGGTGAACCGCACGAATGATGTCGCGCTTGGTTGCACGCTCAGAGATGTTGAAAGTGTAGACCTTTGCATCTGAGTGCATCGTTGCCTTCTCTGTGATGCGTGCGTGAGAGAGGATGTGCGAGAGGTCGCGCTGAGCACCAGATACTTTTTCAGTCGTCGCGACTGCATCCGCTTTCTTGGTCGTCTTTTTTGTTTTGCTTGAGAAGAGTGCCATATAGATTTCGGTTTATTTCGCCTGGGTTGCCTTTTCGAGCTTTGCCTTTGATGCGCGCTTTGAAATTGCACTCACTGATTCAGTTGGGTTTTCAATCACGATGTACTTGTATTTGAGCACGTTTACCGGGTTGAGGTTTGAGACGTTCTCGAATGTTACAGAGCCGATGTTGCGGAAGCTCTTCACCGATGCGTCTGACTTATCCGTAGATGCAATGAGTGCAAGATTCTGTTTCTTTGTTCCCGAGAGCTTCTCGAAACCCTTCACGCTCGAGAGTGCGATGAGTGCCTTCTTTGCTTCTGCTGTCTTTGGAGCCTTGAAGCCGAACGAATCGACGAACAAGAGTTCACCGTCGCGCATTTTCTGAGAGAGTGCAACAAAGAGAGCCTTTGCGCGCATCTTCTTCGGGATTTCGCGACCGAAAACCTTTTCGTTGCGAGGGCCGTGCGTTACACCGCCTCCCTTCCAAATCGGAGAACGAGATGAGCCGTGACGAGCGCGGCCGGTTCCCTTCTGCTGCCATGGCTTCTTACCGCCTCCGCGAACTTCGCCGCGACCCTTGGTGTGAGCAACATTGGTGCGGGCATTTGCCTGCATCGATACAACTACCTGGTGAATGAGTGCTGCATTCCACGGAAGGTCGAATACGTTCTCAGGGAGCGTCACTTCGCCTGCCTTTTTACCCTTGATGTCGAAAATATCTGTTTTCATAGTATTGAATTAGCCGCGAATCTCGATGAGTGTACCAGGGCGACCTGGCAATGCACCTGAAATGAGAATCTGATTGTTTGCGGCATCTACCTGGAGTACACGAAGGTTCGTGACCGTAACACGGTCGTTACCCATGCGTCCTGCCATGCGCATCCCCTTTACCACGCGGCCACCTGCGCGACCACCGCCACCGATGCTTCCTGGAGCGCGCTCCTTGTTTTTCTGACCGTGTGAGCGAGGACCGCCGGAAAATCCGTGTCGCTTTACGACACCCTGGAAGCCCTTACCCTTGGAGATTGCAGAAACCTGCACAACATCTCCAGGAACAAAAATTGAAATATCGATGGTATCTCCGCGCTTGAGTTCTCCTGCTTCCTGTCGGTTTTCGCGGATGAATCGTGCGCTTGGGAGGTCCTTTAGGTGGCCCATAACGGCCTTACCGAGATTCTTTGCGGCGCGGGTGCCCATGCCGAGTTGCACTGCATCGTAGCCGTCCTTTTCCTTACCCTTTACCTGGGTAACGGTGAGCGGACCAGCAGAAACGATAGTTGCAGCAGAAACAACACCCTTCTCGTCGAAGACCTGTGTCATTTTGCCCTTGGTTCCGAGCATGAATTTGCCTGCCATAATATCTATTGTTTGTTTTGCAAAAAAATTGACCCGCATAGCGAGCCGTGCCTTCGAGGATTCGAAGATAAGTTCGCCAGTGGTCCCCGACCGGTATGCCGGAGGGACTTGGGTTGAGGCAGTATACGGAACTATGAGAAATATGCAAATCCGGCCTTAGTTGGGCGGTAGCTCAGGAGTGCGTATGAATAGACTCAATAGTCGGGGGAACGATACCGTGTTTATGGTGGCGGTGCAGCATGGCGCTGATGAACAATATAAGGAGTGCCGAAGTCACTCCGAGCCCTACAGGAATCGTGTAGTCATTGCCCCCGAAGCCAAATATAGCGTTTATCGAACAAAGAAACCCACACTCCCCGGAGCTCGAGCCAGTCGTTGCCTCGGCAGGTTGCCAAGTGATGTCGGATGCGGTTACCCCCTGCTGTGATGCCGCCTGTGCGAGGGATGCAACCATCGCATCCACCTGTGCGCTCGGGATACTGGCGGAGCGTGGGTCTTTCATTATTTCGGCGCGGATTGCCTCGGAGAGACCTGCGGACTGCGCACCCACAAGCAGTGGGAGTGAAAGAATAGCGGCTGCACACAATGCCCCGAACTTAAATGTGTCTTTCATAAAAATATTAGTTACCAAACTGACCCGCTGGCTGGTACCACGTCGGAATTACGTTCACGCTCTTTGTTTCAGTGATTGTGCTTGGAGTGCCTCCGACAAGTGCGCGACAGAAGAGGGTGTAATCGGTTCGGCTTGTAATTGGGCTGGTGGTCATTCCAGTAGCACCTGAACCGAGCATGTTCCACTCCCCAGTAATACTCCCGGCTGCTCCGTCGCCGTTGGAACCGCGAACGGTGCAATCGCGTACATTTGATACGTTCCAGAACACATAAGTCACGTCGCCCGCGCGAACGATTCCCGGCTGCACCTGCAAATGTCCGGATGCGTTGAATCCTCTTGTAGTCGCGAATCCTATGAAATGCGGATTACCGTCAGGTGGAACGCATGTGTTACCCACTTTTGTGTATCCAGTAGGACAAGCCGGACAATTACCCGTAGTTGGATTTGGGGTAGAACCATCCCAACACGAGTTCGGGGCATATGTTCCAGTGTATGAACCAGTGCCCGGGGTGTATGAGCCGGTGCCTGTCGGATACGAGCCGGTGCCCGGAGTGTATGAGCCGGTGCCCGGAGTGTATGAGCCGGTGGTTGGGTCGTATGAACCCGTGGTTGGGTCGTATGAACCCGTGGTTGGGTCGTATGAACCGGTAACAGGAACGTATGAACCGGTAACAGGAACGTATGAAGCAGTGACTGTGCCGCCAGAGGCGGGAACCATTTGAAGTCCCGACGGGCTTTCGTCGGAAAACTGTGTTTCGACCGACAGCTCAACAGTGCGAGCAGACGAGTAGTTGAATAAGAGATATGCTGCGGCAAAAATCGCAAAGGCACTCACAATAAATCGACTATAGTCGCTGATGCGTAACGACTTCTTCGCATGTCGGGACATATTTATCTATTATTGTACTTCATCTCTACTCGAATTGATTCCGCACTGTGTATAGCTGAGCTTACGATTCCCCCTCTAGACAAAGCGAGCGATATTGTTCGGGAATCAACGCGCAACGCTCAGAGCGCGATTGACCCCTCGGGATATACCTCGATATGCTTACCGCAAGATCATGGAAACAGAAATCTTGAGATTTTGAGTCGCGTAAGAGCGAACAGAAACGTGCAGAAACGGAAGGTTCGGCATCACCCCCCCAGAAAAATGTAGATAGTGCATACGATTTGCATACAAGCGCGTCCGCTTCGTCACTCGCGTGGTTGCAAAGATTTTCCACTGCACGAAGCTGCTCATCTGTATACAATCCCTCGTCGAGCTTTCTTACATCATGGCCACCGACATTGTGTGGAAAGTCCTTTCCGAAGGCACCAGCGCACGCGCTTCGGTTTGCGCCGTGTGGCAAGAGTGCACAAACAGCCATCCCCCGACTCAACTGTGTGTCGGTGAATGTTTGCATATTCGCACCAGCATATTCCATAAAGTGCGGACTCATGTATACGTAGCAGCTCGCTTTTGCGCTTTCAGGAATGAGTGCAGTGTCGCAAGGGGCAAGAGGGTTTTTAGGGTCAAAGTATTTTCTATTGGCTTTCACCCACAGCTCGACATCGTGCCCTCCGCCGCCGACAAGCTCCATCACTGCCCCACCAATACACTCCTTCGACTGAACGAAATCGTACTCCTTGGTACCGGTTTTTTCGCAGAATGCGACGGTTTGCGGGAAACTGAAACCATAGTATGCGAAAACCCCATGACCGAGTCCGTGGTAACACATTGAATACGCACTGCCTCCACCGGGCGCAGAATGACACGCATCGTCTATGAGTTTGCGCACACTATCCCCGTCGCCCAGTTCTTGCATCGTCTCTATTACAATCGAATGCGAACATCCATTGCGAAATTCCTGTGTACACACAGACATACCCTCGATTCCCTGTTGCGCATAGAGCTCGTGTCCGATTGCATGCGCAATGAGATGAATGTCGGTATCCAGTGGCAATATCGCTTCTCGCAGTACCGCAAAAGAATATTCGGCACCTTTTACTTGTGCAAGTTCACCAAATCGTTTTGAAAGTTCATTAAGCGACGGCGTGCCACTTCCAATTGTTGCGACCTCAGGATAGTTGGCTACCGTGCTCACCTTTGACTCCCGCACCATTACGAGTCCTGCACACACCGTGAGCACAGCAAGTGCTGCAAGAAGTTTTTTTGTTGAAATGCCCGACACCATCGAAATAAGTATAGCCGACACGATGTCTCATTGTTTAATGTGGACGCGCTTCAAGCGCGGCATCAATCTTCTGACGGTTCTCATAAATCGCGTTGCGCAGCGTCTCGAGTCCGACTTTGGCCGCGCGTGGCGCGTTACCCGGATAGGCATTGTGCCAATCTTGTTCACTGAGTGCGTCAACACCGAGAGATGCCAATCGCGCTGCCTCCGCCGCCTCACGAAGACGTCCCAGTTCGTAGAGTGTGGTTGCACGCACACTCAGGAGCCAAGGATTTTCCGGATGCAGGACAAGTCCGGAATCGATATTGAGCAGCGCCTCGTCAAAGCGACGCACTTTTACCAATGCCCACGCGTAGTCGGTGCGGCCCTCCCACCCTTCTGGATGCATTGATACATATATACCGTAATCGCGCGCTGATTCCTCGGACATGCCGAGATACCCCTCAATCAAACCTCGCAGGTAGTATGGCGCGGACTGTTCTGCTTGTGCTTGTTGCTGTATTTCCACATTCACCTCTGCAAGCGCCTGTTCGTAATCACCATTCAAGAAATGAATGCGCGCAAGCTGATGGTGCGCCATCGGGTAGTTCGGTTCGAGGCGCAGTGCCGTTTTAAAGTAGCTCTCGGCTCTCGCAAGGTCGTACGCCCGCCCCGGAACATTAATGTGGCCAATGCCATATGAGTACGCCCGCTCAGCAGAAGGAAAGAGCGCAAATGTAATGCGCTGAAAATTGAGCACGAAAAGTGCCACGACGACGCAAATAACTACAACTCCTGCACGCATGTACGAGAAACTTTGCATCTCAGCTATTGTACCGTGACGACCATTTTTGGCTCTCATTCGTGTGAACTCGACGCGATGTAGATTTCGATTTTTTCAAAGTTAAATCTCGCAGCGTTTTGAAGTGTCAGAATTCCTGCCGCAGTAGTGTTTGGGTCGTTACCGGGATACGCCGCCCACCACGTTTCCTCATTCATCTTGAGCGACTCCTCTTTTGCAAGCGCAGCAACCTCAAGTGCCTCGGGGTAACGCTTCAGCTCAAACAACGCCGTTGTCTTACTGTTGAGAAGCCAAGGGTTCTTAGGATGCGTTTCAAGTGCGCGATTCAATACAGTGAGTGCCTCGTGCGGACGGTTTCCTCGAAGGAGGACCCAAGCATAGTCGTTCAAGCCCGCCCAATTATTAGGATCGGATTTCAGAAACTGCTCGTAACTCAACGCCGCGTTCTGATACGAGCCCATAAACCCCTCTATCAACCCTTTTACATAGTACGAAGACGGCATTGGTTCCGCTGTTATGAGGAGTTCGGTATTGATGTGCGAGAGCGCCTGTTCGAATTGTCCGCGCAAGAAATAGAGACGGGCGAGATGGTGGTGTATGTGCGGATACACAGTATCAATTTGCTGCGTCTTATCGAGATACTTCCCCGCCCGACGTATGTCGTATTCCTCTGGAGAGCGAGCATCAAGGTGCTTGATTGCGATTGTGTACGCGTGTTCTGCTGTGGGATTTACAGCAAAACGAATATCCTCGTACGCATATCCTGCATATCGTGGGATGCTATTTATGCCCACAGCAAAAAGCGTAAGAACAAAAACTCCGGTCAGGATCCACTCTCGTTTTATTCCAGACGTTCTGCGCGTCATGTGACGAACAGTTTACTGCGTCTTCAGGTCGGGAATCGCAAGTGCGAGCTCAATCGCTGCCTTAAAATCAGGAGAAACATTCATGACTTTCGTAAACGTTTTCCATGTCCCCTTCGTAGGGGCATTCTTTTCTTCGTTCCGGGCAACACGTATAAATGAAGATGTAAGCGGATTCTTTAGCGCACCCAACTCCTTTGCAAGCTGATCCGCCTGCTTCTTTGCAGCTACTGTGTCTTTATCGTACTTCAACAAATAGTGTGCATAGTACAATCGATCGAAGAATACATTGTTCATCGTTGATTCCGTGTTGGCCTCGAGTGCAATACGAATAGCCTCTTCGTGTGCCTCCTTGTAACGGGAGAGGTACTCCTTGTCCCCGCGAGCAGCGAGCCATGCAATCGCATGCGCATTCCAAAAATGATACTCGCTGTACATTGGATCTTTCTTATAGTCACCTACCGCATTCTGTATCTCCTTCTCCATAAGGCTCTCGCCGAGCGCTACGTACTTACGCGCTGTAGCTCCATACTCCTCTCGACGTTCTGCGGAAAGTGAGTTATCGATTGCGTATTGCTGAGCATACCAACGCGCCACTCGCACCGCTGCAAAAGCCGTCGGCTTGACACTATATGACCACTCGGCGAGATTTCGAGCGGACGCATCCGGATCACCGGGAGCTAGGTAGCTCGAAAAAGGCGCATCTTTATAGAGTTCAGCAAAAGCAAGTGGATCACGGCCGGATGAACAATATGCGAACGCGAGCTTATTGAGTGCAAGTACACGCACAGTAAGATCAAGATTCGGGTCCAAAAAGACCTTCTTGAGCTCCTGTATTGAAACAAGGATATCTTTCACGTCACCGCTCAACTTGAAGTTGACCTTAGTAGACCCGATGATTGCTAGTGCTTTCTCATTTGGAACGGCGTTCTCGTCGTTGAGAATCAAATCACGCTGCTCTCGTGCGGCCTGCCAGTCATTTTTGTTTTGGCTTTCGTAGAGCGCCAATGGCGCAAGATCACTAATGCCGCCCTTGGAGAGCGACTGGTTCAATCCAGTGTATACGGCATATAACGCCGCCAGAGCGATAAGTATTGCGACAGCTGTGCCAATATAGACCAGCTTCATGGGATGAGCTTCCTTCTGCGGAGTAGGATTTATAGGTGTAGTTTTATTTTCCATAGGAAAAATGTTTCAGCAACCGCCGTCGTCACCACAGCCGCAGGCTTCGGCGGATGTGCTGTCACCAGCGCACGCCGGAGCATCCGCATGTGCAACACCGTCCAGCGGTGTTGCGCTCGATTGAGGATTTCCTTTCGAATTAATTCGAGAAGCGCCAAGCAATACTATTGCCATACCACCAACGATTAGCGCTGCATTTCTAATCTTCGCAAGCAGACTGTTCCGGCCAGATGAATCCATTTCGTTTATAGTAACGCGGGTCTGGAAAAATCCACAATGGTACGTGTGGATACGGGCAAAAACAACGGCCCCGAGCGCGTGACCCTGTGTGATATTATCGCGAACATGATAATAGACGGTGAGCTGCTCTCGGATTCCGCCAGAAAGACCATGTCCCCGGGAGAATCCGCAGTGAGCGCCTTCATTTCATTCATTGAGAGAAGGCTAAACGTCACGGTCGTACGCGAGCTGCGCAAATACACTTGGGGAAATCCGCGTCTAGCCTCGGCAGCCGAACTCGCAGTTCTTTTGCAAGATAGACACATCGCACAGTCATTTCAAAGAATGTCCCAGCGCGCAGATGAACCACGCCTTCTGCGCTGGAATGCGGTAGGCTTTGGAGAGTCGGAACATCGTTCAGGCGGGGCTTCATTTTCCATCGAAGAGAACGCACTCTATGCATGCGTTGCAGAGTCTCTCGAACGGTATCTCTGGTCGGAGAAGTCCGATTATTTCCGAAAGCCGATGCACGGAACCGAGCGTGAGGTGGGTTCACGCACCCCTATCATTCCAGTCGCACGATTCGCAGGATTTTCCTGCGAACAACGTGCACAAAACCCGAAACTCTTTATCTCACCAGAGACATCTTTCCTGTGGATTGAGGCGGTCTCGGTTATAACCGGACAGAATGTCCACGTGCCAGCCCAAGTAGTCAGCGGCTACAACGATGCGCAGCGCACAGGTGTGCCTGCCGAGCCGAGCATCCGACCGCGGATAACAACAGGCCTCGCCACTTGGCGAGATGTTTTGGGAGCACGTCTGCGCGGTGCGCTCGAGGTGATTGAGCGCGACGCATACATGATTATGTGGCTCAATCAGCTCGTACTTCCGCGCATCAATCTCAAAGATATCTCGGCGAGAAATGCGGAAGTACTTCGCCAAATACAAAGTTGTGAACGCTATGGATTACGTGTTCATGCGATTCGTATGATTACCGACGCCCCCACATATGCAATATGTGTTGTTGTCGAAGATACATATACTTCTTCGCCAAAATATTCGGTGGGTCTGAAAACTGGGCACTCAATCGCCGATGCTATTCTCGGGGCATTGTCCGAGGCACTTCGCGCACGTTGGAGCACTCGCCACAAAGTAGAACAAGGAACCTTGTGGGATGAAGCGCGCCCCGTTTCCGAAATTGGCCACACGGAGCGACTCGTGTTCTGGGCAGATGCCGGGCGTTCCCACAAACTTGATTTTTTGATTGCTGGACAAGAGACACGTTTTACTCCTGAGGAGTGGGAGTCTGACAGCGACGCGACTCATCTGAAACGCCTTGTCTCGTGGTGTAAAAAGACGGGCTACGAAATGATTTCTGTGGGACTCGACACTCCCAGCAACAATCCGCTGCCATGGCACGTGGAAATGACCATCATTCCCGAATTACAGCCCATGTATTTGCACGAATCGAAACATGTTCTCGGAGGAACTCGAATCTCGACTATCCCGAGTATGTTCGGATACCCCGCGCGAGCTCCTTACCTCGATACCCCGCATCCATTCGCCTAAACATATGACTCGCTTCATTTCTCATCTTCACTCTGACTTGCGTCACGCACGCACCACGCGGCGAGGTGCTACAAAGGCTGCGTCAGAGGTGCCGCTTGGACTTCATAAAAAGTATCCGCGCATGAAGCGCATACCGCTGCCAGATGTGACACTTCCTGACGCAACAATCACTGAGGTCCTCCGTACTCGTCGTTGCGCCGAGTACGGTGAAATTGCGTTCGATATTACATTCAAAGATTATGCCGCACTCTTCAGCATGACGCTCAAGCAGCATGAAAATACAAACCACCGTCCCTACCCTTCCGGAGGTGGACTCTATCCCATTGAGACATATCTGCTGACTCCTGTATTTGATAGCCAACCGGGTGGCGTATTCCACTACAATCCAAGCGAACACGCACTTGAATACCTGTGGCCACTAAAGGACAGTGCCGGTTTTAGGAAGCTTTTGCCTCGTGCAGAACCTCTTGAATTCAGCGCGCTGCTCGTTTTCACTTCGGTCTGGGACCGCTCCTCTGCCAAGTACGGCGATTATACTTATCCGTTCGGACTTCTCGAGGCCGGGCACATGTCGCAAAATATTTTGCTCGCAGCCACAGCGCTCGGAATCGCAGCTCGGCCAATGGCCGGCTTCAACGATGGGGCGCTCATCGATAATCTAGATGTCGACCCCGACTACGAACAGCCTATTCATACCGTTACCCTATCGAAAACGCGCGAAAAACGCTCGTAATTGAATATACGTGGCGACAGAGTATCCTGTCTCTCATGCCGCTACTTTCGAAGAACTTTCCTCACCTCTCTCGTATCGTCTTCGAGATGCGTCGCGTCTATCGAAAACTGTTTTCCGTCCAGGAGATTGAGTCCTCTTCACAGCTCCAATGGATGCTCGGAGCATCACTCCTCTACCTATTTTTCACTTTCAACAACTGGGCGGGCAACACAAGTGTAACGGTCGAGGCGGCACAACAGGGGCGAGCCGTCTGTTGGCCGTATTTTCAACATTGTTCGGATTACTTCTTCCTTCACATGTTGCCGTACGGGTATTCGCAGACAATTTTTTACATGGTGCTCTACGGCGTGATGATGCTCATCGTCTGGGCCATGTGGCGACAGAAATGGACCACTGCACATGCACTGTACGCACTTTTGATTCTATGGGAGATGGCGGTCGTGTACGTCTTTTCTTTTCAGTCGGCAGCACCATACCACTACTATCACATCATTCTCGGATTGATGTTGATATTCGCGTCACACAAAGAGTTTTTCCTGAAACTTTCGTTCGTGCTAATGTACTTCCTTTCCGCCACAACGAAGATTGATTCCACTTGGATACTCGGTTCGTACTTTACGTCGCTCGAAAATGGACTGCCGATTTTTCCCGGATGGTCTACACCGCTGCTTACCAACGCGGTGATGTTTATGCAGATGATAGGTAGCTGGTTTTTGATTTCAAAACGGGCTGCGCTGCGTCATATCGCGTTCGTGTACTTCATGTTCTTCCACTTCTATTCAGGTGTATTTGTGTTGTATGAATATCCAACGGTAACACTCCCGACCCTCGCAGTACTTTTTGGCCCCATGTATCGCTATACGCCGATTCCCTTTGGGAGAAAAACAATTGTCGGCTGGGTAATACTCGTGATTGTGTGTGCCGTGCAAGCATTGGGATTCATAGCACCCGGAGACAGACGCATTACGATGGAGGGAAACAAGTTCGGCATGTTTATGTTTGAGGCAAATCATCAGTGCGCCGTAACGATAACAAGCTACACGGACACAAAAGTTTCTTCATCGACTCCTGGATTTGCACCGGACGGTTGTTCGGGGCAATACTGCCACACGCGATCAACTTCAAAACGAACAGCTGGGATTCTCGCTCGAACTGATGTCTACGAAAGTGGCAGCTCATGGAACCGCTGCTATCCGTATATCTGGTGGTCGAAACTTCATCTACAGTGTGGGCTGCGCCCCGGTCTCACGCGCGTCGCATTGCGCATCGACCACTCAATCAACGGCGGCCCCTTCTACAGAATTGTCGATGAGCCCGACGTATGCTCCCTTTCGTATCTCCCATTCGGACCAAATTCTTGGATTAAAAGTCCACCAGAAGCCCCCGCGATAGGCTTACCGGTACGCAATGCGTATCACTACTAAATATGGAAGCAACTACTACGTATATTGTTCTGCGCGAGCTCGCCGGTAATTCGCCCAACTCGCTCAATGCCGTGCAGATGTTACTCGAGCCGCATATCGACCTCTTGGTGATGCTCTGGCGTGTGGCATGGATATGCACCGCAGTGACCGTAATCGCAATTTACGCGCAGGCATATCGCAGACATCGAATGAATCGATATGAGTGACCGCGCCCGACTGCGCGAGGCGATTGCAGGAGCGTTTAAGTACCGCGACCGGGATGGCGCAGTTATCATCGATCAATCGGGGTCCCAATCGAGGTGGATTGCTGACTTCCGCTCGATTGTTCTTCGTTCAGAATGGCTCAACCTATATGCAAAACTTTTTTGGGAGACTTACGGAAATCGCTATCCATTTCAGGTTGCTGGTATGGAAACCGTTGGTATCGCGCTCGTCGCAGCAATTGTGATGAAAGGGGCTGAGATTGGGAAACCGGTCAATGGTTTCTTTATCCGAAAGTCTCGAAAAAAAGATGGTCTCATGAGAGCTATCGAAGGAACCTTAACCAAGGAGCCCGTGATTCTTGTCGACGACCTCATCAACTCCGGAAACACATTCGACAAACAACTCTTACTGCTCGACGGAATGGGTTTGAGCGTGACTGATATCTTTGCAGCCCTCCGATTCCGCCCAACTGAAGCATATACATTCGCTCAAGAGCGCAACATCGCGGTCACGGCACTTTTTAGTCTCAAGGACTTCGGTCTGCCGCTACGACCTGTGAGTGAGCCCGTGGTTCCACATTCCTCATTTTCGAAACTGTGGCACTATCAGGCACCACATCCGTCACTCCAAGTTGTTGCAGAAAAATCCGCTCCTACCCTTTTTGAGAATCTAGTCCTCTTTGGATGTGATGACGGTGTTCTTCGCGCACTTGATACTGAAAGTGGCACCCTCGTCTGGGAGTTTACAATCGGACGACATCGCGGTGGTAAAGGGATTCTTTCGAGTCCTGCCGTACACGATGATGTTGTCTACTTCGGTGGATACGATGGAAACGTTTATGCGCTTGATGCGCGTACAGGGAAGAAAAAATGGTCCTATGAAGAGGCAGATTGGGTGGGCTCGTCGCCGGCAATCGACATAGCACGAGGGCGCCTCTATATCGGTCTGGAATTTGGCCTCTTCGGGAAAAAGGGCGGTATCGTTGCACTCAAACTCGCAGACGGCAGCGAGATTTGGCGCGACACAACCGTCGCATTCACACACGGCTCCCCCCTCTACATTCCCGAAGAGGATATGGTGGTTATCGGTAGCAATGACCATATCGTGTACGCCTACGACGCTGGGAACGGTGCTCGTTTGTGGACATTTGCAACAGACGGAGACATCAAATCCAAACCCGCATACGACACAAAACGCCGCCATATCGTGGTGAACTCCATGGATGGTTCCTGCTATGTATTGAGAGCGCGCGATGGAGAACCGCTGTTTGCAAAAGAAGCCGAGTTTGGATTTTACTCATCTCCGCTCATACACGGTGACACTATATATTCAGCATCGCTCGACAAGACACTCTACGCGTTCAATGCAGAAACATATGCAGACGAGTGGGTGTTTGAAACGCAGGGTCGAATATTTTCCTCTCCTACTCTATTCGATGACTCACTGTGGGTGGGTTCAAATGATGGTCGGCTCTACGAGCTGAATCCGCAGACAGGTGCACTTAAAAACTTCTTTCAAGCAACTGAGCGGATTGTGAATGCGCCCGTGTATGAAGTCTCGTCACAACGCATTTTCGTGCCAACACAGGCAAACGAAATCTACTGCATCAAAAAAGAGTTCGTTCAACATTAAGAAAATCCGGATGACGTGGCCATCCGGACTTTTTCTTGATGACAGGTACAGTCCCGTCAGATATTCAGCCGGCGCGACGCGGCTTGCCGCTCACCGGGGTTGCAGCGGGCTGCTTGTTCAGCTTCGCGTTCTCGCACGATGCGTTGGCGCGACTGGGCGAGAGGCGCGGATTCTTGTTCATCTTGCACTGCGAGCACTGCATCATCGGCATCTTCGCGCACTGCGCGAAGGCGACGGTGGGCGCGCCGATTGATGACGCTGCGTAGACAACTGCTCCAGCGAGCAGGCCGAGGAACGATTTTCTCATAGTGGAATCCTCCCTGGTCGGACGCGATGGATATCCATCGACACATCTCCGATACCGATTTACACGGTACCCCGCTTGACGATATGTGTCAAGAGCGTCCAAGCACCGATTTGGCATTGGGGCGTATCATGCGAAGATTGCCCCATGAACGTTTTTGAATCTGTACCTGAGTTTGTAAATCTTGATAATCGCGTGTCACGCACATTCAGTCCCATTTCAGCCGAGCAAATGCTACACAAGCACGAAAGCCTGCTCCCCCGCGAGCTCGTCGAAGGAAAAACAGTGCTCGATCTCGGATGTGGCATCGGTGCGACCGGCCATTGGTGCCTCAGCAACGGTGCGGCGCACTACACCGGCGTCGAGCCGCAGCAAACGTACATGGAAACGGCCGATTCGTTGTTGAAAAAATATTATCCCGGTCGTGCTGATATCGTTCACACTTCGCTTGAACAGTACCTACGTGAGCACAACACCCAATTTGACGTTGTCACCGTACTGGCCGTATTGCATGCATCGGTCGATATATGTAGTCGGCTCGAACAGATTACGACTCGTACCCGCGAAGTCGTGGCAATCGAAGAACTGCTTCCCCGTCTCAATGCAAAGGACCCATCGTTCAATGGTGTCGAGTTTTCACAAACCGAAGGAATAAACTTGGCTGACACGAACGCATCGCTCTCGGGGCGGGGCGCTCGCATTTCACCCCTCGGCCTCGCATTTCTTATGGAGGGTTTCGGTTTCGAATCATCGGGGGTACTCCCGATACGCCCTATTTCTGATACTGTTGACAACTTCAACGCCCCTCAGAAGCCCAGTAATGCTCGCTACGTAATGAGATTTCGCCGAACCGGTACTATGCGCGGGAGCGTCTCGGAAAATATGCTCACCGGAAACAGGAGCGCCATTAAACCATGGCTGGTATGACAGATCGTTGGGAGTTCGACGAGTCAGTTGCGAAACGCTTCGACGAAGAGGCCCGCAAGCACATCCCTCATTACGAGGAAGTCATCCAAGCGTCGCTCTCGATTGCACTCGATGTTTTTCCAGACAAAAAGGCACGGGTACTCGATGTCGGTTCCGCTCTCGGGCACACACTCGAAGTATTTCGGGCGGCGGGATTTGAAGATGTGCATGGCGTCGATAACTCAGCGGCGATGCTCGCTCACTCGCGAGTCCGCGATAACCTGATACTTTCTGACTCGTTTCCAAGCGATGCCGGGATGTTCGATGTTGTAACTGCAAACTGGACACTCCACTTTATTCGTGACGCATCCCTGCGCGCACTCTACATCCACGACATTTCTAAAAGTTTATCCGCGGAAGGTGTGTTCATACTGACCGACAAGATGGAAGCAACGCAAGACGAATACGATGGCTATCACAACTTCAAACGCACGATGGGTCTCTCTGATACTGAGATTAATGAAAAGGCTCGTGCTCTTGAGGGAGTGCTGATTCCCTTCCCGGTGCAATGGTACGAAGAGATTCTCAGTCAGACAGGTTTCCGGTCAGTTGAAGTAATCGATTCGCAATGGTGTTTCAATACCTTCGTATGTCGAAGATAAATACACTGTTAGTCGCCGCAGGAATCATAGCCGTGTTTTCAGTATTTTTGGGATACATATTCACTCAAACCAATGTACGAGGAACGCAGAGTGTGGAACACGCTCTGGATTCTCTTTCCCCCTGCTTCACTGCGCGCAACCCCGAAGATAAAGCTGACCTTGCGTGTCTCGAGCGCGAAGTGAACGAACTCCTCTCCAAGTTCCCGACCCACGCTGTAATGAGCAAGATTAGTGCGAGCACATCTCCACTGGTGGTAGTGAGAAATTGTCATCTTATCGGGCACATGATTGGGCACAAAACATTTCAGAGGACACCCTCGCTCGAGGATGCATACGAGCAGTGCACCGCGAGTTGCAAAAACTCGTGTGTTCACGGCGTCACAACCGAAGCAATATCTCAAGAATTGGGCGAGTCGTACGTGGCAGAGGATTTGTCACACGCTGACGGCGAGACCCTCGCAACGATTGGTAAACGGTACTGTGACCGACAAAAGGTGCTCTGTCACTCAGTGGGTCATCTATTACGCATTGCGCTCAAGTCGTATCAAGCCGCGCTTCCTATATGCGAACAGATGGGTACTAATAAAATCGATTGTTATAAGGGAGTATTCATGGAAGATGCGGCGTCTATCGAGCTCACAACGCGAGGACTGCCCGATCAAACAATTGCTCAAGAAAATTACGTGTCCCCATGCGCATCGGTACCAACGAAGTATGGACGGCAATGTTTCTGGTACCTCCATCTTTATCAGTCGAGCCTGTTCGAAAAGAACGGCATCTCCACAACGGCAGAACAATTGCGGATATTCCGCAATGCATGTGATTCTTTACCCGATCAACAGCGTGCATGGTGTTACTACGGCATGGGAGGAAATGCATACCGAGATCGTGACGAAGACGGATCTCCTGTCGACATAGTGACATTTTGCGACCCGATTATTCGCTCAGTAGATAGGACACAGTGTACGGTGGGCATTGTGCGCTCGTATTTTACAACGGTCCTCCCGCGCCCTGACAGGGCACGGACATTTTGCGAGCAGCAGGCAAACGTTCAGTTGAAAAACACATGCTATGAGACAGTATTTACCCTCGAGAGTGAAAGTCTCGCAACGTCGTCGATAGAAGCTTTGTGTGGACCTGTTCCCTCGATAGCATGCACTGCCGCATTCAACACATACACACCCCCCCGCAACCCAATCGAGTCCGACGACTAATGCATATGAATCGACTTATTTACTACAAATCCGGCGCTGTAACAACACCGGAGGCACGTCTTCTCCCCGGAATGGACCGTTTCGCATCGTTTTTTGAAATTACAAACGACACAGCAATGCCAGTCGATCGCACAGGAACCATACGTTTTCCCATTCGAACCCATTCTCTTTTTTCAATGCCGACACTGCGTCCCTATACAAAATCATATTCAGAAACATGTGACGAGCGGGCTGTCGAGATTCTCAAGCGCGCTACTGCATTGAATGTCGATGTGCGAGTAATGTGGTCTGGTGGAATTGATAGCACGGTTGCACTTGTCGCACTGCTTAAAAACGCAACAACCAAAGAGGAGCTGCAGCGCATCGTTGTATTACTCTCCGAGGAATCAATATCGGAAAATCCCCGCTTCTTTGAAGCACATATCCACGGAAAGATCCGGTACGACTCTGCAATCATGTTTCCATACCTTCTTGGCACGAAGCACATCCTTGTAAGCGGAACGCATAACGACCTGCTTTTTGGAAAAGATATTGTAGGATCGATCGTGAGTCGGTTCGGCATGTCGAAAGTTCTCAGTTTAATAGACCGAGATATTCTCCGTACTTTTTTAGCAGAAAAGACAGGTGCTGCCGATACTGCTGAATTTTATATTGAATTATTTGAAAAACTGCGCGCGATTGCTCCTCTGCCAATTGACTCAATCTACAATCTGTTCTGGTGGTTCGACTTCTGTACAAACTGGCAAAAAGTGTACACGTCAATTCTTCCGTTCACTGCAGAGCGAAACATACCACTTATTACGAGTGAATATGTGGATACGTACTACATGCCTTTTTTCAATACGGAAGATTTTCAACTGTGGAGCATGAACAATCTTGATAAACGAATAAAGGACACGTGGGAGTCCCATAAGTGGCCGGCAAAAGACATGATTTACGATTTCACAAAAGACGCTGAGTATCGTGACACAAAGATAAAACGAAGTTCACTCTACTTCCTCATCGTGCAACAAAAGTCTGTGAACTTTATTGATGAGTCGTTTCGATTTTTTGACGAAGCGACCAGTACCGATTACTACGACCCAAAGAACGATTTCAGAGACGAGTAAGTAGCGACGGACATGCGTTTGTACTAAGATATACCGACATGGACACGTGGTATGCATTGCTCGATATCGGAACAAAAGCGGTGCTGACGATAAGCCAACGACAAAGCGCCATGGTTTTTTTACGCGAGTGCACCATTGATACAGCACTTTCAAATGGCGTTAACACACCCCGGTATACTCACTCGTGGATACACAAGGAGCCTTTTTTTCTTGCTCGGTTGCGCCCGGAATTCTATCCTGAATGGACATGGGATGTACAATCGCGTTCATTCCGTAAAACACTCCCTGAGCTGGTAACCCCCGCTCTGAGGGCGCGCTCCCGCCTTGCCACGGTAAAGGTCCGCACAATATCTCAGATGATGTCACAAGTCTCCATGACGCGTCAGCATTTCCAATCCGGTGTTGATTTCCAAGAGACTGTCTATTTAACGAAGAAAGCCCAGGCCCAGCAATTCGTGCAAAATGGTTACGACGAATCCGATATTTTGAACATTCCCTACGTGCTTCAGTATGCCGACTTAAAAGGTCTTTCACTTCGTCAGGCAGCGGAGGATATACTTTTTCGTGCAAAACTCGACGACGAACTACTTGCGCGTACCGAACTTCTGCGCCTAACGTATTTCGAAAAGGTGAAACAGGCAACAAACCCCGACGATCTGCCAAGAATACTGAGTGCTTTCCATACCGCAGCATTCAGATCGAGACCTGTATGAAAAACCTCTTGCTAGCTCACGCGAGAACCGTCGTCTCCCCCGCAAACCAACACGTACCCGGGATAAAGACTCTCACTGCTTTTTTCGATATCTACCGTACGGGTGTAATCCCGATTGATCGGACAAACACATTTCGCACCCCCGTGCGCAGCACAATGCTTTTCCCTATGCCCACGTTTCGCATTCACAAAGGTACCTACGAAGATGCCTGCAATGCGCGAGCAACGGAAATCATTCAGCGAGCAGAGACGTTGGATTGTCCAATATTTTCGTTCTGGTCGGGTGGAATCGATAGTACGTGCGTACTTGTCTCCCTCTTAAAGAACTCTACACAGCAACAGCGAGAACGCATCACTGTACTCATGTCAGAGGACTCAATTGCGGAAAACCCGAACTTTTATGCCGAGCATATTCACGGCAAAGTGCGGCATGACTCGGCGGGAATGTTTCCATACATGCTCGGGAGCGAGCGAATCTTTGTGAACGGTGAACACAATGACCAGTTGTTCGGTTCCGACATTGTCGCCGCCTTCATAAATCGATTCGGTGCCGCCATCATTCACCAGCCCTTCGCGCGAGACACAATACTCACGTTCTTCACTGAACGCACGAAAGACGTAGCAATGGCGGTCTTTTATCTTGAGCTGTTTGAGCGACTCAAGGCGGTAGCACCCGTACCAATTGAAACGAACTATGATTTCTTTTGGTGGATTAATTTCGCGACAAAGTGGCAGAGTGTGTACATGCGTACCCTTACATACACGGCACCACGCAACCTGCACCTCATCAATAAAACGTATCTTGATAAATATTACGCACCATTCTTTAACACCGAGGAGTTTCAACTCTGGAGCATGAATAACCCGGACAAGAAAATTAAAGACACATGGAAAACATACAAGTGGGCTGCGAAGGAATTAATCTATGAATACACAAAGGATGCTGAGTATCGTGATAACAAAATAAAACGCGGCTCCCTCGTGATGCTCACAGACCAGCAAAAACCCTCCCCGTTCATCACCGACACGTTTCAGTTCCCCCAAACCCTTGCACCCGAAGAATATTGCGACCCGGAGAACGATTTTGTGTAATCTTGAAGTGAAACAAAAAACGCGCCGAGCCGCGGCGCGTTTTGTCGTCTTCGAAAGAGCAGCTCAGTGCTCGTGCTTGTGGCCGTGATGGTGCCCATGCCCGTGGTCGTGACTGTGGTCGCTCGGATGCTTCATCCTGTCCGGCGCGTTCACGTCCTTGTGCGGATGCCCGAAAGCGATGATGACCAGCGGTTCCCGCGCGGTTTCCGGCGGACCGGTCACCGCATGCGGGTGTTCACCCGGGATGAACATGGTGTCACCTGGCCCGACAACCCGGTCCTCCCCGCTGATGTGGACAGACCCGACACCCGAGAGAAACAGCAAGACATGGTCGCCGACATGCTCGTGGAGCGCAAAGGCGCTCCCCGGCTGCATCTCGATGCAATCCACACCGATGTCGGTTCCATCAACCTTCATGCCGACCGCGCCCATGCGTCCGCGAATGCCCTTGAGCGGCTTGCCGTCCGAATCATACATCTCGGACAAGTCGCCCTTCAATACATTTCGCAGATGCTGACCGTCAATCCACTTGCGTGCTGCTGCACGCATTGCCGCAACTTGAACCGATTCCACCGGCACCTCCATTGATTCGAAACCCAATCCGGTTTCCGTGCGCAGTATGCACAATATGACCTCATATTTCAATGAAAACAGTTCACGGGTAATCTATCCACGAGCAGATGTTTCGTCGCTCATATCCAAAACAATTTTTGACTTTCCCCGAGGGGTTTTGGGCAAATCATCGACCGTCTCTACCGAAACTCTTACTGTGGGCCCAACGAGCTCCTGAATATTCAAAAGAATTTTTGAGCGTGCACCCTCCCCAAACGCGACACCCGGAATCAGGAGGACGGCGACTTCCTCTTCGGATTTTTTCACAACAAGATATCGCATAATCGCATTCATGAATGTCTCGAGCGCAGCGTCGAACTCCAGATGATTGATGCGTCGATTCTGGAATGTGAGGAACGCAGCATAGCGACCCTCGAGCCACACACGCGGAGATTCCCTACCGCAAGAACATCTCGAGTGCGTCATCGTGCCGTGATCTCCCGTGTCATACCTGATGAACGGCATCCCCGTGTTATAGAGGTCGGTGACAACGATTCGTCCATCGGTACCGTCGGGCACCGGCAGACCCGACTCGTCTACAATCTCCACAAACAGCGACTCACAACTGGTATGCAATCCGTCATGTTTTTCGCATTCCATGCCGACAACCGCAAACTCCTCCATTCCGTAGCGGTTGTAAACTTCGCACCCGAGGACCGATTCGATATAACGACGTAACGCCGGCGTCATCTGTTCGCCGCCCGATATCACATAGCGCACCTGGAACGGGATATGCTTCTGTTCCACCAGCTGAGCCATCGAGTGAAGTATGGATGCGAAGGATTCAATAATGTCGGGTCGAAATGCAATGACACGATTGAGAACGTTCTCGGGTTCGAGCAAATAATCCGTGATTGTTACGAACAACCGGTTTTTGCGCGGCTTCGCTTTTGTGAATATGCGAGCGATACGCGGCCAGGTGGGCATCTTCCAGGGATTTTCCCAATAGAACATTCTGTACACGACCGAGTCTACATAAATATTTTTCTTGAAATGAGCGCGCGTCAGCATGGTGAGCGGCTCTCCACTCGTGCCCGACGTGGTCGCCCATCGTCCCACAAGCATTGCGCTGTTATCCGTGTATTCGTCAGCGGGACGACCGAGAAACATCTTCTTGGAAACAATCGGGAGATTGTTCATGTCTGCAAATGACCGAATGTCCGGAGCAGAATCCCCTGGCTTACCATATAATTCGCCGTACATCGGAACATTTTTTGCCGCATGCGCAACGATTGTGCGCAATCGCCGAAGCTGCCACGCCTCGATAGCGACGCGCCCGCGCATGTGGAGCGTGTGGAATAGAACAAAATCGATACGATTTTTAAATTTCTTCCACATGTTTCGTGCTGGATTGTTTATACCCCACAAAATACAATGCTTTACCGCTCTTCGACGCCGGAATTTCTTCAACTATTTCCCACGTAATCACTGCCGCAGGGTGCAAAAGACGAATGAGCCGCAATTCTAGGTCTTTTTTATCTCGTTCAAATCTTTCCCCAGCCATGACTCGTACAGAAAACGTGTATTGTTCCTGTTGAACAATCTGAAATTGCTTGACGCTCTCAGAATGCCAGTCGAATACCGACGCGAAGTCGAGCAGCGAAACAGTCCGCCCATCATCAAAATGAATAAATTCGATTTCGCGACCCGTCACCTGAATTGTGCGGAGTGTTCTACCGCATGCACACGGCTCATCGGATATCTTGCCCTTATCTCCATTGCGATAGCGAATCATAGGCATGATACGGCTATCGAAGACGGTCGCTACAACAAATCCTTCGGTACCAAATGGCGCAGGGTTTCCCTGCTCGTCCACAATTTCAACATACGCCCATTCCTCATTGAGATGCATAGCGCGCTCTTCACATTCGAAGCCAAGCCACCCGAGTTCGCGTGTCGCATACGTGGTGAAAAACTTTGTGTGTAAATCTTGTTCAATTGTCTTGCGCTCTGAAGAGCGAATACTCTCACCCGTGGCGATAATTGCACGGATTGGCAACAGCACGTTCGATTCGCGGGCACGTCGAGCCAGTTCAATACATGCCGATGGAAATCCGTAGAATACAACCTCTGATTTGAGTGACTTCACAAACTCCACAAGCGCCGGAAGTCGGAACTTCACGGTGTTGTAGTTCTTCATGAAAAAAAGATGCTGGTTATGAGTCAAAAAACCGAGCTTCTCACGTGCGCGAAGCGCAATCACGGGTGGGCGGGTGCCCCCTGCTGCAGTTGCCACCATACGTTCACATACTGCAAACGAACGTAATTCCCATGCACGATCGACATAGAAATCAAACGGGCGACCCGTTGAGCCTGATGTGTGGTCGGAGAAACCAGAGTGGAGCAAATCTGGGTCGGTCCAGTACGATATATTATCTTTTGGAAAGTTGCGTTTGGATGTAATCGGCATATTGACAAAGTTGCCCTCCAAGACGTGGTCAGGGTCGATATTGTTTTGGGCATAGATATCGCGCCACAAAGCGACACGCTTTGCATATCGCATGAGATCGATGATGCGCTCACGCGTGTACGAGTCGAGCGTCTCACGCGACCAGTACTGGCTCACGAGAAGCGCACGTGTATCTGCCCACAGAGGGATACGGAGTGTCACCTTCCAATTAAGAGGTCCTCTTGTCCAGAGTAAATCGCTCCTCCACCCTCGCTTTAAAAGAGTATTCATAGCGAAACGCCCAGCTTTCATGGCATGGAGTATAGCAAAAGGCGCCCTGTTTTGAGACACATATCTTCCCGCAAAAAAACCTTGTGATATCGTTAGTCTGCATATGAAATTGTTCCTATCGAAGCTCTTCGGCACACACAAAAAAGCGAAGTCCTCCCCTCATGTTCGGCTCTCCGAACACAGCGCGCTTGTCGATGCTGCCACCCGAGTCGTCATTGCGGTGAGCAATCACCCTGCTGCAATTAGATTTTTGAATGAGTCTATGATGGACACGTACCACATGCTTAATGTCACCAGACCCAACTACAAATACGGACTTCCCTTTTCATCTCGCGAAGAATCACTCGCTCATTGGACATGGAATGATCGTTCGCGACATTTTGAGCCGACAAAGGCCGAAGTTCTCACGGAGCGCCTCGATGCGCAATCGCGTCTCGGTATCCGTAAACTCCGTGCGGTCAAAAAGATTATGCGCCGTATCTCGCTTGCACGCTCACGCACTGCGTTTGGTATCGACTTGCAGGCGAGCGTGTACCTCGCAAAGAAGATACAGGCCCAAGCATTTAAGGATGCGCAATACGACGAAGCTCGAATCCTATCATTCCCGTATGTACTGCAATACGCGGAGTTTGCAAACATATCTTTTCGGGCGGCGGCTGACGACATCCTACTCAAAGCGAAGCTCTATGATGATTTTCTTGCAAAGACTGAACTCCTGCGACTTTCCTATTTCAAGCAACTCAAGGAAATATCGAACGCGGACGATATTCCGAATCTGCTCGAAGCCTTCCATCGAGAAGCATTCGGTAATGCAATGGTATAGCGCATGAAGGAGCTCATCTTCTACAACACAAACGTGGTGACGCACGCTTCTAACGCAAATCTCCCTGGAGTATCAGAGTTTAAGAAGTTCTTCGGCATCTATCCACAGAGCTCAGTCTTCATAGACCGTTCGGAAACAATCACGATTCCTGTGAAAGTCCGCTCATTGTATCCGATTCCCAAACTGCGCGCGCTGACCAATACATACGAGGATATATGCAATGAACGCGCACTGGAGTTACTTTCGCGAGCTCGGACAATGGATGTACCGATTTATGTTGCTTGGTCCGGTGGCATAGACTCAACACTCATCCTGGTAACGCTTCTCACGCATGCGTCGGATGCTGATAAAAAACGTATCACGGTGCTCCTATCGGAAGAATCGATTGCGGAATATCCGGCCTTCTACCAAGAACATATTCGTGGATCTCTTGCATGCGAATCTATGTCACTCTTTCCGTATCTCCTTGGTACGCGCGCACTCATTATCGGTGGTGAAAACAATGACCAGGTCTTCGGGTCTGATGTAATTTCAAAACTAATCAATCATCAAGGGCCCGCAATAATTCATGAGCGATACCGTCGTGAGATATTCTTTTCGTTCTTTAACTCAACCCTCGCGAACGAAGCGGCAACAGGTTTCTGTCTTGATGTAATCGAACGAGTTGCTGCATCCGCTCCGGTATCACTTATGACACATTTCGACTACCTCTGGTGGCTGAACTTCGCTGTTAAGTGGCAATTTGTTGCGACCCGAATGCTCCCGTATGTTGCCCCGTCGAATGTAGCGAACGTGCGCGAGGGGTACCTTGGCGTTCTCTTCGATCAGTTCTACAACACTGAAAAGTTTCAACTCTGGAGTATGAACAATATGGATCTGAAAATCAAAGATTCGTGGTCGACATATAAATGGCCGGCGAAAGACGTCATCTATAAATTCACTCGCGATGAGGATTACAGACAAAACAAGCAGAAGCGCGGCTCACTCGGTGCCATGCTTCAACAACAACGCTCGTATAATTTTATCGACAGCTCGTTCAACTTTTACCGTACGCTCGATTCTTCCGAGTATTTTGAACCGAACAACGATTTCCTACCTGCGCGACACCAGGCGTAGCCTACTCAACTGAAAGAGCCCGGTTTTCGTCGACCATATTGCGACAACGAGTCCGGTACTTCTCGGCCATCTCATCGCACGCGACATAGGACCCGTCTCCAATATTGTTCGCCACCTTAAGTAGAGCCCCGTATTCACACCACGCACGCTGCTGTTGCATGGGAAGGACAGTACAAAGAAAGTCGAGTCCCGTGTCCGTCGCGAGCATAGGGGGCATAGTCATCGCAAATGCGATTCCCGCGATGCACGCCCGCTGCTCTCTTTGCTCCAAGACTTCACACGCGTGTATTGCACTACGTGCGCTTCCCCATGCAAAAATAGAATGTTTGGCAATATAGCGATAGCAGTGCATGGGATAATTTGGATATGTATCGCATAGATGGAGCTCTTTCCTTCGGAGTTCGTCATATTTCGGCTCATAGGTGGAATACTCCATGAACACTCCGCCGGCGCATACCCTCCGGATATCCTCACGCTCAAACACATCGCAGGATTCGATAGCTTTTGGAAGATTATAGTCACTCACATACGCAAACACGTGGCCGAGCCCGTGCACGCAAAATGTACTTTGCACGACCGCCTCGACTTCCGGTCGTTGGCAAATCGTTTTTGCTTCGGCGCGCACGTGTGCTATGTATTCATCACTATCTTCTTCATTTATGACGCCCCCGAGTGTGTCACTGTCGGTTGAAAACATGCCCATGAAAACACCGTGCACACATCCGTCATTACAGCCTTTGCCGCATTGCGCGAGCGCGGCACTAAAGTTAAGTGTTTTTTTGTAGACAGCGCGCCCAACTGGATGGGCTTGTACATGACATTCAGAATTCTTATATTTGCTCTCGAGTGCCCCGAGCATCGTCGAAAGATCCATGCGCTCCAGATAATGTGTCGCAACTGTTTCTTGCTCGGATGGCTGCGCGTTCGTGTATTCAGTGAGAAATTTGGAAACAACCGATTGTGTCTGTATAAAAAACCAGACTGTCGCAACCGTGCAAACGATGGCAATACTCACGCCAATGACCACTTTGAGACGCATCCCATTCCCATCCCGGGTGAATCGCATACATCGTTTAGTCGGTCAAAAAATGCTTCGAGTGGCCTTCGAGTATCGCGATGGCAGATGCGACACTCATATCAACTAGTTTATTTTTCCCATTATGATATGCCAACATCCTGTGCTCAGCAGCATTTTTGAGTAGCCGCTCGCGCTCGAAACCATAGAGACTCGGCCTCGACGGGATATCTGGCCAAAATGTCTGATAGACCAGTCTCCTCAGCGCTATGTTATTCGATGAATTATCGAATACATGAGGGGTGCGTAGTGCAGCTTCCACCAAGGGGGTACGAAGAAACGAAAGTACGACTTCTGGTGTGCTCAGAAAAAAATATGGCTGGTGACGAACACTACCCATCTTCATCCATTCAAACGGTGCAGCAAATGAGGTGCCGAACGACATGCAGGTATCGTTGGAGTCGGCTCGGTTCGGCTGAAATGAGAGCTTACCGTTTCCCAAGACGCCGAAGGAGTTGCTCAATTCAATAATCTCCATAATTCGCAATTGTAGGTATCGGTAGACACTTCCCGTGACGTATCCCGCTGCCATATACCTATCAACATCTATCGTTAGAAATGATGCGGCATCAAACGGGACAATTTCGTGCGGTATTCCCCTGTACAAACACCATTGCCTTGCATATGCGACTTCTTTTCTATTTGTCCGATGAGCGAGCGTTAAAGCGGAGAATTGAATTCCCTGGTCAAAGAACGTTCGGCAAAGAACTTCACTTTCGAGACCGCCGCTGAATGCTATTTTGATTCTCTTTTGTGCGGTATTCGCGATTATTATTGCGGCAGCGTTGAGTTCCTCACGCCAGGACCCGACAGGCCGCGAGACCGGGTGAAATGACATGTTGTATGTCTCAGGTTTTGCGGGGTCACTCCAACCATACGAAAGCGCGCTATCGACTCCGGTCTTCATAAATGTCGCTCAACAATACCACGACAGTATTCTGGCGACTTAAAAATGTTAGTGGCATCGTATACAAAGCAAACGAGCTCCCAAAGGAGCTCGAGCAGACACCACGCGTCTACAGACAAATCGGCACGATTGGTCCGGGGGTAAACAGACCAGTCCACTCGCGCTTTTCTTCATTATCGGCGGGACGCATTTCGTCGGCGACACTATCGGACTGTGCCAGCAACGAGTCACCGACTCTACGCACGTGCACGAAGTGGCCGTGTCCTGTGGAGTCGTACGTGAACGCTCGCTCGCTCCAGTCGATGGTCGCTGGATGCCAGTGACCATGCAGGTACACCGCACGATGTGGGTTTCGCGCATTGCGAATCACAACGAACAGAACAATTAGAAATCCGACGCACAGCACTCCCAGCTGCCACGACGGAGATATCTGGTGCAGCGGAAACAATTCTTTCATGGCAGGTTCCTCCACCGCGATGGTATCACAAGCACCCAAACTTTCGATAAGCGCCTTACAATGAAAAGGACCCCCCCCTTGTTCGATGAAGCCCGACACCGCAACGAAGCTGACGCCAATTCCCCAGTATGGGGCGCGCATGATTGAGCAGGTGCTGAGCACTACAACTGCAAGTACGGCTGAAAAGGCCAACATTCTCTGCGCCAACATGTGAAGCCTCCACGGTTCGACCATTACACTGCCTACGAATGCTCGCTAAGCCAAATATTAGATGAATGTGCGACTTAAAGCGTTCCGAGATGGGTGGGCACGCTCAACGAATTATTTCGGACGTTGCCCCAGCAAGCGCCGCTTCTATCTTTTTGAGATTCTCCTCTGTTGAATCCCGCAAAGTTTGTACACCGTCGCGCGCTAACGCAGGATTATTGCCCGGATACGCAGCACGCCATGTTTCTGCAGTTGTCTCGAGAGCGGCACTGCGGGCAAGCAGCGCAGTAGCATACGCCTCATCGAGGAGATTAAGTTCAAACTGTGCAATGGCGCGAGTATTGAGCAGCCACGGGTTGTTCGGCGAAATTTCCAGTCCTTTATCGACAGCGGCCAATGCGTCGAGGGGACGATTCCCCTGTAGAAGCACCCATGCGTAGTCGTTGTTGCCAGCCCAATGATCTGGTGCTTGTTTCAGGAACACCTCGTAGTCGCGGGCCGCTTTTTCATATTCACCCGTAAATCCGTAGACGAGAGCCCGCACGTAATACGCACTCGGCGGAGTGTCGGCGTGCACGGCAATCTGCACATTGATATGTCGAAGCGCAGTCTGAAAATCAGACCGCACGAATGCGATGCGAGCGAGCAGCAACTGCACATCGGGGTATGTGGGATCGAGCAATGCTGCTCGGTGCAGGAAGTACGATGCCCGATTAATGTCGTAGGCTGCTGGGCTGCGTGCATCAAAATGTTTTGCTCCTATTTCGTAGGCGGTATCGGCAGACGGATTCAAAAAAAAACGTACGTTTTCGCTGAAGCGTTCCCCGTGCACATATATCGACACGCCTATCAGCAAGAAAATCGCGCAGACAATAAACGCAGCACCCGGAAGTTTGATCGAGCGCATGCGAAAATTATATCAAAGTAAAAACTTACTACTGCTGCGAAACCTCCTGTGCGCGGGAAATTAGTTCGCCGCAACCGCGGCTTCAACAGCGGCTTTGAACGCCGGAGAGTACTGATACATCTCTGCAATGATTCCTGAGCGGCCCGTCGTAGATCCGGATTTTCGTTCATTGCCAAGCATGAGAACGAAGTTGCTTACTGCCGGGTTTTGAACGTCTTTCATGCCTTCAGCAATCAAGTCGAGCTGCTCTGTAACCCCGGTCGTATCTTTGTCACGTAGAAGTACGCCGGCATGCACGAGACGTGCGTTCAGCAGAAGTCCGGTAGATAGGATGTGATTTCCCGATTGTGCGAATGTTACGTATGCGTTGAATTCATCACGATAGGTCGTGTTGTATGGTTCCACATTCTGAAGCGCCAACGCATCTACTACGAGCGAACGGTAGGACCTGAAAGTTTGATACCGCGCATTGTTCACGAAGTTCGGATTATTAATCGTCTCCTGATTTGAAAGCGTATCCGCAAGTCTGAGATATTCTGCCGCAAGACTGGTGTTCGAGTCGCGCGTTGCCGTATCGAGTTTTGGATTAAATCCAGCCTGCGCTGCATACCACCAGGCAATGTTTATTGCCGCGTATGACGAAGGATTGATAGAGTAAGACCATTCAAAGAGACGTCTCGCGGAAAGATCAGGGTTGCCTTCGACAAGGTAGCTTGCGAATGGGTCGCCCTTGAACGTTTCAGTAAAAAGCATTGGATTGCGGCCAAAGTTGTTGTACATACCGGCAAGCCATGCGAGCGAATCGGCGCGTGTTTTTGCGGTAACAACAGGATTGAGGACAATCTGTTTGAGGTCTTGGATATCCAGCAATAGGTCATTCACATTTCCCGAGACGCGGTAACGCGCACCCACATAGCTGGACACAGCCAGTGCTTTTTGTTCGACAGAGGCGTTCGGATCGCTCAAAACGGACTGCGTTACTTCCACAGCCTTAGCGTACGCACCTTCTTGAGTAGAAACGGAAAGCTCCTGCGGAACAAGTATTGGCCGTATTTTTGGCCACGACACATAGAGAGCGATTATCAGAAATAGACAGATGATACCTAAGACACCGAGAAGTGAAGTGGTGGATGATTTGGAACGGTTTGAAGCCGGAGCACCGGGCACCTGAGAGCTCGCATTATTTGCTGGCTGAATTGGATCTTGTGGCATGAATCTTTTCTTACGTTTGATTAGCCAGTAGGAACGTCAGCGTGAACCACACCGATATCATCGCTATCAAATCCAGTGGCGTCACTCACTGTGTTGGCCCCCATCCTCTCAATGATGAACTTTGAGGTGACAAAAAAAACGGCAAAAAATCCGACTGTAATCATCACCGCATTCATAAAACTCTTTGTAAAACTGCGCATACGTTACATTGTGAAGTATCTAGCCTAGATGTCAAAACCCAAAGCCGTTCCGTGGGGATAGTCTTTGAGATGTTGCCCTATCGCTTCATGAGCGATGCAAGCAGAAAGGTTCTATGGGATAGTTTTTTCTCGGCGCGAGGGTTACGTATGGTCTTGCGCGTTATACTCCATGCATGTCGGCGCTCATGCGCTTCAGCGCTATCGGATGTTCTGGATTCCTTACGGGACTCTGCGTGATACTGCCGTTTTTATGGCCTTTTATTTGGGTCGCGCCCGTGCCGTTCCTGTTTGCGATTTTTTCGCAGACGCACACGGCAACCCGAAAACAAGCACTCTATGCTGGCGCACTGTTCGGATTCACACTGAATCTCGCAGTGAGCGCTTCGGCGTGGTCTGCCTACCCGCTCGACTGGATCGGTATTCCCAACCCATATGCCTCACTCCTCATTATCGCCTCGGTCTCGATGGGCTCATCTCTCTGCATGGGTGTGGCTCACGCGCTCCTTGCACTCTGTGTGTATGAGGTTCGCACACGCATACACAGTGTCGTACCACTCATCACGACACTTCCCTTTTTGTGGGTTACCGCAGAATGGCTACAGGCTGTGCTCTATTCTATATATGCACTCGGTCCCACGAGCACCGTACAAGCGTTCTCGCAGGTCGCATCAGTCGGCTACGCCCTCGGCCATGCATCAAATCCAGTTTGGATTGCGCTCGCCCGTTTCGGGGACACGCCACTTCTGAGCGCTTTTCCTGTCCTCGTAAGCTCATGCCTTGCACTCGCGTTGTGTTTTCGTAGAGACCGTCGAAGGTTTGTGTTCGCCCTTGTCGGCGCAGGGTCGGTATTTGTGGTGTTTTTGGGTAGCTCCGCGCTCGCTCTTCATACTGCAGAACTATCGCGCGGCATGACTCTCGCGTGGGGAACGACAGACAGTCTCATATTCGTCGTCGGTAAGACGGACTTTCCTGCACAATACGTTCAGACTCCCGACGTGCTCGTGGCGCGCAACGACATCGTCTATACGGTTGCGAAAGAATTACGTGCCAAAGATATTTCGCCCGATGTGGTCATCATGCCGGAGACCGTAGGAAATTGGCTCGACGATGATAATTACACGAGGATATCAAAATTATTTCCAGAAGAAATGCTCCTGGTGCACAGTAAATACGGTTACGGGAACCCCCGTACCGCTCAAACCTATTCTCACGTAATAGGGGGAGACACGTTCGTTACCGACAAACAATTCCTCATGCCCTATGGTGAATATCCCCCGTATCACTTTCTGGTGCTGCTAAAGACACTTTCCCCTGCGATATACGCCAACATTCTTGCACATCGCGAATATGTTTCAGGAACACGAGAAGAGATGGGCCACGCACAGGGCGTACGTATCGGCGTGCGGCTGTGTTCAGAAATCTACGCTTCACAACTCTTTCACTCCCTTGCGAAAAATGGTGCTGGTGTACTCGTACAATCATCATCAATACAATTATTCGAAGGTACACCCGTACTGCAATGGACTATGCGCTCTGCTGCGCGTATTCGGGCAGTGGAAAACGGACTTCCACTCGTACAGGTCATGAATGGCGCGCCGAGCTCCGCATTCGATTGCACCGGAAAAGAGCTTTCTCCACTACTCACGACCACCAACTTCGACGTATATGAAATAGCGCGAACTGACGTGTGTCGATAATCAATAAACCGTATGCCGCGAGTATAAAAAATGGATGACGTGCAGGCTCAATCGCCTGCACGTCGTTTTCGGTCCTGCGCGAGTTTCAGCAACGCGCGGGACCATAGGCATTTGGAGATGAGCCGCAGACCGACAGGTCTTTGCGGACGAAGATCTGCTTCACGCCCGCACGTTGCGCCCAGGCTGCGCAAGATGGAGCGCATCTGCCAGAGGCCACCTGCTTGCCGGCCTTTTCGCATGCGCTGCAGAGCGACTGACAGGTGAAGCATCCGGCAGGAGCGCGCACAGACATCGAGGCTGCCGAGGCCGGTGCAACAGTCGCAAGGTGCGCTGCGGAGCTCATGAGCCCGGCAACGAAAAGTGTCTTAATCATGTGTTTTCTCTCCCTCAATGAGCACGAAGAATGGGTTTTGGCGCTCCGGACGCCAACTGCCCCAGTGGGCTAGTACACATATCAAACATGCATTAAGGTGGCGTGTCAAGAAACTCGGGCCTCCCCCGCCGGTGATACAATCCCTCGATGAATGCCTTCAAATACGAATTTTTGAACGGCCCCACAACAGCGAAAGTCTTGCGCGTGGAGTTCCGCAGATGCGAGCACCAGCCAAAGACATGGAAGCAGGAGCTCTCTGCAGCTGCGCGTCACATCGCAAATACGGCCAAGCGTCCTTTGTGGCTTTGTTTTAGTGGCGGGATGGACAGTGAGGTGATGTGCCGCACTTTTTTTGAACACGGCATACAGTTTTCCGCGCTCACGCTAGAATACGAGGAAGGAACGAACAGCGCAGATGTGAAGCGTGCAAAAGACTGGTGCTGGGATCGCGGAATTCCTCATAAAATAGTACGTATCAGCATTGATAAGTTCCTGGATTCCGATATCGAACGCTACATCAAGGGCGGTTACGTCACTGATGCGATGGGAAAATACCTGCAACTCAAGGCGCTGGAAACGGCGAGTGATCTGGGCGGGTACGCGGTCGTCGGTGCCGGCATACTTATCCCACGCGTCTCCGATGAGATCGACGAGCCTTCAGAGAACGATATATATCTCCGATTCAATACCGGACATACGATCATGCAGGAATGGTGCAAGAAGAATAATGTCGAGCACGCGGTAAATTTCTTTTCGGCAACCCCTGAAGCCTGCCTATCGTATTGCAGCATGCCCGCCCACGCGCTTGCGATAGAGAATCCCGAAATGCTCAAAAGCGTCTCCGGTGCATTCGTCATAAAATTAATGGCATTCCAGACCGCATGGCCGGATATTCGACCGCGATACGTGGATTTCGGATTCAAGTACAAGCTGGATCATATGAACGCGGTGCGCGAGCGGATTAGATGCGAGCACAAAGACAAGCTACTCGTGTATAAGCTGCCGTATCCGGAACTAGTCCGCCAATTGAGCCCCACACATTAAAATGATGTCATTCTCTGAACAAATCCTGAGAAAGAAGTGGTTGCGTAGCGACAGACTTTGGGTCAATCGCCTCACCTACCGCGACCCCATCCGCCGCTTCCCCATCTTTTTTGACACGATGGTGCTCATGAAAAGCCAGTATTGGCCGCGCGCGCTGATTGACTCCTTGGCCGAGGCTCGTCTGCAAGACATTATAGAGCGCGTGAGCGCTGTGCCGCTTTGGCGTGACCGTTTTAAAGCCTTCGGCATAGATGAAAAAAATTTCTCACGTGCCGACCTCGCAAAGCTTCCCATTCTCACCAAACAAGACTTCTTCTCCAACGACGTCTCGTACTACACACATCCGAAGCTCATCGATATGTCGCACGTCGATTACACCTCTGGCTCGACCGGCAAGCCCTTTCAATTCCATCTCGATTGGCGAGCGGAATTGCGCTACTTCGCGATTCGCGACCGGATGTTTCAGTCGGTGGCGGGTGGAGAGAAGCTTCCAGTCGTGTATTTCCGCGGCCGCGTGAACCCAGGTTTTTTCTTTGGACGGCACGTGCTCTTTTTCCTTCGCGGATACAACAGCATCAAGTACCGACTTCAGGACTTCATCGAACTGGTACTATCGCTCAAAAGTGAAATCGTCTTGTACGGGTACACGTCATCTATGCGAGAACTCGCGCGGAGGATGCACGAGACAGGCATATCACTCTCCATCAGGGCAATAGTCGCAACCGGCGAGAGCGTGCGGGAAGCGGATCGCACCTACATCGAAGAGCACCTGCACACGAAATTTTTCCTCACCTACGCCACGTGGGAAGTGAAATGGGTGGGACATGAATGCGAGTATCACAATATGCACATCAACGAGGAATATGTCTTCGTTGAGATTGTTGACGAAAAAGGCACCCCCCTGCCATCAGGCGTGGAAGGCCGTATCCTCATTACCAGTTTTGACAGCGAGGCGATGCCGTTTATTCGCTACGCCGTCGGCGACCGCGGCGTTATATCTGAGGAGCCATGCCCGTGCAAGAGGTCGCTTCGCACCATCAAGATGTTCGGCCGGCAAACCGATATCATCCAGCTCCCCGACAATCGCATCGTACCCCTCTTCGACGTATCCACCGCTTTCGATACATTCGCGCTCGCAGTGCAGCAGTACCAGATATTACAAACCGGCGAGAACTCTTTTCGCATCAAGGTGATTGCCGGCCCAAAATACGAGGAGCAACGAGAACGTCTTCATGCGCGAATGGTCGGTATCCTCCACCCTGACGTCTCAATCGAATGGGAAACAGTAGATGATATCTCAGAGGCTCCGAGTGGTAAGGCTGCGTACTTCATCCGCGCGTTTTGACCGAGTGCGATACTATGGTGCGCATGGCGGCGCATTACGGCTGGTACAAAATTGCACGCAGCATGGTCCCGCGAAGTGCCCGAGATATTCTCATATTCGTGCGTTTCCATTCGGTGCACCTGCTCTCACAGAGCGCTATGAAAGCGTGGCACGAATGGAAGCTGGCATCTATCATTCCCTACCTCTCGCGAAACGTACCACTCTACAAGGAACTGCTGAGTAAGCATCCTTCGAGTAGCCTGTTCGACGGGCGACATCTGGACGTCCTCCCCATCATGGATACGCACTCGTTTGAGGGAAGATTTTTGGAAGAGTACACCGACCGCCGTTCCCCATTTATCGTAGCGCAGGCAACGGTATTCCGCTCTGAAACAAGAGTATTTTTATTGAGACGGCCGCATCTCATTGCACCGCGATTTCGCGACTCGCTCCGCTATCGCTTCCTGTTATGGGAACGGCCGTGGCGCTTAAGCGCGAGTTGGGCACGGATTGCTCAGGTCGCTACGCACGCCGGCACTGAACCCAACCATTTGTATATCTCCGAACAGGAATTAGCTCAGGATGCGAGTGTCGCGCAGCGCATCAGCACATATGAGCCGTACGTCGTCGAATCGCATCTGCCAGCTCTGCAGCGACTCGTCGATACCGTTCAAAAAAGAAAACTACCACTTCATCCGCGATATTGTGTGGTCGTGGCTCCTCAGCTCGAACGTGTCACGCGTCGCAGTATCGAAAACGCCTTACGTTGTGAAATATACAACCGCTTTGACCTCGACGAATTTGGACCTGTCGGAATCGAGTGCCGCATACATGATGGATTTCATATTCACGTCGAATCGTTCATGATTGAGATAGTAGACGATGCCGGACATGCCGTCCCAGAGAACAGAGAAGGACGTATCCTCGTCACTGACCTCTACAACTACCAGATGCCCTTCATCCGCTATAACATCGAAATGCGCGGCCGCATGTCATGGCAGCTGTGTGCGTGTGGGCTTAGGTCGCCGCGACTGTGGCTTGAGTCGTAGTCTCTCACCACTCAGCACGTGGATTACAAGATCGCCGCTGCTGTGCTTTCGTCTGCCACTATCTGCGACTTTCCGCGCTCTGTGAATGGAATCTTTTCTACGACCGAAAGCGACACCCGGATGCTGGGACCGACAAGCGCCTCAACGTTGCGCACTACTTCGGCCTTTGCATGTTCGTCGAATGCCCGCCCTGGAACGACTCTCACCTCGAGGCGATCCTCGGAACATTTTACAATTTGATATTGAGCCACAGCGTTCATAAACATATCGAGCGTCGCGTCGAATTCCAGATGGTGGATACGCCGCACCGGGAAATCGAGGAACGCCGAATGGCGGCCTTCAAGCCAAAGACGCGGCGCTGTTACGCCACACGCACACAGCTGCCATGACATCGTGCCGTGATCGCCGGTGTCGTAGCGGATAAGCGGCATCGAATAATTGAACAGGTCGGTTATGAGGATGCGTCCGCTCTCTCCATCTGGAAGCGCCCTCCCGTACTCGTCCACTATCTCGACGATAAGGGACTCGCAATTTGTGTGCAGCCCATCGTGACGCGAACACTCCGAAGCGATAACGCCACATTCCTCAAGCGCGTACCGACTGACGACCTCGGTTTGAAGTGCATCGGTCACGAAATGTCGAACCGCGTGGCGCATGTTCTCACCTCCCGAAATAGCAAAGCGCGGATGAAGCGGGAGATTCCCGGCCTTAACACGCTGCGCAAGCTCGTGAATAATCGATGCGTACCCTTCGACAACGTCTGGTTGGAACTCAATAAGTTTTCGCATTGAACCCTCCTCATCGGAGAGGAAATCCTCGACGGAGATCGCGAGGCGATTCGGCCTCGGGTGCGTGCGCACTTTTATCGTCGCAATCTTCGCCCATGACACGTTCATGCGCCACGGCTTCTTCCATGAGAGAAATCTATACTGCAAAGAGTCGCAATAGAGCGGCATGAATATCTCCGAGCGCTTAAGGACCGTAAAGGGAGTTCCGCTCGTTCCAGACGTGTTCGCCCATCGTCCCTGGAGTGGTCGGCTTTGGTCGGTATACTCCTCGACCCGCTTCCCGAGAAAGTCCGCTTTCGTCACGACAGGAAGGTGTTCGAGTTCCGCAAGAGAGATTGACCGAACTGCGCTCGCACCGAGAACGTTTGCATACAGCGGTACCCGCAGAGCGGCATGCGCAATGAGTTTCTCTAGCCTCGCGCTTTGCCAAGCCTCAATACTCGCTCGACTCCTGCGATGCAACGCATGGAATCGCATGAACTTTACACTGTATTGTATTCGTCGCGTCGTTCGCGAAACTATGCCGCGTAATCCTGCCATAGAGAGATTTTTTCATACTTTTCAAAATAAAACACTCGCGTGATAGCATGACCTCGTGAGATTCATTACGGAAATCCGTCTCGCATGGCGAAAGGCTGTGGAACAACAGATGGAGCGTCAGAAGAAAACTCAATCCCGACCTGTCCGACGTTCCTTTGTGGAGCAGCCTCACTTAAGCCTGCTCGTGGACGTGAGCACGCGCGCGGTGCTCGCGATGAGCTCGAACGTGGGAGCCATTGGTCTCCTTGCTGACTGCACCATGGATTCGTACCATATCCCCCATTTCGACTACCCTCACTACCTCGATCAAGCGCCGCCATCCCCAGTAGGAGGCTCTCTCGCTCACTGGACATGGAACACGAAGACCCGCACGCTTGTACCGACGCGCTCCGATATCGCCACCATCGAACTGCATGCGAGCTCCAAACTCGCCATCGCAAAACTTAACATTGCACGTAGGATAATGCAGATCATTTCGACTGCGCGTTTGCGACTTGCCTCCGGCATCGAACTGCAGGAAACGGTATACCTCACAAAAAAAATCCAAGCAAAAGGCTTCAAAGATTCCGGATACGACGAAGCGTCCCTTATGGAGTTCCCCTATGTATTACAGTACGCTGACCTCATCAACGCCTCCCCGCGCGAAGCGGCAGATGACATCCTCCTAAAAGCAAAACTTGCCGATGATGTTCTTGGGAAGACCGAGCTCCTGAGACTCGCGTATTTCGACATGCTCAAGAAAGCGCGCACGACCGACGAGCTCGAACCCATATTTGAGAACTTTTACCGTGAGGCGGTCGTGAACGCCATAATCTAGCCCTATGAAAGAACTCATTTTGTACAATACAAGCCTCGTCACGCACGAATCACATCATCATCTCCCCGGAATGAAGGAGTTCGCGAAATTCTTCAACATCTACCCGAAGAGTTCGGTTTTTATCGACCGTAGCAACACAGTGCAAACACCGGTACGGGTCAAGTCGTTGTTTCCCATTCCCACACTTCGTCCGCTTCGTGCCACCTATGAAGACATCTGCAACGCCCGAGCTGTTGAGCTTCTGGTGCGCGCGGAACAATACGACGTCTCGCTCCACGTTGCATGGTCGGGAGGCATAGACTCAACACTCATCCTAATCTCGTTCCTTAAGAATGCGACCCCGGCGCAGAAAAAACGCATCATAGTCCTCCTCACCCTCGACTCTATCGCCGAAAACCCGCGCTTCTACGCGGAACACATCAGGGGAAAGCTGCCGTGCAATTCTATGACTACGTTTACGTATCTCCTCGGTACGGATCAAATGCTCATTGGTGGTGAGAACAACGACCAAGTATTTGGCTCTGACGTCATCGCGAAATTGATTAACCGGTTCGGGCCGGACATAATCCACCAGCCGTATCGACGTGACACCTTTTTCACATTTTTCAACGAAATGCTCAATGACACAAAGGCAACAAATTTTTGTGTCGACCTTATCGAACGCATCGCGACACGGGCGAGCGTCGCTCTCCACACTCACTATGACTACCTCTGGTGGCTCAACTTCACTGTGAAGTGGCAGTTCGTCGTCTTTCGGATGTTGCCCTACACGGCACCGCGAAACGCTCACAACATTACAGAGGACTATCTCGAGAATCGGTTCAATCAGTTTTACAACACGCCCGAGTTTCAGCTCTGGAGCATGAACAATATGGATAAGAAGATAAAAGATACGTGGAGTACCTACAAATGGCCGGCCAAAGACATCATTTTCGACTATACGAAAGACGAGGAGTATTGGAAATACAAACAAAAAAGAGGCTCGCTTGGCGCGGTGCTTCAGCAGCAGCGCTCATACAATTTCATTGATTCAGACTTCAAGCTCCATCACGTGCTCGATGTGAACGAGTACTACGAACCCAACAACGATTTTGTTTAGAGAAGAGCGGCCTATTTCAATGCGCGAGGCAACGCGTTTGAACGCGCTGGAAAACACAAGGTGCCGGGTTGCATCTCGATATAGTCGACACCGATTTTTGTGCTGTCCACCTTGAGGCCGCGCCGACACGACCGCAGATACCCACGAGAAGCTTATTGTCCGAGTCGTACATGTCGAGCAGATCGCCCTGAAGCACATTCTTATGGTGGTCGTCCTTGACCCACGCGCGCGGCTGCACGCATGGTCATTTCGTTTACAGTGTCTACTACCATCTCCCGAATTGCCGAATGTCTCGAGCGTTTCCGCATGCAGTATGCACAATTCAAGACCCGAGTTTAAGTTATTTTGAAAGCGAAGGATTTCGGGTGATTATGAGTACACCTGCCTATGTCTACAGATCTCCGGCCGTTTACAAAAATTCCCCCGAAAGGAACTTTCAATCTGCTTCGCAGTAAAAGAGTACGATTATGAAACGCTGGTACTTCGTTGTCGTAAGCGTAGCGGTCGCCGTCGCGCTTCTCGGTGTCGCCGCTTTCACATATCTCAATACAAGACCGGCAGAGGCTCCGATAGACAGAAGCACGACCATCGACAAAGAACTTATTCGAAAGGTCCTGCGTGAGGAAGGCGGAGTGAAAGCCTATGAGGAATTAGTGCGGCAAGCTGCAAAAGAGCCCCTTGCGGTGCAACACATAGCAGCGCACATGCTCGGAAGATTGCTGTACAACACCGAAGGAATGGGTGCGATTGCGGTATGCGACAGCCAGCTCTTCTATGGCTGTTTCCACTCGGTCGTCATGGCAGCCGTGGGCGAAAAAGGACTGAGCGCCATTAGCGAACTCCGGAAAGTCTGCAGCGCGCTGAAACCCGATTTCAAGATTGCATGCGAACACGGCATTGGGCACGGCATCATAGGTACCCTCGGGTACGGGGATGCAGAAATAGAGCAATCACTCTCGTTATGCAGTGCGCAGCTCCCCGATTCTCCCTACATCGACGGCTGCAACGGCGGTGTACTCATGGAAAACATCCAACGAATGATGCACGATGGTAGTATTCATCCGCTCGCGTTCGAAATTGGGAAAAAATGGCAGACGTGCGAAAAGCTAGATGCGAAATATCAAGATGTATGCGCGTACTGGCAGCCGATGTGGTGGGTATCAGCCATCGTACCGATACCCAAAGACGTCGAAGCATTTGCCAAAGAGATGGGCGCATGGTGCAAGGAAGCCCCGGGCGGCGCATCGGCTGAGCAGTATTGTATTTCGAGCATCGGCAACGTTATATATGCGCTGATTGGAACCGATACGGAGCGTACCGCAGCAATTTGTGCGGCCGCAACAAAGGATCCTGGAAATATCTACCGCTGCCAAGAGTCTGCAGCACGACGATACCTGTATTCAATCCCGACGGAAGTCGCACTACGCGCATGTGACGGTCTGTATACGGAAATTCGACTAAAGTGCCGTTCAAGCGCATTGAGAGAAGCCGGCAAAACGGAACCTGCAAACTGATTCTTCGAGCACCTGTACGTTCACATCGTGGCCTTCGAGCATTAACGTCTCCCGTGCGCAAAGGCGGGAACGTGAAGCGCACAAAGCGACGATGATATACTGCAATTCCTTATGAAACGCCCATGGTACGCACTGGCGGCGATAGTCTTCCTTGTTTGCTCGGCGTATGCGATTGGCTTCATTGGCACATCTGCGCAGAAAGTGCCCAGCGAAGAAGGGTACAGCGACATGGAGGCGACGGCGAGGAACCCACAATCGTTTAGCACCTCAAAGGCGATTCAGAAAATACTCCACTGGAAGGACATAGATATCTATCGGGCCGAGATGCAGAAGAATCCGAACATATACGATTCTTACAAAGCTTCTGAGCATTACTACGATCTACTCGGTCCCGATATCATGCTCGACGTCCTCGAAGAGAATCCCCAATGCCACCTAAAGTCGCATAATCTCGGGCGTCTCATTTACATCAAAAATAATCGCGAACTACCCAAGGCACTCTCGATAGCCGGTTCGCGCTGTTCGTACGGAGCATTCCACGGCATTTTGGGGCAGGTACTGGATGACGCAAGCGGAACTACGACCGCTGAGCACCTTACCGACGACGCGTTCGTAAAAACTGCGCTTACCTTCTGCGATAGAGATGACGTAAAAAAGCAAGCAGTCGAGGGAGCATGCGTCCATTCGATAGGCCACGCTTTCATGCTCTTGTTCGAAAACGATTTCGATAAAGCATTGAAGCAATGCGGGATCTTCTCTGCTCGCATTAGACAATACTACTGCGTGACGGGCGTTTTCATGCAGCGCGAAAAAACCAAAGGACAAGAAGACGCCAGCAGTTCCAATAGATTCCCGTGCGATACATACGAACATCCCGCGGCGTGCTACCGATACAAACTCCGGGACGTATTTCCGATAAGCGACTACAAGGGGGCACGGAACTTCTGTGCGTCGCTTGAACATGGGGCAGAGCGCAATGGCTGTTTCCACGGCCTCGGATTTACATACTATCTTATAGCTCTTAAGAAACCCTCATTACTCACTAACATATGCAGTTCTGACAATGAGACCGACCGACGGATGTGTGTAGAGGGAGTCGCCGGACGTTTTGAGATCTTTTACAATAGAGAATCGGTCTTACGCGTCTGCGAGTCCCAACCAAACGATGTCCGGCAATGGTGTGAACGCGCGCTCTTTGCAGGCAGCGGCTTCGGTATAAACAGTACGAGCGACAATATCGATATGTATTTCCAGCCGAAACCTTCTTCCCCCTAATAAAAGAAGTATGGCGCGCGCGTTGGTTATTTTCGTATCCGTTGCAGTCGCACTCTCGGTCCTCGGTGCTGCATACCTTTACAAGAAACCGGCCGACTCCAAGCCTACTGCCATCGTCCCGTTCGACTGGGAATACATTCGACAGGTATCCCTCAAGGAAGGCAGCGCGCGCGCTTACGAGGAGTTCGCTCGGGAGGCTGCCGGCAGGTCCCCCTCCGCGCAGCACGTGGCCGCACACATATTCGGCAAGGCACTGTACAACGCTGAGGGAGTGGGTGCCGTGGCGGTATGCGATGATCGCTTCCTCTTTGGATGCGTCCACGCGGTCCTTATTGCCGCTGTGGGCGATAAAGGTCTTGGGGCAATCGGAGAATTGCAGACAGTCTGTACAACAGTGCGAGCGAATTTCAGGGTTCACTGCGAACACGGCATTGGTCATGGCATAGTCGGCGTACTCGGGTACGAGGACGACAAGATAGTTCAGTCACTGGATTTATGCGATACACATCTTCCGAAGTCCAATCCGATTAATGGCTGCAAAGGCGGTGTATTTATGGAAAACGTCCTGCGTCTCGCGCATGACGGCACCACGCATCCACGGGCCTTCGATGAGACGAAGAAGTGGGGGCCGTGCGATAGCCTCGATGCGAAAAGCCTTGACGGCTGCGCATTCTGGCAGCCGATGTGGTGGGTATCATCAATATCCATCCCTGAAGACGTCGAAGGGTTCGCCAAAGAGATGGGTGCATGGTGCACAGCAGCCCCCGGCGGCGCGTCGGCGGAAGGATTTTGCATCGCGGGCATTGGCAACGTCATGCACGCGCTGATAGGAACGGAAACAGAACGCACTGCGCGTATTTGCGCTACGGTGACCGAGGACCCCGGGTACCGATACCGATGCCACGAACTTGCTGCACGACGATACTTGTATTCGGTCCCAACGGAAGTCGCACTGCGCGCATGCGACGGCCTACATCCGGAAATTAGTGCAGAATGTCGCACGAATGCATTGCAGGCGGTAGAGAACGCGGACCTCGCGCAGTGACCCCGCGCGGCATTATTGTTTGAACGCTCAAATAGTCCCGAGTGTCCGTAGGGACGGTTCCGTATCGCTACGATGTCCATTCACGATTTTATCGGAAGCCCAAAAAGCTGCGACCACGGATTTGCGAGATACGCCTCATAGCCACTCATGCACAGCGACGCTTTGTCTTGCTTCTCGCAATATCTTCCGGCCGTTTTCGGTGGCTCCCCTTCTGCTATAACAATCTCGAAAACACCGTGGTAGCAAATATTCCGCTCATACTCCGCGGCGACGCCTTCGCAAAAAGAGAGTGACTCCTGAATCTGGCCGAAGTTGGTTGCCCAAAAAGTCATGCCCAACATACACGCGGCACGATCTGTGGTCTGGGAAAAGTTGTTGCAATAACGGTGCGCCCTCGATGGGTCATCGTGGATGAGCATATATGCGCTGAACCCGAGCCCTTCGAAGCAGTCGGTCCTATCCTGTGCCCCTTCGAATGATTCGCACACCTGTTTGCGTATCTGATACTGCTTTTTAATATCGGTAATTCCTGTCTCTTCAAATATTTCCTTTTGCACTCGAAACTGATAGCGCAAACATGCATGCCGAGCTTCCCTCGGAACGGCATTGCACGGGTACGCGAGGTCCGTCACATCTCGTACCTGTTTCTTTCTGGTCTCGAGAAGAAGATTGTGGGTCGAGACCATGTCGGCGTTCTCCATAAATAATCCCGTGAAGCACGATTGTCTCTTGATGCCCTCTGTGATGTCTGTGCACGTCGCAAGAGGCGTGTCTATCTCGTTGTATAGCTGGAAGAGAATATGACCGACGCCATGGCACGTATCCACCGTCTTACACAGAGCCTTCCCATAGGTGCGGACTTCGTCGGCGCTGAGGTGCTGCAGATCAATAGTATCGGTGTTGATGCCCGATTCTTGTATAAACGCTTGCCCTATCGCGCCATGGATGCATGCTGACCCGCAGGTTAAACCGCAGTCACTAATCGCCTTCTCAACGCTGCCAGTCTTTTTGTATGCGGTCTGCCCGACCGTGTGTCCCATCACGTGGCAATCTCGGGTCGAGAATGAATCCGAAAGCACTTTCATTGTTTCTGAAGCGGTATGCCCTTCCATCTGTTTTCGTATGATTTCAGGCGCGCATTTGATGACTGCCTCTCTGTCCGTAAGACACCCGCGAAGTTCTTGGATGAATGCTTCGGAAGATATAGCTCCCGACGACACAGAAAAATAATTTCTCTCGACTGCCGCCAACAACACTACGAGCATCGCTGTCGCAAGTAAAAGAATTACTAAACCATGCCGGCCCGTCATATAGAAATGATAGCAATGATAGCAGCTGCGCTATCGAGAGTCTTGTTTCGAGCGTTCGCAGCGCAGATCGGCTCCGCATGGATTTAGTGCATCCGTCGCTACGCCAATTATCTTATTCTTATAGGTGTCAAAAATACCTCGGTAGCAAGATTCCGCGATATCTGAATCCTCGAATGCACGGCAGAATGCGAATGTTTCCTTCGTCCTTTCGTCATGCTCAGCCGCCACGGCCGAAACTCCTGCGGCGCATGTAGCGCGATCTTCAATACTTGCGAAGCTTTCGCACAGCCTGCGCACCGAGTCTGGGTCAGAGAACATTTGGAACGACCGATATCCGCCAATGCCCGCGATGCAAGCGTTACGCACTTCTCCCGAAAGATTCATGCAGAGTTCTCGCACATGTTTCATTGCCCCCTTCTGGCCTTCTTCAGCGAGTGATGCCTCCACCATTTTCGGGAGATAAATAAAACACGACCGAGTTTCGTCTATCGAATCACGAACACACAAGGAATCGAGCTGCGTACGACTCATCGAAACATACGTCGTATCGCTCAAGACGCTGCGTGCCACTCGTGCATCGGCATATTCCATAAATACCCCGCGATAACAGTAGGCGGTAAGATTGTTTGGTGCGATATCTTTGCACACTCCGAGCGAGGTGTCGAAATCCTCGAGCAACTGAAAGAGTGCGTGACCGACACCATGACACGTATTCCCAGCGGTGCAGAGCTCTTTTCCCTTTTTTCTGATGTCGTCGAGACTTAGGTGTTTGGGGTCTATATAGGCATCATCGCCAATAGCGTCGGTGAATGCTTCACCGAGGGCACCGTGAATGCACGCCCCCTGACAGATGCGACTGCACTCCCCCAGGACACGTTCGACGTTCTTTCGTCCGCGATACAATTCCTGTCCGAGCACATGTCCCGCATAGTGACAGTTGAGTGGAGTCACCTGTGCAGCGATCGCATCGAGAAGCGCTGCGCTCGACTCTGCGTTCACGGCACGTTGCATCGTAGGGCGCATGCATTCAATCGCCCCGCGCTTGTTCAAACAGCGCACGACCTCGCGAACCATGGTCGGCACATCAGTCCGAGTGTCGCGACCCTGAACCCCTGCTGCATACAGCCCGAGTGAAGCTCCTGCGACAGCAAGTAGCAGATATAAGATAGTGCGCCGTGTCATCGACGGCAGTATAACAAAGGCAGCAGCGGAAGGTCGGTCCATGATAAAGTTCCAGAATGAAAAAAATGCTGGTCGTACTTGCGGTCATACTTGCAGGTATCGTCGCAGCGTACGAGTACGCACAGACTAAGCCGCCTACCATCGTCTTCACGACGAAAGCGGTCCCTATACTCGCCCCACACGAGCACGACAGCCACATAAATACCGTGAATGAGATTGGACATGGTGTGGAGGTGCTGTCGCCCATATTCACTCCAGAAGAAGATGTATGGGTGACCGGATTCGACTACGAAACCGTGAATGCACCTTCGCTCGTTCTTCATCACGCGATGCTCTCCAACGCGACCTCGTCACGAATCTGGTGCTCGGATAAGCCCGACAGTAGATTTTTCACTATCATTACCGAAGACCAGATGCATGACCCACATGTGCGATTCCCTCCCGGATATGCGCTCCGGATACCTGCGGGAACCCCAGTCCTCCTGTACGCGATGTTCCATAATGCTCAACCCCCCATGGGTTCCGGTGAGACCTACACCGACGTGTACGGAAAGATAACACTGCACGTGCGAGCGGCGTCCGATGAACCGTTTAAAGAACTGACGTACTATGCTCCGCACCTCGCCGATGATGCGTGCCTGCCCAACGACTATGGCTACCTCTTCTCAATTCCGGCGAATGTGACCAACTATCATGTGACCGGGTCAAACTCAAAAAAACATTCGGAGCTCGCCTCGTTCGAGCGTCCAGTCACAATAAAATACTGGGGCGCTCATGTGCACGGTTGGCAAGGCGGCAAATCACTTATCGTCAAAAAAAATGACGAGATTATTCAGACCTTTGCGACCCAGCCTGCGAACAGCAATCCGTACGAATTCATTACTCCGTACGGACCTACCGATGTTCGCCTCAATGCGGGCGATACGCTTTCTCTTGAAGCGGTGTACGACAACCTTACCGACGAACCCCAGGTTGGAGCGATGGGTATTCTCTACATGTACGTCCACGAGGAGTGACCGAGCTCGCTCGGCGCGCGCCTTGACGCCCCAACGACCCCCACCTATCATCACGCGAGACTTGGCGCGGACCACGGTGGAGAATCAGATGCGACAGATGCAGTCACTCTATTTCGAACAAGCGGAAATCGGAATGGAATTCAAGACCGCTTTGAGTGAGCCGTTCACTCGCGAGATGTGCGAGGCATTCGAGATGCTCACACGCGACCGGGCGCATACAAAAGACCCGACGAAGCCCGGATTCGTACAAGGGAACTTCATTGTCTCGATGACGGGCGGCCTGCTCTTCGATGTCGGGCATTTTGTCGACACCATCGTCGTGCAGACCGTGAAGAACACCCGCTTCCTTCGCCCGCTCATGCTGGGGCAGCGCCTCTACGCAGTCGAGAAGATCGTGCGCGTGGAAGACATGCCGGGCAAACCGTTCGGCAAGGTCTGGTTCGATCGCGAGACCTTCAACGACAACGACGAGCTGATCTTGAAGACCGAACAGGAGTATCGCATCCGCAAGCGCGGATAGTATCGTGCTTCGATGATCGTCGCATGATTGTGCGCCGCACATTGAAAAAATCGAGACCCGGCAGTTTCCTGCCGGGTCCGTTGTTTTTGAAACCTCTGCGATTTTACGTGAATTCAAACCTCGCCGCAGTGGACAGGTGTGCATCTTTGACGATGAACTATATTCATGGCAAAATATCGCGGGTCAAACAGCTGCCGCGAACGGGTTTCGACATTCAGGAGCCTCGGCTCACTGGAAGCGAAGATTACGTGCGGTACCTGTGCCTAACGTGACAACTTAGATATGGGAGTATCTATGCGAAAGGTCACATTACTGGCGCTGGTCGCTGCCTGTGCAACGTTCGTTGCACCGGCTTCGGCTGAAGCGGGATGGAAGCACGGCTTCCATTCTCAGGCACACCAGTGCCCAAACAAGCAGGCGGTGGCAAAGGAGAGGCACAAACCTCTCGTTTCGTCTCCGTCGGCACGTGCCCAAGCGCAAGCGCGGACACGATAACAAGTAGGGGGCGTTAGGACGAAAGTCCGACGCGCTTCCGGGCCGGCGGGCAGTGGCATCATTGCCCGCCGGTTTCCCTGCAAATTGCTCCTTCATTGACTCCACACTCCGCTGTGGTAGAAATGAGATATCCCAAAGTTCCGTGATGCCACGAAACAAGGGACCAACGAAAGGCCGCGCTCCCACGCGGCTTTTTTTTGCATCGAATATCGTACCCCCCTTCCCGACTCCTTTTTTACGACGGTCACTGCATTGCTTCAAATCTGGGTAGTAGTCGTGCCACGGCACGGTAGATACCGTAGGCAATGAACGGCGCCGCCAACACGTCGATTGTATAGTGCAAGTGACCAAGCAACGACTGCACACCGAGCACAAAAGAGCACAGGAAGAAAAAATAGCGAGCCCACGGCACGTTCCAGAATGTCATCGCAAGGACGAACGGCAGTGCCACGTGGCCCGAGAAGAACAGGTCCCCTCCGAACGTTACCCCCGCGCCGTAGATGCGCTGCGCATCCTCGTACATACCTAGATGCGTCATATTTATGAACAGGGCGCGCACAAAAATAGTTGCCGCTAAAACAAACATGGCCATCGGGAACCGCCGAGGAAATACGACCATAGTCACGATGGCCACAACGACAAGCACATTCAAGGCTCCGAGATGGAAATACAAAGTGTCGAATTTCGGTATCGAGTCGAGCACTACATCAGCGATTGAGTGACCATCCATACTCAAGCGCGTTGCCCTCAAACCTGCGAACCTGTTCACGACGTATGCAACAAGTACGAGAAAAATCCCTATTCCCGCCCCCATCACCCAGAGCCGAGAGCTGAAGAGAAGCGAGTACTCTTCGGCGAGCGTCGCGACCCGTTTCGTCATTTTTTTTCCGTCTAAGTATCGTGCCGGTTCGCTGTTTGGCATACAAAATAGGGCGCCACCTTACATCAGGCACAGGAGCGGCTTGGTTCGACTATTGACCGGTAACTTTCGCGCCCACTCTGTCCCCTCGGCCGAATAATTTCGCGCCTTGAAAACAATACGTGAATGACCTGACTCATCGTAGAAATCATTGCGGAAATCCCAAACAACCTTTTTTTCCGGCGTTACAACGAATATCCTGCCGGCTGTGCTCTGGGTAATGAGTGTATTGCCGTTTGCGAGGCGTTGTGCCCCACCCATGATACTGGAGTTGAACAAAGTGCGTTCGATGGGTGTACCGCCGCCTTCATACGTCCACACAACTTTATTTGTGACGGGATTAAATTCCGTGACACTACTCAAAAAACCGGGACGCGGCCATGTCTTGAACATGCCGTTATCGAACACGAGCATATTACCGTTCTCAAGAAGCGTCGCATCGTGTTGCATTCCAAATGTGTTGACCGGGGACTCCCAGATAATATCGCCGGTCTCGATATCGATAAGTGCGAGCTCGTTAAGATGTCGGATACTTATAAGATAGGCCGGTGTATGTGTAATCGGATTATCTGCGATATACCGAATGGAGTTCAGATGTGCCCAATCAGAACGCGGTGTAAATGCATTGAGCGGATATCGCGCTGCATCAAAATGCTCATACATGTTCCACTCCCACACTATCTCTTTATCACGGTTCACCACAACAATTCCGTTCGTATAGATATTTGGAAATTGGTTGAACCCACCGCGCACACGGTTGGCAAATGCTGTCGGTGCCTTTTCCCATTTTGTGTACGCAATCGAACCGTCCGCAAGGATTTCGATGTCGTGATTCATTTCTGAATCTGCATATTCCCATTTGACGCTGCTGTCCCAGTCGAGAATCTGGATGAGTCCGGTTGTGCCTCCACCCGGCTCTTTCATCTGATCAATCGGCGGAGTCATCGTAATCACGAGGGTGCCGTCAGTTTGCAAATACGCCGCGAGCGGCTGGTATTTTGTCTTCCACGTATGCACGATATCGCCCCGCGTATTCAGGAGCTGAACCTCTCCTGGAGCACTGTAATTTGAGTCGGTAAAATACGGCGCCAGTAGAATATAGGAAAGACCGCTCTCTGCAGGATGGTAGTTCTCCTTTATGATTGCTCGTGGGAGCTCGCAGTAACCCGCATATATGATGCCTATGGTTGCCGCAATCGCAGCAACGAGCACTAGTAGGTAGTTTATTTTTTTCACGGTGACAATAGTATAGCAACCGCCTATGAAAAACCCGCCGGAGTGGCGGGTTTACATCATCTTTACGTCGATCGAAACACCGGAGGGCAGGTCGATATTGGTGAGCGCTTCGATGACCTTTGCCTCAGGATTGAGGATATCAATCATGCGCTTGTGGATGCGCATCTCGAACTGCTCGCGAGAGTCCTTGTCGATGAACGAAGAGCGGTTCACCGTGTATTTTCGGATGTCGATTGGGAGCGGAACAGGGCCGACCACAGTCGCATTGTAGCGAGCAGCCGTGTCGATAATCTGTTTGACGGACTTATCAAGCACGCCGTGCTCGTAGGCACGCACGCGAATACGAAGGCGGTGTGTGCCGTCCTTCTTCGAGCGCGAAGCTCGCTTTTTTGCCATCTTTTCCGCTGTCATAGAACCCGCAGAGTATGCACCAAGGCGCACAAAAAGGCAACCTTTTGGCCGCGAGACGGTTTTAGAGGTGCTCGGATGAGCTAAACGAGAAATCCCCCTTGTGAGCTACATATTGCTTGCATACCATCTCCGGCCTACCACTGAGTCCATCGCACATACCCGGGCCCAACTCGCGGGTCTCCCTAGTACTCTGTAAAATAATCGCCGCTGTGCCTCTACAATACGCATTTGCCCCGCCTCTTTCTCCTGCACTATCGCACGCGGCCCGAATTTCTGCCGGGTTAGAACCGAACGCTGTTGGCGTAAAATATCCGATACCTTCGTAGCACGTTTGTGGGTAGGTAGATGCGGCGCAGAGTTCTCCCATTTGAGCATATACGTCACTACGACTCCCCTGCATTTGGTTACCTTTAAGCACCGCAAAGAACCACCATTCGGGAAGCCAAAACGTGCAGACTTGTCTGTTGTCAGCATGCACCGACTCACAGGGAGCATAGATACCTCCGCTATCCACGTCGCGCGAGCCAGCAATTCCTTCTGCGTTGGCAATGGTGCGCAAATTGTATTCCATAAAAACCCCGCCCCCACAGCCGGCGTAGGTTACTTCGCGGGTTATGCTACCGCACACATCAAGTGCTTTCTGCAAATCTTTTTCCGCATAGCCAACCCCCGAGAGAATGCCGTGGCCGAGGCCATGCCTGCAGAGCTCCTGATTCCCTGCTACACGTGTGCACGAATCGTACAGACGCTGTGCCGAATCGGTGCCAAGCTCCGTAATGGCATCGCCCAGGAACTGATGAAAGCAGCCCAGTCCAAAATCCACGCCACACGCGGAAACTCCGTGTTCTCCCTCTATCTTATAGAGCTCATGCCCAAACGCATGAGCATATGCATGCTGGTCCTCGTCGAGGTACCCCTGGAGAGCAGTCGAAAGACGCGCATAGGCTTTTGCTCCACCGAACACACGGATGTCATGTGCAAATAACTCGCTCGCCGGTTTTAAATCACCTGCTTTCACCGGAAGTGCGTACTGAGCGGTCGGCCAAAGATGTGCAGCCACGATGAGCAGTCCGACGAGTGCACTTACGAAAATCACCTGTCGGACGAACGTGCGTGAGAGAAAGCGCTTCATGCCCTGCTCAATCTGCATAGCGATAGTATACGCACACCTATTCAGAGGTCGACAACTTTGTGCAGTGTGTTCCAGTTACGTGTGGTGATTTTTTTGCCATATGAGTTACTCATTTCCTTCATAATGTCCGGTGTTTTTAACTGCTCAGAGATTTCCAAATGCGAATACACTTCCCCCTCTGTTACTTTGAGAACTTCGTACTGTGAGCTCACTTTCCGCGACTTCTCTGGTTTCTGTAGTTTTGACGAAAGAAATGTAACGTAGAGTCGAGTGTTTTTTGTGACTATGACTTTCTTGAACGGGTCGGCTTTGAGTATTTTTTCCAATTCGGAAATCGAACGGATAATCACCTCGATTTTAAAGCCGAACGCTTTCTCGAGTGCGGGTTCAAGTTTTTTTGTTATCGCCGCGGGTGATGCGCTCCCGGCGTCGAAGCGAACATTCCCACTTGCCAGCACGGTACGTACATTCTTGTATCCTTCTTTCTCTACAAGCGCCTTAAGTGCGGCCATTTTTACGATGCGCCGCCCCACATTTATACCCAACAGAAAGGCTGCGTATTCCATGCGTCGGATTGTAACAAAACCACTTGGATATTTCCGATATCTTGGGATAGCGATATAGAAACATGGTACGATTTTTGTACTTTATGGATGCGGCCGGTTTCTTGCCTTACGTGACCGTGCTGGGCACACTGTTCGTGCTCATCGGATTTGTTGTGCTTATCTGGAAGGAGGCGGTGTCTCACCACTTTTCTACTATCTCGTTTTTCTGTTTTGTTGTTGGAGCTGGGCTCATCGTGGGCTCGCTTTTTGCTGAGAAAAATTTGCCGCCGGTACCAGCGCCTGTCCCCATACAACACCGTCCACAAACTGAAATAGAAAAATGCTTACTTGATATGAAACGAGTCTTTCTTGAAGACCTGCAGAAGGAGAAGATTTCTTGTCCGATGGATATGCAAGGATGGCCGGAACGTAATTGCGTTGTTAAAACGAAATCTGGTAACGCGCTCTACGGAAAATTGTATGACGATAGCGAGCACTGCTATCGAGGTGATTCATAGGTGTCACGCGAGAGCCACGCACAAACGATATTCTCGTATTGTGCGACGAACTTTGGGAACTTGTGCGTGGTGTGTGGTGCACCGATCATCACTGCGTACGTAAGGCGCTCCGGGAAGGACGCCGCATTGCCATAACTTTTCACGAGCGCGCCGGGTACCACCTCGTCTTTTTCTGATTCGACGATGAGTATTCTGCCCTTAAACACATGAATAGCCCTAAGTGCCGCGGTCTCGGTTTTATCGTGAGGCATTGTTTTCCATTCGAATCCACCTTGGCGCTGCTTTGCTTCGACAAGTGGAATATCAAACTGTTCGTCGCGGTAATCTGCCGGGACACGCAGTACAACTGCGTGTACTGGTCGCTCAGCACTCAAGAGCGCCGTCATATACCCGCCGAAGCTCGAACCTATTACAGTAATGCGACTTGCATCAACACCTGGCTGTGCAGCAAGAAAATCGTATGCAGCAGTCACATCGGTAAGAAAATCCTGTCGTGAAAGTTGTTCTAGCTCCCCACCGGTTGCGCCATGCCCCCGCATATCGAACGTAAGACACACGAACCCACGTGCCGCGAGTTTTTCTGCAAACGAAAACATTCTGTCCTGTCTACTTGTCCACCCGTGAATAAATAGTATCGCCGGGTGATTATTACTACCTGCTGGGGTAAACAGCCTCCCCCGCAACTGAGTGTCTGCTACGGGAATTGCGACATCGTTCATGAGCGCATACTACCAAACGATACTGTCCGAGTGGCTATATCACATTGAAAGAACCCTTTTCGAAATCTGCTTCGTGTCCCACAACCACAAGGTCGGCGCGCGCCGCGGGGTTCTGGCGTGCAATATAGTTGCGTTCGATAGGAAGCCAGTCTTCTTCCCACAAGAAGCGCATGTGTTCCCCGTCGCGCACAAGTGCCTTTGCAAGACGCTCACTCTCAGGGGCCTCTATCCAGATTTTAAAATCATAAATATCGACATACTTTTCCTGTAGCGCCGCACCTCCTTCGAGAATAATTGTCGCCTCGGGGAGTACGTGAGCTTCGTTGTCCGAAGTGTGATTATGCCAATCGTATATGTGATACGAAAAGTCCCTACCCTCTTGTAGAGGCGTAAGTACTTCTGTTTCAAAACGCACCCAATCGAACAAGGGATTCACGTCGAAATCAGTACTGCCGATTCGTGCATTCCACGGACCGCGGTAAAAGTCGTCGAGATGAATAATAGTCCCGAAGTGAAGATGCGGTCGTAGCCACATTGCGAACGTGCTTTTGCCGGCACCGCCACCGCCATCGATTGCTATGATTTTTTGCCGATGTTTACTCGGTAAAGCCGCGATTTCTATTCCGAGCTCTGCAAAAGTTTTCATCCCCACAGCGTATCACTATGTGTTTTCTTTTTTTGTGAAGGTATTACCCCTTCTCGTTCTGAGCCAACCACCCAACCATACTGACGGAATCGCAAGCAGTGCCAGCGCTATCGGGTACCAATGTGCGGAAAGATTCCATCCGGCTATTACTCCAGCAATTCCCCCGAGCTGTCCGAGAACGGCGAGAACCCATACATGCTTCATCGGATTTTGCGGCGCAAGCCAGGCGGTTACATATCCGCCGAGCACGGTGTAGGCGGTACGATATGCGAGCGCGAGTGCGAGCATCCACGGAACAAAAAGACCCATTTCGGACGGTGGCGGCAGAATGCCAATTCCTTCAAGCAGGGCGTCAGTGCCTACGGAAAACACAACCACGACTAAGAATCCTGCAATAACCGCCCCGATGCTTCTTGGATAAACCATCACAAAATCGTAGCATGCAAAACCCGGGCGGCATGCCCGGGTTTTTTGACTTTACTTACCGTTGTCGAGTCTACGGAATTGTTGTCGATGCCGACGTGGTAAACGCCGAGTTCCCTCCCGAATTGAACGCGCGCACTCGATATGAGTACGTGCCCGCTGTTCGCGATGGGTCGGTATAGGTAATTGTATCTGCACTTGTAGTTGCGATGTGCGTATACGAAGAGCCATTGAAGCTCCGCTGCACAACGAACCCTGTCTCGTTGGAAGAATTGTCATTCCAATCCACAATCATGTCCCAGGTCGATGACCCAATGAACGAAGGCGTAACTATGATTCCGCTCGGCGCAGTTGGCGGGAAGTCGATTGTGGTTGTTGTTGCCACATTTGAGTACGTCGAATAGCCAGCGTAGTTGAACGCTCGAACACGGTGATAGTACGTTGTGAGAACCGATAAACCACTGTTGTCGTAGTAGTTTGTCGCCGTTCCTGTTGTGGATGCAATAGCTACCCAGTTCACAGCATCAGTGCTTCTCTCAATCGCATGCCCGGCAATCGATGTGGTGCCATTCGACCACGACAGGCGTATTGCAGTACTTGTTGAGCTCGGCCATGCCACGCCGGTGAGATTTGTCGGTGCAGTGAGTGCGGTGTACGTGAGCGTCGTCACAATACGTGAGAGTCGCGCTCCCTTCGTGCTCGATGTGAGCACTGCACCAACCTCGAGCGTGCTTGTGGAGCTCTTAATGAGCGCAAGTGAGCTGTATGACGACGTCGCGAGCTCTGTCGGAGTGGTACCAGTGAGAGAGTAACTCCCCGCGTTTGCGCTATTGAAACCATTTGAACGATAGAACACATTCATCACTGGATTTGTTCCGCCGCTCGATACTCGCGAAGCGCAGGGCTTGATATCAATCCGTGTAATAGTCGCACCGTCAGGAACCGACGCGAGACTCACACCGTAAGAATCGCGATTGCCGACAACTGTCGTGGAATTGTAATCAGTCGTGCCGTTGCAGGGTGTTTCGTCCACGAGCGCGAAGTGCGACGTACCAGTCGATGGCGTCCACTGCGTGTAAAAACCATCCGATGTCGGCATTGTATTGCCGGTACTAGCCGCAGATGCGGTCGAAACATATAGAAACGCTAATAAAATAACCGCCGCGACACCGATAAGCGCGCGCGAAACACCAGCGACTTTGTGAGTCTGCATATATATGCGGTGTTAGTTTTTAATAACCGAGAACTTCAGGAAGGGTTATTCTACTACCTCGTTTGTGAACAGGTATCCACATATTCACAGGTATAAGAAAACCCCGACCAGTGGCCGGGGTTTTCTGATTTATTCTCTCTGACTATTCGCCTTTTGGCATGTCGAGGATTTCCATGATTTCAACACTCGTGCCCGGAAAAATTGTGAAATGCGGGTGTTGTTCAAACATTTTTGCGGCTTCTTCGTGGCTCACGGCCTCGAAGGTAACGTAGCCTGACATATTGTTTTTAATGTCAGTTACACCGCCAATATTAGTCTGCTTGGTTTTGCCAAGCGGTCCGCCCTGGTCCTTGATTTGTGCTGCGTGTTCCCCCATCCATTTTCCCCACGCGGCCATGCCTGCAGCCTCTGTTTTCTTGCGAGCTTCTTCCGGCATTGCCATGAACGCCTTAAACTTTTCATCATTCATTGTCCCCATATATATGGCTAAGAACTTCTTCATACAAAAAATTGCTAGTGATATCCAACGAGTATACAAGGCAATTATGAATAATGTCAGAACCCCGGCATCGCTGCCGGGGTGTTACTTTTTGCCCTGATTCTTGAGGGACTTTTGGTGTGCTTTCGAGACACGAACGATCGCGAGCATGCGCTCGTCGCGGGGCCCGCGCGTCAGTGGACCAACACGCGTCAGTCGAAACAGTAGCTTCCCGTCGCGCATGACAGCGTTTACCTTTTCATGACCAGAATGCACGAAACGTGGCGGCAGAACCTCGCTTGCCTTCATCGGCTTGTTGCGCGCACGTCGCAGTTTCTTGAGACCCACGAGAAACGGAGAGCCCTTTTCGAATTCGCACTCGATGAGTGCCCACTCATCGTCCGTGAGTACGGCGGGCCTGAGATGGAGATGCATGCTGTCCCCTCGTTTCTGCCGGTACTGTGCCCATTCCCTTGTCCGCTGTCAAACCACTATTCACCCACGACATTCTCACATTCTTAAGAATATGGGCATTTCTCAATATGGAGGAGAGTTGGACGCGTATTGGAGTTGCATGTAGGCTTCGCGACAGACCGGAGGACCAGCGATGAGCACCACCAATGCGATTGCCACCAACCTCGATGCAACCACCGCCAGCCTGATTGCGAGCGCTCAGTACGAAGACGGCATTCGCGCTGCACTCAAAATCGGCGATGAATGGGGTTTTACCGCCCTCGAAAAAGTGGCCATGCTCGGACTCATGCCGCACGTGGCAGAACATCCGGATGGGATAGCATCGTTCTGCATCAGCGCATCGAGTCGCGATATTCAGTCGCGCTGCAACATGATTATCGCCATTCACTACCGACTCCGCGCACATTACGGCGTGCGTGTAGCAAGCGTACTCAATCAACCACGCCTCGGTGCGATGGACCGGCGCAGCCCGAAACAACTGATTGTTTCCGGCGAATATTGGTCGCTGTATTTCCTGTGGATGTGCGGCAACACCGTTATGCGAGCGTAGTGTTCGCACTTCGCTCCCAACAACTTCAGACCCCGGCAGCAATGTCGGGGTTTTGGTATTTTGAGTCGCTATACTATGTGTCATGAAGCTCGCACTGTATCGTTTTGCCCGTAACACCACTGTGGGTGTTCTCACTTTTTTGTTTGACCTCGCATTGCTCTACGTCGCTGTGAGTGTGCTCGGCATCTCCTATCTCATCGCAACACCAATCGCATTTTTAATCGGTAGCTCATGTGGTTATGTGCTGAGTCGGCGCTACGTATTTAAAGGCACGGAACGTAGCGTGCACGTAGGATATGTGTACTTTGTCGGCGTCGCATTATTTGGCGCAGCCATAACCACTGCTCTCGTTGCAGTATTCGTATCATCCTTCGCGCTGCACTACCTCATAGCCCGCACACTTGTTGCAGGGATAGTGGGCATTGGCAACTACTTGTTCAATCTGCACATCAACTTCGATGTGGCGGGCAAGCATCATTAACTCGAAGCTGGCGTCGGATTTCTTGTTTTCATCTGACAACCGCTTCGCGCTCGAGAGACATGCCCCACTGCTTTCCCCTCGCATTTCATGCATGTGGTTTCTCATTTCTGACCGGTTGATGTAGGCTGCGCAACGGCTCAGGAGGAATCACGCTATGGCTACAGAACGCACCGCCCAGAATGTAACGGAAGCGATTGACGAATTGTTGCCCGCCCTCGAAAAGCTCGGCTTTTCGCTCGAGGAGCAGGCCAAGGTTTTCGGCTTCATGCAGCCGATTGGACAGAATCGCGACTCGTTGAAACGACAGCTGCGCGACCTTGGCGGTCACGAGTTCCTGGTCGCGCGGTGCGACAGTCTGTACCAGATTAACGACCAGCTCACCAAGATTTTCGACGGCGACGTCGAAAAGATTAAACGCTGGATTCGGGTCCGGCAGCCGGAGTTCATGCTCGAGAGCGTGTACTCGCTGCTTGTTTCCGGCAAACCGGAGAACATCATCCTCGTCTTCGACATCCTCGCAAGAGCGCGAACAGCCTGATGGCGTTCCGAACACATCCGTCCCCTGTGCATCCGGCACAGGGGTTTTGTATTTGAGCCAAATCAAAAGGCCGGAACGTTGCCCGGCCTCTGATGAACTATTCCTAGCCCCTCTACGCGGCGATGGCTCGCGGCTCGTCGAGCTGCAAGCTCGTCTGCACGCCGACTGTCCAGCGCACGATAGCGAGCGGACGCTGGATCCGATTGTTGAACGGAGCTGCCCGAGAACCAATGCGCGAAAGCCGATATGGCATCAGTGCGACCCGCAACTTGGTGTTGATCACCTCTTGCGGAATGTTGCGACACGTTCCAAACGGGAAAAGAATATCTGCCCGTTGTGGAATATTCTTTGCCGCCCGCAGCATTGCGAGCGCTTGCCAGAGATCTTGATCCTTGGCAAAGAATACCGCCAGCTGTTCCCACTCCACATCGAATAGTAACGCCGGAAGACTACGACCGTATGGCATTGTTCCCTCGCGATTATTCCATCAAGTCGGCAATGCTTGCATGCGCGAGCCAGCGCTTTTCGATGACGACCGGTTCACTCGAAGGCGGCAGTCCGGTAATGACGTAGACGCGCAGGTTCGAACGCGCGTGCTCGAGGGCCAGCTCCTTGGCCTTCGGCAGGAAGATGTTCGAGATGAACACCAGACGCCGTGGCGACTCGATGGTCAAAAGGTGACCCCTGAGCGCCTCTTCGACGGTGTCCACGACCACCGCGCTGAACGCCCGATGTTCCTTGTCGCCGATGCCGGTCATGCGGCGGTTGAGCGAGTTGGCAAAATCGGTCGCCTGCTCGCGGTAGGCTTCGCGAGATTGAATATGTGCTGCCCCGTCGCCAACAATGGCAACCTTGATCGGATGGGACATTTTCTCGTACTCCCCTCATTTGCGGTGCTCGGCGAGCCACCTGCGCGAGACTCTACAATTCCACCTCAGATACGTCAAACCCTCGGCCTCACTTCCCTCTAGTGGAACTTCTTGCCGGCTTTGAGCTGCGCGAGGATTGCCTTCATCCGCTTGGCCCTCGTCTCGGGCTTTTTGGCTGTCTGGAGGCGCCAGCCTATCGCGAAAAGATTGGCGCGATTGAGCGTGTCGAAAAAGGTTTTTGCTTTCTTATCCTTTTTGAGCGCTACGAGAAAGTCATCCGGGATTTTCATATTAGCCGGAGAATCGTAGGCTTGTTCCCATCGGCCGTCCTTCTTCGCCGCTACCACCTGCGCGAGTCCGGCAGACTTCATGCGCTTAGCCCTGGTGAGGCGCGCGATGTGCTCGATGTTTCTTTTGGACCACACGCTTTTGGTTTTGCGTGGGGAAAATCTTTGTATGAACGACTCTGCGTCGTATGCATTTTTCTGACTATCAATCCATCCGTAGCACAGCGCCTCGTCGAGGGCTTCGGCATAGGTAATCCCCTTTTTACCGGAGTCTTTCTTAAAGTGCCTGAGCCACACCCCTGTCGATACGCCATGGTTCTTTGCGAGCCATTTCCTGAATTCCTGTGGCTTCTCAAATGTGAGCACCTCCTTCTCTTTCTCTGTCTTTGTCATTCGGCCACAATAGCATTTCCCTTATTGAGGAAACTGACCCGACTCCACTGGAATTTGACATATCGTAACTACGTGACATTATTCGTCCGTCGTTCTTTTCAGAGAGGAGGCTCCCATGAGGATATGTAGAGTTTAAGTCGTTTCTTGAACTACCGCATTCTTTTGGAGGATAATCCCGAGTCCTCGAGGGTGCGGCAACGCACACTCGGGTCACGGAGAGAATCCAATGGTTACCAATCTGCCCAAGACGTTCCCGACCACCGTCGATGTTCAACTCCTTGAGGGCACCCACCACGGCACCGTGCAGCTGTGGGCCCCCTACGAGCACAACGGCGCCCGCTTCAAACTGGTCTTGTCGTTGCGCGAAACGCAGCGGCGGCAGTGCAAGGCGGGCGAACAATGGAAACTGCGGCCAAACGAAAGTCCGAATGGACACATCGTCTTCTGCTTTGCAGAGACGCTGACGCGCACGGCTGCAGGCATTATTCCGCTCGTTGCCGACACACGCGCGCTTGTCGGCAAGTGCTGCGCAATCTCTATTGAGCGCATCGGACCGTCCGCAAAGCCCACAGGTGAGCGACGACTCGGTGAGTTCAGTGACCTTGCTGTTGAAGACGGCATCGTGAAGATCGTCGTGCTCGAGCCGATCCGTTACTCTTCGGAGGACGGTCTGCCCGAACGCATCGAAGCGTTTGTGCTGGAGCTTCCGCTCGAGAGTGTCCGGTTCTACTTTCCGGAGACTGCCGGGCGCGAAGGAAGCTTCTTCTACACGAACGCCGAGGGTGAGGAGTACAAGGTGACGTTCCACCTCAACATGTGGGACAGTGCCTGGCACTTCGAAGAACCCTACGACGATGACGACTTCGACGACGGCGCGCATTATGAACGACTCGCGCTGCGCGAGGAGCACTACTACGAAGATCGCGAAGACGAATACTGACTCGCACAGAACAAAGCGAGACCGCTGCCACCCCGGTTAAAGGGTGGCGATTTTTTTACCCTAATTTCGCTGCCGGGGTTTTTGTTTTCATACCACGGCTAAAGCCGGGGCACAGGTCCCACCGCTGAAGCGGAGGGACATGCCACACCATTTCCCTTTTAGTCGTGCTTAGCCACGATTCCCCGGTCCCGCTAGTGTCCCCCAGCATTGAGCATACCGCCCGTAAGGATAAGCAACAGCAGAACAATAAGTGTCGCAGGGACGGTCATCAAAATAACCCCAGCAGTGTCCTTCACAAACGACAATTCTTTCTTCGGGTCGAGCATGAGTGCGACCGGTACACCGAACGGGATGGTGAACAGCAGCATGAACGCAAGTATTTTGACCAAATCGGAATACGGATTGAAATCTGGAATGGGTAGATTGGCAAACACCTGAAAAATTTTCCCTGTAAAGTCATTTATTGCAATCAGACAACCAATCATGACCACAGTGCCGGTAGCAGCCCCAGCCATATACCGGAACAGTGTTCGCCATTTCATACAAAAATCGTATCACGTGCCGGGGTTTTTTGTTTTCATGCCACACTGCTTGCCCCTCGCATTTCATGCGTGGGGTTTCTCCTTTCTGGAGGGACTGACCCCAATTCTCTAAATGATAGGATGCTCTCATATGAATATCTTCAACTTTATCATCGGGTACGCCGTAGCGCTTTTGTCTGTAGCGACGATAGGTTACTGCGTTTATGCAGCTGGTCGCGCAATTTGGCGAGAAGCAAAAACCGACAGGCATCCCGTAGAAGATGTTTCACTGCCGCAGCAACCGAGGCGGAGTCTAGGTGAAATTATTGAGATTGTTACCCAGGGTACAAAAGCGTTATTCACTTTTGCGGGCGGTGCAGTCATTCTCTTTGTTGTTGGCGTCGTGATGCTTGCGGTCGTCAAATGGGCTTTCGGTGTTGTTTTTGATTAGCCGATTCCGGCCTGACACAATATCATCCAGCCAGATTTTTACTTCACCACACTTTTCTCATTTCTCTCGTGCTTAGCCCCGATTCCCGTGTCTGACACCAATCCCCATTTCTGACATGTCCGTTACCAATTCCGGTCCTACGCAAAATACTTTAGCCACTCCGCTAGATCATTCAATGTGGTGTTCGTTACCTTGGAGAATTCAGCTTGAACATCATATTTGAAATCGTAGGCTTTTTGAAAGCCCAATGCCCTTTTCTGTAAAGCCGCAAACATCTTTACCAATTCACTACCAGAAAGCTGATTTTCAGCTAAAAAGGACGGCATGTTTCTTTTTACAGAAAGATCCAAATGTGCAATGTGCGCATGACGAATATTGATGATTTTTTCCCGAATGGGATTTAACTCCGCCTCGTCAAACGGTCTACCAAAATCCTTTGCTCGGTGATCATCGAGGAGACGCGCGAGGCCCACGATGGCATTATTTTCTAATCCTAAAAGGATATTGTTCCATACAGGACGATTTCTTTCATAAACCCCATGAGATACATCTCGGTGAAGAAATCCATTTAATATAAATTGGTTGTATGAGAAAAGTAGATCGTCAACAACACTTGTAAAATCCTGTTCGGTCATTTATATCTCAGTTTACCTCTTAAGATTCTTTGCAACCTTGCGCTCCTCTTCCGTTAACTCTAGTCCACAGAATGAACAAATGTAAGAGTTGTCTTGATCAACACTGATCGTAAAGATGTTTTCATGCTTTCGCCGGAATGAGTAAGTGCCACATCGCGGGCAATTCTCTGCACTGTAAGCGAAACCAGACATAACATTCGCTGTAACTCCTCCGGATATTGCGGATGAAGAAAAATCATAAATTGGGGCTGCAACTGCTGAAGGACTAAACATTAGATCGGACGGTCGCGGTCGAATTTTCTTTCGTACGGAATCTTCGAACAGCTGAGCGATTTCTGCGGTTGACAGGGCACTCTTTTTTGCAACAGGCACCTTTCCAACTATTGATTCGAGCACTGCGAGTTGAACCTCATAAACCTTACGAATCAGCTCTAGGAGCTCTTTCATATTCATGATGAAGTGAGCAACATGATGCCTAAGTTCATTTCTTTGATCTACAAGTAGTTCAATACTCTGCGTATTTTTTGTAATCTCAGAGTCGGGGAAAATGACCCGAAAGACCTTTAGCGAGTCCCCCAGATTAAGAGTTCGCTGAGTTGCGGATGGCTCGTTTTCAAGCGCAGAAGTGAGCTCTGAATCTCTTGGTATTTTCTCGTACAATAGCAAGAAATTCTCCTCCGCTATTTTTGTTTTTAGTATCTGTTCGAGAAGAAAGATTTCATCAAGCGCGGCGAATGCGATTTGATGATCCGTCCGACGATCATCGTCCAAAACACTACTTATGTACTGAGCTTTTTGCCGTAGTAGCTCTTTTCGAAAATCATCGTATGTAAATTTCTTCGACATTGCGGAATCACTATATACC